>CADEDO010000049.1:0-19400 GCA_902826115.1 uncultured Nitrosomonas sp.
CCAAAATTGCCGCACGCATTACGGCTTAGCTTTTGTAGAAATGAAAACATCAATCAATCGCGCCAAGTAAAGTAAACACTATTTCGTTGAGATTGAGTGCTAAAATAATGATAGCAATGCACTTTACGATTATAAGGCTTTGTCATGTAAAGGAATTAAAGCATTGCCAAGAATAAAAACGATTCTATCACTTTAATTTAAGATTAATTTATATAGGTTTAATAGACATGAGAAAAATACTTTTTGCTGTTTTGGTTTCAATGATATTTGCAAGCAACGCCGTTTACGCAAAAGGCGGCAAGAGCAGCGCTTCAAAAGGTTCATTCGGCTCTAAATCTGCTCCTGCACAGCAAAAGAAAACAGCCGCACCGAATCAAGCTGCACCTGCGGCAGCACCAGCAGCCAACTCGAATGCAGCTGCCGCGCCAGCAAAGAATCCATCACTGCTCCAATCGGCTATGCCTGCTTTAGTGGGAGCCGCAGCCGGCAGCTATATCGGCAGTAAATTAGCCGAAGACGGAAATGCTGAAAAAGCAGCAGAAAATGCAGAAAAAAAGGAAGATCAGTTCTTAGCACAATAAACCTGCCTTAGCATCGCATCACTCGTTTCAACATGTAGAGACCACCAAGGAAAATTTACTTCTTTGGTGATCTCTTTCACATACGGATGAGTTTTCAGTCAATGCAAATCTGTCAATCCATTGAGAGTGTTTAGGGTGCTACACAAAATAACACATCAATATTTTGCTGCATCATCTTTTACAAACTGGTTATAAGACAAGTATTTGTAACTTCCTTTTCGTATATTAAAAAACAATAATTCCGGCACACTCATTAAAATTCCCGTCGCTCCGGATTTGAAGTTCTTCCCGTCATCAAGCGGCCAAGTTAACAGACCCAGCACACTCTGACCTATGCCTGCGGTGGTATTGAATAGTCCCGCAATGGGTCTCAATACCGCATTGCCATCCGTAAAGAAAATAAAAAAAGCATCTTCCGGATGATAGCTATACAGAGTACTGGACAACGTATTGGATTCACGTAAGCTAACCGTCAATCGATCACTCTGAACGAACAGCTTTTTTAATTGCTGATCACGATAGGAATCCAGAATATCATTGGTCATCACCCGATATTGTGCTTGCACCGCTTGAAACGAGACAAAAGGAATGAAGTTATAAGCGGCAGAAATGTGACCGCCCAGGCGTTTTATCGATTCTTCCATGCTGTACTTGGCCTGTTTCGATGGATCAACATCAGCTTGACTAAGCGGCAACAAAGCTCGATCGATGGTTCTAAACAATTCAGTGACGCAATTACGAGTAATTAGGTCGTACCGGTAATAGCCTGCCAATTCCTGACGGAATTTGGCTTCATAACTATTCAGTGCACTTAAAGCCAATGTTAATTGTTGCTGGGTCAATTCGGGAACCACCCAGTCCGGCACAACAATACTCTTGGTGGGCAGCGCTTTTTCACCGACAATCCGAATAGCGGGTTGCCATGCCCCCTTGAGCAATTCGAAATATCGGTTCGCGGACATTTCGAGCTTGCTATAGGTGGCTTCCGTAAGATCGCCAGGATTTAGCAAGACTTCTCGCATCTGCGTCCAATTAGACAGTGCATCGTCAATCTGGATTTGCATAGGCTCCGCATATTGAGCCAATTCATCAGCGCTGATCCATTCGCTATCCATGCCAAAATCGTCAACAAACACCCATTGATCCAACTGCAATGTCATATCAATCGCCGCCAGGCGGGCGATATTCACTAGAACAGCATATCCCCAATCAGGCCGCCTGGAATGAATCGACTTGACCAGACTCAGCATCAACTGATCTCGCAATCTTTCCAATGCTTCCTTCTCCTCCGGAGTCACTGCTTCCAGCGTTAGCAGGAAAGCATCCGGGCGCAGCATCCGCTCTTCCATCAATACTTTGATGGCGACTAATCCACTCAAATGATCGGTATAGCGCTCTGCAAAAGAATCAATGGCAGGAGGAAATTGATCGATCGCTAGCATCGATTGTCCCAAAGGCCAATCACTCGGGGTTAATAACTTGATTTGCTTGGTGATTTGCTCACTACGCCGTGAGAGATAATTCTGACCATAATACTGCTCGATCTTTCTTCGCAACATTCCAAGCAGGAAAGACGATTGAGATGGCTTGACATTGACCATCCCGATATATTCGCCCTTTTGCTGAAGATCCAATTCCCCTTCAGCATAAAAAAGCCCGACCGCGTTTAATCGCAGAATGGATGCAAAATCAGTGCCTACAACAGTATCCTGCCTGTTTAACAACCAACGCAGCAGAGCGCGATCTTTCTGCAATTGATGCAGTTGTTTGAACTGTTGATCCTGTGCCAAGAACTGCAGCTTAAAATGATCTCTAAGTCGCCGTAAAGTGTCCTCAGACACTTCAACCTGACTCAAATGAATGCGCCGGTTCTGCAAAAAACGATACTGAAAATGAAAATCCTGTCTATTTTCCTTCAACAGACGAATGAATCCGGAATCATGATGCTGGTAGTGAAATATTTCATCACCCAATTGAAGGGCGCTATGCCCGCCGCTGGAATTACCCTCATTGGCCTCCACATACAGGTATTCAAACGATGCTGCGGAGGCCAGGGTTGAACATAAACATATCGCTACAAGTGCAATATGAAACGACACAGGCTTGTCACTAAACCACACTGTCAATTTGCAAATAATTGAATCTTCTTAACAAGCAGTGCCGCGTTAATCATAAACGCTAATCCTCAGATTCATATCCAATCTGGATTTCTTCCATTCTTGTGTCATCGCCCTGGGCAAAATTCTTTTTGTAAGTTTCATAGGCGATACCTTCCGCCCTCGCTTTCTTCAAACCTTTTCCGATGCCGATATAAGTCAATGAATCTTGCTCCCAGTGAGTGACCCCCTCTTTTGCAGCCACTTCACTCAACCCTTTAAGAAAGGTCGAATAATTTGCGTTCGGCTGAGAGGATTTAACATACGCCATCGTATAATCCGCCACTTCATTTTGGTAATGCTTGCTCTTTCCGGATACTGACGATGGGCTGCTGACAATAGAGCTGGTCGAATCCGAAATGCTTTTTGAACTATATGAAATTGAACAGCCGACAATGACAAATGCTGCGCTAACAAGCACTGCGGATTGTAAAAAACTCGAATATAAACGCATCATTTCTTCTTTAAAATAAATAACGAAAAGGATTGCCTAAGGATAAATAAGTGACTCGCACGTCTGTAAATGGCAATAACTTTAGATTACGCAAGCATACTAGAGTTTGTTCCTGAATACCCTATTCCATCTACACTCAACCTCTGTGTTTCAGAGTATGGAACTTCGACATGCACTAGATGCAAACTCATTGCATCCAGGATAGAAAACACCTAAGGAAGCACTGATTAATTCAACGAACGTGATGAAGGGCGAGGCGCACGGAACGCAACAACCGAGACATATCAATCTGATAGGCGAGGAAGTGAGTACCGCGCAACGAAGCAATTCGCTCGTGCAGTCAATTAATCAGCGCTTTCCTAACTGGACACTACCAATTGATTGTTAGGTCGAAACCTTGCTGCAAAAAAGCCTTCCTTGACGCCTTGAGCCCATTTAAGAATGGTAACAAATAGCATTCATCCACTATTTTTGCTCCAGCAGGACAAACAAGACGTCAACAGATTTTCATAGACAAAGCAGGTTACTTATCTTGATCCGGAAAATGTTTTTTCGCTTTCTCAAAGGCTTGCTGCATGGATTTCAAAGATTTACTAAAACCGGTTTGAATCTCTTCCCATGCACTTTCTGAGCTGCTTTCAAACTGTTCCCATTTTTCCTTGGCTTGCCTTAATTCATGCTCGAGCTCCTCAAGGTGAGGCTGAAGATTATCCTGCACCTCTTTCGCACCCAGATGCATCTGCAATTTGACCTCATCGACGATCGATTGCAGGTTTGCCAATTCGGTTTGCAATTGTTCTTTTACTGTTTTTTCGTTCATCTCATTCTCCTTTTTCAAAATTTGACTCGAACATTTTAACCGGGTTGCCACTATTTGATGCTTTTATCAATTCGATCGAATCAAGCATGATCGAATGTTGTTTGCTGTCGATATCATACAGGAAACACGAGTCAATCCCTCTCTTCACAAATTATTATTAGTCAAGAATATTACAAAAAACACAGGGATGGATATAATCGATGCAGTCATTTCAAGAACCATGCTACATGTAAAATATGAGTTATTTTTAGATGAACCCCTCAATATAAGCGTAGTATTAGCCCGATGAAAACTCCCAAAAGAATGGAACCACTGATCCAGGATGGCTTCGTCGATGAAGTCATTCGACAATTGATGAGTGGCAAAGAAGCATCGGTTTATGTGGTTCGCTGCGGCACAGAAATCCGTTGCGCCAAGGTATACAAAGAAGCCAACAAGCGCAGTTTTCGCCAAAGCACCGATTACACTGAAGGTCGCAAGGTAAAAAATAGCCGTCGTGCCAGAGCCATGGAAAAAGGTACTCGATATGGACGCAAAGCACAGGAAGAAGCTTGGCAAAACGCTGAGGTCGATGCTTTGTTCCGGCTCGCAGCGGCTGGTGTGCGCGTGCCCAAGCCGTATCATTTCCATGAAGGCGTACTCCTCATGGAGCTGCTGACCGATAGCGATGGCAATGCAGCTCCACGACTCAACGATCTTGCGCTGACAGCGGAACTAGCGCGTGAATATCACCGTTTATTAATGACGCAGATAGTACGCATGCTTTGTGCCGGCATCATTCACGGCGATCTGTCCGAATACAATGTGCTGGTCGACAGCACAGGTCCTGTCATCATAGATTTGCCACAAGCGATTGACGCCTCTGCCAACAATCAGGCCTGCCAAATGCTGCTACGGGATGTTGAAAATATGAAGGTTTACTTCGGCCAGTTTGCGCCGGAATTACTGTCCACGCAGTACGGTATGGAAATATGGTCACTGTACCAAAGCGGCCAACTGCTTCCAGAAAGCATGCTTACAGGTCACTTTGAGCAGATCGATAAGCCGGTCGATCTAAACAGCGTGATGCGTGAAATCAATGATACGCTCAAGGAAGAAGAAGCGCGAAAACGTTATCGCGCCTTGCACTCATAGCGCTAAAGGCTTCACATAACCGGTCAGTTCAAGATAACCGCGCCCCGCAGGTTGCCGGTCCCTGGTCAATGTCACCGCGCCCTCCCAGTAAACCGCTCCGGCTGATTGGCGTGAATCCAGTTCCTGGTCATCCAGCAGTGGCGTCAGTTGCCATTCAATCTCACCGGTACGGATATGCATGGCGACCGGATAAACGGCTTCGGTATGCGGCGACTGCCAGGTGCGGGTAGGGGTAAATTCCACCTGCTCAGGGCTAAAAAACTTGACCTGTCCCGACGGATCACGAAGCGCAGCATACGCCCACACCTTTCCGCCCTTCTTGCCGCGAATCTGAAAAGCCATCAGCGCGGAGCCATCGTCCAGATTGGCACCCACCCAATCCCAGCCGTCTGCATTGGGGTCGAGGTATGCGGTCGACCATTCATGATCCAGCCAGGCACTGCCACTGACAGCCACCGGTTTACTCTGTCGCAAGACAGTACCGGTTACCCTCAAGTGAGGCTCGCTGTAGTAATAACTGGCTTGTTCCGGCTCCAGGCCTTTGCGGGAGAAACCGTTTTCTCCTTGTAGCAACACTTTCTGTGTCGGCGTCAACGCTAATTGCAAGCCAAAATCTTCAGTGCGCATATCCACCAGATAGCGCCCATTCTCCTCGCGCACCAATGTCCATTCATCCAGTTTCACATCGGTATTGCCGGGTTTCGCGTAGGCCAGCTCAAAACCTTCCCGGGCGGTTTTTTCTGCATGCATCAATTTGCCCGCTGCAGGATCCGACAAGGCCACATGCGCAATGATTAAATATTTCGCAGCGAAACGGCTCGGATTATCGTGATTCTGATCGGTGGCGTAACGAAAGAATGTCACCTGAAAGCCCAATGGCTTTTTATCTTCAGTTTCCAGCCAACCCGTCATATACCACCATTCAATCCGGAAATCCTGATGTGCGCCATAATCATGCGGAAAGGTCAATGCATGACCGGGCACAACCGGCATCAACCGGGAAGTCTCGGCCAATGTATTGGCAGCAAACAGACTAAACAGCAGGATAATCATCCTGATCAAAGACAGCAAATCATACTGCCCCCAACGTTTACTCATGTTCATCACCAATCCTCCCGCACAGCACGAATCACATTACCGGAAACTGCCCGTCGCCCGGCAATCAGTGCCGTCATTGCTGCAGAAACCAGCATGATGACAGCTACCATCGTCAACCAACCCCACGGCAAATGCAATTGCATCGTCCAATGAAAAGACTGTGGATTGACAATAAATACCAAAATCAGGCTGATAGCCCATCCCAATACAAAACCCAACACGATACCCATTGCCGTCAACAAACCGCCTTCAGCCGCCAGCATGACCAGGACTTGCCGCCGCATGACGCCAATATGCCGCAGCATACCGAACTCTTTGGCGCGCGCCAGCGTTTGCGCTGAAAAACTGGCTCCCACGCCCAGCAAGCCAATCACGACCGCCACTATTTCCAATAAATAGGTCACCGCAAAACTGCGATCAAAAATTTCCAGACTCAGTGCGCGCATATCCCGCGATTTTGATATTTCCAATGCGTCCCCAAAAGGCAATTGCCGCAAATTAGCCATGGCGGCATCCAAGGTCGCCCCAGATCCTAGCCACACAGCCAGATTATTGACACTCGTATCTCCGGTTAGTCGCTGATAATCGGCTAATTGCATTTGTACCGCGCCAAATTGACGACCATAGTCGCGCCACACGCCGGCAACCACAAACTCATTGAAAACAGTGTCTGCAGCCTTGCCAATCGGCAGCGACACCTTTTCCCCCGGACGATAGCCGTACAAATCCACCATCGCTTCAGACACCCAAATGGGCGTGACGCCCTCAGGCAGTACAGTAGGCGTCATCGCATCATCAACCATGGGCAAGGTGTTGCGCGGATCGATACTGTCGATGGGGCGCGCAATCAACATGATTTCGGGTCGACCGGGATCGAGTCTTAATTGCTGGGTACGGAAAAAATCCACCCGCTCAAAACCGGACAACCCAGCCATAGCCTTTTGCTCGCTCAATTGGAATCCGCCCTGGTCTCCGACAGACACCGTGCGTACGTATAAATCGGCTGGCAGTACATGCGTCAGCCAACCATCCACTGACACACGAAAACTCGTGACCATGATCGCCATCGCCACCATCAAGCTAAAGCTCGCCAGAATGCCACCCAATGCGATCGCCGCTTGGTTAGGCGCATTCGCCAGGCGTGCCAGCACCAATGTAACCATAGCGCCGGCTTGTGCGCCCCATACATTTTGCAAGCTGGTAAAGATTCGCGCTGCAAAACGCGGCATCAAGGCAATGCCGCCGATCAACAGCAGCGCAATGGCCAAATAGCCAAATATCGGCAATTCAAAGACGGGAGGAAGCTGAGTAAATAACATGGCCAGCATCAAACAAAACATGGCAAACCAGGGAGTCGATAGTTTAGATAGGGCGGCATCTTCACTCCCCGATCTGAGCGCCAGCGCAGGCTTGGCTCGCACAGCCTCAAACGCCGGCGCCATGCTTCCCAATACAGTCACGCCCAGTCCAATCAAAAAGAATGTCAACGCAGCCAGTGGATTGAAATCAATACTCGGTTTAATCCCCGGAAAAAAATTGCTGCCCAGATCGCCGCCCAGAAACTGAATGGCCATCGCCGCAATCGCATACCCAAGACCCAAGCCCAGCAGTGAACCGATCATGCCCAGAAGCGCGCCTTCCAGGACAATTTGCCGCAAAAGCTGCCGGCGCGTAAAACCCAACACCCGCAGCATGGCAAACTGTTGGCGTCGCCGAATGACGGATAGCGCCTGCGTGGAGAACACCAAAAACGCACCGGTAAACAGCGCCACCAGCGCCAGCATATTGAGATTGACTCGATACGCACGCGACATATTGGCAATTCGTGTTTCCTGATCCGTCACCTCAACCACCAAATACTGATCGCCCAGTTGTTTCGTCAACTCAGCTTTAAAAGCTGCATGATTGACACCATGCTTGAGCTTCAATTCGATACGCGACAATAAGCCAAGCTGCTGGAAACGCCATTGCGCAGCACCGATATCCATAACCGCAATGCGTTGCCCGCTCCGTGCGCGCACCAGTCCGCCAGCCACACGCAAAGTGATGGTTTGCAATCCGGCGTTCAATGACAATACATCGCCCTGCTCAACCTGCAACCACTCCATCGCTGCCGGCGATAGAAAAATGGCATCGTCAGCCAGTCCATCCAGTCGCTTGCCTTCTACTGGCACTCCGAGTAAATCAGGTGAAATCTGGGTGGCACGAAACATATCCAGTCCCACGATCTTGAGCTTGTGATCATTTCTGTTTTGTAGCTTATTCGGCATCACCACATCCAATTCCAGAACCGGATTTGCCAGCGCCACTCCTTCATACTTGGCGAGCATCGGATACAGTGACTCATCAAAAAATGCTGACCTGCCATGCACCTGCAAATCGGATTGCCCGGAGAGGTTTTTGCTGGCTGCTGAAAACTCATTGAAAGCTGCGGTGTTGATAAGGTGAATCGAGTATCCCAACGCTATGCCGATTGCGATGGCCATGATAGCGACGATCACTTGCAAAATATGGGCACGCCATTCGCCCAATAATAACCAGCGCGATAAAGACACCGATTTCATTGGCTATGCCCAGCATGTGCCGGATGCAAGCCATCCTTGGTCAAATTCAAAATGGCGTCCGCCGTCGCAGCCGCCGCATGAGAGTGCGTCACAATGATGCCTGATGCTCCATTGGCTTTGATTTCAGCGCGCATTAACTGGAGAATGTCGTGGGCGGTATCCGGGTCGAGATTACCGGTCGGTTCATCGGCCAGAACCAATTTAGGCCGATGAATGAGCGCCCGCGCAATCGCAACGCGCTGCAATTCTCCACCGGATAATTGACGTGGAAAATGATGTCCACGATCACGCAAACCGACTTCAGCCAGCATCTGCTCGACACGCTCGGTCGGGGCTCCATTCAATAGCAGCGGCAGTGCAATGTTCTGACTCACCGTGAGATGCGGCAAGACATGAAATGCTTGAAAGATGAAACCAAATTGTTCGCGCCGCAGTTGCGTGGAGGCATCATCATCCAACGATGAAATGGCAACCCCGTTGATGCGAATTTCACCGGAATCCGGCGTATCCAAACCAGCAATCAAGTTGAGCAAAGTTGATTTACCCACACCGGAATCGCCCATAATTGCGACATATTCGCCTGCTCTCAGGGTATACGATAAATTAGTCAGCACTTTTCGCCCTTCGGCGTAAGCTTTATTGATCTTGCATAGTTCAAGCATAGGACCTGACGCCATTTAAATTTGAAATCATTTTTAGATTCACCAATCCCTCTATTACCTGGATCACATCATATAAAATACCGCGATGCTTTATTAAGCATGTCAATTTGTGCTTAAATGTACCATGTAATAGAAATTTTTATTAAAAATACAGGAGAGTCTTATGGCACGAGCCAGTGCACGTCATATTTTGGTCAAAACCGAGGAACAGTGTAATAGCCTGAAAGCTGAAATCGAGAATGGCGCTCAATTCGGTGAGTTAGCGCAACAGCATTCTCTATGCCCATCTGGCAAGCAAGGGGGTGACTTGGGAGAATTCGGTCGCGGACAAATGGTGAAAGAATTCGATAGCGTGGTGTTCAGCGCGCCCGTCGGTGAAGTACAAGGCCCGGTAAAAACACAATTTGGTTATCATCTACTGGAAGTAACCAAACGGAGTGATTAACACCCGGAATTGGCAAATTTCGCATATCGCTGAGCAAGACAAGGGAGCTGATAGCTCCCTTTTTTATCACTGGACATTATTGACGATTCATGACCGATCAATCTCAAAAACAGAACACCCGCTGGCAAGCGGTCAAAATGGCAGCGCATTTTATCGCCCCCTATCAACGCCAGGTCATGTACAGTCTGCTGGCTTTGCTGTTTACTGCGGCGATTACATTATCCATCGGACAAGGTATTCGGCTGCTGATCGACCAGGGATTTGCCACTCAATCGAAAGATCTGTTGAGTCAATATGTATTCATATTCTTACTGCTAGTCATCGCGCTGGCTGCAGGAACATTTACTCGCTACTATTGGGTTACCTGGCTGGGTGAGCGGGTCATTGCAGACATTCGCAGCAAAGTATTCAATCATCTGATCCACCTGCATCCCGGTTTTTTTGAAGAAAACCGTAGCCTGGAAATCCAATCCCGCCTGACTGCCGATATGACGCTATTGCAGACGGTGATTGGATCCTCGGTATCATTTGCCTTGCGTAATTTTATTATGATGACCGGTGGAATTATTTGGCTATTCATCACGAATGCAAAACTGACTGCGCTGGTAATGATCTGTGTGCCTCTGGTAGTCGTTCCCATTCTGATTTATGGTCGCCGAGTACGTCAGCTATCGCGCCAAAGTCAGGATAAAGTAGCAGCAGTCGGTGCTTATGTAGGTGAAGTGCTGGGGCAAATCAAGACGGTGCAAGCCTACAATCATCAATCCATTGATCAGCGCAAATTTCACGACCAGGTAGAAGAAGCTTTTGCCGTTGCCCAACAGCGCACTCAGCAGCGTGCCTTACTCGTCACGATCGTCATCGTGCTGGTATTGGGTGCTGTCGGTCTGATGCTATGGGTGGGTGGAATTGATGTCATTGAAGGCCGCATCAGTGGCGGCGAACTCGCTGCATTTGTGTTCTATAGCGTCATTGTGGGCTCTGCGGTTGCCTCTATTTCTGAAGTGATCGGTGAATTGCAGCGCGCTGCCGGGGCTGCTGAGCGCACAATGGAATTGTTGCATGCGCCGAACCTGATTCAATCACCCAAACAGCCCACGCCATTCCCATCAGTAAAGGGAAATATTCAAATTGAGCAACTGTGTTTTGCTTACGCTTCTCGCCCCGATGCGCCCGCCATCGATCATTTAACCCTGAACGTCCGTGCAGGAGAGACATTGGCACTGGTGGGCCCCAGTGGCGCAGGAAAGTCAACGCTATTTGATTTGTTATTACGCTTCTTTGATCTTCAATCCGGCAGCATCAAACTCGAAGGCATTGATATTCGGCAGTTGGATCTTTTTGCTTTGCGCCGCTGCTTTGCTTTGGTATCGCAAAACCCGGCATTATTTTATGGCACTATCAACGATAATTTGCGCTATGCCCGCCCAGAGGCATCCGATGCCGAAGTTGAAGCGGCTGCGCGCGCAGCCTTCGCACATGAATTTATCAGTGCATTACCCAAAGGCTATCAAACCAACTTGGGAGATTTAGGTCTAGGATTATCGGGCGGTCAGAAACAGCGTTTAGCCATTGCCCGTGGCCTATTGGCCGATGCGCCGATATTGCTTTTGGATGAAGCGACTAGCGCGTTGGATGCACAAAGCGAATTTTGGGTGCAGCAAGCATTGAAGGAATTGATGGTGAATCGAACCACATTGGTGATTGCACATCGCCTGGCCACTGTACAATCAGCGCAGCGTATCGCCGTACTGGATCATGGGCAATTAACGGCATTGGGCACGCACGCTGAATTATTAATATCCAGTCCATTGTATGCGCAACTGGCCGCTTTACAGTTTCAATCGCTGGCGATTGATTGACTGCTAGCCTTCTTCTTCGTCGCGATTCTCCAGATTCAATGCTTCGCTTGCAAAACCTGCTCCCGCTGTTCGAACGATGCATGACAAAGTAGAACGCGCCGCATGCATTCCTATGCCCAAGTGAATCAACGTCTTGAATGAAACTGATCGGTTCATCAGCAATGCCATTAGACGCAGCATATCAACGCCACCATCCGGCTGAACAGCGCTCATCAAGGCCTCTGGTGGTGAAAAATCAATGGGATCAACAATTGCGCGTATGGCAATAAATGGCATACCGGCATTAGCAGCCACCCTCGCAATCGCGGCACTTTCCATATCAGCGGCACAAGCGCCAGCCAACTCGCCCAATGCAAGCTTTGTTTCCCTGGAAGTTAAGGGTATTGAGCTCGATGCTAGCACTCCCCCTACGATGGTCAACTGAGAGGGTAATAATTGCTCCAATTGATTACGCCACTCTAAGTTTACAGGCCAGCGCTCGTCGCCATCAACTATCAATTCAGGCAACACCAAATCACCAGGAATCAATCGGTTATCGAGCGCAGCAGCGACGCCAAAGCTTACCAATGCATTGACACCATACTCCTGCAATCTCAACGCAGCTACCTGCGCTGCAGCGTCGCCCATGCCACTAAGGCATAATCGGGTACGTGCTCCTATATTGACTACTCTGCCGATTGGAAAACGCAGATTCATCAAACAACTGGCCTCAGACTTAAGGGCTGACACAACGCCAATGACACTCACGCAACATTCTCCCGCGTCAGCCTGCGATAACGCGCCAATGCCCATATTGGGAAGAATTTTGAATAACCGTGATATCTAAGATAGAAAACCCGGGGAAAACCGGGAGCCGTAAACCAAGGTTCTTCCCACAAATGATTGCTCGACTGGGCACTTAACAAGTAATTGATTCCTCTGCGCACCGATTCGCTCTTGACTTCACCCGCCGCCATTAATCCCAATAACGCCCAAGCTGTTTGAAATGCGGTGCTGGTCTCAAGCTCCGCCAATTTAGGATCCAGGTAGGAGTCGTTACTTTCACCCCAACCGCCATCTTCTCTTTGCACTGATTTCAACCATTGCACAGCACGACGCACAGCTGTATGTTTCATGTCTTGCTTGGCTAATTGCATTGCTTCCAATACTGACCAGGTACCATAGATATAATTAGTTCCCCAGCGTCCAAACCAGGCGCCATTGGCTTCTTGCTCACGCAACAAAAAACTGACGCCACGATAAACCGCATTCTGATGAGCTTGTTTTCCATATTTACCAAGAAAACCAATACAACGCGCCGTAACGTCACTGGTAGGAGGATCAATCAACGCTCCATGATCGGCAAAGGGAATCTCATTCAGATAGTGATACGTATTATTGATATCAAAAGCAGCAAACCCGCCATTTTTCGATTGCATGCCTGCCAGCCAGTTTGCAGCACGCTCCAAAGTCCTCTGATAGCGCTGCGGATCGCCCTGGTCCAAAGCCCAAGCGACAGCGGCCGTGTCATCCAGATCAGGGTAATGTGGATTCGCATATTGGAAAGCCCAACCGCCCCCCGGCAAATCCGGACAGTTATCGCGCCAATCGCCTGGCTCATCCAAAATTTGTTGTTCTACCAACCAATCCAATGCTTTCAGAACAGGCTTCTGATCGGTCGTTGGGTCCTCCTGCAAGGCCAGGCTGGTTAACACAGTGTCCCATACAGGTGACGTACAAGGCTGACACCAGATACGCTCTCCTTCATTGACCAACAAACCTAATAATGCATTACGGCACTGTACCCGCCTCGGATGATCATATGCATACCCTAGCAAGGCCAAAGCTTCATGCGCATTGACCATGGCTGGAAAAATGGCACCAATCCCACATTCCCCATTCAAGCGCTCCAGTGTCCAGGTTTCTGCGCGACGGATTGCATAATGACGCAACGATTTGGGAACGAATGGTTCAACACGCGACAAAATGCGTTCAACAAACATGAAAAAGCGCTTCAAGGGCGTTTCCGCTGGTGGAAAATAATTCTTTTCCTCTTCGGGCGCGACAATAAACAATTCTCGAATATCCACTTTACGCGGATTAACTGCACGTGCTTTCAGCGTACACAGAATCGATAAAGGCACCATGACCGTCCGGGACCAGTAAGAAACTTTATTGAGGCTAAAAGGAAACCAGCGGGGCAACAACACCAGCTCGGAAGGTACGACAGGTATTCCGCGCCACGGAATCTGATCATACATTGCCAAAAGAATACGTGTAAAAACATTCGCTTTCGCTGCGCCACCACGCTCCAGTATCGCTGTCCGTGCACTCACCATATGGGGATCATCAGGAGAGTCACCGACCAATTTCAGTGCGTAATACGATTTGATGGTACAGCTGATGTCAAATGCACCACCGTAATACAACGGCCATCCGCCATGTTTGGTATCTTGCTTATCGCGCAGGAAGCGAGCTATTTTGTTTTCTAATGCAACATCCACTTCATCCATGAAGTGCATCATTAAGATATATTCTGCCGGAATCGTACAATCCGCTTCCAGTGGAAAACACCAGTGCCCATCCAGATTCTGCAAAGCCAGCATGGCTGAGCGCGCTTGGGTAAATTTCTGTTCCAATTCACTCACATCGATGTTTTCCTGACTCAATTCAGCTGTCGCATCCGTTAAAGGGGCATTATCTTTAATAGCAAAATCTCCTGATTGCTGCGATACATTAGATATTCTTTGAGAACCGTCCATATATTCCTAAGCGTTATGTCTGTTACAAATTTACCAATTGGTATAAGCGTACATACCAGTCCAGCCTGATCGTGCCTTATTGTTATCAAATAGCTTCTGATCAGTTATTACCATCAAATTTTACTCCTGATTTTTCTTCTGTTTTACCGGGTCTTTTTCAAAAGGATTGTCTTGAAAAGGTTCATAATATAGATCGAGTGGCGGATTGCCATCATAAATCAGAAATTCACGTTGCTGTAAGGAAGCTTCGCGTACAAACAAATAGGGATCCAATGCAGCTTCATCTCGCACACGCATGGGGCCGGATAATCGTGCCCGCTTATCGATAGCGCCCAAAATAGTTAAGGGAGCCGTAAAGTATGAGCCCACGGCGAGACCTGCATAGAAAAGCACATTGGTAAAAATACTGACTGGAATGCCCGAGACATCGCGCTCACTACTCGGACCCAGGAATGGAATAAACAAATATGAACCCGGGTTCACTCCCCATACGCCCAATGTTTGTCCAAAATCTTCATCATGCTTTTGCAATCCCATGTGAGTGGCCATATCAAAAAGTCCAAATAAGCCTACCGATGAATTAACAAAGAAGCGTAGACTATCTTGCAGACCCTGCCGGACTTTTCCTTGCAAGAAGTCATTCAAGACGACATTGGGATAAGATAAGTTATCGTAAAAATTTCCAATGGATCTCTGCGCTGCATTGGGCACATAGTCAATATACACATTGACAACAGGCTCAAATATTAATCGATCAACACGATCGGTCAAATCATAAGAGGCTCGATTAACTTTTTCGTGTGGATCAACCGGATCTAGATCCGGATCGTCCTTCTTTGATGCGGTTGCACAGCCTTGCAGGATTACACAAATTACAAATAATACGACAATAATTAGGTAGTTATGATTTACTTTCAAATCCGAATTTCTCAAGAATCTAGCGTGTTTATTCATCAACTAATACAACAATCAATTTCGAGAAAAACATATTCATCACAAAAAATATCAATCTTCAAATCTCAAGTCTCTTTCAACAAAGGTAAACGCCTTACGATCAAACCATTGTTCAACAACCACTCAATCTCATCAACCAGCGCTTTGCGCAATGAGCTTTGAGGAAAACCCAGTTCATTGATCGCTTTCTCGCTATTGAAAAACATGGGATATCTCGCCAATCGCACACCAGTCAGAGGCGCTCTTGGCGCTTGGTGAGTGACATAATCAGCCGTCAGCTCAGATAAAACCCCAGAAATCAATGCTAGCCAATAAGGAATACGCACCTTTGGCATCGCTAAACCTGCAATCTCCTCAATAAAGCCCAATAATTCACTCAGATTCAGATTTTCGTTTCCCAGAATATAACGCTCACCTATACGACCACGTTCTGCTGCAAGGATATGTCCTTTCGCTACATCACGTACATCCACCATATTTAACCCACACTCCAGATAAGCGGGTGTTTTGGCATTCAGAAAATCCAGAATCATTCGCGTTGGAGGAGTGATCCAGCGATCTCCTGGGCCGATAGGCAATGTAGGGGCAACAATGACAACCGGCAATCCCTTTTTGGCGGCTTTAAAAGCTTCTTGCTCAGCAAGAAATTTTGAGCGGCAATAAGGACCGGGCATTTCACTCAACTTTCGCACCACTGCCGCATCGACGAGTGTGTCCCTGCGTGCATTTCCGGTCAAAATCGACTCCGTGGAAGTATACACTATAACTTCAAGATCTTGCTTTGCTGCCTCCGCAAAAATAGTACGAGTGCCTTCAAAGTTTACGAGATTAAAGTCACTTTTTCTCTGTGCCCATAAATTTGGATTTGCTGCCAGATGATATAGCCTTTGCACACCTTTTAATGCCTTACGCACTATGTGAGCGTCACAAATCGAACCACGCACCACTTCCACATTCTCGGGTAAAGGCACATCAGGAAGCTCGAGTACCCTTACCATCTCATCATTCTCAAGCAATTGCCTGACTAAATGTGATCCGATAAATCCCCCACCTCCTGTTACTAATGACTGTCGATTGCCCATCATTATCTCCACCTAAGCAGTCAAAAGGCGCTTCTACTTACCAACAGAAAAATCGAGATAATTTACGCAAATTGCTTGTTCTTGTTCAAATTCTGTTGATGCCTAGCTTTGCCGCTCTCCATGCACCATATCCACTAATTTCAGTGCCTGCAATTCCATCTCAATAACGAAATCATCTACTTTTGCACGAAAATGACGATAAAAAATCATACTTGGAATTGCCACGAGAATACCAAATGCCGCATTGTACAAAGCCACGGAAATCCCGTAAGCCAATTGCGCCGGATTGCTGCCAGTCGGAGAATTTGAGCCAAAGATCTCGATCATCCCCACCAAAGTACCAAACAAACCCATCAAAGGACTTAAGGCAGCAATGGTTCCCAGCGTTGTTAGGTAACGACTCAAATCATGCACAATGACACGGCCCGATTCTTCAATCGATTCTTTCATCACTTCACGCGTGCTCTTTACATTTTTAAGCCCTGCGGCCAATATCTTGCCCAGTGGTGAATGCGTTTGTAAACGAGCAATCATTTCAGGGTTTGCTCCGTTTCTTTTATATTCATTTAATACCCTAGGCAATAATTCCTTGGGAGAAATGACACTCAAACGCAACGTCCACATACGCTCCCCAATAATGCCCATTGCCACAACAGAAGCAATAATGATGGGCCAGATCGGCCAGCCAGCTGCTTGAATTAAAGATAGCACTCGAAAATCTCCTCAATAACTGTAGATCTAGGTATTATTTTGCAACCTAAAATAGTACCTGATTTGCATATTTTATAACTTCACGACCAATTTGGCATGTAATGTATCTTGATCACAAATTTTCAGCAACAAAACCATTTTCACTTATCCACAATTTCTGTGGATAAGTTTGTGAGTATATTACGAACAGACATACTAAGTAGCCCAGTCTAAACAATCTTTTCAACCTGATTAATTATTAGACAACAGACAATCCATCAAATAAACAATCAATTAAATCCAATTAAGCAACCTATACATGAAATTTAGTAGCCCACTAGGATATATACAAAATATGTGGATTATTTAATAATCACACAATGAACCTGCTTCCAACTCCCAACAATTTTCATACAGTACTGACTGTTAGCGAACTTAATCGTAGCACCAAGCAACTGCTAGAACAGAATATTCCTTTGCTTTGGGTTAAAGGTGAAATCTCCAATTTAAAATGCTATCAATCAGGCCACTGGTATTTTTCACTGAAAGACAATACTGCACAAGTTCGCTGTGTTTTATTTAATCATAAAAATCAGCATATAAATTGGCAACCAAAAGATGGTATGCAAGTAGAAGTACTCGCCCTTGTCACCCTCTACGAAGCACGCGGTGATTTTCAACTCAACATTGAAACCATGCGCAAAGCGGGTCTGGGCCAGTTGTTCGAGGCATTTGAACAACTTAAATATAAATTGGAGCGAGCCGGGTTATTTAATCCTGCAAATAAAAAACCTTTTCCCCTATTTCCCCGGCAAATTGGCATCATCACATCTCCCGATACTGCGGCGCTGCGCGATGTCATTTCAACACTCCGGCGTCGCATGCCCTCTCTGCCCATTATTATCTATCCCACATTGGTTCAAGGAAAAACAGCAGCATGCAGTATTGCTGAAGCAATTAAAATAGCCTGTCAACGCGCAGAATGTGATGTGCTGATCCTTTGCCGAGGTGGCGGTAGTATTGAAGATTTATGGGCCTTTAACGAAGAGATCGTGGCACTTGCCATTGCTGCCAGCACCATACCGATCATTAGTGGCATCGGCCATGAAACAGATTTCACTATCGCAGATTTTGTTGCCGATGCGCGCGCACCTACACCGACTGGTGCTGCTGAAATGGCCTGCAAAGATTATCAGGAACTCAAGCATCGTCTGAATGCAGTGCATCAGCGCATGTATCGCGCCACCTTGCGCCGTCTCGAATTCGCTATGCAGCAAGTGGACATTTTGACCCATCGATTGATTTATCCAGGAGATCGGATCGAGCATCAACTCGCTCATTTACGCTATACACAAGATCGTTTCATGAAGACCTGGGAACTGCAAATAGAAAAAAAACATTGGAAGCTTTTCGAGCTCGGTCAGCACTTATCGACCGCAAAGCCTAATGTCACTCGGATGGCAGAATTACAAAATGAATTGGCTTTACGTTTTCGCTATGCATGGACACGCTATTTCGAAACTCAAACCATTCGTTTCCAACATAAGCAAGCTCAATTATCCAACTTAAATCCTCAATCAGTTCTTGAGCGTGGCTACAGCATTACTTATTCGACAAAAGGCAAGGTAATCCTTGGGAGTAAACAAATCCATGTCGGCGATAAAATTCAGGTAAAATTTGCACACGGAATGTGTGAGGCTGATGTCACTCACACAGAAAATTCTTAATTCACAACCTGAATCCTACTCCCACTCTCTCGCTATTTAACAAGGAAATATTGTCGATGCCAAAAACTTTTCTGATATTGGGTGCCATGAATGCATTTTTATGCATAGCACTAGGTGCATTTGGTGCGCACGGCCTCAAAAAAACACTCTCAACCGATATGCTCGCGGTGTATCAAACCGGTATCCAATATCATTTTTATCATGCATTTGGCTTACTCATCATTGGCGTTCTATTTCTGCATTTCCCTAAATCCCGCTTAATTCCGATCTCAGGTTGGTTGATGATGGTTGGTATCATTCTATTCAGTCTGAGTCTTTATGTTCTAAGCCTAACCGGATTGCGTGGGCTTGGCATGATCACACCATTTGGTGGCGTTTCATTTCTTAGTGCATGGATTTTGTTGGCCATTGCGATCTGGAAAGATAAATA
>CADEDO010000049.1:19500-22265 GCA_902826115.1 uncultured Nitrosomonas sp.
GCACTGTTAGGTGCAATTATTGCGGCGAGACATGCTTGGTTGATTCGTTATCCGGAGTCTTTTGAATGCGGGATTAGTCCGGAAGAAGCTTTTCTGAATTCGTTACCAATTGCAGCATGGTGGCCCGGAATGTTTGAAGCTAATGGAGATTGTGCAAGTGTAGATTGGGAATTGTTATCACTAACTATTCCTGATTGGTCGTTGATTACATTTGCCACTCTTGGAGCGATATCGATTTATTTAATGGTAACAAAGAAATAAGCAAAATATCTAGCAAGCAATTAAATCCATTACCCTCTGGGGTGATGCTTCGAATGAAGTTGTTTAAGGCGCTCACGGGCAATATGCGTATAAATTTGAGTGGTAGATATGTCAGCATGGCCTAATAACAACTGTACTACACGCAAATCTGCACCGTGATTTAACAGGTGAGTGGCAAATGCATGCCGCAGTGTATGTGGTGATAGTTGCTTATCGATCCCAACCAATTGCGCATACCGTTTAATAAGATACCAGAAAGCCTGACGAGTCATAGCCGCTCCACGCGCCGTCACAAAAATAGTATCCGTAACAATACCATCTAACAGCATAGGGCGAGCTTGTTTGGTATAACGACTCAACCAATCGAGGGATTCTTCCCCTAGAGGAGCAAGGCGTTCTTTTCTCCCCTTACCCGTCACTCTTAATACCCCCATATCCATGCTGACTTGCGAATACCTTAGATTAATCAATTCAGATACACGCAACCCACTAGCGTACAAAACTTCCAGCATCGCGCGATCACGCATCCCGAGCGGATGTTTAAGATCAGGCGCGCTTAACAAAAGCTCAACCTCATTTTCTGTTAAGCTTTCAGGCAAATTACGCATTAGCTTTGGAGATTCAATATTAAGACTAGGATCAGTCGTAATTTTCCCCTGACGCAATAAAAACCGATAGAAGCGCTTCAAACTGGAAAGCTCTCGGCTGGTAGTACTAGCCTTAATCTTGGCAGATACTCTAGAAGCAAGAAATTCCAGTAAATCAGAGTGTGTTGCCTCAGTTAGCACTCTATTATCTTGATTTCGCTTTCTCAACCATTCACTAAAAAGCCGTAGATCATTGCGATAACTATCCAATGTATTACGCGATAGTCCATCTTCCAACCATAAAGCGTCAGAAAACTCATCCAGCAAGTTTGCGTCTAATTCAAGCACTCTCATGACGCAGCAACCAGCGCTTGATTTCTAAGGGATTTCCATCACTTGCATTCATAAAGCCTCCTAATCCACCATTCTTAGCAATCACTCTGTGACATGGTATTACTATGGGAATTCTATTTGCGCCACAAGCTCTTCCAACCGCTCTAGGTGCAGAATGTAGCTGTACTGCAATATCAGCATAGCTATTCGTTTTCCCACTTGGAATAGCTTGTATGGCTTGCCACACACGTTGCTGGTGCATTGTGCCTCCAATATGCAGACACAGATCAAATGTAAAGCTTGCATCAATCAAATAGGCTTGCAATTGCTTACATACTTCTTTAGCCAGAGCGTTCTTCGGTGCCAAAGGTTGCGTATTAATTGGCAAATAATCAATGTTAGTAAGCCATTCTTCCTCGGTCCTGATACCTAAAACAGCAAATGGCGCGACAAGCTTCGCTTGATAAACTTTGATAGAATCATCCATCAGATTATTCTCTAATTTATCCACTATTTAAAAAATATTAGCTTGGAGAATTAATTAATGCTTTTTGCTATATAGCAAGAATTGACACTCGAAATGAAAATAAGTTGCAAATCGAAAGTATTAGCACAATCAATAGGAGCAACTGAAATCAAGACTTAAGTAATAACAAATCATTGAGTCTCTTTACAAATGCTGCTGGGTCTTCTAATTGACCGCCTTCAGCAAGCAGAGCTTGATCGAATAATATATGACTCCAATCATCAAAGTTTTCTTCCTCATCTTTTAATCTTTGCACCATTGGATGGTGTGGATTAATTTCAAGAATGGGTTTGGCATGATCTACTTTTTGGCCTGCTGATTTTAATAATCTTTCTAAATTAGCGCCCATATCATATGTATCTGCAACAAGACAAGCGGGTGAATCAGTTAAACGAAAGGTGACACGAACATCCTTTACTTGCTCACCGAGCGCATCTTTCATTTTTCTCACCATTTCTTGATACTCATTTGATTCTTTCTCACGTTGTTCTTTTTCAGTTTCATCTTCAAGGTTACCCAGATCTAATCCACCTTTAGCAACAGATTGCAATAATTTTCCATCAAATTCAGACAGATTACTTACAAGCCATTCATCGACTCGATCTGACAATAAAAGAACTTCTATCCCTTTTTTACGAAAAACCTCTAGGTGGGGACTATTCTTCGCCGCTTTAAGGCTATCCGCCGTTACGTAGTAGATCTTTTCCTGCCCTTCTTTCATGCGTTGTACATAGGTTTCTAATGAAACAAGCGGCTCATCAGTATCACTCAGAGTAGTGACAAATCGTAACAGCTTCGCAATGCGCTCTCGATTGGTGAAATCTTCTCCAACGCCTTCTTTTAGAACTTGCCCAAACTCACGATAGAAAGTTCTAAATTTTTCTTTACCCTCATCATCTTCGTCTTTGGATAAATCTTCAATTAATGAAAGAATCTTCTTAACGACTCCAGCTCTGATCGTATCAATATCTTTAGATTCTTGAAGTATTTCGCGCGAAACATTTAAAGGCAAGTTGTTTGAATCTATAACGCCACGCACAAAGCGAAGATAATTCGGC
>CADEDO010000050.1 GCA_902826115.1 uncultured Nitrosomonas sp.
AACATTTACGTGTGGCTTCGACCGCTCAAATTTACTTTTTGCCATGATCCATCCCTCTACACTCTATGTAATTCAATTATTTCTTGTTTATTATCGCTTCTGCTACATTTTTTGGAGCTTCTGAGTAATGCTTAAACTCCATAGAATATGTAGCCCTACCCTGAGTAGCTGACCTCAGTGCAGTAGAATATCCAAACATTTCTGCCAACGGGACCTCTGCTCGAATTACTTTTAATCCAGGAACATCTTCCATACCCTGGATCATGCCACGCCTTGAAGACAAATCTCCAACCACATTTCCCATGAAATCTTCCGGTGTTTCTACTTCAACAGCCATCATTGGTTCTAATAAAACCGGATTTGCTTTACGCATTCCATCTTTAAATGCAATCGATGCAGCCATCTTAAATGCGTTTTCATTGGAGTCCACATCATGATATGAACCATCAAACAGAGCCACTTTTACATCTACAACTGGATATCCAGCCAAAACGCCACTTGGCAATGTCTCTCGAAGTCCTTTTTCTACAGCTGGTATATATTCTCTCGGTACGGCCCCACCCTTTATTTCATCTATAAACTCAAAGCCTTTCCCTGTTTCATTAGGCTCCATTCTAAGCCAAACATGCCCATACTGACCACGACCACCCGATTGTTTTACAAATTTACCTTCAATTTCAATCTGTTTTCTAATTGCTTCACGATAAGCAACTTGCGGTGCACCAACATTAGCTTCAACACCGAATTCTCGTTTCATTCGATCAACTATAATTTCCAAATGCAATTCACCCATTCCTGAAATTATCGTTTGCCCAGACTCTTCATCCGTACGAACCCTAAAAGATGGATCTTCTTGCGCAAGCCTATTCAGCGCGATTCCCATTTTCTCTTGGTCTATTTTTGTTTTTGGCTCTACCGCAACATGTATCACTGGCTCTGGAAAATCCATTCTTTCTAGAGTGATAATTTTTTGTGGATCACACAGAGTATCTCCAGTGACAACTTCTTTTAATCCCACTGCAGCAGCTATATCACCAGCTCTTACTTCCTTAATCTCTTCTCGCTGATTTGCATGCATCTGCAAAATTCGTCCAAGTCTTTCTTTTCTTCCTTTGACAGGATTGTAGATTGAATCCCCCGACGATACGACACCAGAATATACCCTGAAGAATATCAATTGCCCTACATATGGATCTGTTGCAACTTTAAATGCCAACGCTGAAAAAGGCTCATTATCATCCGCAATCCTTTTGTCAGGCTCTCCATTCTCCTTTTCCCCTTCAATAGCCAAAATGTCAACGGGTGATGGCATATAGTCAATTACTGCATCTAGCATTGCCTGCACGCCCTTATTCTTAAAGGCTGTTCCACAAAGCATGGGAACTATTTCATTATTTATTGTGCGGGTGCGTAGACCTACTTTTATATCTTTTTGCTCCAAATCTCCGTTCTCGAGATATTTATTCATAAGATCTTCATTTGCTTCAGCGGCTGTTTCTAGCATTTTTTCACGCCAAGCTTGTGCATCTGCTTTCAATTCAGAAGGTATCTCACGCTCTTCAAATTTTATTCCTTTACTTTCATCATCCCAGTAAATAGCCTTCATTTTCACAAGATCAATCACGCCCTCAAATTTATCTTCTGCACCTATCGGCAATTGAACTGGCACTGGCACTGCTTTTAGTCGACTTTTGATCTGCTCATACACGCGCATAAAATTAGCCCCGGATCTGTCCATTTTATTTACAAATGCTAATCTTGGAACTCTGTATTTATTTGCCTGCCTCCATACTGTTTCGGTCTGAGGTTGCACACCACCTACAGCGCAAAATACTGTACATGCCCCGTCTAACACACGCAGTGATCGCTCAACCTCAATAGTAAAATCTACGTGCCCCGGAGTGTCTATGATATTAATCCGATGCTCTGGATAATTGCCCGCCATGCCTTTCCAGAAACACGTTGTAGCAGCGGAAGTAATTGTTATACCTCTTTCCTGCTCTTGCTCCATCCAATCCATGGTGGCTGCACCATCATGAACTTCTCCGATTTTATGCGATACACCAGTATAAAATAACACACGCTCTGTTGTGGTAGTTTTACCTGCATCTATATGAGCCATGATACCTATGTTTCTATAACGCTCTATGGGTGTTTTTCGTGCCACAGTTTTAATGCCCTAGGTTTATTTAACTTGCGATTAATATTTACTTGAATTAAATCGTATTAAAAACGGAAGTGAGAAAATGCTTTGTTAGATTCTGCCATCCTATGTACTTCTTCACGTTTTTTCACTGCCCCACCTCGCCCTTCTGCTGCCTCAGCCAATTCTCCAGCCAATCTTGCGTCCATCGATTTTTCACTTCTTTTCCTAGCTGCATCACGTAGCCATCTCATAGCTAAAGCGTTTCGACGCACTGATCGCACTTCCACGGGCACTTGATAATTAGCCCCACCTACTCTACGACTTTTAACTTCCACCAACGGACGAACATTAGTTAATGCTTGTGTGAATACTTCCAATGGATCACTGCCGCTTTTTTTCTCGATATGGTCTAAAGCACCATAAATAATTCTTTCCGCCACTGATTTTTTACCGCGGGTCATAAGCACATTAACAAACTTAGCCAATTCAACATTATGATATTTAGGATCTGGCAATATTTCTCTTTTTGGTACTTCTCTACGTCTTGGCATTTTGTTTCCTCATTTTTTTGATATTTTTCCAATATCAGAAATGAAAATTAATTTTTAAATTCTAGGCGGTTTTGGGTTTCTTTGAACCATATTTTGAACGCCCTTGCTTGCGATCTTTCACCCCAGCTGTATCTAAACTGCCCCTGACTGTATGGTAGCGTACGCCTGGCAAGTCTTTTACACGTCCCCCGCGTATCAGCACAACAGAGTGTTCTTGAAGATTATGTCCTTCACCGCCGATATAACTTGAAACCTCAAATCCATTCGTTAAACGTACCCTTGCAACTTTCCGTAAAGCTGAATTTGGCTTTTTCGGCGTGGTTGTATATACCCTAGTACATACTCCTCTTTTTTGCGGACTATTTTCTAGCGCAGGAACATTACTTTTAACTTTTTTAGCTGTGCGTGGCTTTCGAACTAACTGACTTATTGTCGGCATTTCTATATCCTAAAAAACTGTGACGGCTCTTTCAACCATCCCTATATTTGCTGATTTTGTATTTTATTTACCGAAGACAATTTAACTACTTAACACTTTAAAATTAAAATGAAGATGCGGCAAAAAAGAGAGCGGATTCTATGGTGTTTATCACTATGTGTCAAGACAAACATCGTCGGTGAGTTCCATTTTGAAATAGGTCAGAATTTCAGATCCATCTTTTCAAACCATATCTTCTATAAAAACCTGCCACTCAATCCCTGAAATTCTGGAACTGCATTGGAAAGTCATCTATCTGCTTTTTTACCAAATGTATGGCGTCTTGTAGTACATCTCTCTTGGCTCCCATTACACGCACTACATCTCCTTGAATACTTGTTTGAACCTTAAGCTTACTGTCTTTGATATTGCGCACAATTCTTTTGGCTAGTTCTGCATCAAGCCCAATTTTAACTGTAATCAATTGCTTGACTTTATTACCACTTATTTTCTCGATCTGCCCTTTTTCCAGACATCTCACATCGATACCTCGTTTGGTCAATTTTGCTCTCAGAATATCTAGCACCTGCTCCAGCTTAAATTCATCATCTGCAAATACTGTCAATAAAAAATCAACTTGTTCGATCCTTGCATCTGTTCCCTTGAAATCAAATCGAGCCCCGACCTCTTTGTTAGCTTGGTCAATTGCATTTCTAATTTCTTGTTTATCTACTTCAGAGACTATATCAAACGATGGCATAACTCTTCTCTTATGTGAGAATTATTTTGTTGTACTGATTCAGCAACCTAGTCTTGCTCCTAGAGCTTCCTTAAATATGCAATGCTCATATCTTCTTTTTCATTACACCAGCGGCGATGCGCAATCTCAATGCATTTAATCTGATAAATCCTGCTGCATCTGCCTGGTTATAAGCCCCTGCATCATCTTCAAATGTTGCAATATTAGAATCAAATAACGAATCGGTTCGGGAATCTCTGCCAACCACGATGACATTCCCTTTATACAACTTCAATCTTACCCAACCGTTTACGCTCGCTTGCGACTCATCTATCATAGTTTGGAGGATCTTTCTTTCAGGACTCCACCAATAGCCATTGTAAATTAATGCAGCATACCGAGGCATCAAATCGTCTTTTAAATGAGCCACTTCTCGATCTAATGTTATCGATTCTATCGCGCGATGCGCACGCAATAAAATGGTTCCGCCTGGAGTTTCATAGCATCCACGAGACTTCATACCTACATAGCGGTTTTCTACCAGATCCAATCTGCCGATGCCATGCTTGCCGCCTAATTGATTGAGTTTCTCTAATACCCCAGCTGGAGATAGCGTACTTCCATTCAGTGCGACGACATCCCCCCGCCTGAATTCTAATTCTAAGTATTCCGCTTCATCTGGCGCATTTTCTGGCGACACACTCCATCGCCACATCGACTCCTCTGGTTCCGCAGCGGGATCTTCGAGCACTCTGCCTTCATATGAGATATGCAATAAGTTGGCATCCATACTATAAGGAGAACCAGCTTTCTTTTTCATTTCAACCGGTATCCCGTGCCGTTCAGCGTACTGAAGCAGCGTTTCCCTCGATGTCAGATCCCATTCTCGCCAAGGTGCAATTACGTGAATATCTGGTTGCAGAGCGTAATACCCCAATTCAAAACGAACCTGATCATTCCCTTTCCCTGTTGCGCCATGTGAAACAGCATCTGCTCCGGTTTCTTTGGCTATTTCTATTTGTCTTTTTGCAATCAATGGCCGGGCAATGCTCGTCCCTAATAAATACTCGCCTTCATAAATCGTATTAGCGCGGAACATTGGAAACACAAAGTCACGCACAAACTCTTCGCGCAAGTCATCAATATAAATTTCTTTGACGCCTAGTTGCTTGGCTTTAATGCGTGCCGGCTCAACTTCTTCCCCTTGACCAATATCTGCGGTAAATGTAACTACTTCACATTGATAAGTATCTTGCAACCATTTCAGGATCACCGATGTATCCAAGCCACCTGAAAAAGCTAGAACTACTTTATTAATTTTTTTCATTGTCTTTAATTTTTATTTATTCAGAATCCGATTCTTGCCATAAATTATGATTTCAAAAATCGACTATCAATTATAAATTTATTTTTCAGCTTGCAATCGACCTAACAACAGATACTCCATCAATGCTTTCTGCGTATGCAATCGATTCTCTGCTTCGTCCCATACCACTGATTGCGGACCATCCAACACTTCTGCAGCCACCTCTTCGCCGCGGTGTGCAGGTAAGCAATGCATAAATAGCGCATCTTTTTTAGCTAAAGACATCATTTCTGTATTAACACAGAATTCGGCAAAATCATTTCTTCTTTGCTCCATCTCTGCCTCATATCCCATACTTGTCCACACATCCGTAGTCACAAGATCCGCGCCCATTACTGCTTTGCGTGGATTCGCAAATTTTTCAAAATGTGTCGTATCGTTCAATCCAATTTGTTTGGGATCAATGTCATAACCAGGTGGTGTTGAAACATGTACGGTAAAATTAAAAATTTCTGCTGCTTGTAACCAGGTATTACACATGTTATTGGAATCACCAATCCAAGCCACGATTTTGCCTTCAATACTTCCTCTGTGCTCTGTATAAGTAAAAATATCGCTCAATATCTGGCAGGGATGATATTCATCAGTCAAACCATTAATGACCGGAACTCGGGAATTTTCTGCGAAGCGTTTAATGATGTCATGCTCGTAAGTCCGGATCATGATGATATCAACCATTCGCGAAATAACCCGAGCAGAGTCTTCGACAGGCTCTCCGCGCCCCAGTTGAGTATCACGAGTCGATAAATAGATCGCGGCGCCGCCCAATTGATGCATGCCTGCCTCAAATGACAAGCGCGTGCGAGTCGAGTTTTTGTCGAATATCATGGCTAACGTCCGATCAGCTAACGGCCAATACTGGCGGTACTGCTTGAACTCCCGCTTTATCCAGCGAGCGCGTTCAAACAAATACTCATATTCTTCACGACAAAAATCATTAAATTGCAGAAAATGCTTAAATTGCATAACAAGACAAATAGCCGCTTAGAAATACTTTACCTCGCGTATTCTATATCAGCCATTCAAGAACTCCTTTATTAACTCACAAGTCATATCAACCACTTGCTCGGCTTCAGCTTGCTGCATTACAAATGCGGGCAGCAGACGTATCACTTTATCCGATGTCACGTTGATCAATAATTTCTTTGCCAATGCCTTTCTTACCAATTCAACACAAGGCACCGCTAATTCAATTCCGATAATTAAGCCTTGCCCCCTAACCTGCACGACCCCAGTCACACCGGCAAGCTGATTTCTAAACCGATCGCGCATGAAATCACCCAATTGAGCGGCGCGATCTAACAAATCTTCTTCAGCAATAACCGCTAATGTCTCTATAGCTGCGGCACATGCCAATGGATTGCCACCAAATGTTGAAGCGTGATTACCCGGTTTAAAAACTTCCGCCGCATCGCCTTGTGCCAAGCATGCGCCAATCGCAACACCACCGCCTAAACCTTTAGCTAGTGTCACCACATCTGGCTTGATATTGCTATGTTGAAATGCAAACCACTTTCCGCTTCGCCCAATGCCGGATTGCACTTCGTCTAACATCAGGAACCATCCATATTGATTACATAGATTCCGCAATTCCTGTAAGTAATGTGCTTCTGGAATATTGACTCCACCCTCACCTTGAAATGGCTCCACGAGCACTGCAACTACATCTTTATTATTCACAGCAACCTGAGTGATAGCTTCCATATTGTTGTAGGGCACCCGCACAAACCCCGTCAACAGTGGTTCAAATCCAGCCTGTACTTTGCGATTGCCGCTTGCTGTCAAGGTTGCCATCGTACGACCATGAAAAGAGCGTTCCATGACGATAATAGTAGGCAATGAGATTCCCTTGTTATGCCCATGCAGTCTAGCCAATTTAATGGCCGTTTCATTAGCTTCCGCCCCTGAATTACAGAAAAAAGCATTATCCATTCCCGATAATCCAGTCAGGCGCTCAGCCAGTCGCTCCTGCTTTTCAATATGAAAAAGATTCGAAGTATGGATTAGCGTTTTAGCCTGCTCACAGATTGCTTTGGTTAATCTTGGATGGCAATGCCCCAGCCCACACACAGCAATTCCAGCCAATGCATCCAGGTACCGCTCACCTTGATCATCCCACAGCCACACCCCTTCGCCTTTAACAAAGGTAACAGGCAATCGTGAATAAGTATTCATCAAATTAGACACTACACAACACTCGCATTTCAGGTGGAAAATTCAATTAAGGATCCTCGCAGACAAGCAAGGATGTTTTGAAGAAACAATTATGTTCACCTATTTAACCACCTTTTTCAAGTTTTTTTTCTTTGAAGATCCACTTATCATCGCAATTTTGTAGGTTCAATATTTCAAAGTTAACTGAGAAGCGGTAGCAACATGTTAGAATGGGCAGATTTATATATTTCTTGAATCAATAATTAAGAAATATACCCGTACCGTAACCTATTGTTTCTCAAGATCATAAGACATGAACCAGTTTGCCAAGGAAACCCTGCCCATTAGCCTCGAAGAGGAAATGCGACGTTCCTATCTTGATTACGCGATGAGTGTCATTGTAGGTCGCGCACTGCCCGACGTTCGTGACGGACTGAAGCCAGTACATCGGCGCGTATTGTTTGCCATGCATGAGCTTTCCAATGATTGGAACAGACCTTACAAAAAATCGGCACGTATTGTGGGTGACGTTATCGGTAAATATCATCCTCATGGAGATACGGCTGTCTATGACACTATCGTTCGCATGGCACAAGATTTTTCCCTGCGATACATGCTGGTTGACGGTCAAGGAAACTTTGGTTCGGTGGATGGCGATAATGCTGCCGCCATGCGCTACACTGAGATCCGCATGTCACGCATTGCTCATGAGTTACTGGTTGATCTTGACAAAGAAACCGTAGATTTTGGTCCCAATTATGATGATTCTGAAAAAGAACCACTCATACTTCCCGCCAAAATTCCGAATCTGCTGATCAATGGCTCATCAGGCATTGCGGTAGGCATGGCAACCAACATTCCTCCTCACAATCTGAATGAAGTGATCAATGCCTGTCTCGCGCTCCTCAATAACCCTGAAATCAGTGTTGATGAGCTGATTGAGCACATTCCGGCGCCGGATTTTCCCACTGCCGGTATTATTTACGGTGTTTCCGGGGTCAGAGATGGCTATCGCACGGGTCGTGGTCGTGTCGTCATGCGTGCTCGCACCCATTTTGAAGACATGGAGAAAGGTAGTCGGCAATGTATTGTCGTCGATGAACTGCCCTATCAGGTCAACAAAGCTAATTTGCTCATCCGCATTGGTGAACTGGTTCGCGACAAGAAAATTGAAGGCATCTCAGACCTGCGTGATGAATCCGATAAATCGGGCATGCGTGTCGTGATTGAATTAAAGCGTGGCGAAGTACCTGAAGTCATTCTGAACAACTTGTACAAAGAAACACAAATGCAAGACACCTTCGGAATGAACATGGTGGCATTACTCGATGGTCAGCCACGCCTGCTGAACTTAAAGCAGATCCTGGATGCATTCCTGCGCCATCGCCGTGAAGTGGTTACCCGTCGCACGGCATTTGAACTGAAAAAAGCCCGTGAACGTGGCCACCTATTGGAAGGCTTGGCAGTTGCGCTATCCAATGTCGATGAAATTATCGCCTTAATCAAAGCGGCTCCGACGCCTTCTGTCGCAAAAGATGCGATCATGGCAAAAATTTGGCGCTCACCATTGGTTGAAGAAATGCTGTCGCGCGCCCTGGCAGATGCCAACGCCCTTCGTCCGGATGGTTTAGGGGATGAATTTGGTTTGCAGGCTCAAGGTTACCGCTTATCCGATGCACAGGCGCAAGCCATTTTGGAATTACGCCTGCAACGCTTAACCGGATTGGAACAAGAAAAGATCGTCGACGAATATCGCGAAGTCATGGATAAGATTATTGATTATCTTGATATTCTGGCCAATCCAGAACGCATTACCCACATTATTACCGAAGAGCTCGATACCATCAGACAACAATTTGGCGATAAACGCCGCAGCGAAATTGTTATCGATACGCAAGACTTGAGCATGGAAGATTTGATTACCCCCGCCGATGTGGTGGTGACACTATCGCACGGCGGATACATCAAATCCCAGATACTCGACGAATATCGCGCACAAAAACGTGGCGGGCGCGGCAAACTGGCCACCAGCACCAAAGAAGACGATTTCATCGACAAACTATTCATCGCCAATACACATGACTATATCTTATGCTTTTCAAGCCTGGGGCGCGTATATTGGATCAAGGTGTATGAAGTGCCGCAAGGCGGTCGGCTATCCCGCGGCAAACCCATCATTAATCTGGTACAGCTTGAGGAAGGCGAAAAAATTAACGCCATCCTGCCCGTTAAAGCTTTTGATGAAACCCGCTTTATATTTATGGCAACTTCCTTTGGCACGGTTAAGAAAACCCCATTATCCGAATTTTCCCGTCCACGCAACAACGGCATCATCGCCATCGGATTGGATGAAGGTGACTATTTGATTGGCGTTGAACTGACTGAAGGCAAGCATGACGTCATGCTATTCTCTGACAACGGCAAAGCCATGCGCTTCAGCGAAAACGATGTGCGCCCGATGGGACGAACTGCGCGCGGTGTGCGCGGCATGAAACTCGGCACCGGACAAAAAGTCATTTCCTTGCTAGTGGCCGAAAATGAAGATCTTGCTGTCCTGACCGCAACCGAAAATGGCTACGGCAAACGAACCCCCATCAGTGAATACACCCGCCACAATCGTGGCACGCAAGGCATGATCGCGATAAAAACCAGCGAGCGTAATGGAAAAGTGGTCACGGCAAAATTGGTCAAGCCGGACGACGAAATTATGCTGATCACTTCCGGTGGCATACTTATCCGCACGCGCGTCAATGAAGTGCGAGAAATGAGCCGCGCCACCCAGGGAGTCACTTTAATCAATTTGGATGCCGGTGAAAAACTGGCCGGTCTGGAGAGAGTCATAGAAAGCGATGACGACGACAATGACAATAGCAGCGACAATGAAATTAGCGATGAAAGTTAACACAGAGATATTGCCGAATCTCTGAAAACCCAAACACATTGACCAGAGAAGATGCAATGGATCCAATCTATAATTTCAGTGCAGGACCAGCGGTTCTACCCAAGGAAGTTCTGCAGCAAGCACGGGACGAAATGCTGGACTGGCATGGCAGTGGCATGTCTGTCATGGAAATGAGTCATCGTGGCAAAGAATTTATGGCCATTGCTGAGAAAACTGAAAGTGATTTACGGGAATTAGTTGGAATACCGAAAAATTATAAGATTTTATTCTTGCAAGGTGGCGCCACCAGCCAGTTCTCCATGGTACCTATGAACTTGTTGCGCGGCAAAAAAACCGCGGATTATATCAATACCGGTCAATGGTCGACGAAAGCCATCGAAGAAGCCGGTCGCTATTGCACAGTGAATGTCGCCGCCTCCTCCGAGGATGCAAATTTCACCTATGCACCCACACAGGATAAATGGCGCCTGAATCCAGAAGCAGCCTATATCCATTACACCAGCAATGAAACCATCGGTGGCGTAGAGTTTAACTGGATACCTGACATCGATCCCAACGGTGATGTTGCGCTCGTCGCCGATATGTCATCCAACATCTTGTCGCGACCGCTGGATGTTACTCGTTTTGGATTGATCTACGCAGGCGCCCAGAAAAACCTGGGACCCGCCGGATTGACACTGGTCATTGTGCGCGAGGATTTACTCGGCATGCCAATACCTGGAACGCCTACTCTATATGATTATCAGATCCATGCAAAAAATGATTCTATGTTTAATACCCCTCCAACCTATGCCATGTATATTACCGGGCTGGTATTTGCATGGTTGAAGCATAGGGGCGGATTAGCCGTCATCGAAGCAGCCAATATTGCCAAAGCGAATCTTTTATATGATTTGCTCGACAACACCGATTTCTATCATTGCCCGGTGGTTAAATCAGATCGCTCGCGCATGAATGTTCCCTTTACACTAAAAAATCCTGCATTGGATGAAGAATTTCTTAAACAGGCGAAAAACCATGGCCTGATTCAACTCAAAGGCCATCGTTCGGTAGGAGGCATGCGTGCTTCGATATATAATGCCATGCCCATGGAAGGTGTGGCAAAATTGGTAGCATTTATGAAGGAGTTTGCCAGTCAGCATGCCTGAACATCAACACAGAATCTTCAAGATTCTTACCATTAATCAGATTTCGTCCCATGGCTTAAAGCGCTTTCCTGCTGATTACTATCAGGTCGGTGATGATATTGCTGAGCCGGATGCTATTTTGGTGCGCTCACAAAACATGCTGAACCGAGAAATTCCCCACAGCGTCATGGCAATCGGACGCGCGGGCGCCGGTACCAATAACATCCCTGTTCAGGAAATGAGTAATCGTGGCATCCCCGTATTCAATACCCCCGGCGCTAATGCGAATGCAGTCAAAGAATTGGTCCTGGCGAGTATGTGGTTGGCCGCACGCAATCTGCCACATGCATTGCAGTTCGTTGATGCGTTGCAGGGCGACGATACGACGATGAACAAACAGGCAGAAGATGGCAAGAAACGCTTTTCCGGCATCGAATTACCTGGCCGCACCCTGGGTATTATCGGCCTGGGTGAAATTGGCCGCTTGGTAGCCGATGCAGCGATCAAGTTAGGCATGAAAGTCATCGGTTATGATCCCAAAATTACTGTCGACTCAGCCTGGAGTCTATCCTCCGAGGTTAAAAAAGCGCAGAGCATCGAAGATTTGCTGCGTCACAGTGATTTTATCAGCGTGCATGTACCATTACTGGATTCGACACGCCATCTGATCAACGCAAGCAGTGTAAAAATAATGAAACAACATGCCATTCTGCTGAATTTCTCGCGCAGTGCCATCGTTGATGAAGACGCCATTCTGAATGGCATAGCAACCAACAAAATAAAATACTATGTATGTGATTTTCCCAGTGAAAAATTACAACACCAAAAAGCAGTGATCACCTTGCCGCATCTTGGCGCTTCGACGCAAGAAGCAGAAGATAACTGTGCAGTCATGGTTGTCAATCAACTCATGGACTATTTGCAAAATGGGAATATCAAAAACACCGTTAATTTCCCTGATATCCTCATGGAACGCGATTCCCCTTATCGGATCGCCGTAGCCAACGCCAATGTTCCCAACATTCTGGGACAAATCTCCACCTGCATGGCCACAGCCGGATTGAATATCCATAATATGATCAACAAGTCACGAGGAGAAATCGCCTATACGCTGGTTGATGCGGATAGTCCGGTACCACCAAGCGTAGTGGATGAAATTAGCAGAATCACAGGCGTGCTGATGGCACGTCACATACCCTTTCCCAGATAAACTCTGAGACTCTGATTAATTATCATTAGAACAACTTTTCATCAGTAATGCCTGAACAACTCAAACAATTACGCGATCAGATTGACGCTATTGACAGCGAATTACTTAAACTCGTCAGCACGCGCGCCGAACTTGCGCAACAAATTGGCAAAATAAAAAAAAGCGGTATTGTCTATCGACCTGAACGAGAAGCACAAATATTGTCGCGCATTCAACAGGAAAATCCCGGTCCCATCTCCAATGAGCACCTCAAACAGCTCTTTACCGAGATCATGTCCGTCTGCCGTGCCTTGGAAAAGCCCATGAGCGTAGCCTACCTGGGCCCGAATGGCACTTTCTCTGAAGAAGCGGCATTGAGGCGCTTTGGCAGTGCCATCACAACGGTCGCCTGCGATTCGATTGATGAAGTGTTTCACAAAGTGGAGTCGGATTCCGTCAATTATGGCGTAGTTCCGGTGGAAAACTCTTCCGAAGGCGCGGTCGGCAGATCCATGGACTTACTGTTACAGACACCGCTCACTATTTGTGGTGAAATCCAACTGCCCGTACATCAGTTCCTGATGGCTCAGCAAACTGATTTAGCACAAATCAACAAAGTTTATTCTCACCCGCAATCGCTAGCACAGTGCCATCAATGGCTCTGTACCCACTTACCGCATATTCCCAGTACAGCGCTGATCAATGCAGCCAGTAATGCAGATGCCGCGCGACAAGCCTCAGTTGACAAACAAGCAGCGGCGATTGCCAGCAAAAGAGCTGCCGAGTTATTTGGATTATCTATCTGTGCAGAAAATATTGAAGACGACCCTAAAAATACCACCCGTTTTGTAGTCATTAGCAAGCAAATGGTAGATATCTCTGGCAAAGATAAAACCTCGCTGATCCTGTCAACCAATAACCGCTCCGGGGCTATCTACAATTTATTGGAACCACTGGCACTCCATGGAGTGAGCATGAGCCGCCTGGAATCACGCCCATCGCGTACCGGTCTCTGGCAATATGTATTTTTTATTGATATCGAAGGACATCAAGAAGATGCCCCAGTGGCTGCGGCCCTTGAAGGAATAAGAGAAAAAGCAGCTTTTCTGAAAATTCTCGGATCTTATCCAGCCACTTAATCATTCGCTGCCGAGTAGACCCCATGTTTGAATTCGTTACCCCTGCATTTTTATCTTGTTAATAAACTTAAATCTATGAATCTTTGTGACTTTGCACCGGAATATATCCGCTCCATCCAACCTTATCAGCCGGGAAAACCTATTACTGAGCTAGCGAGAGAAATGGGATTGGATGCCTCGAGTGTCATCAAATTGGCTTCCAACGAAAATCCGCTGGGAAGCAGCCCACTCGCACTGGATGCTATGATCAATGCGCTGCATGACGTCGCGCTCTATCCAGATGGCAGCGGCTATGAATTAAAAGCTGCGTTATCCAACCGCTATGCCGTCGATCCCGAACAAATCATATTGGGCAATGGCTCCAATGATATTCTGGATCTTGCCGCACGCGTCTTTCTGAAGCCCGGCGCTGCGGCGGTATATTCACAACATGCTTTCGCAGTTTATCCATTGGTGGTGCAAATGATCGGCGCTAATGGCATATCGGTTCCCGCCTTGGATTATGGTCATGACCTGCCTGCCATGCTGGATGCCATCACACCTGAAACACGTATCGTATTCATCGCCAGCCCCAACAATCCGACAGGTACATTATCCAGCGAACAAGATCTCCTCCGTTTCATAGAACGCGTATCGCGCGATGTATTGATTGTCATGGATGAGGCGTATCACGAATACCTACCGGAAGCGAATAAACCAGATAGTATCAAGTGGTTAAAACAATTCCCTAACTTACTGATCACGCGCACCTTCTCCAAGGTATATGGCCTTGCCGGTGTGCGCGTCGGCTACGGATTGACACACCCCGACGTAGCAAATCTGATGAATCGCGTGCGCCAACCGTTCAACGTCAGCAGCATTGGTCTGGTCGGTGCGCTGGCAGCGCTACAGGATGCCGAATTCGTGCAAAAATCATATGCCTTGAATCGGGCCGGCATGTTACAACTGACCGATGGTTTCCGTAAATTAGGCATTGAATATATTCCCTCTTATGGGAATTTCATCAGTTTCCGCGTAAAAGGCGATGCAACTAACACCCCCAAGGTTTATCAGAAGCTTCTGCAACAAGGCATCATCGTTCGTCCTCTGGGGATTTACGAAATGCCTCATCACCTGCGGGTGACCATAGGGTTGGCATCCGAAAACAAACGATTCCTGGAATCACTTGAGTATGCAATGGGAGAATTGGCTTGATCATCATAATGAACAAAGATGTATCCGAAGAACAAATCGGTGCGGTCGTAAAAAAAATTCAGGACATGGGTCACGGTGTCAATATTTCACGCGGCACCAACCGCATTGTCATTGGCGCTATCGGCGATGAAAGCAAGCTCGATCCGGAATCGTTTGATTCCATGCCGGGTGTTGAATATTCCATGCACATCGTCAAACAATACAAAATTGTTTCGCGCGAATCCCACAAACAGGATTCAATCATCGATGTGCGCGGCATCCCGATCGGTGGCAACCAAGTGCAAGTGATTGGTGGCCCCTGCTCCGTGGAGACACAGGAACAAATGGATCTGGCCGCGCAGCAAGTGGCGGCGGCCGGTTGCCGACTGATGCGCGGCGGCGCTTTCAAACCACGCACCAGCCCTTACACTTTTCAGGGAAAAGGCGTGGATGGCTTGAGCATATTCCGCCAGGCTGCCGACAAATACAACTTGCCGATTGTTACCGAACTGATGGATGTGCGCATGCTTGACACCTTTCTCAAGCATGATGTCGACGTCATCCAAATCGGCACACGCAACATGCAGAATTTTGATCTGCTGAAAGAAGTCGGTCGTATCAACAAACCGGTCATTCTCAAGCGCGGCCTGTCCGCCACCATTTCCGAGTGGCTCATGGCGGCAGAATATATCGCAGCGGGCGGCAACCATAATATTATTTTCTGTGAACGCGGCATTCGCACATTTGAAACTGCTTACCGTAATGTCATGGATGTCACGTGTGTGCCGGTTCTCAAACGTGAAACGCACTTGCCGGTCATCATCGATCCTTCGCATGCCGGTGGTAAAGCCTGGATGGTTCCGGCTCTGGCACGCGCAGCGATTGCAGCAGGCGCTGATGGTTTGCTGGTGGAAATGCACCCCAATCCATGTGAAGCCTGGTGCGACGCCGATCAGGCACTGAATCCCCAGGAATTCAAGGATCTGATGGGCTCATTAAGAGGCATCGCAGAAGTCATCGGACGCAGTTTGTGATTCACAGCGTTAATTCATGACGAACACAACGAAACTTAACAAACTGGTCATTATCGGTGTCGGTTTGATCGGCGGCTCATTCGCCCTGGCGCTGCACAAGGCTGGTCTCGTCAAACACAGGGTCGGTGTCGGGCGTAGTCGGCAGAATTTGCAATGCGCCCTTGATCTTGGTGTGATTGATGAAATAGCCACCGATATACCATCTGCCTTAGACAAGGCGGATCTGGTTTTACTGGCGATGCCAGTAGGCCAGACGGCAAGCATCATGGCGCAGATCGCTCCCCACTTGCACGCCAATACTATCGTCACAGATGCAGGCAGCACCAAACAGGATGTCATTGCCGCAGTGCGCAGCCATCTCCCTTTACAAAACCGCCATCAGTTCGTGCCCGGACACCCCATCGCCGGCACGGAACAAAGCGGTGCTCAAGCATCTCAAGCCGATTTATATCGCAACAAACATGTCATCCTGACTCCGCTCGCGGAAACCAATATCAATGCTGTTGATCGAGTTACTCATCTATGGCAAGCCTGCGGTGCCGAGGTCTCACTAATGCCAGCCGACGAGCATGACAAAATTCTCGCAGCCACCAGCCATCTGCCACATATACTGGCTTTCACTATGATGAATCACCTCAATCACAGCACCGATCAACTGGGGAACTTGTTACGTTTTGCCGGCAGCGGATTGCGCGACTTTACCCGTATCGCCGGCAGCTCACCGGAAATGTGGCGCGACATCTGTTTGGCCAATCGTGAAGCTTTGCTCTCACAAATGGATGCCTATCAGAAAGAATTGCATGCTTTACAGGTTATGCTGAAAAGTAATGACGGTGCAGCCCTTGAAAAGGCTTTTTCTCAAGCACGGAATGCTCGGGAAAATTGGTTAAACAGCAAAAATCCTATTTAATTTGCCCAATAGATTTAGATTTGCGCAAGCATCTGACAGGCCGCTGAAAAACATTTCTAAAGCGCTTTTATAACACATAAAACCAATCACCTAATACTGATAAAGCTTCCCTGAATTCCAGACTAAAAAAATTATTCTTAGTCAGTATATAATGCTTATTTTCATCCTTCATTTTGCCAAATTCAGATGCAAACACCTGAAAAACCACCGGTCCTATCCCCTTTCAACTTTGTTTTCAGTTGGCGGCGTTTTTTATTACATTGCTCAATTCTCAGCATTGGTGCATTGCTGGGTATTTTGGCTTGGTTTATTTCCAAGCCGCAGAGCGTTCGTTTTTATGAAACAAAATCGGAACCGCTCCTCACCACCGCGATAGCATCGCATATCGATATGGCGCTCGACATTCACAGTACGGTTGCGGTTAAAAACAGCCAACCACTGCAAGTTGAACTATTCAAAGGCAATGTCTATTTTGACATCCATAAAAATGCTACTGACAAGCTCGAAATTAAAGTGGGCGAGGCCATCATAAAAGACATCGGCACTCGTTTCAGCATTCGCATGAACAAGGATGGCAGCAGCAACATTGCGGTAGCGGATGGGCAGATCAAGATCCACGTCGCATCCGGGGTTTATCAGATCAACGCGCAGGAGCAGGCCAATTTTGATGGCAGCAGTATTAGCAACCATCAGCTCATCGCTGAACGCGACATCGCCCCTTGGCGAATCAATCAATGATCATGGATACATCGCCTTTCTAAAACCTAGCCCGCGGCAATTTAATTTTTATGCCCATTGATTCCAATAACGATAAGCAAAAAAAGACACGGAGAAAGTTGTTTTCATCCGTGTCTTAACAATGAACCCTGAGTGGCTGCTGACTTACATCAGCATTCAAATTTTGCAGTGTTATAAAATTTCACCCATTCACACTCAACGGCTGCCAGCTTACGCCGCTTGCGCTGATGCCGAGTCGGCATTAGCCAAACCCATCTCAGTTTCTATTGCGTGATTAGGCAGTTGACTAGCTGTACGGCGGTTACTTCTTTTCATCAAAGCAGGCGCTCTATAACCACCGGATAGTTTAAATACGGTAACGGCTTGCGTTAATGCTTGCGCTTGTTCCTGCATGGATTCCGCAGCAGCCGAGGCTTCTTCCACCAAAGCCGCGTTTTGTTGTGTGACCTCATCCATCTGCGTCACGGCTTGATTGACTTGCTCAATACCCGCGCTTTGTTCCTGCGATGCGGCGGAAATCTCGCTCATGATATCCGTCACTCGTTTAACCGCGCTAACAATCTCATCCATGGTGGCACCCGCTTCATCGACCAGTCGAGTGCCATCTTCCACTTTGCTAACAGAATCCTTGATCAACTCCTTAATTTCTTTGGCAGCCGTAGCAGAACGTTGCGCCAGTGTGCGCACTTCGGTCGCAACCACCGCGAACCCGCGTCCCTGCTCACCAGCGCGCGCAGCTTCTACCGCAGCATTCAACGCCAGGATATTGGTCTGAAAGGCAATGCCATCAATAACGCTGATGATATCGACTATTTTCTTCGAGCTTTCATTGATGGAACTCATGGTTTGCACGACCTGACTAACCACGGCGCCGCCTTTGACGGCCACTTCAGAGGCGCCAGCCGCCAGTTGATTGGCCTGACGGGCATTATCTGCATTCTGTTTTACGGTAGCAGCCAGCTCCTCCATGGAAGAAGCGGTTTCTTCCAAACTGGAAGCCTGTTCCTCAGTGCGTTGACTTAAATCCGAATTACCCGCCGCAATTTCGCTCGATGCCGTTGTAATAGAATCCGTGCCCATACGCACTTTGCCTACCAGCTCAACCAGATTGTCATTCATTTGCTTCAGTGCCATCATTAAGCGACCAGTTTCGTTGGTTGAGTGTACGTCAATACGACTGGTCAAATCGCCTGACGCAACAGCATTAGCAATCGCAATGCCTTCATTCAACGGCCCTACAATGGCACGTATCAGAAAAAAACCTACAATGACTGCCAGAAGTACGCCCGAACTGACAATAATACTGGTAACCATGAAAATGGAATTGTATTCACTCTGTGCTTCAGCATATTTTTCTGCAGCCACATTGCCCTGCAGAGTGATCATGCTGTAAATAGTCTCATGCAAATCATAAAACAATGGTTCCGCAACTTCCTTGAGTTCCTTGGTTGCACCTTCAGTATTTCCAGCCATGGTCATCTGGAAAATTCGCGTTACCGATGCCACATACACAGCATGTAATTCCAGCTTCTTTTTAGCAAGCCGTTCTTCTTCAGCCGTCAACTCGGTCTGCATATACTTTGCCCAGATCCCTTCAGCCCGCTTGATTGTCTGCATGGTTTCTTCTGCTTTAGTTTTTGCAAAAGCTGCATCTTTGGTATTTGCAACCGCAATGGCATTCTTACGCACCATTTCCCATATGTCATTAATAGTCGCCAAATCTACGGCTGGCACCGTACGATCTAAATAAACCGTCTTTAAGCCAGCATTGGATTGATGAATTCCGTACAAACCCCAGGCACTCATCCCAACCAATAATATCGATAGCAAACCTATCACACTGATTAATCGTGCTTTTATGCTTAGATTCTTAAACATTAAAACCTCCTCGTACCTTCTTCCCTAGATCCATCATTCGTACTCATTCATAATCTGATCCATAAGTTTCCCAGTCACCACCTACCAGCCTTCAGGGGCTGATCATTATTTGCCAGATTACGCCGGAAAGCGGGATCAGTTTCTTTAAACCGAACCATCTATCTTACTGAAATTCATAAGGAAGCAAGCATCGAATAACCATGGAAAATAGCGCCATATCTGTCGGATAGAAAGAACTGCATTGTAGGAAGGTGAGAAATTCGCTCGAAAAAAGAAAAACGCCCAATCTGAACAGACCAGGCGTTTTCTTAAACCGCTTTTGCCAAAAAATGAGTCAGGAATAAATCACTCGCCGTTTAGGGAAGCGCTGATTAATTGACTGCACGAGCGAATTGCTTCGTTGCGCGGTACTCACTCCCTCGCCTATCTAATAGATATGTCTCGGTGGTTGCGTTCCGTGCGCCTCGCCCTTCATCACGTTCGTTGAATTAATCAGTGCTTCCTTAGAACTCTTCCCAATCTTCGCCACCACCAGCTGCTGCCACTTTACGCGGTTGAGTGGATATCTCTGTAGAATCAGCATTTGCGCTTATGGCCGCCTTTTTAGTTGCAGATCCGCGATTAGGCAGCTTAGCAACAGCGGCACGATTGCTCCTTTTCACAGGAATCGGCGCGGCTGCATGACCTCCCGACAGTTTGAAAACGGTAACGGCTTGCGTTAATGCTTGCGCTTGTTCCTGCATGGATTCCGCAGCAGCCGAGGCTTCTTCCACCAAAGCCGCGTTTTGTTGTGTGACCTCATCCATCTGCGTCACGGCTTGATTGACTTGCTCAATGCCGGAACTTTGTTCCTGCGAAGCAGCAGAGATCTCGCTCATGATATCCGTCACTCGTTTCACCGCGCTGACAATCTCATCCATGGTGGCACCCGCTTCATCGACCAGTCGGGTACCATCTTCCACCTTGCTCACAGAATCATTGATCAGTTCCTTGATTTCTTTGGCAGCCGCAGCAGAACGTTGCGCCAGTGTGCGCACTTCCGTCGCCACCACCGCGAACCCGCGTCCCTGCTCGCCAGCGCGCGCAGCTTCTACCGCAGCATTCAACGCCAGAATATTGGTCTGAAAGGCGATGCCATCAATAACGCTGATGATATCGACAATTTTCTTCGAGCTTTCATTGATGGAGCTCATGGTTTGCACGACCTGGCCAACCA
>CADEDO010000051.1 GCA_902826115.1 uncultured Nitrosomonas sp.
TAAAGGCAAGTTGTTTGAATCTATAACGCCACGCACAAAGCGAAGATAATTCGGCAGAAGTTTTTCTGCATCATCCATGATAAATACGCGTTGTACATATAATTTAATTCCATGACGATGCTCTCTGTCATATAAATCAAAAGGAGCTCGTGCTGGAATATAAAGAAGTTGGATATATTCTTGTTTACCCTCGACACGAGCGTGTAAATAAGCAAGAGGTGGATCAAAATCATGTGCTACATGTTTATAAAATTCATGATATTGCTCGACGGTAATATCGTTTTTGGGGCGAGCCCAAAGAGCATTGGCTTGATTGATGGTTTCATCTACATCAACGATCTTATTTTTACTTTCTTCTTGCGACCACTCTTCCTTTTTCATTACGATAGGCAGAGTAATATGATCAGAATATTTACGAATAATATTACGAATTCTCATACCATTAAGAAATTCATCTTCATCATTGCGCAAGTGTAAAATGACTTCAGTGCCACGCGTTGATTTCTCGATTGTTTCTAGCGTGTAATCACCTTCACCAGTTGATTCCCAACGAATTCCATGTGCAGCTGTCAACCCGGCACGCCTCGTATTTAATGTGACTTTGTCTGCAATGATAAAAGCTGAGTAAAAACCAACACCAAATTGACCTATCAAATGCGCATCTTTGACTTGATCTCCAGTAAGGGAATTAAAAAACTCACGAGTACCTGATTTCGCGATGGTACCTATGTGATCAATAACTTCCTGGCGCGACATACCAATACCATTATCTGTAATGGTAATAGTGCGTTCATTATTATCATAACTTACTCGTATCTTAAGATCAGAATCAGATTCATATAATGCAGCATCTGTAAGTCCCTCAAATCGTAATTTATCAGCCGCATCGGAAGCATTCGAAATTAATTCACGCAAAAATATTTCCTTATTACTATATAAGGAATGAATCATCAGTTTTAGAAGCTGCTTAGATTCAGCTTGAAAGCTTAGTTGTTCTTTGGTTGTTTCAGCTTGCACATTTGCCTCCTTAAATTATCAATTCAATATGGGAATCATGCAGATAAATTCAAGTAAATTACTTGATGGAATATTTATAAAAATAAATATGTGTAGAAACAGATCTTGATATACGGAAAGTTTTTATTTGAAGAAAATTGGCGAGCTCTCACGTAATTAACACGTATTCCCAAAAGGATGCTTTTCATACAACAAAAAGCAGCATAAAGAATTCTTTGCCAACCGACAAATAGTTATTTAAGATCAATACTCTCCGTCAGTTAATAATATTAAATTATTACATTGAATTCTGAATGGCGTAAAGACTAAATCCCATTAATGCTTGAGGAAATATTCCAAGTGCTAAGACCGCAAGTCCATTCGCACTAAGTAATATTTTCACATCATTGTTTGGCAAAATAGGTTCATCCGTTTCTGGTTCATCAAAATACATCATTTTAATGATGCGCAAGTAATAGAATGCGCCTATTAATGAGAACAATACAGCGGCAACAGCTAGCCAAATATAGCCTGCATTGACAACTGCCTGCAAAACTGCAAGTTTTGCATAAAATCCTATCATCGGTGGAATTCCAGCTAATGAGAGCATTAATACTAATGCAATAAAAGCATACCAAGAATTTCTTTTGTTAAGACCTTTAAAATCAGAAATATTTTCGGCCTCGAATCCGCTGCGACACAACAGCATAATCATTGCGAAAGTACCTAATGTCATCAACACATAGGCAATAACATAAAATAATGCAGAACTATAACCATTTGAATCTGCACTAATAAACCCAAGCAATAAAAAACCCATATGTGAAATAGTGGAATAGGCCAGCATCCGCTTGATATTTGATTGTGCAATCGCTGCAATATTACCCACAGCCATTGACATCACAGCCAGAATTATCAGCATACCTTGCCAGTCAGCGACCATTTCCCCTAGACCTTCGACCAACAAACGCATGACAAAACCAAAAGCCGCTAATTTTGGAGCAGAACCAATAAATAATGTCACAGCGGTTGGCGCACCTTCATACACATCAGGTGCCCACATATGAAAAGGCGCAGCACTTAGCTTAAAACCTATCCCAGCCACTACAAACACTAAACCCACCACTAAAACTTCCTTGCTACTTGCTTCGCTTTGAATGATTTGAGCAAGCTGAGAAACATGAAGTGTTCCCGTAGCGCCATAAATCAACGACATGCCATAGAGCAAAAATCCAGATGCAAGTGCACCAAGAACAAAAAACTTCATGGCCGCCTCCGTTGCCATGATTGAATCTCGACGTAGCGCAACTAAGGCATAGAGCGAGAGGGATAATAGCTCTAAGCCTATATAGAGCGTAAGGAAATGACTTGCAGAAATCATTACCATCATTCCCAAGGTCGCAAATAAGATCAAACTAAAAAATTCACCCCTCAACAATCCCCGGTCGCTGATGTAAGCATGCGAGTATATAAGTACTGCTGATACAGTTCCATACACCATTAGTTTAAGTATATCTGCTAGCGCATCATCAACGAACATACCCGAAAATGTCTGACTAGCTTCTGTCGTAAATGACAAAAAAGTGAGTAGGCCACAGCCCATTAACGTAATTTGAGTTAGCAAATAGGCAACATAACGCCTATTCCCGCCTGCACTGAGATCAGCCAGCATAACAACGCACACCATGACGAGCATAAAGATCTCAGAATAGGCTGGCGCAAATTCAGGTGATATAAAATTCATTAACTCTTAATCCTCATATCGAGAAAATCACTATTATTATTTCAAAATCAGAGCATTACAACTTACTGATACTGACATGTGCCAATAATTGATCAACAGTTGCATGCATAACTTCAGTTAACGGAAATGGATAAATTCCTATCCATAAAACCGAAATTGCCAAAATTGCCAATAATACAAATTCTCTTTTTGAAATGTCTTGTAATTCTTCAACCGCAGGGCTTGCAACTGCACCGAATATGACCCTTTTGTACATCCATAATGTGTAAGCTGCACCGAAAATCAATGTAGTTGCCGCTAAGAATGCATACCAGAAATTTATTTTAATTGTACCCATGATAACCATAAATTCACCGACAAAACCACTAGTTCCTGGCAATCCAGCGTTAGCCATCGCGAATAACATAAAGAAAGCTGCGAAGGTAGGCATTTTATTAACGACTCCTCCATAATCAGCTATTTGGCGCGAATGTAATCTGTCATAAAGAACTCCCACACATAAAAACATTGCACCAGATATGAATCCGTGAGAAATCATCTGAACCATTGCGCCTTCTATTCCATAAGCATTAAGAAGAAAAAAACCCAAAGTCACAAATCCCATATGCGCTACCGATGAATAAGCTATCAATTTCTTCATATCAGCTTGCATAAGCGCTATTAATCCGATATAAACGACTGCAACCAGGGATAATAAAATCATCATATCGGCTAAGTAATGGCTGGCATCAGGCGCGATTGGCATTGAAAAACGTAGAAAACCGTATCCTCCTAGTTTAAGCAGGATAGCAGCGAGTACAACCGATCCTCCTGTCGGAGCTTCTACGTGCGCATCTGGCAACCAAGTATGCACCGGCCACATAGGAACCTTTACAGCAAATGCCAATAAAAAAGCGACAAATATCAAAATTTGCGGTGTCATTGGAATTGCTAACTGATGATAATCTTGTATCGAAAAACTACCACCCGATGTTTGATAGAGATAAATGAATGCTATCAACATCAGCAATGAACCCAGTAGTGTATAGAGAAAGAATTTTATGGCGGCGTAAACTCGATTAGGCCCTCCCCAAATGCCAATAATTAAAAACATTGGTATCAAAGAGGCTTCCCAGAATACATAAAAAAGGATTGCATCCAACGATGAAAAAACACCGTTGACAATACCCGACATTACTAAAAAAGCTCCCATGTATTGAGATACTCTTGTTTTAATTACTTGCCACCCAGCAACAATCACCAATGGAGTAATAAAACAATTGAGCAATATCAATGGCATTGATATACCATCTACACCCAGATGGTAATTGACGTTAAAACGTTCAAACCAAACATGATTCTCTACAAACTGCATCGTTGCTAGAGAAGAATCAAAGCTCGTGTAAAGTGGTATTGCTACCAATATTCCTAGAATTGATCCTGTTAACGCTATTGAGCGTGCCAATTGTGCATTACGGTCATTTCCTGTTGCGAATACAGCGATACCAAAAATAATGGGGAGCCAAATAATTAAACTTAATAGAGGGAACTCAAACGACATGTTTATTCCGTTTCATTGATTAATACTTTTTAAGTTTTTGGATCAGGGATTTATCATCATATAACACTAAGTTTTATAACTACATTTGATTTAATATAGCCATAGTGTCAGAACAACAAATATGCCAACAATCATAGTGAATGCATAATGATAGATGTATCCGGTTTGGTATTGACGCACAATAGTAGAAGTCCATGCTACTACACGCGCTGCACCGTTAACAAAAAAACCATCTATTATTTTCACATCTCCATATTTCCACAATACGGTTCCCAATGCACGAGTGCCACCCGCAAAAAACCATGAATAGAATTCATCAATGTAATATTTACGATCTAGTAATGTAAATAAAATACTTAATTTAGTTTTTATTTTCCCGGGTAAATCTGTTTTTGCACTATATAAGAACCAAGCCGAGAAAATGCCTGCTGTGGATAGCCAAAATGGTGCTGTGGATAGCGCATGAACCATCATTCCACCAATTCCCGAAAACTCAGCACCTAATTTTTCAATAGCATTATGTTGCGGCGACACATAAATGACATTATTAAAGTAATCACCAAACACTATTGGTCCAATAAACCAACCTGCTGCTACTGTCGGTATGGCTAGAATCATAAGTGGAACAGTAACAACCCAAGGTGATTCGTGCAAATGCTCTTTTGTGTGAGTATCCATTCTTGGTTGACCATGAAAAGTCATAAATATCAATCGGAATGTATACAAGGCAGTAACAAAAACAGTTGCTAGTACACAGAAGTATGCAAAATCGACTCCTGGAATATTCGCAAAATACACCGCCTCAATAATCGCATCCTTCGAAAAGAAGCCGGAAAAACCAGGTACTCCAGCACTAGCTAAGGCAGCAATAAACATTGTTCCATAAGTTATGGGCATGTATCGTTTAAGCCCACCCATTTTCTGCATACTCTGTTCATGATGCATCGCAATGATGACAGAACCGGCACCTAGAAATAATACTGCTTTGAAAAAAGCATGGGTCATCAAATGAAAAATCGCTGCAGAATATGCCGATGCACCTAGTGCAACAGTCATATAGCCTAACTGTGACAATGTGGAATAAGCAACTACACGCTTAATATCATCCTGCACTACAGCTACTAGTGCCATAAAAAGTGTAGTAATTCCTCCAATTATCAATATAAAAGATAAAGCATTTTCTGACAATTCAAATAATGGAGACATTCGCGCTACCATAAAAATACCAGCAGTAACCATAGTAGCGGCGTGAATTAGTGCAGATATCGGAGTCGGTCCTTCCATCGAATCAGGCAACCATACATGCAATGGAAATTGTGCTGACTTACCCATAGCACCAATAAATAACAAAATGCAAATTACAGTGATCACTAGCCATGATGAGCCGGGAATTAACTCGATCTGTTCATTGACAATTTCAGGTGCTTGTGTAAAAACAGCAGCATAATCTAATGTACCAAAATACATTAATACCATTGCTATACCTAGAAGAAAACCAAAATCACCTACACGGTTGACTAAGAATGCCTTCATATTGGCATAGATGGCAGATGGTCGTGTATACCAGAAACCGATCAATAAATAGGAAACTAGGCCGACAGCTTCCCAACCAAAAAACAACTGCAGAAAATTATTTGACATCACCAACATCATCATCGAGAAGGTGAATAAAGAGATATAGCTAAAGAAGCGCTGATAACCTGGATCATCATGCATATAACCAATTGTATAAATATGAACCATGAGTGAAACAAAGCTAACCACAACCATCATGGTTGCTGACAACTGATCAATTAGAAATCCAACTTCAAATCGCGCATCACCAGTAACTAGCCAAGTATAAACCGTGCCATTGTATGTATTACCTTCTAATACATCTACAAAGATAACAATCGATGCTAGCAAGGAAGCAAAAACCAGCGCTATTGTAATACGATGACTCCACACTGGACCTATTATACGCCCCATTAATCCAGCAATGAGCGCTCCCAGCAACGGTGCTAGTGGCACCAATAAATAAAGTTTCTGCATCTCGGTTATTAATTCTTTTTGTCAGTTATATAAACTTAAGCTTATTTTTGTCTATCAGCCCTTGAGTTTATCCAAATCATCAACATTAATCGTTTGTTGATTACGGAATAACACGACTAATATTGCTAAACCAATGGCTGATTCTGCTGCGGCAACGGTCAGAATAAAAAATACAAAAATTTGTCCTGATACATCCTGTAAATAATGTGAAAATGCTACAAAATTCATATTTACAGCTAGCAACATCAGTTCGATAGACATTAGAATGATGATGACATTTTTTCTGTTGAGAAAAATACCAACGATACCTATAGCGAATAATATAGCACCAAGTACCAGATAATGAGATAACGATACCAAACTAACTACCTCTTCTTAAATTTAAGATTTTGTCAAACAATTTTATTTTCGATAGATTTTCTTAATCTTTCTTTTCTGATGGCATCGTTACAATCCGTATGCGATCCTCTTTTCTTACCTTGACCTGTTCTGACGGATTTGGCGATTTCTTATCTTCTCGATGCCGCAAGGTCAATGCTATCGCGGCAACCATAGCAACCAATAACAACACTGCTGCTAATTCAAAAGCATATGCATATTCAGTATAGATTAAACGACCCAATTCTCTGGTATTGCTATAATCAGCCTCATGAGGTTTTGGTGTAGGCATTTCCTCAAGTCCGAAATATTTATTCATTAAAACCATAGATATTTCAATAACCATCGCCAGTGCAATCAATGCACCGAATGGGAACCATTTCCAGAATCCTTCACGCAATCTGTCTAAGTTGATATCTAACATCATGACAACAAACAAAAATAAAACCATTACGGCACCTACATACACTAATACTAATGCAATCGCTAGAAATTCTGCTTCCAGCAATAACCATAGGCCTGCACATGTGACAAATGCTAATACTAACAGTAACGCTGAATAGACTGGATTACGAACTGTAATGACACCCAGTGCTGATGCAACTAAGATAGCAGAAAAAATATAAAATATAACATCTTGGAAATTCATTTGTTTTTACCAACTAAATCAACGATAACGTGCATCAGCTTCCCTGTCTTTGGCAATTTGTTCTTCATAACGATCTCCCACCGCCAATAACATCTCTTTGGTATATATCAAATCACCTCTTTTCTCTCCGTGATATTCAAGTATGCGCGTTTCTACAATTGAATCAACCGGACAAGATTCCTCACAGAATCCACAGAAAATACACTTGCTCAAATCGATATCATAGCGCGTAGTACGTCTTGTTCCGTCAGCACGTTGCTCTGAATCTATAGTAATCGCCATGGCAGGACACACCGCTTCGCATAACTTACAGGCAATACAGCGTTCTTCTCCATTGGGATAGCGCCGCAGTGCATGCAAACCTCTGAATCGTGGCGATTGTGGAGTTTTTTCTTCTGGATAATGGACGGTTATCTTTGGTTTAAACAAATAACTCCCAGTAACCGCCATACCTTTTATTAATTCAAATAATAAAAAGGTACTAAAAAATTTCTTAATTCGATCCATGATACTTTCTCTATTTTAGAACCAAATATTTAACGGAAATACATCTCTTGTTGATTCGGGTAATTGCATGATTAAGCCTAGTATCACAATCCATACAAGTGTGATTGGAATAAATATTTTCCAACCTAATCTCATAATCTGATCATAACGGTATCGAGGAAAGGTTGCGCGGAACCAAAGAAAGAAAAAAAGAATAAATGCAATCTTAAGTAATAACCAAACAAATCCAGGTATTAATGTTAAAGGAGCGACATCGATTGGTGGTAACCATCCTCCCAAAAACATAATAGATGTTAATGTCGCCACCAATATCATATTGGAATACTCTGCCAAGAAAAACACGGTGAAAGCCATGCCTGAATAGTCAACATGAAAGCCTGCAACGATTTCGGATTCACCTTCGGCTACATCGAATGGCGCACGATTTGTTTCTGCCACGCCTGAAATGAGGTATACGAGAAACATAGGAAATAGTGGAATCAAATACCAATTCAATAAACTGTCACCTTGCTGACCATTTACAATATCCCCAAAATTTAAGCTCTGCGACATCATCAATACACAAACCAAGGCAAAACCCATGGCTAATTCATAGGAAACAACCTGTGCAGCAGAACGCATAGCTCCAAGAAAAGCATATTTAGAATTTGATGCCCAACCAGCAATAATAATGCCGTATATTCCCATGGACGTCATAGCCAAGATATAAAGTAAGCCAGCATTAATATCTGCAAGCACAACTTCAGGAGAAAATGGGATAACTGCCCACGCTGCAAGTGCAGGCATAATCGTTAATACTGGAGCAAGTATGAATAAAAACTTATTCGCACCGGTTGGAATAACGATTTCTTTCATAATTGCTTTTACAGCATCAGCTATCGGTTGTCCCCAACCACGCAACCATGGAATACCAAAAAAAGTTACTCTATTGGGCCCCACTCGAATTTGCATATAAGCAATTATCTTGCGCTCTGCAAAAGTCAAATAAGCAACACCCAATAGCAATGGAACAACAATTGCTAAGATAAAAGTCATGTTTGTAGCTACTGAGTAAAACATGCCACCCCACTCGGCTCCAAAAATGTTTATAAATTGTTGTTGAATATACTCCATTAATAAATCCTAATCTTCACCATTACAGTTTTTCTATAAATACTTCGCCAAACAAATCACCTAATGCTATTGTCATGGGATGCGCACAAGCTATGCGCACGCAATTATTAGGTAATTTTTCGTCACTTGCAATTTCAAGTTTCGCTATTCCACGTCCTTGTGAAATCTTTACCTGATTTCCTGAAACAAGCCCTAATCTTTCTAGCACAACTGGTGCTGCCCAAGCTTTTGGGGATTCTGCATCATGAGTTAATTGAAGTGATTCTGCGCGTCGAACAATCGGATCAGCTTGATAAATGGGCACTTCACCAATACGCTCTATACCTCTTCTTTCAATTTCTTTTATTTCGAAATCAGCACTTTTAAGTTTATTATTTAAGTATTGATTAACTTCTAACCCATCAGAGAATATTTCAGCACGTATTTGTTCAGTTGTTTCATAATCGAAATTTTCTACTGCTAATAAATTAGCAAGTACTCGTAAAACTTTCCAAGCAGGGCGAGCATGACCTAATGGTGATACTACTCCATTAAAGCTTTGCACCCGGCCTTCTGTATTGACATAACTTCCTGATGTTTCAGTATATGGAGTTATTGGTAACAATACATCTGCATAATCACCGCCACTTCCCTTATATATGCTCATAGCTACTATGAATTCATACGATTTAAGCGTCTCTAGCGCTTGTTGAGAATTGTAAGCATCAAATTCTGGCTCAACATTCATTAGTATAAGTGCTTTACAGTTTTCATCTGGCAAATCAGTGCTGTAACCAAGCATTTGTGCCGCATTTAGTCCACCCGTTTTTTTAATTGAGTTTGATGCTTTCGGAATCGACAAATCGCTGATTTCAGGCACTGCACCTACCAAATATGCACCTACACTATTTGCAGCTTCACCAAGTATGCCATAACTTGCCCCTGTAGCATGCGCTATAAATTCGGCCAACACACTAATTCTTGAATATTCAGGATGATGTTGTGACAAGTTACCTAGATAAATTGCAGCTGGTGTGTTCTCGATTAAACTCGAAGCAATCGCAAATGCACTAGCTGTACTTGCAATATTAAATGAATTTAGTATTTGCTTTAATTCATTAGTTTGTTCTATGCCTTTTATCTCTATGGCAGCTTTAAGTATTTCTGCCAAAGTTTTAACAATAGCGCTAGGAGCAACGATTGCTTTATTTGCCACTTTAGTCAATAAATCATCATCCATTGGATTGACAATATTCAATTGCATACCCTGTTTTACTGCTTGCCGTAAGCGCTGTGCTATAAGCGGGTGATCTTTGCGTAAAGTGCTGCCAATAATTAATACAGATTTAAGTCGTGAAATATCTTCGATGCTTGTACCGAGCCATGGAGTGCCTTGCAATAGTTTATCGATGCGAAAATCTGATTGGCGCAAGCGATGATCTATATTTTCGCTTCCCATTGTGCGCAATAATTTTTGCAACAAATAAAGCTCTTCTAAAGTACTGTGCGCAGACCCAAGCGCGCCAATACTTTGAGAGCCATGTTTTAGTGCAATTGTTTGCATAGCACTGGCAGTATATTCCAATGCTTCTTGCCAATCACACTCCACCCAATGACCATTGCGCTTGATCATTGGGTTCGTTAATCTATCTTCTGAATTTAGTCCTTCATACGAGAAACGATCTTTGTCAGATAACCAGCATTCATTTATTGCTTCATTTTCCCTCGGCAATACGCGCATCACACGATTCTGTTTAATTTGTACAACCTGATTAGATCCTAATCCGCAATGCGGACTGATTGATTTTCTTCGCGATAATTCCCAAGTACGAGCTGAATATCGGAATGGTTTACTAACAAGTGCACCGACTGGACAAAGATCTATGACATTTCCGGATAATTCTGAATCTACAGTCTTGCCAACAAACGACAGTATTTCGGAATGCTCGCCCCGTCCAGCCATCCCAAGCTCCATAATGCCTGCGATTTCCTGTCCAAATCGTACACATCGTGTGCAATGGATGCAACGGGTCATATCAGTTGATATCAATGGACCTAAATTTTTATTTACTACCGCCCGCTTTGGCTCAGAGTAACGTGAACCACTTGCACCATATCCAACAGCAAGATCTTGTAGCTGACACTCTCCACCTTGATCGCAAATTGGGCAATCCAGCGGATGGTTAATCAGCAAAAACTCCATAACGCCTTTTTGCGCAGTAACTGCTTGCTGAGAATGAGTAAAAACTTTCATTCCATCCATCACTGGTGTCGCACAAGCTGGTAATGGCTTGGGAGCTTTTTCCACCTGCACTAGACACATACGGCAATTCGCTGCAATGGATAGTTTTTTATGATAGCAAAAATGGGGTATATACACACCGACCTGTTTTGCACCATCCATGATGGTACTTCCTTTGGGCACAGATACTTGTTTACCGTCGATTTCTATATTGACCATCTGTTAATTCTTTATTTAATCACGAATATTAATTGACGAAATTGCTTATTTAATTAGTCAAACCAAACATTTCTTATGTTCTATATGATAAACAAATTCTTCTCGAAAATGCTGTATCATTGCGCGGACAGGCATGGCAGCTGCATCACCTAACGCACAAATTGTTCTTCCTTGAATGTTGTCAGCAATATTATCTAGCAAATCTAAATCTTCGGGGCGTCCCTTGCCATGTTCAATGCGATTAACAATGCGATATAGCCAACCAGTTCCTTCTCGACAGGGCGTACACTGACCACAAGACTCTTCATAATAGAAATATGATAGACGTTCTAACGCTCTTACCATGCAGGTTGTCTCGTCCATGATAATGACTGCACCCGATCCAAGCATCGACCCAGCTTTGGCAATGGAATCATAATCCATGTCTGTTTGCATCATTATTTCTCCGGGCAAAACAGGCATTGATGAGCCACCTGGAATGCATCCCTTCAATTTCCGTCCTCCTCGCATCCCACCAGCCATCTCTAGCAACTCCGCAAAGGGTGTACCAAGCGGTATTTCATAATTTCCTGGCTTATTAACATGACCTGACACTGAAAATATCTTGGTACCACCATTATTTGGTTTGCCTAGCTGCAGATATTTATCACCGCCATGCCGAATGATCCAAGGCACTGAAGAAAAAGTTTCCGTATTGTTGATGGTTGTGGGCTTACCGTAGAGTCCATAATTTGCTGGAAAGGGAGGCTTAAACCTCGGCTGTCCTTTCTTTCCTTCTATTGACTCTAATAATGCAGTCTCTTCACCACAGATATAAGCACCATATCCATGGTGATTATATAGATGAAAACTAAATGATGAACCGAGGATATTATCACCTAAATATCCTGCATTCAGAGCTTCTTCTACAGCCTCTTCCATGCGCTCGTAGGTTTCCCAGATTTCGCCATGAATATAGTTATAACCGGCTTTAACACCCATTGCATATGCTGCAATAATCATCCCTTCAATCAGAAGATGAGGATTAAATCGCATAATATCGCGATCCTTAAAAGTACCCGGCTCACCTTCATCTGAGTTACATACAATATATTTATCACCTTCATAGCCTTTAGGCATGAAGCTCCACTTTAATCCAGTAGGAAAACCAGCGCCACCACGACCTCTAAGGGCAGATTTTTTTACCTCTTCTATGATTTCTTCAGGCGTAATTTTCTTGGCTAATATTTTTCTTATTGCAGCATAACCTTCTCGCTTTTCATAGCTTGTTAATCGCCAATTATCTGGATCAGATGGATCGACCCCATTCATTAATGTTTGTGGATATTTATTCATTTATCCAGTTCCTCCAACAATTGATCAATCATTTCGTTGGACATGAAACTGCACATGCGTTTATTATTAACTAACAACACTGGCGCATCACCACAAGCTCCCAAGCATTCACCTTCTTTAAGTGTAAATTTCCCATCCGCCGTGGTTTGGTTATATTCTATTCCTAGTTTTTTCTTTAAGTAAGCTGCACTTTCATTACTACCTGATAAAGCACAAGGCAAATTTGTACAAATTGTAATTTTGTATTTACCCACCGGCTCGAGGTTGTACATATTATAAAATGTAGCCACTTCATATACAGCAATAGGAGGCATCTCTAAATATCTAGCCACAAAATCCATTGTTTCACTCGCCAACCAGCCTTTTTCTTCTTGCGCGATTGCCAATGCGGACATAACTGCAGATTGTTTTTTATCAATCGGATATTTAGCGATCTCTCGATCTATTCTTTTAAGGGATTCAGTACTTAACATCGTCTATTATCTATCTATTTCGCCAAATACAATATCTTGCGTACCTATGATCGCAACTACATCGGCGATCATATGTCCTCGTGACATTTCGTCCATTGCAGCCAGATGTGCAAATCCAGGTGCGCGTATCTTAAGTCGATAAGGCTTGTTTGCCCCATTGGATACCAAATAAATACCGAACTCGCCTTTCGGATGTTCTACAGCTGCATAAGTCTCACCCGGTGGAACATGAAATCCTTCAGTAAATAGCTTGAAATGATGAATCATTTCTTCCATATTTTGTTTCATATTAACTCGAGATGGTGGTGCCACTTTATGATTATCTACGATTACTGACCCAGGATTCTTACGGAGCCAATCAACGCATTGCTTTATGATTCTATTCGATTGACGAAATTCTTCCATACGTACCAAATAACGATCATAGCAGTCACCGTTCACCCCAACCGGTATATCAAACTCGACACGATCGTATACTTCATAGGGTTGCTTCTTCCTTAAGTCCCACTCCACTCCTGAACCACGCAACATTGGACCTGTAAAACCTAACGCTTTTGCCCGCTCAGGTGAAACGATACCTATATCAACCAGCCGTTGCTTCCAAATTCTATTATCTGTTAATAATGTCTCATATTCATCGACATACTTAGGAAACCGATTGGTAAAATCTTCAATAAAATCTAATAAAGAACCTTCTCGGTTTGCATTTCTCGCACGAGTCTGTTTTTCATTGTGAATTTTTGAGGATTGATATTTGGGCATTGTATCCGGCAAATCTCTATATACACCACCTGGCCTGTAATAGGCTGCATGCATTCTTGCCCCAGACACAGCTTCATAACAATCCATCAAATCTTCTCTTTCTCGAAAAGCATAGAGAAACATTGTCATAGCACCCACGTCAAGTGCATGTGCACCAATCCATAACAAATGATTCAGTATGCGAGTAATTTCATCAAACATTACCCGTATGTATTGTGCTCTCAGCGGCACTTCAATTTGCAATAACTTTTCAATGGCCATAACATATGCATGTTCATTGACCATCATAGAAACATAATCAAGACGATCCATATAAGGAACCGATTGAATATATGTTTTATTTTCCGCCAATTTTTCTGTTGCGCGATGCAACAATCCGATATGAGGATCGGCACGTTTCACTACTTCACCATCTAACTCCAATACTAGTCGCAGAACACCATGTGCAGCCGGGTGCTGTGGACCAAAATTCATGGTGTAATTACGTATCTCAGCCATAGGTTACTTAAAGTCTTTTCAAAAAATAATAGCGAGGCAGGAAATATCAAGTGAATTACTATTCACAGTCCCCATAATGTTCTTCTCGTATCACGAGCGGAGTTATTTCCCTAGGCTCGATGCTAACAGGCTGATAAATAACTCTTTTTTGCTCTAAATCATATCGCATTTCAACATTTCCTGTTATTGGAAAATCTTTTCTAAACGGATTACCTATGAAACCATAATCTGTTAATATGCGACGCAAATCAGGGTGACCAACAAATACAATCCCATAAAGATCAAATGCCTCCCGTTCAAACCAGTTAGCAACAGGCCACAATTCTGTTACCGAATCAATGACTGGATATTCATTATTCTCAGCCATCACTCGAACGCGTAATCTGTGATTGAGCGTAACCGAGAGCAAATGATAAATTGCAGCAAAACGTTTATCTTGTAAGAGATGTTTAGTAGTTAGATGATCGCCGTACGTTGAATAATCAATTCCACATATATCAATCAGCGTATCAAAACTTAATACAGGATCATCACGCAATATCTTGCATACTGTGAGTATATCTTCAGCTCGTACCATAATAGTTAGCTCACCAAACTGATCTTGTAGGTTAATCAATTTATTTGCCAATAAATTCTGCAAACTTACGGCGAGATTTTTTGATTCAGAAAAGTTTGACATATTTAGATTATCGAGCAATGGTGTTGGTACGATTGATCTTGTTTTGTAATTGAATAATGCCATACAGTAAAGCTTCTGCAGTCGGTGGGCAACCTGGCACATAGATATCAACTGGCACGATGCGATCGCACCCACGCACTACCGAATAAGAATAATGATAATATCCTCCGCCATTTGCGCAAGAACCCATTGATATTACCCATCTTGGCTCAGCCATCTGATCATAAACTTTACGCAAAGCAGGTGCCATTTTGTTACACAAAGTTCCTGCCACAATCATTACATCCGATTGTCGGGGACTTGGTCTAAAAACTATTCCAAAACGATCAAGATCATAACGAGATGCTCCTGTTTCCATCATCTCAACAGCACAGCAAGCCAACCCAAAAGTCATTGGCCACATTGAGCCAGTACGCCCCCAATTGATAACCGAATCTAGGGTTGTAGTAATAAAACCTTTATCAAGAGCTCCTTCTATACTCATAGCATCAATCCCACTCTAATGCTCCCTTCACCCATTCATAGATAAATCCAACCACCAGAATACCAAGGAATATCATCATAGCAATGAATCCATATAGTCCAATTTCATCCAGAACGATTGCCCAAGGAAATAAAAATGCTATTTCCAGATCAAATAAAATGAACAGAATAGCTACCAAATAATAGCGCACATCAAATTTCATACGCGCATCTTCAAAAGCTTCAAATCCACATTCATATGGTGATAATTTTTCACTATCCGGATTATTTGGTGCAAGCAACCATCCACATAGCATCGGTACAACCCCTACCAAAAAGCCAACGATTAGAAATAATAAAATAGAAAAATAATTTTCAAGCATTCTGTATTTTTTGATTAGTAATTTGTTTCTTAAATTTACTTTAATGATTTATCTTAGTGCATGGTGCCGACGGCGAGACTCGAACTCGCACAGCTTTCGCCACCGCCCCCTCAAGACGGCGTGTCTACCAATTCCACCACGTCGGCAATAGCACTATATATTTTCCATTTGTTGAGCCGCTACAAATTCACTCTTTTCCAATTTTTATTCAGGAATTTGGTCAGCCTTTAACTTTCCGTCAACATCGGGAACGATTATTTCATGCCCAGAACTGGCTTTATCCGCATCACTCGTTACTTCACCTGATTCTTCTAATTGATTCATGACACTCATAACACTAGCATTTTTAGTTTGATTCGCGGAAAAGTAAGTCAAACTCATGCTGGTTGCAAAAAAAATAGCAGCAACGAAGCTTGTTGCCCTGCTTAGAAAATTTGCTGAACCACTGGCCCCAAACAAACTACCTGCTGACCCGCTACCAAAAGCTGCCCCCATATCAGCACCTTTTCCATGCTGCAATAAGACAAGAACAATTAATATGACTGCAAATAGTACATGAGCTGACCAAACTAAAATTTCCAATGTTTTACTCCAAAATGTTTAAATATTCATTGCTCGACAAATTGCAACAAAATCACTCGCAACGAGCGATGCTCCACCTATCAGTCCACCATCTATATCAGGCATTTTAAATAATTCAGAAGCATTATTAGGTTTAACACTACCACCATAAAGTATGGTCAATTCTTTCGCCACTCCCATGTCTTGATCTGCAATACCTTTCCTTATAAAGGCATGTACATCCTGCGCCTGTTCAGGAGAGGCTGTTTTTCCTGTTCCAATTGCCCAGACTGGCTCATAGGCAATAATAGCTTTACTGAGGGATATTATTCCGGCCCGTTTTATTACTGCTGCTAATTGCTCTTTTATAATTTGCTCTGTTATTCCAGATTCTCGTTGCTCAAGCGTTTCGCCAACACAAAGTATCGGTATCATTCCTGCTTCTTGTATCTTTACATACTTTTCAGCGACAATATTATTATCTTCTCCAAAGATTGCTCTTCTTTCTGAATGCCCTACAATCACATAATCACACTTAAAATCATTCAACATTGAAACCGACACTTCTCCTGTATAAGCGCCTTTTTCATATTGACTAACATTCTGGGCACCCCACGCTATTTGAGTATCCTGCAATGCATTTTGTACTGAGGACAGATATGGATAAGGCACGCAAACCGCCGTGTGTGTATTACACAAACCGTTTAAACCAGTAATAATCCCATCTAGTAACTGTTTATTTTCATTTAGACTACCATACATCTTCCAGTTACCTGCTACCAACTTTTTACGCATTTGCAAAACCTCTGCTTCCCAAAAGGGGCGATGCTACCCTTGATTCTTTGTCTAGTCAATCGTATATCTTCTTTAACTTTTCATTTGATCTGACTCATACTCTAACTACCAATTAGAGAGCATCTAGTCATCACTGATACTTACGAACTTATATTTTTTTATCACGAAGATATGGTTACTGACTCACGATTAAGCGTAATTCGCTCCACGCCAACTACTATAAAACTTTTATTTCATCCAAATCTACCAGTAATATAGTCTTCAGTTTGCTTGTTCTTTGGTTTTATAAAAATGGTATCTGTTACATTAAACTCTATCAATTCACCCAAATACATATAGGCAGTGTAGTCTGAAACTCTCGCAGCTTGCTGCATATTATGTGTCACTATTAATATGGTTACTTTACTTTTTAGATCAGTTATTAATTCTTCTATGCTAGCTGTTGCAATAGGATCAAGTGCGGAAGTTGGTTCATCAAATAATAATATTTCAGGATCAGTTGCTAAAGCTCGTGCTATACAAAGCCTTTGTTGCTGACCGCCCGAAAGATTAAACGCTAAGTCATGCAAACGATCTTTTACTTCATCCCATAAAGCCGAATTACGTAATGCCACTTCTACTCTTTCATCCAGTATCGCACGTTGCTTTATTCCTCTTACACGCAGTCCATAGGCCACATTTTCGTAGATTGATTTCGGAAAAGGATTAGGTTTCTGAAACACCATGCTTATTCTCATCCGTACTTCAATGGGATCGACATTAGCTGCCAAGATATTTACATCATCTGGGTGAAGAATAATCTTTCCTTCGTAGCGATTACCAGGGTATAAATCATGCATGCGATTAAAGCACCTCAAGAATGTTGATTTGCCGCATCCTGATGGGCCTATCAGTGCTGTAATCTTCTTGTCATGCAAAACCATATCTATATTTTTAAGTGCATTAAATGCACCATAGTAGAAATTTAGGTTCTTGACCTCCGATTTACATTGTAATTGTATCGGCTCTACATTTTTTTCCTGATTTGTTTGCATTATTCTTCTACCACTTGATATTTTTCCGCATACGATAACGTAGATAAATTGCCAGACCATTCATCGCAAGTGTCATAACTACCAGCACCAGCCCAGCTGCCGCAGCATTTAGCTGAAAAGCTTCCTCCGGTCGAGAAACCCAGTTAAACATTTGTATTGGCATTACGGTAAATGGCGCAGTTAACCACTCAAACGACAAATAAGGAAACTCATTGCTTACAGGCGATGGTGGTAAAAACGCGATAAATGTCAATGCGCCAATTGTGATAATCGGAGCAGTCTCGCCTATCGCCCTTGCAAGGCCGATTATAATGCCAGTTAAGATCCCTGCTGAAGAATAGGGTAATAAATGATCAAATACCGTTTGCCATTTTGTTGCACCAAGCGCATAGGCACCTTCACGTATCGCAACAGGGATTGATCGTATCGCTTCTCGAGTTGCAACAATCACGACCGGGAGTATGAGCAGAGCCAAAGCCAATCCTGCCGACAGAATACTTTGACCAAAACTTAATTGATAGACAAATAACCCTAATGCCAGAAGCCCATAGATAATTGACGGAACACCTGCTAAGTTAGTTACATTGATCTCGATAATTTCTGTTAATAAGTTTTTAGGGGCATATTCTTCTAAATATACTCCTGAACCAATACCTAACGGCACCGCAGAGATCGCAGTAACTAGCATCACCAGTGTTGTACCTACCCATGCAGATAAAATTCCAGCAGCTTCTGGCCGACGTGATGGAAAAGAGGTGAAGAAATCCCATGATAAGCGCGGCATACCGTCTATTAACATATGTGCAAATAATGCCATAAAAGTCAATACAGCAATCATTAGCGCAAAAATGCCTGCTACCATAAAAATTAGATCCCATCTTTTATGCTGGCCTATTATTCTTCTAATTTCTTCTAGATCATTTATACTTTTCATTCGTAAAACAACACTCAAAAATTTTACTCAAGACTGTATTTATATATGATGAACTGATATTTTTAGCAGATTCTATGAAACGTTATTTAATAAATCTCTCGATACCGTCTGCGTAACACATGTCCTATGATATTGAACACGAGCGTTATTAAGAGCAGTGTTAATCCTGCAGCGAATATCGTTTGATACCCAATACTTCCATGTGGAAGATCACCCAAACTCACTTGAACTATGTATGCTGTAATTGTGGCCGCTGGCTCCATTGGATTCCACGTTAAATTTGGTTGCATTCCTGCAGCAATAGCAACCACCATCGTTTCTCCTACTGCTCTTGAAATTCCTAATATATAAGCTGCCGCTATACCCGAATAGGCTGCTGGCATAACAACACGAATTGCAGTCTGGAAACGTGTTGCTCCCATCGCATATGATCCTTCTCGCAAATTCATTGGCACTGCACGCATAGCATCTTCAGTCATAGAGCTTACGTACGGTATGATCATAATGCCCATGACCAGACCTGCAGATAGCAGGCTAAATCCTGGCAATTCTGGCAAGATAATTTGTAATAGAGGTGTTACAAATAGCAATGCAAAGTACCCATATACCACGGTAGGCACCCCCCCCAGCAGCTCCAGAAAAGGCTTCGCAATTTCTCGAACAGTAAATGGAGCAAATTCTGAGAGATAAATTGCAATTATTGTTCCTAAGGGTAACGCCACTAACAAAGCAATAAACGAGCTTACAATTGTGCCGGACACCAGTGGCAAGATTCCATAGTGCGCATCATCAAATAATGGTGTCCACTGGGTATCTGTTAAAAAATTCCAGATTGGTACATGCTGAAAAAACACGAATGATTCTTTCACTAGCATTAGAATTATCGCTAGCATAATCGCTACTGACAGTACTGCTGATAAGAATAAGAGTGCTTCTATAAATCTTTCACGCAAATGACGACGAAAGCTATAACCTAGTTTGCCCGCATGAGCTGATTTAGTTTGTGACTCTACTGCCACTTTGAGGGCCCTTTTGTAATGTGAGGCATTGGGTAAGGGAGTCGCTATTAAGGAAAAAAACCAGTTTCATATTTGCTATAGAGAGTTTGAAATCAGCTTTGATCTAATTTATAAAAACATTAAGCGCACTCTAATCTGAAATTTCGATACTTTTTGAAGACACGCTATATACTTAAAATAAAAATTTTACCAAAAAGATTATTTCTCTTATTGATGCTCTTCCTACATAAAAACATTCTGGAGAAGTTGCTTCTCCAGAATGTTTTATATTTCTTAATTATTGGTATCCAAGAGCATGGTTGATGAATGATGACTATTCTTCATCTTCATCTTCATCGCTATCTT
>CADEDO010000052.1 GCA_902826115.1 uncultured Nitrosomonas sp.
TCGGCATTGAAATCCTGCCAGATGGCAAGCGTAAAGAAGGGCTTGATGCCGCATTGAGGAAACTGATGGAGAGGCTTTTTGGGTCGCGCATACTATCATTCGATCAACAGGCTGCGATAGCATATGCGCCCATAGTCGGTCGAGCTAGGACTAATGGTCGCCTCATCTCTGTGGCAGACGGTCAGATTGCCGCAATCGCGGTCGTACATGGATTCACCATAGCGACGCGAGATACTGCGCCTTTTGTCGCTGCCGGAGTGCCCGTCATCAATCCTTGGGAAGAATGATCTTAGGTATTTTGTGTTAATGGTAGTTATCAAAGGAACATCGTTATGCGAGAACGAAATAAGATGCGGAATTGACTGTGTCAAATTTGTGCCAAACTACTCTGTAAGTGTCACCGTTTGTGGTTGTGTGAGACAGTTTTTATGCTTGGCAAGCATTGTAAGTGATTGATTTATATGTAACTGGAATTTGTAAATAAGTTTTGTAATCAGAAGGTCCCGAGTTCGATTCTTGGTGTCGGCACCATAAAATCAATGAGTTAGAATGTTTTGGGTTTTGAAAATATTTGATGGGGTTACGCCGGGGTTACGTTGCAAAGAAACCACAAGAAATAATAATCCGCCACATAGACCTGTTAGTGATAACTTAGAATTGTTATTTAGCCGTGATTTACCACTCTCTCTCAGCAATTTTCAGCCAATTATTTCAATTTAACACGTTCCTGTTGACTATAACGCAACCGTATTTGTCTTTGATTTAATTTCAATTGCGGTTAGGCTGACAAGCCCTCAAGGCTAATACAAATGGTGGGGGGGCTTTTCCATAGGATGAAAGAAATAATCGCTTAGGATTGATTCTGATGGGCTTCTATTCCTGAAAAGGGGTTGGGCATATAAAGCCTTTTTTTCTGTAGCGAGAAAAAAATCTGCGAATAGGCTGGAGAGCGGTTACTTGCACAATCAACCCCAGACATCTTGCCCCACGGGGTGTCATTTAAATGCCCGTTAGTGATATTAGTTCGGCATATATAAGCAGGTCGTTGTTTTAAGTAACTTTTAAAATTTCTCAGCTAGAATTTACATGTGGTTCGAATCACCCACATATTGTAAACTCATGGAAGTACCTTAACATTTCGGCGGAATCAAACTAGATTTTATTTACTGCAATATCCGCTCTTGCAAATTTTGCACTATTTTCATTGATTCAAAACTAACATTGCTTTTTAATCACATAAGCAATGTTAAGTGCATGTTATTCAATACTATTTAGTTTCTATATGGCGCAAATTTGTCACAGCATATACTCACCATACTTCAATTTACCGCAGGGTATATAATTTCTTCGTTAACCTAATTGAAAAGTTTTGAAAGTACTCTACTGCGCTTTTTGGGAAACTCCTTTTTTGGGGATTCCATTTCAAGTACGCGTCAAATGAAAACTCAGATACTGATAATATTGCATCTTGTCGTAGAGTTAGGTAAATATCAGAATCCCCATCTTTGTAATCTGTGGTAAATTTTACTTTTAAAGTATCCTTATCTCGATATCCACTTAAAAGCGGCATAATAGAAATACCTTGATTCATTCCATCGGTTTCAGTTGGCTCACCTAGATTAATAACTTTTCCAACATACACTTTATTATTAGTCATGGAAAACATACCATATTTGTCTTTATGCAGTGACAGATTAAACAATAGGCTATCAAGAGGGCTATCCTCCAATATACTTCCAATTACATAGATTTTTGTATTCCAGTTTCCATAACGTCGACGAAGACTAATAAGTGCCCATAATTTAATAACATAAGCTGCTACAAATATGGCAATCGATATAATAAGAAACCAGGATAGTTTTAATGCTTCTTTGTCATTGGATATTCCGGCACTATGGAAAGTGTCGGCTAATAATCGTGGAATTGATGTTGGGATATCAAAACAACCAAGCTTAAATGAGGAAGGAACGAAAAGGTATACACATAGACAAACAAAAAATGCCAACGCAAAGCATCTCAATCCCATCTCTGCACTTTTTAGGTATAAGTATTGCCCTTCATATCGGTGGAGTTTATAAGAGTGGACTGGATGGATGTGGCAAGCTAAAAAACCTGCTGCAAGAATTGGAAAAATTAATAATAGCAGCATCTAACTTCAAATGCTCAGATCGGGTAACATCAGTCACATCAACTTGTAACTAACGTTCGAGCCTTGTTTTGAGCATTTTTAAATTCATCGCTGCTGCTAACCTCTTTAGGATCAATGCGAATAGTACCTCGGCCAACTACCTTAACTTCCTTATAAGAATCCTGTACAAGCTTTTTCAAACGTTTATCTTCTTCATTGGGAGCCAGCCCCAGCATGCTTAGAAAGCTCATAATTTCTCCTCATTATTCAATTTATCGCCTTCCTAATCACATTTGTACTTTTAATCAATTTACTGGAAGGCAAATTTGTTGTCAATAATACTTTAATAATTGATATAGGAATTGCTAATTTTTTATTTAATCGGCGCAAAAAACCAAGTATTTAGATATTATTCTTGCGGTAGGGTTTGTGTGATGAGAATAAAATAGGCAAACTCCACTTGTTGGGGTTGCGACGGTTGATCCCCGGCGCAAGACCATGCTCGATTTCATGTTTATGTTGTGATTCACCGTTCTGAGCTAGTATTTAAAAAGCTGACGGTACTCTAGATCATAAGCTGTATAGTTATAGTATATGACCATCCAGCTCTCCACTGAAACATATAACACAGGAAGATCACCTTCAAAAATCACGCCGCCTTCTGCAAGTACAAATATTTCTGAAACTCTATAAATAGCGAACTGATATTGGCAGTATCGCCCAAAATGGCTTTGGCATCTTCTAACGACTGATATTTGTTTATCAGCAAAGTAGGTAATTTTTCCTGATCAAGTTCTTCCACGCCCGTTTCAACATACTTGCTCAAGACAAATTCTATAAACTCTTGTTGTTTGCTGTTGAGTAATGCAAAAATAGTGGCTTCCGCTGCGGCAACACGTTCTTCTCTGGTCATTGGTTTTATATCGCTGTTAAATACATATTCCAATACATCAAACAGGTCGCTTTTTTCCGCATCGATGAGTTTTTGCAGCGTTGACAGTTCTTCCTTACCAAATCCGGCATCATTCAATTTTTCCAATAATGCTTTGCGTGTAGTCGGATTGCTCCAAATGGTGCGTAGCTCCTCTTCGCTTCTGAATAGATTGGGTAATTCTCCAAACAGATTATTCAAAAATTCTTCGGCTGAAATGGGTTTACCATCGGCATTCCAAAACGAAGTAGAAATCATGTGCTGTATTTCTCTTTCCTTGCCATCTCTCAATTTTATTTTGATCTTCTTGCGTTGCTCTTTTGCTTCATCCTCACTGGTTTGCGGCTCTTTAGGCGGTTTGGCTTGCCTTGGGTGGTCTGCCTCTTGGGTTGATTCAGGCTCTATCGGTTCGCCATCCCATTCAGGATCGGCAAAATGATGATAAGCATCCACAAAATCATAAATGGTAAAAAACTCCTTGCCATCAAACAGCCGGGTGCCTCTACCTACAATCTGTTTAAACTCAATCATTGAGTTAATTGGTCGCATTAAAACAATGTTGCGTATGTTTCTGGCATCGACTCCCGTTGATAGTTTTTGCGAAGTGGTCAGTATCGTCGGGATGGTTTTTTCGTTGTCTTGAAACTCTCTTAAAAACTGCTCGCCTATTTCACCATCATTGGCAGTCACACGCACACAATAATTCGGGTTTTTGCTTTTCTTGTATTGATTGATTAAATCACGAACAGCCGCAGCATGCTCTTGTGTGGCACAGAAGATAATGGCTTTCTCGTTCTGATTGGCCTCATCCATAAATATTTGAACACGTTTAGCCTCTCGTGCTTTTATCTCAATGATCTTGTTGAAGTCTGGCTCAGTGTATAACCTGCCTTCTTCAATTTCGCCTTCAATGATTTGGTCATCGCTGGTATAGATATAATCATCCAGCGTTGTTTTGATGCGCTTTACTTTAAATGGCGTAAGGAAACCATCGTTGATGCCTTCTTTCAGTGAATACTTATAAACCGGCTCACCAAAGTATTGGTAGGTATTAATGTTCTGATCTTTCTTGGGCGTTGCGGTTAGACCCAACTGAACAGCGGGAGCAAAATATTCTAAAATGCCGCGCCAATTGCTTTCGTCATTGGCTCCGCCACGGTGACACTCATCAATAACAATAAAATCAAAATAGTCGGGAGGATAAGCGCCAAAATAAGGAGCGGGTTTGCCCTCTGCATCGGTGCCACTCATGAAGGTTTGAAAGATGGTAAAGAAAATACTGCCATTGGTGGGCACATTGCCATTTCTTCTGATTTCGCTTGGTCTTATTCTTATCAAAGCATCTTCTGGAAATGCTGAAAATGCGTTGTAGGCTTGATTAGCTAAAATATTCCGGTCAGCTAAAAATAATATTCTTGGTCTGCGGCTGCCATCACGCTTTAAGTTCCATCGGGTTTGAAACAATTTCCAGGCAATTTGAAACGCAATCGCCGTTTTTCCGGTGCCGGTAGCAAGCGTCAATAAAATACGTTCCTGACCATTGGCCAATGCTTCTAAAGCGTTCTTAATGGCTATTTCTTGATAGTAGCGAAGTTGCCAGGTGCCGCTTTTATCTTCAAACGGAATGGCTGCAAACTTATCTCTCCATTCGTTTTGCTCAGCAAAGGTTTTATTCCAAAGTTCATCAGGTGAAAGATAATCGGCAACCAAACCTTCCGCACCTGTTTTCATACAGATACTGTAAATTTCTTTGCCGTTGGTGGAATAGGTGGTTTCTAAGTTGAGTTTTCCGGCATATTGCTTGGCTTGTGCCACACCTTCGCCCACTTCTTGTTCATCGCTTTTGGCTTCTATGGTCGCCAGCTTGATGTTTTTAAAAACCAGCACATAATCGGCAATGAGTTTCTTGGCTCTTACGCCACCGGTTTGAATTTTACCTGCGGTAATGTGATATTCACGAAGGATCTTAGAGCCTTCAGCAACGCCCCAGCCACAAGCCTTTAACTTGGGTTCTATGAGCTCCGCTCTGGTCTCTGCTTCGTTCATGCGGCTACTTCTTTTGAAGTTTTCAATTCGCCACTAAATGCTTTTTGAAGGATAGATTTCTTCAGTTCTTCCAAATCATTTATTTTTTGCTGGTAGATGGTTTCTAGTTTTTTTGTTTCGGTTAAAAGAACATCGAGTTTTTGGACGATGGTTTGTTGTTCTTTCAATGGTGGTATGGGCACTTTAAATTCCCTCATCGTTTTGAGAGAAACATTTTTAATTGTTGCTCCCGTCGCTTCTTTATGCGCATATTTAAAAAAATAGGGGCTTGAAAGAACGTATTTAATAAAAACCCTGTCTACATTTTCTTTCAGGTTGAAATAACAAGCACTCTTACCTAAAATTATTTTTTCACCATTGTAAAAAGCAACATTTCCCAGTGTTCCATTGATAGAGACTAAGACCGTTCTACTAGTTAAATTTTTCTTATATTTATAATATTCATCGATTGAAACTCTTTTAGTGTTCTCCTTAAATTCAATTACTCCATCGGTTAGGTTATTGCCGTTAATAAAGTAATAATCGCCTTCAATTGTATATTTAGGTGTTCCGTGTAATCCATCACCTAAGATCGTTGTCAGCTCTTTTAACGTCTTCTCCTCCCAACCCTCACCTTTATTTTCAAACACAGATTGCAAATAATTCTCAAAAAGTTCTTTGGCGTTTTTGAGGTTTTGTTCGGCATTGGCTTTTGCCTTGGCTATGGCGGCAAAAGCTTCATCTAATATACCTACGATGCGCTGTTGCTCAGGGAGGGGAGGGAGTAAAAGTTCGCAATTTAAAATATCATCTTTTCTTAAATTGCTTTGATTTTCTCCATTATCAAAACTCAAAAGGCATTTATTTCTATTTAATTGATAATAAAGAAACCGAGTATCAAAGTTTTTAGAACGAATGACACAAACACGTTGATTAAGAGTGTAAGTATCATCTTCATCAACAATAAAACATTTAGCTAAAGTTTTTCCATTTGGAACATCACTCATCACCATTACTATATCGTTTGCAAAAAGTGGTGACAAAGCTTTGTCTGTCCTTTTAAAAGTTTCTCCTTCGGAAGAAACAAATTTTGAATTGATAAGTTTATATTTTCCATTTTCATCAATACATTTTTCGTGTGCCTGCCCATTGAAAAAGCTACACACTTCACCTAATTTTTTAACACCCCATTCCTTCATACCAATTCTCTAATTTGATTAAGAATGGCATTAGTCTCTTCATCTAACATTTCTATTTCACGCAGAATCTCTTCTGGTGAGCGCAGAATTGTTTCTTCTTTTCTATTAGGATTTTTACAAGACAAGTCATAGAGTTTTGTATCAACCTTTTTCACATCAACTGTCCACGAGTTCTCGCTATCGGCAAAGGTTTTTTGCAGTGCCACAAACTCAGATAAGTCTTTTTCGTTCAGAGAATTAGTTTTCCCCAAATTGCGTTCAAGGTTCAGTTGGTAAAACCATACTTTTTGAGTAGGTGCGCCTTTCTCAAAGAACAACACCACTGTTTTTACACCTGCACCGGTAAACGTTCCACCCGGCAAATCCAGTACCGTATGCAGGTTGCAATTTTCCAATAAGAGTTTGCGCAAACTGATACTGGCATTATCGGTATTGCTCAGGAAGGTGTTTTTAATGATCACGCCTGCTTTGCCGCCTGCTTTCAGTATCTTGATAAAATGCTGCAAAAACAATGAAGCGGTTTCGCCTGTCTTAATCGGAAAGTTTTGCTGCACTTCGGCTCGCTCTTTTCCACCAAAAGGCGGATTGGCCAGCACTACATCGTAACGGTCTTTTTCTTGTATATCAGCGAGGTTTTCGGCAAGGGTGTTGGTGTGCACAATGTTGGGAGCTTCCACACCGTGCAGAATCATATTCATGATGCCAATGATATACGCCAGTGACTTCTTTTCTTTGCCGTAAAAGGTTGTTTTCTGAAGTATCTCGGTTTGACTGGTGCTAAGGTTTTTCTTGTCATTGAGATAATCAAATGCTTCACATAAGAAACCTGCACTACCTGCAGCACCATCATAAATTTTGTCACCAATTTTAGGTGCAACCACTTTTACGATGGTTTTAATCAAAGGGCGTGGCGTGTAGTATTCGCCGCCATTACGCCCTGCATTACCCATATTCTTGATCTTGTCCTCATAGAGGTGACTCATCTCATGCTTTTCCGCGTGGGTTCTAAATCGCAGTTCATCAATACGATTAATGACTTCCCGTAAATTGTAGCCACTTTGTATGCGGTTCTTCAGTTCAGTAAAAATCTCACCGATCTTGTATTCAATGGTGTCGGCACTAGCCGCATCGGTTTTAAACTTCTTGAGATAAGGGAAAAGCTTATGGTCTACAAAGTCCTTAAGATCATCCCCTGTCAATGCTCGGTGATGATCAAGCTTGCCTTCTTTATTTTTAGGCACAGCCCATACATTCCATTGGTATTCAGGAGCAATAATGCTTGTATAGGTTTTGCCAGTGAGTTCGGCTGCTGTTCTTTTGTCTTTCTCTAAATCATCCAGATATTTCAAAAACAGCACCCATGAGGTTTGCTCGACATAATCGAGTTCGCTGCTACACCCTGCATCTTTGTGTAGTATGTCGTCTATATTTTTAAAGGTTTGTTCAAACATTGATAACTCTTCGTCTTGTTGCGATTATTCGTGTTTTTATAGGCAATTTATCAGTAAATCACCATCGTGAGCCGTATGCCATATTTCTAGGCATTCGTGCTGGATCAGGCTTTAACTTCAGTTGTCTTTTAATGTATATTTTGGAACTTGAGAGTGTTGATTTATTGCATTTCAATTAGTAAAAACCCAACGCTCTACCCAATGCAATATGAGCATTGATCGCCATACCATATTTGGATTTTTCAACGGCCTTATCCCTAATTTCTTCAAGAATTTCTAAATGACGTTCAAGAGTTATTTGTGTCCTCTCTACTATCGGTCTGTGTAGTTCTTCAATTCTTGCTATAACCTTGCTATTCTTGTATAGCCTTGACGCGGCTTCATTCACTGTTTTTCTAGTTCCGCCTTTATATCCAGCTCTTCGATAAGCATCCGATAAGTTAAGACCGCAAACAACTCCAAGAGCGAACGCTTCTTGTTTTGGGGTTAATTGTAATTTATTGCTAGATCCCCAGTAACATCGTTTGTGCTTGTTCAAGGGAGGTGGGGTATATATCATGGAATTATTGAAATTAATGTAATTGTTGTAATTATTGAGAGTATTGAAATTATTAAGGAATGATGCGGGTTTTGCTTCAATGGTATTATCATTAAAATATTATTACCCTAACAAAAAATCCAATTTTTCTTTGGCGATCTCAATACTTTCAATAATCACAAAACTTCCAATACTTTCAAAAAACACATATTTCACACCCCCCATATATCCATATTTTGAGTTGGCTGCTGATTAAGTATATATTCTTTGCGGTTTTTATCACCAGTTCGAATAACATGCCAAAACTGATTTTTAAAAAAAGATTCCCCTGTGTGATCCTTTAACGCTTTAGTAACTTTTCTTTTTGAAATACCCATCGCAACAGCTTCATTCACAATTTCTGTCCACGTATTTATGCCTAGACCCAGAATTTCTTTGATAGCTTCAATCGCTTCACTATTGGCTGCCAACAAATCTTTTGCGGCTTGTTCTTCTTCAGTTCTCTTGCAATCCTCATCTGTTAACCTTCTTACAGAATCTAATAAATTCGCGTAAGTAGTTCGAGCAGGATTGGCGCAATACTGATAAATTAATTTCAATTCCACATTTCCCCGCGCTTTGAAATTCTCAAACTGAACGGTTTTCATTGATGTAAGCGCATCAAAGGCAACTTCATCTAATGTATACGCGCAATCAGCATCATCAACAAGATCAGCCGTACCCGCGTAAATAACTTTTTTATCTTCATCTCGTTTCTTATTGACGTGTGCCAAAAGAATAACAGTTCCATTTTTGCTGACGAATTGGCGAAGAGTTTCAAAAAATTCACTACTCAACGTTTTGTTCATCAAGTCTGTGAATTTCTTTGCTGTATCGAGCACGACCACAACTCCATGACAAATATTCCTAGTAGTCATGTCTCTCAATATTTCCTGAAGCATCGGTGCTTTAAAACCTTTGTGGCCAGGGGCTAGCATCATGAATCCTGCTTCATTTGCTATTCTGGTTTTTTCAATTAGTCCCTTATAAGTGTCATCTGCATTTATGTAATAAACTTTCTTTCCATCAATGGCACCAGATTTTGTTGAATTGATTAGTAAATGCAAAATCAGTAGCGTTTTTCCTGCATTAGGCTTTGCATAAATAACTGTCATTTGACCAAGCAGGGCAATCCCATCCAAAATAAACTGATCTTTCTGCATTTGGGCTTCCATTTTATCGACCTCATCATTCAGAATAAATTGATCAAAACAAAATTCGCAATCATTTGGGTCAATTCCATCCTCAAAACTATTCATTATGATTATCCCCTAATAGATAATCATTCCAGTCCATTCCTGGAACTGGTGGAATTGAAGCTTTGCCACCAATAGCGAGTGCAGCTTTTTTTGCTTTAGTTTGACCAATCCCGGATAAGTCATTATCACCAGCGATGATGATTTCATTTGATGGAAACATGGCTCTGATAACTTTTGCAACTGACAACAAATTGCCAGCGTCAAAAGCCACAATAACGCATTGGCCAGTTTCTTCATGCAGACTTGCACCTGTTGCAAATCCTTCGGCTATTAATATTCTTGGTGTAGGTTGCCCGATGGGAAAAAAGCAGCTTTTCTTTTTTCCACCCGATAAGAAGCGTTTGTTGCCGTCTGGAACAATGAATTGCAGATTAACTATTTTTTTGCTTTCATCTCTCATCGGTAGGATAAGCGCATCACCACAAAGCCTCGATCCATGTGGTTGAATGCATTTTGTGACTAAGTAAGGGTGATCAGATTGCTGATTAATTAGTTTGGATTTTCGCCATAAATAGACAGCTTTGCTTGCGGTGGCTTCGTGTTTGTTGCGTTGTTCTTCGGCTCTCTCATTTTTAGCCTTTTCAATCTCAGCCTGCATCTGCTGTGTAATTCTTGAATTGGTGTGTCCTTTAGATTTCCATGTTTTAGAAAATCCAGTCTTGTAATCCATAAACCAACCCGCCGGATATCCATTAAGATGCAATATATAAGCCCCATTCTTGGTGCTGCGTCTCTGTCCTTCAATATGGAATCTATGAAGCTTTCCATCAGGTATGATCTCACCTGAATAATAGATTCCAGCGGCTTGCAGTGCTTGGCGAAATTGTGACTCTATGGGGTACATACTACATTTCCCCGCCATGCGTGCGACTGACAAGAAAGGCATCCAATGCGCTTTTACGATACTTAACTAATCTTCCAACTTTTATGAAGGGAATGTTGTAACGTCCGACACAACGCCAAACACTAAGGGTGTTTTCTGTTACGCCAATATATGCGGCCGCTTCTGGTGGGGTTAATAATGGATCGGTGGGTTGATTCTTGATAACTGATGAAATTGCTGATTGCATGTAAAAGCTCCTCACATTTAGGAAACGCTGGCCTAATGCCAGCGCATGTGAAAAAGCTTAGTCGATCAGTTGATGATTGTAATCCCGCAAAGATTCAAAAGTTCGTGGGATTCGTTTATTTCAGGCACTTCAGGTAAAATAATTTAATATATGCTAAGTTGATGCTGTCGGTTTTTTCGGCATCGCGGCAATACTTTTCAGCTAGCGTTTTTTTAATACCAAATTTTTCCCCAGCTTCTTCAAACAAACTAGCGTCAATAGCCCGTGATGGATTGCGATGGATTAGGTCTACAACTTCGTTATACACACGCCATTGTAGAGTTTGTTTTCTTCTCAGTGCAGCAAGGTTTGCTCCCTTGGGGAGAGGGTCACCAAGCACTTCATTCCAATTCTTGCTTTTATGAGTCGCTATAGCATTAAATGCTTCTCCATAGGCAACGGTTACCCACGTCGGCATGACCAATCGACCTCTGGCGCAGCGGTCTATTGCCTGCATCAATGCGAACCTGTTTCCCTGTTTATATTGAATATGCAAGTCGTCTAATGATTGTGGCTGCGTATCTTCCTGGCGGTTCGTATCAATATAAGAGCCATCAACAAAAAAATCATTGTCGTCACTCGTCCAGATATCTTTATCGCTGTTCATGTTTTAATCCTCCCGCCGTCATCATTGCACTTGTAGCCCGGTTGACTGAATCGCGTACCGGGTCAAGATCAAGCCGCGCATAAATAGCCGTTGTGTTCTGATTCTTGTGATTGAGTGATTTTCCAATGATTGCTAATGAAGCGCCTGTTTTAGCCTGCCAGCTACCCAGCGTTCGCCGCAAATCGTGAATGCGTAGATTGTCGATTCCTGCACGCTCTAGGATTCGCTTCCAGCCTTTCTTTGGCTCTTCTAGGTGCCCTGACTTACCTGAACCAGGAAAAACAAATATAGCGTTATCTGACGGTTTCCTGTGATGTAATATCTCTATGGCTTCGGGTGACAGCGCTACTGTTTGAGGTGTCCCATTTTTGGTTACTTCAATCCGCCATTCTGCACGTTCGAAGTTAATATCTTGCCAACGCATAGCCAGTACATTCGATTTCCTTGCACCGGCCAACAATGAAATCAATACATAATCTCTGATTGTTTTGTTTTCTTCTTTAGCTACTGCTTGAAAGAATCTTGGTAATTCATCACTCTGCAAAAATCTATCGCGCTGATTTTCCTTGTTTGATTTAACACCGATAGCAGGATTAGATTCACATAACCCGGCTGCTATTGCCCACCCAAAAACACTGGATAACAATGCTTTTACTCTATTTGCTGTAGGAGCATATCCAGCTTTAGTAATACTGCTATGTATATGAGCTATACTTTTTCGGTCAATAGTTGATAGCTTCTTTTTCCCCAATGGCTTTTCAAGATATAGCCTGAATTGTGCTTGATCTTCTGCCCATGTTTTTTTCTTTGGCCTGGAGTGGCGCTCCATATAATCGTCAAATAATTCAGAGAATGTTAGTTCCGCTTTATGGCCTCGTTTGACCTCAGCGGGGTTTTTGCCATCAGAAATATCAGTGGCTATCCTTCCCGCTTCTCGTCTTGCCTGTTCAATGGTCATATCTGGATAACGACCAAGAGTTATGCGCTCAGGTTCGCCGCGTTTGATGCGTCTATAAACACTGAAAGTTTTTACGCCGGTGGAAGTGATGCGGAGTTGTAACCCGGAAGTTTTTATATCGTGGTAGGTGTCACGCTTGCCAGATTCAGGTATTGATAATGAATCAATAATTGCTTTGGTGAAATTGATTTTATTTTCCATATTAACCTCACTGGGGTTACGCCGGGGTTACAGTATAGGTGAAATATGGTCAATTTTCGCGTAACCCCATTAATGTTTTATTAATGATAACATACTGTTCTATATATATACATTAATGTTTGTTAATCAGCGGGTATTAGTGGAATGTAGTATTTGTAATCAGAAGGTCCCGAGTTCGATTCTTGGTGTCGGCACCACTCAAGTTTTCTTATTAAATACAGTAAGTTATACATATCGCTATGTGGATTTTTACGATTTGTATTATGTTAATCATATTCGTTGCAGAATCTTGCTTCAAATAAATATAAACTCTTATAATCAACCAGTTAATAGATTGTTTTTAGACTTTTGGTTTGATAACTAGCACACCCCTGACTAAAAATCAGATCGTCTGTCGTTATAAGTTACAGATTTTTTATGTTTTTTTAGAAGTTGTATTTGGATTAGTTCGCAACGTGCAACTGTACACGTATATCTGCTCATCGTAGAATAAATTCCTTTATGCGGTCCGAAGGACAGAGCACCACGACTTTAGCTGTGGGTGAATGAGGAATTCAGTCAGTTGCGCAAGCAGGTGCTGTGCAGATTGGTTGGTCAATTCCGTGAGGAATTGTAATGCGCGAAGTGCGGCGAAGCCATGTAGAGCCACGGGTTTCTCGTGGATATCTACTTAAGCCATATTACTGCTTGTATAGCCATCCTACCAGGCTTCTTCCCTCTTTGATATTTAACCGCGCCATCACCCGTTACTCGCAACCACTTCTTGATCGTATTCCGTGACATGCGCTAAGCGCTAGAGATGATCTTGCGGTGAATAGTAGAGTCAATCGCCGCATAATATGCGGTGATACATCTTGACCTTGCGGTGAATATTACCTATGATCACCTTAAATAATGCGGTGATTAATATGTGGGTTCATGAACATCAAAACTGGCCAAACTTTACATGGGATGTGGAATCCCTTGCATCCAAGTTGGCTGATATACGCCATCGCCAAGGACGCTTGCTTGGTCGCATGGAAGGACTGGGTTTTGAGTTCAAGTGCGAAGCCAGCCTAAGCACACTGACCAATGACGTAGTCAAATCCTCTGCTATAGAGGGTGAGAACCTAAACCCGGAGGAAGTTCGCTCCTCTATTGCCCGAAGGCTTGGAATTGATATTGCCGGTCTAATTTCCGCAAGCCGAGATGTGGAAGGCATCGTTGAGATGATGCTGGATGCTACGCAGCAGTTTTTCAAGCCGCTAACCAAAGACCGTCTTTTTGATTGGCATGCTGCGCTATTCCCTACAGGGCGAAGTGGCATGCATAAAATCACCGTTGGTGGCTGGCGTACTGTCGACGCAGGCTCCATGCAGGTTGTTTCTGGCCCAATTGGCAAAGAGAAGGTTCACTTTGAAGCCCCTGATGCCGACCGTTTGGAAAAAGAAATGCAGGTATTTCTCAAATGGTTTGGCAACGGCGATGACATTGATCCAGTCATTAAAGCAGGTATTGCTCACCTTTGGTTTGTCACCATTCACCCGTTTGAAGATGGGAATGGACGAATTGCCAGAGCCATTGGCGATATGGCCTTGGCGCGAGCAGATGGCACGCAAGACCGTTTTTACAGCCTCTCATCCCAAATTGAGGTAGAGAGGAAGCATTATTACGCTCAGCTTGAGAAACAGCAACGCGCAACACCAGACATCACAGACTGGCTGTCATGGTTCTTGGATTGCCTTGGCCGAGCGATTTCCAATGCCGAAACGACACTTGGCAATGTCCTCTTCAAAGCTCAGCTTTGGGATACGATTAATCAAAAGCCCGTCAATGATCGCCAACGACTGATCATTAACCACATGCTTGAAGATGATTTTGAGGGCTTTATGAATACTTCAAAATACGCCAAGCTGGCCAAGTGCTCAAACGATACGGCGTTACGGGATATTCAGGAATTGAAGGAAAGAGGCATCTTTATTCAAAATCCCGGTGGCGGACGCAGCACCAGTTACAGGCTTCCGGACCGAGAGGAAACATAGCGCTTCCGCTTATCCGTTTTGTTAGGATTTTAGATGAATGATTACACTAATGAGATTGAGGAGATCAGACGGCGCATAGATTTGCTGGACGTTGAGCGCAGGGACTTGCTTGGCAGGTTGAGTATTCTTGAAAGCAAACATCAGCAACAACAAAGAGTGGCATTACAGCAATTTTCATCGCAAGAGAAAATCTACATATTCCGCCAGCTTTTTCGAGGCAGAGAAGATGTTTTTCCCAAACGCTGGGATAATAGAAAAACAGGCCGTTCCGGATATAGCCCGGCATGTTCAAATGAATGGGTACGCGGCATCTGTGAAAAGCCAAGAATCAAATGCACCGAATGTCCCAACCAAGCATTTATTAAAGTGTCCGATGATGTAATCCGACAGCATCTTACTGGCAAAGATGCTCAAAATAACAACGCCACCATTGGCGTATATCCGTTGCTACCTGATGAAAGGTGTTGGTTTTTAGCTGCTGATTTTGACAAGGAGAATTGGCGAAAGGATGTTGCTGCATTCATGAAAACCTGTAGCAATAAGGCTATCCCGGCATATGTGGAGAGATCACGATCAGGAAATGGTGGCCATGTATGGATTTTCTTCTCGAGTCCTGTTGCGGCATCGGACGCTCGTAAAATGGGATCATACTTGTTAACTGAGACAATGGAACACCACCCTGATTTGGGTTTTTCTTCTTATGATCGCTTCTTTCCTAATCAAGACAATATACCTGCAGGGGGTTTTGGCAACTTAATTGCTTTGCCGCTACAGCGTGATCCTCGCCAACAAGGCAACAGTGTTTTTTTGGATGAAAATTTTCAGCCTTACCCTGATCAATGGGCTTTCTTATCTGCTGTAAGAAAGATGACATCACAAGAAATCGAAATGCTTGTACTTGAGGCAATTGATCGTGGAAGAGTAACCGGCCTACATATCCCGGTTGATGACGAAGATGCTGACGAGCCATGGAAAGCAAGGCCGTCCAGAAAGCCCCATCCTCTTGAAATAGCAACACCCATACCTGATGCCATAAAAATTGTTGCAGGTAATCAGCTATACATTGAGAAAAACAGATTACCGCCACAACTTATCAATCGGCTAATACGTACAGCCGCATTTCAGAACCCAGAATTTTACAAAGCACAGGCGATGCGGCTGCCAATATTTGACAAGCCTCGTATCATCGCATGCGCTGAAAACTTCCCAAACCACATTGGGCTGCCGAGAGGCTGTTTAGATGACATTCTTGAGCTATTGGCAGGGATAAACATAACGCACGAAATTGTTGATAAAAGAAATGCGGGCAAAGCAATACGCACAAAATTTTTTGGGACGCTTAGCAAGGATCAAAAATCAGCAGTTAAGGCCCTTTTGGCTTACGACACGGGAGTTCTTTCTGCAACAACGGGCTTTGGTAAAACCATTTTGGCAGCCCACATTATTGCAAAACGCAAACGGAACACTCTGATTCTGGTTCACAGAAAACAGCTTCTTGAGCAATGGATTGCCCGGCTTCAAACTTTTTTGGATCTTGAACATATCAATATTGGCCAAATAGGCGGTGGCAAAAGAAAACCAACGGGTCAAATTGATATTGCGCTGATACAGAGTCTAGTTCGCAAGGGAGAGGTTGATGATTGTGTCGCAGATTACGGCCAGCTTATCGTAGATGAATGTCACCATCTTTCCGCTGTGAGCTTTGAAGCTGTTGCAAGACAATGCAAGGCAAAATACGTCCTTGGGTTGACAGCGACACCGATACGGAAAGATGGTCAGCAGCCAATCATATTTATGCAATGCGGCCCTATCAGGCATCATGTCGATGCAAAGAAACAGGCAAAAAAGCGTCCGTTTAGCCATTTTGTCTTGCCACGCTACACGGAATTCAGACTGCCATTAAGTTTGACAGAACAATATGAGCGCCCGCCGATTCAGACAGTATATGCCGAGCTGGCAAATAATAGTGCTCGTAATGAAATGATTGTGAGTGATGTTGTGTCAGCTTTGAAGGATGGACGATCACCGGTCATTTTGACTGAGCGAAAAGAGCATGTCGCCTTTTTTGCAGATTGCCTTTCTGGCTTTTCAAAGCACATCATAACCCTTCAAGGGGGGATGGGCAAAAAAGCCCATAAGCAAATGCTTGAGGAACTTGAGAGCATCGGCGATCATGAAGAACGAATTTTGATAGCAACAGGCCGATACATTGGTGAGGGCTTTGATGATGCCAGACTGGACACATTGTTTCTTGCGATGCCCATATCTTGGAAAGGCACACTTGCTCAATATGCAGGAAGGCTGCACAGAATTCATCACAACAAAACTAAGGTGCAGGTATATGATTATATCGATTATCAGGTGCCTGTCTTACAGCGCATGAGCGAAAAACGCATGTCTGGTTATAGAAGTTTGGGATATGAAATTCAGTCAATTGGCACTGCAAGAAGTAGCAACATACCACTCGGATAATAGCGTTTTCAATGAATCCCAAACAACAGGGATTCGAATGCACAATTGGTACGGTACTTTTGCGGCCATGATTGACAATATGCCGAGAGTGGTGATGATCATATATTCTTTTCCTAAAGATGCCATACCAATGATTAATCGTGTTAATCACAACAAATTTATTCAGTTATGCAGAGATCTTTAACATGAATTGATGTCATTAGTTGTTATATGATATCATTGATTTCATATAGTAAGGAGTGAAGTCAAATGTCTGTTGTTACTGTTCGCAATTTGCCCGAAGAAACGCATCGCGCGCTTAAGCTGCGTGCTGCTCAGCATGGACGTAGCACCGAAGCTGAAATCCGGGAAATTCTGGAAGAGGCAGTGCGTCCTAGGACGCGTGTCAAAATCGGATCAGAACTCGCTGCTTTTGGGCAATCCTTTGGGGGGCTTGATTTTAATGACACTCGTGATCAGACGCCGACTGATCCAGCAGTGTTCGAATGATCGTTCTGGATACGAATGTCATATCCGAGCCAATGAAACCCAACGGCAACCCCGCCGTTCAAGCTTGGCTTGATCGGCAAGCAGCCGAGACACTGTATCTGACTGCAACAAGCCTTTCCGAATTGCTGGTCGGCATTGAAATCCTGCCAGATGGAAAGCGTAAAGAAGGACTTGATGCTGCATTGAGGAAACTGATGGAGAGGCTTTTTGGGGCGCGCATACTATCATTCGATCAACAGGCTGCGATAGCATATGCGCCCATAGTCGGTCGAGCTAGGACTAATGGTCGCCTCATCTCTGTGGCAGACGGTCAGATTGCCGCAATCGCGGTCGTACATGGATTCACCATAGCGACGCGAGATACTGCGCCTTTTGTCGCTGCCGGAGTGCCCGTCATCAATCCTTGGGAAGAATGATCTTAGGTATTTTGTGTTAATGGTAGTTATCAAAGGAACATCGTTATGCGAGAACGAAATAAGATGCGGAATTGACTGTGTCAAATTTGTGCCAAACTACTCTGTAAGTGTCACCGTTTGTGGTTGTGTGAGACAGTTTTTATGCTTGGCAAGCATTGTAAGTGATTGATTTATATGTAACTGGAATTTGTAAATAAGTTTTGTAATCAGAAGGTCCCGAGTTCGATTCTTGGTGTCGGCACCATAAAATCAATAAGTTACGTATTTTGTATAATGAATATATTTTAATATAGACGCTGCGTAGACGGTAGATTGAGTTTTAATACTAGAAATAGCTTTGGGTTAATTCTTTTCCTACTAATTACATTATCAATTAACTCAAGCTTTTGTTTCGCTAAGTTGTAATTTAAAAAATTAGTAGCATTATAGCAATCAATAGAGTAAGGAATCATCTAAATGATGATTTTCCTGAATCAAAATGGCTTTCTTTTGCATATTCACAGAAAGCCATGTTTTTTTCTGCCACGGTCGATTTTGTGTAGTGAAACGAGAATGCTTCGTCAAATTCTTGCCACGGTATCGCGCCTGCAAGCTTTAGCAATGGATCATTGACATCCAACTGTATCAGCAAATCTGTTCTAAACAAATTCGGTTGATGAATCGTACTGCTACGTCTTAGCATTATTAATCACCATTTCGACTAGAAATATCATGCTATTTTAACATTCACGGTCGCTATGATCATTAAGAATCAATGCATTTATTCATAATATCAAGTGCTTGTGTATATTATGGGGCTGACTAGTTAAATTACCTCCGGCAAAGCCGGAGGCTTATTGGGTGAACGCCTCAAAGGCG
>CADEDO010000053.1 GCA_902826115.1 uncultured Nitrosomonas sp.
GCCTGTTTCTGCCTTGTATCGGCTGCCTCGAAAACGTTTTTCAACGGCCTGTTAATGAAAGACTTTCCAATGCTTTCTGATGATCCCATTTGCCGTGGAACAAATGTCCCTTTTTCTCAGGGGTGCGATCACTGGTCCAGGTTAAATAGTTGCCATCAGGCGTAAATACCGGCAGGCCGTCAAACCCTTCTTTATCCGTTACCCGCACAGGCTCTTTTTGACCATCCACGTCAACGATATACAGTTCGAAATTACGATGTCCGTGCACATTTGTAGAGAAAATAATGTATTTTCCTGATGGATGATAAAAAGGCGCCCAAGACATCATGTTCAGACGCGTAATTTGCTTTTGATCAGAACCATCGATATTCATTGTGAATATCTCGGCTTCCCGGCCACCTTCCGAAAAACGCCGCCAAACGATCCTCTTTCCGTCCGGGCTAAAAAATGGCCCGCCGTCATAGCTGTTGCCATCGGTGAGTCTTTTTACGTTGGAGCCATCCGCATCCATGATATAAATATCGATAAGCGCAGAGGGATTGGCTTTGTGCAATGCAGCTTCTTCATCGGATAGTTTATCCATGTACGCTCTACGATTGGAGGCAAAAGCAATCAGTTTTCCATCAGGCGACCAGGAGGCTTCAGCATCGTAGCCCAATATCTTGGTTAGATTGCGAATCTTTCCACCGGAAAAATCAGTCTCGTAAATATCATAAAACTCATCATAATCCCAAGCGTAAGATTGCCGTTCACCGGATTTTCTCCGCTCAATCTCAGCGATCATCTTGGCTTTGGCGTCCGGATCTTCATGGGTGGATGAAAACAGCACTTTTTCCTGTGTGGGATGAACCCACGAGCAAGTGGTTTTACCGTTACCGGGAGATACCTGCTGCACCTTGCCACTGGGAAGATTTTTCAGGTAAATTTGATAAAAAGGATTCTCATCGGATACTTCCGCCTGATAAGCCATCCACTGCATATCCGCACGATAATAAGCTTCGCCAACACGTTTTTCTTTGTCAGAGAACTGATGCTCGCCGGTAATGAAATCCATGGCGCCGGCATGCGTTGCTGCGGAAAAAATCAGAGCTGCAAATAATCCATTGATTAATGATGTTGATTTATTGGAAACCGAATTCTGTGTGAAGCTTCTCATAAGATATACAAACCTCGTTGCTAAAGGGAAAACATTTAATCATAGCTGCAAAAAGAAAGTAAACAATATGTGTTATAGAATGTGCCGTGAACGACTCTCATCCTTAAAACGTAAGGCAAGCATGCAAAAAACAATAAAAATTAGTGTCATAAGGACTTTTCTCATCCTCAGTGTCATCTTTAGCCTGACCGCCTTGGCCAGTAATCAGACCTTGCACCATCAGATGGAAATTACGCTAACGCCGGATACTTCCGAGATCCACGTTACCGATCAATTATCGGTTCCTGAGCGCTATCGGAACCAGCAAACACCCACTCAACTCGATTTTAGCCTGCATGCCGGCTTGACGATTACCGATATTCAGGGAGCACAAATCACCCTGCGAGCAACGGATGTAGCTCCACGCACCCGACCTGTTCCCTTGAAACATTACACGCTCACCCTGCCACCTCATCAGCAAGCATTCACGCTGACTTTCAGTGGCAAAATCAATCACTCCGTGCAAGGCCCAGGGCAAGAATATGCGCGCAGCTTCAGTTATACGCCGGGAGTCATCTCGCAAGAAGGGGTTTTCCTGGCAAACTCCAGCGCCTGGTATCCGCAGTTCGCGGATGGCATGGTGTCATTCCGCTTGAATATCCAGGCACCCACCGATTGGGATATCGTCAGTCAAGGCACTTTGGTCAGCGAACAGAAGACCGCCACAACCCAAAGCGTGATCTGGGAAGAGCGACATCCCCAAGACGACATTTATATCGTTGCCGGTCGTTATCAGCGCTATGCCCAGTCCACAGGCGCAGTGAATGCTTTGGTTTATTTGCGCAGCGCCGATGAAGCGCTGGCACAGAAATATCTGGACACCACCGCACAATACATCGCGATGTATAACAAACTGCTGGGTCCCTACCCTTACACCAAATTTGCTTTGGTCGAGAATTTCTGGGAAACCGGTTATGGCATGCCATCCTTTACCCTGCTGGGTCCCAAAGTGATTCGTTTTCCTTTCATTCTGCATTCCTCCTATCCGCACGAAATTCTGCACAATTACTGGGGCAATGGCGTATTCGTGGATTATGCCAAGGGAAATTGGGCGGAAGGATTGACCGCCTACCTTGCCGATCACTTGGTGAATGAGCAACGCGGCAAAGGCGATGAATATCGCCGCGACGTACTGCAAAAGTACACAGATTTCGTCAACAAGGAAAAAGATTTCCCGATCACCCAGTTTGTTTCGCGCCACAGCTCCAGTTCGGAAGCCGTGGGCTACGGCAAGACCATGATGTTTTTTCACATGCTGCGCCAGGAATTGGGCGATGAAAACTTCGTACGCGCGTTAAGGCAATTTTACAAACAATTTAAATTCAAGCAGGCAACGTTTGACGACTTGCAGACCACTTTCAGCACCATTGCCGGCAAAGATTTTTCACAGCATTTCGCACAATGGATCCACCGCAGCGGCGCCCCCAATCTGCATCTGAAGCAGGCACACGCTGAACGCACAGCGCAAGGATTCAAACTCAAGCTGCTAGTAGAACAAACACAGCCGGGCGAACTGTATCAGCTGACGGTCCCTGTTTCGGTCACTTTGGAAGGCGAAGAACTGGCGCACCAATCCCAAATCGTCCTCAACCAGAAAACAAACGACATTGAAATGAACTTCTCTGCACGCCCGTTGCGCATCGACATTGATCCGCAATTCGATGTATTCAGGCGTCTGGACAGTCGCGAAATTCCCTCTGCCCTGTCGCAAGGTTTTGGCGCTGAGAAACCCTTACTCGTGTTACCGGCAAGTGCTGGCCCCGATTTATTGCAAGCTTATCGCTCATTGGCAAAAAACTGGCAAAAAACCCAATCCTCCGCGCTGGAAGTCATCACTGATGATCAATTAACCGCTTTGCCCGCAGACCGAACGGTTTGGCTCTTGGGCTGGCAGAATAAATTCGGCAGCGCGCTCACCACGGCTTTGACGCAACAAAATGTACTCTACCACCAGAAACAACTGCAACTGGATCAGCAAAATTACTCACAAGCTGATCACGCCATCGTACTGACAGCAAGACAGCCTGCCAATCCGGATAAAACCCTGTTATGGGTAGCTTCCGATCATCCGAAAGCCATTAGTGAACTGGCCAGCAAATTGCCACATTACCGCAAATACAGCTATCTGGTATTCAAACACGGTGATGAGCTGACAAATATCAACAAAGGTCAATGGTCGATCACTCAATCCCCGCTAACCCAGTGGATATCACAACCAGACAAGACATCGGTAACAACCGCTCACGTTGGCACTGCTAAACCGCGGCGGGCACTGGCAGAGTTGCCGCCCGTTTTTTCCGAAAGCCGCATGTTGGCTGATATTAAACATTTGGCCAGCGAATCCTTCAAAGGACGCGAATTGGGCAGCCCGGAACTGGATACCGCGGCTGCTTATATCGCCAAGCACTTTCAACAAATTGGCTTGCTACCCGGAGGAGATGGCAACAGTTATTTTCAGACTTGGCAGCAAGAGGTAGGCGCACCGAAAGGAAAGATCGGCTTGCGCAATGTAATCGGAATTTTGCCCGGCACCAATCCGCAATTGGCCGGACAGAGCCTGATTGTCGGTGCGCATTATGATCATCTTGGCATGGGTTGGCCGGATGTGCGTGCAGCCCATCAGGGAAAAATTCATTACGGCGCGGATGACAATGCCAGTGGAATTGCCGTCATGCTGGAACTGGCGCGGCAAATCGTTCCTAAATGGCAACCCGAACGCACCATCATATTCGTGGCATTTACCGGTGAAGAAGCGGGACTACTGGGTTCGAGACACTACACCCACAATACAAAAGACTTTCCGGTGGAAAAAATAGCCGCCATGCTGAATCTGGATACCGTAGGCCGACTAGGCAACAATCCGGTCACGTTGTTTGGCACCGGCAGTGCCCGTGAGCTAGTGCATGTTTTCCGCGGCGCGGGCTTTGTCACCGGCATTCCGATTAATGCCGTACAGGATGACTTCGGTTCCAGCGATCAGGCGGCATTCATCCAGGCGGGAGTGCCCGCAGTACAATTTTTCGCCAGTGCACACGAAGACTACCACGCTCCCGGCGACACTATAGATAAGATTGATTCTGCGGGATTGATCAAAGTAGCTGCCATCCTTAAGGAAGCCGTCGAATATCTGGCCAACCGCATCGAACCGCTGACTGTCACTTTGCCATCACCATCGACACCCCATCAACCTGCACCGGTTAAAGACAAACGCAAAGCCAGTCTCGGCACTGTACCGGATTTTTCCTATCAAGGCGAAGGTGTACGTGTGGACAACGTCATACCGGGATCGCCAGCCCAGCAAGCAAAATTACAAACGGGCGATATCCTGATTCAACTCGCCGGACAGCCAATCAGTGACTTGGCAGCGTACGCAAATATCCTGCGCACGCTTAAGGCGGGAGAGAAAGTTGAATTGCGCTTCCGGCGGGATGGTGAGGTAACTACGATTGAGGTGGAATTGATTGAACGCTAACCACCGTAGCACAGGTCTTTTTTGGTTTAAAGAAAGATGACTTCAAATGTCGCTCGCACCCTATTTGGGTTATCCTTCTTTATCAAACAATGAAGTGTCATCAGCAAATCAAAGCCATATGGCATCGCTATCCGTGGTGAAGATGAGTTCTTCGGTTTCCGGAAAGCCACCGATCCCATAAATTATTAATGCAATAGGAATCATGACAATCAATCCGACCAGGAGCGTATTGCACAGCGCTTTCCATGCGGAGAAGCCCTGCACCTGTCCGATACATTTCAGTAACACAACAAATGCCCACATTCCAATAATCATTTCAATAGCACCATAACCAAGCAACACGAATATCATGGAAGGATTGGCATCAATACTTGGTGTTTCAGTTGTAAATAGCTCTTGACCGAAGAGTGCAAACGAAGGAATCCACAACACCAAAGAACATATGACAGGCACGCTGGACCACGCAATGGCCGCCCGCAAATTCTCTGCTGGAGCCTTCCCACCCATCCAACTCCCTGTCCATCTGAATAGCGCACCAAAAAGATATAAGCTGGCGATGCCGCCAATTGATCCAGCAGTGACAACAATGAGCAGAATCAAAGGCAAACCCAATTCATCTCCCGCACTTCTTCCACTAGCCTGGTTTAGGGCATCAGCAACACCACTGACTGCCGCCAATACCCAAATGTACCGTTGCGGGTTTACGTCAACGATCTGTTGGATAGTTGCACGCGGTCTTGTCCATATTGATAACCAAGGATTCAGCATTTGCTGAGTAGTGTTTTCCATATCGCTATTTTTTATCCGTTGAAATTAACATTCATCGTCCGGTACAGGGTAACCACTGCAATTAATCATTGGATAGAAACTTTCCCAGCATTAGACCTGTTCATTAGCAACTTTTTTATCGCGCTGAGTGTAGCGAAGAATACCGACGATTCAAAGATATTCCTCGCTTTATCCATGAAATTTCATCAATGATTACGACAAATTTCCCAAAATCCTGACCAATGTTTTTGGTTAATCCTCATCGACAAAATAATGTTGTATCAAAGCGGCATAATTCGTACACACCAGGCAATATTCAGCGCCTAACTACTAAGGAAATAGATGAAGTAATCCCTACTCGCTTATTGTTTACATTATCAGTTGGAATTTTCACAAATGCCTATGCTTTATGTGAGTTTATTCACAGCATTGTTATTTTTTTCACGCTAATTTGTGCATATCTGCTTATTTCTAACCGTTATCTCTAATTTGTACAGGAGGAAACAATGGCTTTCGCTGGAACAGATAGTGATCACTGGTTGTCGCCAACAAAAACTGAAACCGAGACTCCCAACGCCCCTACCCAGCGTGACTTTAAGTGGGAATATGAAGGAGAAGAGGCTTTTGATGAAACGACATCCGCTCAAGTGGTTCATGATATCGCTTATGAGGCAACCAACTACAACGAATGGGACTTAGCCGACGAGCTATATGATCAAAGCGATGATGAATGGCTCGTTGATTGCATGGGCAAGGATCTCATTAACAAAGAGGATGAATGCTGAAACAATATGCACAAAAACGCATAAAACCCGCTTTAATACTCATTGCGCTGAGCTGACATTGATATATATCCTCATCCACCGGGGTTAGTTTCATCAAGTTACCTCAATTGATAAAAAGTAATGTATTAAAAAATTTCCCCAAATACCCAGGTTATGTGGCGATCGATTTCAGTAGCAAGATACACTGAATCTTTTAATCAATGCTCCCTGATTCTAATATTAATTTCAGGAACCCGTTGCTGAGGCGGTGGGGGCAGGCGATTCAAGCCCAATACAGTAATACGGTGCGCAGCATTGAAGCTGGGTGCCCCATCCTGATCGCGCAGAATGGACGATACTTTATATTCCATGCTGTGAGCATTCGGATCAAAGCGAATATCATGTATCCAGATACCCGCGCGCTGCACCTGCTGTTCTTCACACTCGTTGGATAGATCCCAACCGGTCAGCATCGGCACAGCATAATCAAAGGGCAAATCATTGATACGAAATGTTTGGGTACGCACAATTCCGTCAGTATTTTTGCGGCAGGCGCTGGTTTTACCGATACGCGGATTGAGTGCCAGGAAATCTGCACGCAATTTGACGCTGCTGCCGCGGATCAGAGCAGCGCGTGTTTTAATCCGGTGTGTACGGATATCGTTGTCCTTGAAGATGGTTTGAGTGACCCAATGCGGACTGCCATCGGCACTGAGCGAAGCACCGGTTTGGGACAGGCTGTAAGCAACCTGCAACAAGTCATAATCAGCACGGTCACCCCATTTGCAGGGTGGAAAACGCAATTCGCATTCAAAAGTATCATCGAATTGAAAATCAAATCCGCGCGGGATGATGGCAATAGCATCATTGGCTTTTAAAGTACCTTTACTGCCGGTGTTTTCCAGCGTAGCAACCGCGCCTTGTCGCTTAGTTTGCAGCAGGGATGTTTCGATTCCGTTGTAATCCCCTTCTATCGTGGCATCAAACCAAACTGAGCGATAGCCAAATCCGGTATAAAACACACAAAACTCATAGGCTTCCTCGCGATTTTGATCCTCCAGCTTTCCTTGCGCTTCAAATACCAGAAAAGCGGAGCCTGCATTCTTGACCAGTTTACTGTGCGTAATATCTACCCGCACGGCGTGAACCTCGCGGTCGCGATTCAGATAGCGCAAGTCCCAGCCATTCAACACCACCGTACCGCTATCGACATAGCTGGGCATTTCGATCCATTGCAACACAGTCGCCGCCTCGCTTCCTTTGTCGCGCTGCATGCATTTGCTACCTTCAATCAGAATGAATTTGCCCTCATCCTCAAAAACCGTTTTTCCTGTACCCTTTAAGGTGAGTTGCTCGAAAAGTGTTGCAGGCTGGGATTTATCTGAGGATAAGGTAGTTTTCTTTTCTTGCGGTTTACTCGCGCAGGCAGTAAGTAAAGGTAGCATGCATATTGCAAGAAACAGAGGTGCATGGCGAATCATTCTAACGCTCCAAATATAAGTGTCGTGTCACGAAAACAATACCCGTTCGGTTGAGTTTAATTCACGCAAAAAGGAAATAGCAGTAGTGCCCGCACTCAGTGTATAGCGAAACCACTCGTCAGTTAGGCTTAGTTAGCCTTTCACTCGGCTAATTTTGGCGATTTCCTTAAGATGCCTCAGGCCGCGCATGATTTGAGCAAGATGATGGCGATTGTTAACTTGCAAAATAAAGTGCATTTGCATGTAATCCCCTTCATTTTCCATTGCAATATCATCAATATTCGATTCTGCTTTGGCGATTTCAGCCGCAACCCGAGCCAACACTCCTTGCTTATTCGCCGCAGTCACTTTGATGCTGGCTTCAAAAACCCTGTTGATGTCTTTCCCCCAAGCTACATCCAGATAATTCTCAGAGTTTCTCTGGCTCTGGGCAATATTTGCGCAATCATAAGTATGGATGACCAAACCATGATCTTTCTTGATCAACCCGACAATCTGGTCTCCTGGAAGGGGGCGGCAACATTTGGCAAATTGCACCGTCAGTCCTTCGGTCCCCATGATGATGATTGGTCCGGCTGTTTGTTCGCTGGCAATGGATTCTACCGGCGAGGTCAATCGTTTCGCTACAATCGCAGGCAATTGTTTTCCTAAAGCCATTTCAGCCAATAACTCTTCCTTGGATTTGACGCCGCTATCGCGTACTAATTTTTCCCATTGCGCGGCAGTAATTGCATCCGGATTGATATTAAAAGACAACAGCGCCTGATTGAGCATACGCTCTCCCAATTTGACTGATTCATCGTATTGGATGGTTTTCAGAAAGTGACGAATATGCGAGCGCGCCCTCCCCGTTGCCACATATCCCAACCAAGCCGGATTGGGTTTGGCATAGGGAGCGGTGACGATTTCCACCCGATCGCCGCTTTTGAGTTTGGTGCGCAGTGGCGCATTCTCACCATTAATTTTAACCGCCACGCAGCAATTGCCCACATCAGAATGCACCGCATAGGCAAAATCGACGGCGGTCGATCCTCTGGGCAGCGTCAGAATTTTTCCTTGCGGAGTAAACACGTAAACATCGCCGGGAAAAAGATCGATTTTGAGATGCTCCAGAAATTCCAGAGAATCGGTCGATCCACTGAGCGTTTCCAATAAGCTTTGCAACCATTGGCTGGTTTTCAAGTGCAGATCATTGAAATCACCATCCGAACTCTTATACAACCAATGTGAAGCAACGCCATTCTCGGCAATGCGGTGCATTTCAGCCGTGCGAATTTGTATTTCAATCGGGATACCGAACGGACCTAACAAAGTGCTGTGCAAGGACTGATAGCCATTGGCCTTAGGAATGGCTATATAGTCTTTGAACTTACCGGGAATGGGTCTATATAAACTATGCAGCATGCCTAATGCGACATAGCACGAGGGAATGTCTTTGACCACTACGCGGAAACCATAAATATCAAGCACTTCTGAAAATGATAACTGCTTATCGACCATCTTGGTATAGATGCTATAGAGATGCTTCTCGCGTCCATTGACTTCCGCATCCAGCCCCACTTCTGTCAATTTTTGCTTGATCGCTTCCAGAATCTTTCCCACGACCTCGCGCCGATTACCGCGCGCAGACTTAGTCGCTTTGACCAATACTTTGTAGCGCGTGGGATAAGAATAACGGAAACCGAGCTCTTGCAATTCCTGGTAGATATTATTAAGCCCCAGTCGATGTGCAATGGGCGCATAAATTTCAAGCGTTTCGCGGGCAATGCTGCGCTGTTTGATCGGCAACATGGCCTCAAGCGTACGCATATTATGCAATCGATCGGCCAGCTTAATCAGGATGACACGAACATCCCGTGCCATCGCCAACAGCATCTTGCGGAAATTTTCGGCTTGCGCTTCTTCCTGAGTTTGGAATTCAATCTTCGCCAGTTTTGACACACCATCCACCAATTCTGCCACCGGCTCGCCAAACCGTTCACTGATCTCAGTTTTGGAAATATCGGTATCTTCCACTACATCATGCAATAAAGCCGCCGTCAGCGTAGGTGCATCCAGATGCAGCTTACTCAAAATCCTCGCTACTGCTAATGGGTGAGAGATATAAGGCTCGCCCGATTTGCGGAATTGCCCGGAATGAGCGCCCTGACCAAATACATAAGCATTTTTCAGTTGCTCTATATCTTCCGGTTTAAGATATTGCGCTGTCTCAGAAAATAGAAGGTCGGCTTCAGACATGGAATTTAATCAACTCAAAGATACTCACTTAAAGGGTGCTCAATTATTTTGCAGCGATAAACGAAGCAGGCTGTCGATTCAGATCATTCAGATAATGATTAAACTTCTCAAACTGATCTTTGATGTGATTATATGATGGGATTTACTGCGAATGAAAGAAAGTAATGAGGTTGGATTTTGTAGCTAAGGAAAATAGTTCCAGAATACCGGCAGACCGATTACACAGATTACACTACAATCGCAATCGCGTTGCAGCCAATGCATAACCAGTCCGTCATGCATGCGAATACATCACATATTTTTTGGATTCAAAATATCCATGCCAATTTTTCCCTGCGCCAATTCACGCAAAGCAACGACGGTCGGCTTATCACGTGCAGGTTCCACCATCGGCGCTGAACCAATCGCCAATTGCCTGGCTCGGGCTGTCGCCACTAATGTCATGTCAAATCTATTAGGAATTCTTTTTAAGCAATCATCAACGGTAATTCGTGCCATGGGCTTGGTCTCGGTTATTAAAGAATTAAGATATACAAAGGTTAAAAAACTATACCATCATAAAAAACGACTAGGTCAGCTGGGTAATCAATGCACGGTGCGTAGTCATCTGGCGCGCTCTTCTTAAGCGCTCTGCTTTAACGATACAAGTCAAATCATCAAGAGCTTCTTCCAGTTTGTTATTGATAATAACATAATCAAACTCACCGACATGACTGACTTCTTCACGGGCTGCGGTTAGCCGTTGTTGAATGACATCTGCATCATCTTGTGCTCGTGCTTTTAATCGCATTGCCAAGGCATCAGCTGACGGTGGCAGAATAAAAATGCTAATGGATTCAGGGAAAAACTGATGCACTTGCTTGGCACCCTGGCAATCAATCTCAAGCAGGATATCGCGCCCGGATGCCACTGCCTGATCAATCCATTTCTGCGATGTACCATACAGATTGCCATAAACCTCCGCGCTCTCAAGAAACTCTCCATTGACCAGCATCTTCCTGAAAGTGTCCTCACTCACAAAATGATAATCTCGTCCATTCACTTCCCCTGTACGCGGTGGGCGCGTGGTGTGCGAAATTGACAAGCTCAGGTTCAGGCCCGATTTGAGCAATGCCTTAACCAAACTGGTTTTTCCGGCACCTGAAGGTGCACTGATAATAAATAAGCAACCTGTAGATTTAGTCATTTTCTGCCTATTCGATAGGTGATCCCTATTTTATCTTGATGAAAAGATATTAATGAATACCATGCTTGTTGAAATAATTCTGATGATATTCTTCAGCAACGTAAAATTGAGCGGCGGGTAAGATTTTTGTCACCACTGCATCCTGCCAGCGTCCACTTTGCTGCAGTTGATGCATAGAAGCTTGAGCGATAGTCTCCTGTTCGGGTGTGAAAAAGAAAATCACCGAACGGTATTGCGTGCCAACATCATAACCTTGGCGATCCTGAGTCGTGGGATTATGGCAATTCCAGAAATGCTCCAGCAATGTTTCCAAACTGACTGCCGCTGAATCGTACTCAACCAGAACGACTTCGATATGACCAGTAGTGTTGCTGCACACCGCTTCATACGTTGGATGCTCACTATGACCGCCGGAATAGCCGCAAGTAACATTGGTTACGCCCCGGATACGACGAAAAGCCGCTTCCACGCCCCAAAAACAACCTGCCCCAAAAATTATCTTGCTTGTTGCCATTGATGTTTCACCTGGGAAATATCATAAAAAAACGCCCTGCTTAACGATACCTGTCACTCGCAGGGATTAGTTGGCGGCTTTCTCTTTACGTACCTTTTCAATCAGTTCCTCCAAAGCTTTGACCGTATCTTGTGGAGTTCCGCCTTTTTTGCCACTGGTCAGGTATTTACCGTTAACAGCCAGTGCCGGAACGCCCATCAATTGATACTGGCGTGTCATTTGCGTTGATCTGGCAACGTGATTCTGTACTGCAAAAGATCTATAGGTATCTTCAAATTTCTTTCTATCGATGCCTTGCTTTTCAATCCAATCAAATAAAGCAAGTTCTTTATCCAGATCAATTTTGTCCCGATGGATGGCGTCAAAAATTTTGTCATGCAACGTATCGGTCAGTTTGAGCACTTCTACGGTATAGAACAATTTCGCACCCGATACCCAGTTAGCGCGCAGAATGGCTGGTACATAGCGGAAACTCACATCACTGGGCATATTCTTCAGCCAAGCTTTAAGATGCGGATGCAAGCTGTAGCAGTGCGGGCAGCCATACCAGAAAAACTCCAGAACCTCAATTTTCTCAGCACTCTCAGTGGGTTGTGGGTTAGCAACCACCGTATAATCCCTGCCTTCAACAATATCTGCACGCACACTCCAACTATTGATTAGACCAAAGCTCAGCAATAACAAAAAAACTGCAAGTGATTGACGTCGACTCATGCTAACTCCTTAAATAAATTATCTAACGGGTTAATACTTTGTTGCTTGCAAGACCATCTCAATTTGCCTTAATAAATTGCGCGGTGATTCCATTCTCTCTTAATGTAGCGCTGATTTCATCCACATCCGCTCTATTAGCAAAAGGCCCGACACGCACTCTATACCAGGTGCCTTTCTCCGCCAGATCAATAGGCTGGATGGAGGCTATCGCACCCAGTAGCGCAAGCCTTGCTTTCATATTCTCGGCATCATCGCGGCTCCTGAATGATCCGGCTTGCAGGAGGAATTTTTCCGCCGGCTTGGTGTTCTTGGTTTGTGGAGTTACCGTCGGTTGCAGCGTTTCTGTAGAAGGCTGGGTGGATGGGGTGCGTGGATGGATCGCGGCCAGTTGCGGCTTGGTGTCAGCCGGAGAAAGGCCTGGTTGAGCAGCCACTACCGGCGGTTTCACTATTTCCACCGGTTTAGGGTTAGCCTCTGGAATCTTGGTCGGTACTGGCGGCTGAGTCGGCTTTTCTTCCATGCGTTTGTAAGCTGGATCGATTTCCGGCTCTTCAATACCGGGCAGTATCTTATAAAAATCGAAACGGGGTTTTTCTTCGATCGCGACAATAGACTCTTCAGGCGCCGTTTTTGCAGGTGTTTTTGATTGCTCGGGAGCCGGTTTAGGTTCGGCTTTTTCTACTTTCTCTGATGAACTGGCCACTTTTTCATTGGATAGAAATGGGCTGGGCGCATAATTGATATACCACCAGATCCCGATGGCACTCACAAGTCCTAATGCGTAACCGACGAATCCACCAAAAAAGGCAGAACCTCCGCCTTCCTTGGTGGAATTTGAAGCCTTACGGGTCTTATAGTCTCGACTCATGAGTATCCTTATGGGTGAATTCGATTACATTTTATCAGGTGCACTAACGCCCAGTAGCTTGAGACCATTATTCAATATCTGCCGGATGGAGGCAATCAGCGCCAAGCGCGCATGCAGCAATGGAAGCTCTGGTACCAGGAAACGTGTCGAATTATAGTAACTATGAAATTCACTTGCCAGCTCTCTAAGATAAAAAGCAATAAGATGCGGTGAAAATTCCTTGGCGGCCGCTTCCACAGTGTCGGGAAAATCGATGATCTTTTGCAGCAAGGCTAGCTCCGCAGGACTGGAGAGTGGCTCCATACTGGCTGTAGCCAGGGTAGCCATATCGCCGTCCCATTGTGCCAGCACGCTGCAAACCCGCGCGTGCGCGTATTGTACGTAATAAACCGGATTGTCGTTGCTTTGCGATTTAGCCAGATCGAGATCAAAATCCAGGTGCTGATCGCTTTTACGCATCACATAAAAAAACCGCGCCGCATCCTTGCCGACTTCCTCGCGCAGTTCCCGCAACGTGACAAATTCGCCGGAACGCGTAGACATGGGTGCTTTTTTTCCATCGCGATACAGCACAGCAAACTGCACCAGCGCAATTTCCAGCTTCGCCGGATCCAGTTCCAACGCCTGTAAAGCGCCCTTTACCCGCGCAATATAGCCATGATGATCTGCTCCCCAGATATTGATAACCTGCTCAAAACCGCGTTCAAATTTATTCAGATGGTAAGCGATGTCGGAAGCAAAATAGGTAAATTGGCCATTTTCCCTTTGCACTACCCGATCTTTTTCGTCACTGAAATCCGTTGAACGAAACCACTTAGCGCCATCCTGCTGATACAAATAATGTTTCTTTTCCAGCAGTTGCATGGTATGTGCGACCTGGCCATTATCGAACAACGATTGCTCCGAAAACCAGGTATCGAATTCCACGCCGAATTCCATTAAATCATTGCGGCAATCGCCCAATTGCTCGGTCAGCACGAAATTGTGAAGATAGGCATAATCCTGTCCCAGGATTTTTTTCGCATTGGCTATCAATTTATCCAATTGCTCATCGGTATCGGTCGCTGCAGTGTGGGCCGATTCCGGTAAACCATCCAGCAACATGGCCGGCTGATGCACGTAACGATCTGCATGCGCCTGGAATATCAATTGTGCCATGTTTTTCACATACTCGCCCTGATAGGCATTGGCGGGAAAAGGAATGTGCACATGGTTCAATCCCAGATAACGCAGCCAGGTAGACAGGGTCAGGATATCCATCTGCCGCCCGGCGTCATTCACATAAAATTCGCGCGCAACGTCAAAACCCGCCGCTGCCAGTATATTGGAGAGACTGGCGCCGATGGCTGCGCCACGGCCATGCCCAACATGCAATGGACCGGTTGGATTGGCCGAAACAAATTCCACCTGAATTTTCTTTCCCTGACCAAACTGGCTGTTGCCAAAAGCCTCTTGGCTATGCAGAACATGATGCAGATATTGCTGCTTGGCGGCATGCTTAAGGAATAGATTGATAAATCCTGCGCCTGCGATTTCAATCTTCTCCAAATAAGGCGAAGCGGGCATGGCATCGATCAATAATTGAGCAATTTCACGCGGATTTTTATGCAATGGCTTGGCCAGTTGCATGGCCAGATTGCAGGAATAATCGCCATGACTGGCTTGCTTGGTGCGCGCCAATTCAATGCGGACGGCAGCATCCAATGGGGTGATGCGGCTGGCGGCCTGATGCAGCAATTCAGCAAAATGGGTTTTAAAATTAGGTTGAGCAGATAAAGTCATGGTTGAGCATTAAGACGATTAATAGTGTTGTTGAATTGGATGACACAGCACCCATGCAGTGTTCTCATCGACGCATTCTGCTCATTTTATCAGGTACATCGATCAGACTACAGACTGTTGGCGGTATGTTTCAAATAGACAAATCCCGACACTAACGGAGATGTTCAAGCTCTCTACACTGCCCAGCATGGGAATGCGCACCAACTGATCGCAGCTTTCTCGTGTCAAACGCCGCATTCCTTTTTCTTCAGAACCAAATACCCAGGCAACCGGCCCTTGAATCTTGAAATGGGTCAGATCGTAATCAGCATCTTCAGCGGTGCCAATGATCCAAATGCCCTGTTGTTTTAATTGCTTGATGGTGCGTGCCAAATTGGTCACCGCAACATAGGGCACCGTATCCGCAGCACCGCTGGAGACTTTATATACGGTAGCCGTCAAGCCGACCGCACGGTCTTTGGGTGCAATCACCGCATGCACACCCAAAGCATCGGCGACTCGCAAACAGGCGCCCAAATTGTGCGGATCCTGAATACCATCCAGAATCAATAATCGCGCTGGCTCGGTCAGCGTATCCAGCACGTCGTCAAGATCGACGTAACTGCGCGAAATATCGATATTGGCCACAACGCCCTGATGACGATCGTTACCCACCATGCTAGTCAATCGAGATCCGTCACAGGCGATCAAACGCATTTCCTGAGACTCAGCCAATTTAGTCAGTCCACGCACCCGCTGATCACTACGCGCGCCATCAATAAAGATCTCCTTGATGCTATCCGGATTCTGCCGCAGGCGGCTGGTCACGGCATGGAAGCCAAAAATAAGGCGTGTGTTAGACATAATGCTTAATAAAACCTAAATTTTGTTAAGCAATGCTTAACGATTAGCGATAGCGATTGGACAACAGAAGCCAGGGCATTCATAGAAACCACCCCGGCAATAAACGGGTCATTGCCGAACCCCGGTTTTCTCGTCCATTACCAACGATCCCGCAAGCCCGGTATTGTAAAACAATCCAGCCCCTAAAGCGACTGCTTACTTTTGCTTGAAGCCTTTGTTTTTGAGCGAGTTGTTTTTGTGCGACTGACTTTTTTGTCCGGTTCCGCCAGTACAAAATCAATTTTGCTGGTTTCCAGATCCACACGCACCAATTTGACGCGCACCCGGTCGCCCAGACGGTATTGTTTGCCGCTGCGCTCACCCAGCAGGGTATGTTTGATGGCATCGAAATGAAAATAATCGCTCGGCAACTCAGAGATATGCACCAATCCCTCGACATAAACATTATCCAACGCTACGAACAAGCCGAAACCTGTCACGCTACTGACCACGCCGTCGAAGCATTCTCCGATTCTATCCTGCATGTAAAAGCACTTCAGCCACGATTCGACATCACGGGTCGCGTCATCGGCACGCCGCTCGGTCAATGAGCAATGTTTACCCAACTCGTTCCAATCGCCCGGTTGATAGATTTCTCCGTGCAGCACCGCTTTAATTGCGCGATGAATCAACAAATCCGGGTAGCGGCGAATAGGCGACGTGAAATGCGTGTAAGAATCATAGGCCAGGCCGAAATGCCCGGTCACATCCGGGCTGTAAACTGCCTGTTGCAAAGACCTGAGCATCACGGTTTGCAGTAATTGTGCATCCGGCCTGTCACGTATCTTGAGCAAAGTTTGTGCGTAATCCTTGGCGCTGGGCTTATTTTTGCCCCCCAACTGTATGCCAAATTCCTTGAGAAAATTGCGTAGTGCATCAATTTTTTCCGGTGAGGGACTTTCATGAATCCGGTACAACGTAGTATGTCCATGTTTCTGCAGAAAGTCCGCCGCACATACATTGGCTGCCAGCATGCATTCCTCAATTAAGCGATGTGCCTCAGTGCGTTGCACCGGCTCGATCTTGTCGATTTTTCCCTGATCATTGAAGAACATCTGTGTTTCAGTGGTCTCAAAATCAATCGCACCACGTTTTTTGCGCGCTTTGAGCAATGCCTTGAACAACTTGTAGGTCAGCTGCAAGTGCGGCAACAGCTTGGCATGTGCTTTGGCTTCGGTTCCTTTTGGGTCGGCCAGCATCGCTGCCACGATAGTGTAAGTCAGGCGTGCATGCGAGCGCATGACCGCAGGATAAAAAACATAATCCAGTATTTCACCACTCTTTTTAAATTGAATTTCACACACCATGCACAGCCTGTTCTTGTCCGGATTAAGCGAGCACAATTCATTCGACAACGCTTCGGGCAACATGGGAATGACCCGGCGCGGGAAATACACGGAATTGCCGCGATTCAGGGCCTCCTGGTCAATCGCATCTTTCGGCTTGACATAGTGACTGACATCCGCGATTGCCACATACAAGCGGAATCCGCCTTCCTCTTCCTCGCAATAAACTGCGTCATCAAAATCGCGGGCTGTCTCGCTATCAATGGTGACCAATGGTAAATGGCAAATATCTTTGCGCCCGGTCAGTTCTTTTTTTAGCACACTTTTGGGAAATTTAGCAGAAAGCTTTTCAATTTCTGGAGGAAATACATACGGCAAATCGTGTTTGCGCAATGCAATCTCGATCTCCATTCCCGGCGCCGTGTAGTCACCCAGAATTTCTATGATCTTGCCGATCGGTTGTGATTGTTTATTCGGCTGTTGAATGATTTCGACGATGACAATCTGGCCCGCCTTGGCCTTTAATGAGTGCTCCTTGGCAATCAGGATGTCTTGACTGATGCGCTTGTTTTCCGCCACGACAAACAAAATACCGTGATCGATGTGTAATCGCCCCACTAACTGCGCATTGGTATATTCCAGCACCTCGACGATAGCGGCTTCGCGCCGTCCGCGCCGATCCAATCCAATTTCACGTACCAACACCCGGTCACCATGCAATGCTTTGTGCATTTCCTTGGCACTCAGATACAAATCCGGGCTGCCATCATCAGGAATCAGGAAACCAAATCCGTCCGCATGCCCCTGCACTTTACCTTTGATCAGATCAAGTTTTTCCATCACGCAAATATCACCCTTGCGATTGCGGAAAATCTGCCCTTCGCGCACCATCGCCGTTAATCGGCGATTAAACAACTCTTCTTCCTTCTTGGTAATATCCAATAATTTGTGTAATACACGCTCAGTCGTTGGAATTCCCTGCTGCTTCAGAAGCTGCAAAATATATTCCCGGCTGGGTAGCGGGTGCTCATAGCGTTCTTTCTCACGCTTTAGGTGAGGGTCCAGATTACGTAGTTTTTGATTCTTCTTAATTGACAAAGCAGTGGTTTCCTATAGAATTACGCGTTCTTTGGCATCCTGACCGGATGCCTTTTGCCCAGATGGCGGAATTGGTAGACGCGCATGGTTCAGGTCCATGTGCCTTCGG
>CADEDO010000054.1:0-5853 GCA_902826115.1 uncultured Nitrosomonas sp.
CGTTACCAAAGCACACTGGAAACAGCAGCTATGGATCGCCAATTTGGATTATTTATTGGCAGAACTTCACCCGCACATTGAACCTGTAGCCTATATTCGAGCGCTTGCCCGTGGCCTGTCCGGTGAAGCGCAACTGCTGCCGACATTGCGTGCCTGGAGTGCGGCACTGGAGCAGAAGAAGGCCTATGGCACTCTGCATAAGCTCTTGCAAACATTGATCGATAGCGAGACCGGGCGAAGTGCGGCAGAGATAGGGGCATCGCTTCCCATTGATCTGCGTGGCTTATTGATGAAGGTGCCATCGGTGGAAATATTGGAAGAAATTTATATTCATAATGCCGGACAGGTGTTGGCGGCGCCGTATTTGCCGCGCTTGTTCACTATGCTGAATTTGATGGAAGATGGCGTGTTTTTAGATCGGCGGGCTGTGGAACGAGCCGTTCATTTGCTGCAATTCATGGTGAATGAGCAGACGCAAACCCCTGAATATCAACTGACCCTGAACAAGGTTTTGTGTGGCATCACGACAGGCATTCCGATTGATAACCGAATTGATATCAGCGAGCATGAGAAAAAAACCATTGAAGGTTTGATGCTGGGCATGATTCAGAACTGGAAAACCATCGGCAATACCTCGATCAGCGGTCTGCGACAGACATTTCTGCAACGCAAAGGCCGATTGCACCTGAAAGAAGACGGCATGTGGTATTTGACCATTGAACCGGGAACCTTTGACATGCTGCTGGACAGCTTGCCCTGGAGCTATTCTGTCATCAAACATGCCTGGATGGAGCGGGCCATTCATGTTACTTGGCGCTAATTGCCTACCGTATGATGCTATCGATTGAGGTCAGGGTTTATGACGCAAAGCAACGCTAATGCAATAACGCTGGACAGGGAAATAAGCTGGTTCAAGCAGGTGCTGGCAGCACGCTTTGATGATTATTTTCAGCGCGCAACTGCCATCGATGATATTCGTAAAATAGCACCGCCGGATGTGACGAACGATCAATCCGAATACGCGCGGCTTGTACAGGAATACCAGATGGGCTTTGATGAGCGCATCGTGATCATATTGGCGCTATTGCCGCAAATCCAGCCGCATGTGCTGGATACTTTTTTAATGAATAACCAGCAAATTGCGCGTGGGTTTACCGAGTTTGGCGGATGGAAAGGAAAAGATCACAGCGGATTTCTGCCGACTTGTGAAACGGCTGCCTTTATTTTGGCCGGAGATAATCTGGCCGAACGATTTGCGGTGATGCGTTTGTTTCAGCCGGATCATTACTTATCCAAGCAGCAAATGATCAAGATCGAACACGGTACGAGCGGTGAGCCCTTTTTAAGCGCCATGCTGATCCTGACGCCGGAATATCTTAACCGGCTAACGACCGGACGATGGGATAAGCCGGATTATGGCATTCATTTTCCGGCAAAATTGATCACGACTTCGTTGACCTGGGATGATTTGGTGCTGAATCCGGAAGTGATGGATGAAATAGAAAATATCAATACCTGGCTGAAACATTCGCAGACCATTTTGCAGCAATGGAATCTGGGCAGGAATATTAAACCGGGCTATCGCGCTTTATTTTATGGTCCCCCTGGAACAGGAAAAACTCTGACAGCGACCTTAATTGGCTCTACGGCGGGTATTGATGTTTATCGCATTGATTTATCGATGGTTGTGTCCAAATATATCGGCGAAACGGAAAAGAATCTGGCGAATGTGTTTGACCAGGCAGTGAATAAGCATTGGATTTTGTTTTTTGATGAAGCGGATGCACTGTTTGGCAAAAGGACGCAAACCAGCAGCTCCAATGATCGCTATGCCAATCAGGAAATATCCTACTTACTGCAAAGAGTTGAGGATTATCCAGGCGTGGTGATACTGGCAACCAACTTAAAAGCGAATATTGATGAAGCATTTGCGCGGCGTTTTCAGACATCGGTGCATTTTGCTATGCCGGATGCGGATCAGCGGTTAAGATTGTGGCAAGGCATGTTTGCAAACAATCCACTGTTATCCGCCGGTGTGGATCTGGTGATGCTGGCAGAAACCTATGAGTTATCCGGTGGCGCCATTACCAATGCGGTGCGCTACGCAGCGATTCAAGCGGTGCGTATGAAGCGCGATCAGATCTTGCTGGATGATTTGGTAAAAGGAGTGATCAAAGAATTGCTTAAAGAAGGGCGAACGTTGTGAGACTGTTATGAAAAAAATTTTCTTTTCTTGGATGGTGTTCATTGTATGGATTGGCTGCTTGTCTGCGGCATTTGCGGCGGAAGGATACTATGACCGTCTGTTGAATCAGGAAGCCTTCAGAAAGCTGGATCATGCTGCAGTGGTGCGGATGCAGCAGAATCTGTTCGTCATTTATCAGCATGACCGCAATTGGAGCCGGGATGCCGCACTCAGCCAGCATCCGCTCACCGATGGCCGCATGGGGCCGGTCACTCTCTTCTGGTTGCAACGCTTTATCGCTGATTTCAAAATAGAACCCATCGGCAACCGCTACATTCGTGAAATTAATACGCGCCTGGAGCAGATCGCAGCGTTTGCCGATATGTTTCCGGAAGAAACCAACGTGCTGACCAGTCCTGATTTCTCGATTTGGAATGATGAGCAAGCTGATTTGCAGAGAAACTACTATTACACTGTCAGGCGGAGTGGCTCAGATCAGGAGTTGCTGGATCTTGTCGATCTGTATCGACGCGTGGTTGATCCTCTGCTTCCCGCAGCGCTACGCACCAGTCGCCGCGAATTGACCACTTATTATTACCAATTGACCGCAGAAGATTTTAAAGTGCTGCAAGGAAAGGAGCAAATTCAGGCGCAACTGGCCAAATTGGTGGATAAAAAATTCGACAATGTGTCGGCGCTGCAAGAAGCCGTGACGGGAGCCTTGAAGGATTATCCCGATCTGGCTAAAAAGTTGCTGCCAGTTATTCAGCGCTATTACCGTTACGCGGATCCGGTCATTACCCAGAGTTTTCTGGAAATTCTCATGGGAGATCCGCTGTTCACGGCACTCAATGGCGTATTTGTCACCTTATTGGATAAGACTTTGTCGGGCGTGGCTTATCCCACCCAGCAACTGTTTGCTAAAGCCGTACAAGCAAAAATTCATGCGGGCATCGGGGCATGCCAGGCGGTGAACAATCAGAATATGTATGTGGTCAGTTTGAAAATTAGCGATGAGGATTTTCATCAATTAGCGCAAGATTTACAGACCGGTCCTTATCAGGGCATGCGTGATTTTCAGCAGCAATTCCACGCCATCGATTCATTGCGCGCACGCTCCAAAGCAGCGTGCGAGGCTCAAGATCTGGAGTTGGTCGATGAGTTTGTGGCAGGTCTGTATGAGTCGGTCATTCAGCCAGCCATAGTGTTGCTGTATAAAAAACAACCGATGTACAGCGCGGCAACCCCGATTCAATGGAACGGCGAGGGTTGTGGCTGCGTTCTCGATTATCTGTCAGGGACCGTGTATGGCTTTTATCCTTTCTGGCTGGCCAGCGAAGAGAAGCAAAATGTCAATTTCAGCGTGCTGTCCAGAGTGGCCTATCATGAGCTGTCATTTGATGAAAAAGGTGTCATCAAGCAGACGAATACTGGCGGCAATGATGTAGCGGTTTTGTCGCCTGATAGCTCGAGCAGGCAACTGCAAAATGAATTCGTGCAAGTGGCGCGAAAACACAATAGTCAAGTCGATTGGGTGATTCATAACGATAAAGCCTATTGGGAAGCCTGGAAAGTGCAGGGTTATGAGTCCAGAGCAGTGGTTCTGGAAACGCTGGCGGAGAATATCGTGCGCTTGCTGACCCGTCCCATCACTACCATGCTGTCGACCATTCAACAGGATCTGACATTGGGCGCATTGCCACCGCCGACTTACGGTGACGGTGTCACGCTGTATTTTGAGGATTATCCGGAAGATTCGGAATCCATCCAGCTGTTCAACCATTTTTTTGAAAATCTGCAAAAGAAATTAAATGCTAAGCATGGGGAGTATTTCGCCAATATTCTGGCGCCGCAATCCGCCATGGGGACCGGTATTTACAGTTACACGAATCTGCTGGAGCGGATTAATCATCAGGAGTTCTCCGACAGCGTATATGTGATGGTTGACAATAATGCGAACAATGCGCTGACAACCAGAATTCTGGTGCTGATCGAAGAACCGACCTCAGACGCCAAAAAGCAATTGAGATTGGACGTGGAAAATAGCCAACTGCACGGGATTGAGCGCGGTTTGTTGTTGCGCAACATCATTCCCGTCATCGCATTTGATGGCAAAAACTGGAAGCAGCTTGAAGATGACATCGTGTATTTCAAAGATAACTTTGGAGGTGTTGGCTTCTGGCCTTTGCTGGTCAATGAAAAAGCGGTGACTGAAGACATGTCGTCGCGTTGTGACGAGATTCTGTCAGTGACCGGCTGCCTGGTTAGATTTTTTCAGGAAGCCACCTGGCACGGCTATCCGGATGCCATGATCGACCAATATGTTTGCGAGAATCGCACGGTTTTTCGCTTGGCAATGGGTTTGCTGATTTTTTTAAGCCTGATAGTGATGTGCCTGTATCTTTATTCATGCCGTATACACAGCAAGATCAAGTCTTTGTATATTCTGGGCTTGCTGGTTATCATCATTCCCACTTTGGTGATTGCACTGCTGCTGTTGACATATGATCCGGTGATTGAGCCTATTTCATCAGGCAACTTGCCACTTATCATCGTTGTTCTGGGCGGGATTGCGATCGGTACTATTGTTTATCAGCGGCGCAAGCAGCATATGAAAAAACCTTCGCGCCCGAGGATACAGGCTCCTTAGTTGCACGCGGCCTGCTCAGAGTGCGCTGATCGCAACTTTTGCCTGCATGGATCGGGGAATCAATCATGGATCTACTTGAAAAAGCAACAGTGATGCACTACCACCGGCATCGTATCGCCGAATACCAAAACGGTTCCGTGGAATCGCTCGGATGGCGCAGCCAGGTCAGCCAACAGTTGCGTTATCAGCAGTTGATCAAAGTCGGCGATCTGAATGGCGCCAGCGTGCTGGACATTGGCTGCGGTTATGGGGATCTGAAGGCTTTCCTGGATTTGCACGCTGTCGACTTTGATTACATCGGCGTTGATCAAATGCCTGAATTCATAGCAGAGGCCAGGAAGCGTTATGCAGGCTACTCACACACAGCTTTCTATCAAACCGACTTCAGCACCGCCGAATTACCGCAGGTGGATGTGGTCTTCGCCAGTGGCGCGTTGGGCTATCGCTGCAAAAATGACAGTTTTTATACCGACATGATCTGCAAACTCTATAACAGCGCACGCTTTGCGTTGGCATTCAACATGCTGGATAAAAAACATTTTCCGCAGCATAATCTACTGGTTGGGCATGATCGGGATGAAATCCTCACGCTGTGTCAGGCATTATCACCCCGCGTGGATTGCTTAAGCGGTTACCTGGAAGATGATTTTACGGTGCTGATGTATCGGAATGTGGTGAATGATCAGTGATCATAGTAAGGCTGGCTTAATTTCCCATAAAAGGAGAGTCATATGAAGCAATCATTATCGATTGGATCGGAACAACAAGTTCGGCAATCACAAACGACTGCGAATAATCGATCTGCAATCAGTGAAGCGCAGAGTTTCGTGGACAACCGCGCGCAAACCATCGCGCAACGGCAATTAATCAACACCATCCATGCCAGCCCTCAGATGATTGCTCAGCGCAAGCAGGCGGGGTCGATCCATAACAGCCCACGCATGGCCGCGCAAAGAGAACTCAGTCGCTCATTACAATCCTCCAGCGTGCAATTGAAGGCGGCACCTGAGGAGGAAAT
>CADEDO010000054.1:5953-14497 GCA_902826115.1 uncultured Nitrosomonas sp.
CAACAATACCGGCCTGCCGGACAATCTGAAATCCGGTATTGAGCATCTTTCCGGTATGTCGATGGATCACGTCAAAGTTCACTACAATTCCTCTCAGCCTGCGCAACTCAATGCCTTAGCGTATGCGCAAGGCGCGGATATTCATGTTGCACCAGGGCAGGAGCAGCATTTGCCGCATGAAGCCTGGCATGTGGTGCAGCAGGCGCAGGGACGGGTGAGGCCGACGATGCAGATGCGAGGCAGTGTACCAGTGAATGATGATGCAGGCTTGGAGCGTGAAGCGGATGTGATGGGAGCTAAGGCGTTGGGATTAAACGCTGAGGGCAATGCCGTGCAGCGTCAGTTGTTGGTGCCTAATGATAAGTCATTGCAGTTAAAGTGGAATGATAATGGCAATCAAACATATTTTGAGGATGAAACAGGTGAAAACTTCAATGCAAAGACACGTTCCTACACTGGTGAACAGTACTCAAGCAATTGGCAGGCTAAGGAATTAACGGAGGAGCAGGCAGCCGAGTTGATGCATGTGATAGCTGCAGATCTCGTGGCAGTTGAGGTTGAAGCAGAAGCTCCAGTAGATCCTTATGCAGCACCTCAGATATTAAGTAACGGTACAACAGTCGACTGGCCTGCACTTACCGAGGTTATGGAAGGAGTGGAACTAGGAACAGAAGTAGCTCCCGGGGTGTGGCGTGCTATGCGTCAATCATTGAGTAATGCGATCGTATTACCCAATAAGAGTCATCCAGCTCATGGCTCCAACTTTGATAAGAAACAGCGTCCAGAACAGCAGATCAAAGATTGGGCGACTCCTATAGCAGGACCCTTGAGAACCGCATTGGAGGCCTACTTTGTAGCAAAATATAATTTGTACTTATGATAACCATGGCTCGATAGAGCGAATACTGTTGTTTATCGTGCGATACGAATTCATTTCCGTGCCAAGTACAGCATTGATTTTTTACTAGATAACTATCGATTTCTTCATTAAACCCTAAAAGTCCATGAGCTACCTTTTTTACATCCACGACCCCATGTGCAGCTGGTGCTATGCATTCAGTCAAAGCTGGGATGCGTTGCAACAGGAGTTGTCAGCGAACATTCAGGTGGTTTATTTGCTCGGTGGGTTGGCGCCGGATTCGATGGAACCCATGCCGCTTGCGACGCAGAAAATGGTTCAGCAAGCGTGGCGAAGAATCGAGCAAACGGTGTCGGGGGTGCAGTTTAACTGGGATTTTTGGTCGCAGAATACGCCGATACGCTCAACTTATCCGGCTTGCCGCGCGATTCTTGCGGCCAGAAAGCAACGCGATGCAGCCGAGCTGCCAATGATCCGCGCCATACAGCAGGCTTATTATCAGCGTGCCAAGAACCCGGCCCTGCCAGCGACATTACAGGAATGCGCGCAGGAGATTGGATTGGACGTGCAGATTTTTAGCGCGGATCTGATCAGCCCGGAGATCGAGCAGGAACTACAGCTTGAAATGCAGCAGGCGCGCAACATGGATGTGCACTCCTATCCTTCCCTGCGGCTTATGCATAGCAATAAAGTGTATCCGATTGATGTGGATTATCTGAATCATCACACCATGCTGGAAGCAATCAATCGCATCATCGCTGCCAATTCACCGCGCTAACGGGCATCGGCGGTCAGCACGCGCAAGTCGGTTTCCCAGCGTTTCAGTTTGTCGTGCGCATGTCGGCGCTGGATGGCGTTGGTGCTGTTGTGGATGCGTGCCGTGAAGGCGCAATTGTATTCCATCAATTTTTCTTGATAAGCGCGGTAATCGGGATCGATAGAGTGTTCGATTTGCTTGGCCAGCACGCGCAACGCAGTGGTGACCTGATCGGCGTCATTCGGCTCGGCGGCAAGTCGGCGCAGTGTCGACAGGATCGCGCGCTGATTGCGTTGGCGTTCCATCAACCAGGCTTCGGGATCAAAGGGAGAGGCTGCGATGCCTGCGGTGATCAGGTTGCGCTGCGCTTCATCAATATCGCCGTAGATATTCTCGATGCGCTTGACCGTGCGTTTGATCGATGCTTCCAGGCGTTCCTCGGCGCGCGGCTGCAAGTAGTCGCTACGCAATTCATCGTTGCTTTTGGCAAAGCGCTGTTCCATGTGGCGCCACTGCGCTTCATTCAGACTAGGCACCAGCGGGGCGCTGAGTTGCAATGAATGATCCAGCGCCGGTGCAATGGTGGTGCGTAAATCCTGGAACCACCCGCAGAGTTGCTCGGGCGTGACAGGATCATCGATCTGCGCGCGTAGCGTGGACAATAATGCCGCATATTCGGGCAATTGCGAGGTGCGATGCCAGATAAACCATTGGCGGATCGCCTCCTTGGCGTGCGGAGCCTGTTCGCTGCTGAAGTCGACATAGCTATCCAGCCACCACCAGACCAACTGTGGCCCTTGATCGTAACCAAGGCGCAACATGCTGCAACTGCTGAGCAGGAGCAGTAAGCAGATCAATAAGCCTCTCGCAAGGGACGCCCGCAGGGCATTCCGCATAGCGATCATGGATTGCAAATTAAAAAGCGAAGACAGGGGCTGACGATAATGCATTTTGGTTCTCACGAGACAGAAATACCTCATATTTTTTAAAGCGATAGAAATTGATACCAGTCTAGGAGCCTGTCGGGCTTAAGATCAATCTACTGCGCCACTGGAACCAGAATTCATATTTCCTCAATTTTTCATTGCATAGTCTCGCTATGCGCTTCTAAATTGAGAAAATCTGCACTCGTTCTCCCACTTGGCTCACCAAAACGGATAGATCTGGTAACTGGTTTATTAAGATTCGAGTTTGACATTCCAATGCATATTTGTGTTGTTAGGCATAATAGACGGGTTGCAGCTTGCCGCATGACTTCCCTTTGTTGGAGGGATTAGATTTATTCTTTATCTTGGTTTGTGTTTGGTTCGGCTAGCGATGTCTGGGATGCTATCGGCAGGCGAAACTACAGTCTGTATGTGAGCTCTGTCTTTCAGCCGTTGCTTTGCAACAAAAGCGAGTGATTTATTTGTTCGCTTTGCTTCTTGAATAATCTCAAATATTTCGTCGCCTGACAGTGGTTGATCGGTAGCGTTAATCATTGTTGAGAGATGGTGTGTGGCTTCGTCCTCGTTCATAGTGGGTGTTGTGTGTTCTACGATGAGTTGAGGTTCAACCGAAATGGCCTCCTGCATTCCAGACCCTGCAGCACCAAAATTTTGATGAACATTGGGTTCATCTATTAAACAGAGTTGAAAGAGATCGCGATCTGATAATGGCACGTGGAACTCGTTGAAGTTAATGAACTCTCGTCCATCAATTCGCATTTGAAAGTGATAATGCGGCTTTGACGAAGGCCCTATGCCATGCCCCTTCATGTCGTTTTCAGCACAGTCAAACGTCCACTCGACATTCTTCCACTTGATCGTGTAACTAATGATTTTTCGATCTGACTTTTCCGACTCTAGATCATTGATATTGCGGAGAAAAGCTTCTTCGTTTGCACACCAGCGAAGGAAAGCCGCAATGTTGTGATAGTCATACCGCTCAGCAATTTTTAGAAAATCTTTTTTCTTAAATTTACAACGACGTAGCAACCAATGAGTGCACGGTTGCGAAGACCTCATCTGATCGAATGCTTCGCCGCACAGGTAACAACGGCCGTCTATATACGCCTTCCTGAACTCAGCAATTTGGCGTTCATGTTCTTCTTGATCGCGACGATTGACCTCTTCGATTTGCTCGGGAGTGAAAGATTGAAGGAATATCCTCGCGTGATCTGGATCAATGGGCATAGCGAATCTAGGGAATTTAATGTGGAGCTAATGAACTCGCTGTAGACAGTTCCGCTTGAGCGCAGAGTTAGATTTTGTTGTCATGAAGATAACTACCAATGTCTTCGGCTCGTTGTGCAAATTTCTCAACAAGCTCATCTCGATGGCTGACTAGTATGTTTGGGTGGTGTTCTTTCACAAGTTGCTCGATAGCTTCCCTGAAATCGTCGAACGTGATTGATGTGCCGAGCAAGTCAAACGCGGACTTAAGAGCACGATGAAAACGCTCGTCATCATAGGGGTGTGAGGTGTGCCAAGTATCAACCTTGAGCCAAGGAGTAAGTGCGGTTTTCAGTTTCTCAATATCCATGTAAATTCTTCCGAAAAATCAAACGTAAAATATATACGAAAAAACTTTTAATATAACCTAGTTAAGCGCTTCTATGTCAATATTACTTATCTAATTTAGAATTGCTCTTAATATGAAGTAAACGCATTTTTTGGGAATTCTCCCGTTCAACTAATACGGGGGCTACAAATACATCTACTCTTAAAAGATAGTGTCAGAAAATAATGAGATGAATTGTATCAATAAGATAAATGAAGAATTAGCTCTTGATGGTTTGTTGCGGCAGAAAACAAAAAACATCTCAAAAGTTGCTTTGATCGGTATTGTTTTGCTCTCCACCTCAGGCCCAAACTGACCCTATTGAATGGCTGCTTTTGGCCGGAATGTACATTCCAATCATGCCCATTATCAGCGCTGATTCAATTCCATATCCCGAATAGATCGGATTAAATCCAAAATTTATCTCATCCAAAAGAAAAATATTTCTTCAATTTATCCATGAAGCTGTCTGAACTTGCGGGGATTGCTTCAACTTTTACGGCCAGTAAATTTTCCAGAGTTAGCTGATAAATTTGTGACAGTTGCTCGATGTCATCGACTGCAACATGCTCATTCAATTTGTGAATGGTGGCATTGCGCGGACCGAATTCGACCACTTGGGTGCAAATATCCGCAATAAAGCGGCCATCGGAGGTTCCGCCGGAAGTGGATAATTGCGGCTCGAGGGTGGTGACTTGCGTGATGGCGCTGCTCATGGCGTCAGCCAATTCGCCTTTGGGGGTGAGAAAGGGCTTGCCGGATAATTCCCATTGCAATTCATAATCTACGCCATGCCGGTCAAGAATCTCATGCACGCGAGTTTTGAGCGATTCGACCGTGCTGGCGGTGGAGAAGCGAAAATTGAACAATAGATTCAGTGTGCCGGGAATGACGTTGGTGGCGCCAGTGCCGCCATGAATATTCGAGATATGCCAGGTGGTGGGAGGAAAATAGTCATTGCCCTGGTCCCATTCGGTTTGCGCCAATTCGGCGATGATCGGTGCGGCCAGATGAATCGGGTTTTTGGCCAGATGCGGGTAGGCGATGTGTCCCTGTATGCCTTTGATCGTGAGATCCCCGGACAGTGAGCCGCGGCGTCCGTTTTTGATGGTGTCACCAAACTGGTCTGCACAGGTCGGCTCGCCCACGATGCAGTAATCCAGTAATTCGCCGCGCGCCTTGAGTGTTTCCACGACTTTGACCGTGCCGTCGACTGCGATGCCTTCTTCGTCGGAGGTGATCAACAGCGCAATCGATCCTTGATGATTGGCATGTTGCGCGACAAAGGCTTCAATTGCAGTGATGAATGCGGCCAGTGAGGTTTTCATGTCGGCGGCACCGCGCCCAAAAAGGCAATTGTCGCGGATCGTGGGGGTGAATGGATCGCTGTGCCATTGTTCCAATGGACCGGTCGGCACCACATCGGTGTGTCCGGCGAAACACAGCACTGGAGACGTATTGCCACGGCGTGCCCAAAGGTTGTGGACTTCACCAAAGCGCATTCTTTCGATGTGAAAACCGAGTTTTTCCAATCGTTCGATTAAAATTTCCTGACAACCCGCGTCGGATGGGGTTAGTGAACGGCGGCTAATGAGGGTTTGGGCAAGTTCCAGTGTGTCATTCGGCATGGGATTTCTCCTGAATTTTAGGCGGTTAAATGGTTTGAGTCGTGTGAGTGTATGAATTACACAACAAGTTTTCCATAAAACTTCTGAGTTAATGTAGGGATTTAAGAGATTATCATGTAAATTTGAAAGCGTAAGCTTTTTATGCAGACACCGGGCTTTACATGGCTTACGTATCGGGTACATCTCTGCACAGCCAGCATGTATCATGCGTAGCTTGATTCGGCTTAATTCACTACGGGGAAAATCATCATGCTCCTGTTTCTGTTCTATGTCATCTTGTTTCTGGCTGTCGTCGCCGGTTTGGTTTTGGCGATTCCGGTCGTTCGTCGTTTCCTGGTTACCAATCATATACTCAAGTTGTTTCGTAAAATGCTCCCGCAAATTTCGCAAACGGAGCAGGAAGCACTGGACGCAGGCACAGTTTGGTGGGAAGGTGATTTGTTCAGCGGCAAGCCTGACTGGAAGAAAATGCTGGCTTATCCCAAACCGACACTCACTGCCGAGGAACAAGCTTTTCTCGATGGCCCGGTAGAGCAACTATGCGCGATGCTGGATGAATGGAAAATTACGCATGAGTTGAAAGATTTGCCGCCGGAAGTCTGGCAATTCATCAAGGAAAAAGGCTTCTTCAGCCTGATTATTCCCAAGCAATATGGCGGGTACGGATTTTCAGCGCTGGCGCATTCCGAAGTAGTGATGAAGATTGGTTCCCGCAGCGGCACGGCAGCAGTGACCGTGATGGTGCCCAATTCGCTCGGCCCGGCTGAATTATTGCTGCATTATGGCACTGAGCAACAAAAAGAATATTATTTGCCGCGGCTGGCCAAAGGACTGGAAGTGCCGTGTTTTGCCCTGACCTCGCCGGAGGCCGGGTCTGATGCCGGCGCCATGCCTGATTTCGGGATTGTGTGCCGGGGCGAATTTGAAGGCAAAAGCGATGTCCTGGGCATGCGGCTCACCTGGGAAAAACGCTATATCACCCTGGGTCCGGTTGCGACCATCCTGGGGCTCGCTTTCAAATTGTATGATCCCGATCGATTACTGGGCGGAAACGAAGATCTCGGTATTACCCTGGCATTGATTCCGACCAAAACCCCGGGAGTAAACATCGGGCGGCGTCATTATGCACTGAATGCGGCATTCCAGAATGGCCCGAATTCGGGTAAGGATGTGTTCATTCCGATGGATTGGGTGATTGGCGGGCAAGAAGGGATTGGGCAAGGCTGGCGCATGCTGATGAATTGTCTGGCGGCAGGGCGAGCCATTTCCTTGCCAGCCACCAGCGTGGGAGCCGCCAAACTGGCGGCGCGCACCAGTGGCGCTTACAGCCGGGTGCGCACGCAATTCAAAACACCGATTGGCTTTTTTGAAGGCATCGAAGAAGCGCTGGCGCGCATCGGTGGCAATACTTACATGATGGACGCCGCGCGGGTGATGACAGCCGGCGCGGTCGATCTGGGCGAAAAACCTTCTGTCGTCTCGGCGATTGTCAAATACCATCTGACCGAACGGGGGCGCCAGGCAGTTAATGACGCGATGGATATCCATGGCGGCAAGGGCATTTGTATCGGCCCAAGAAATTATCTGGGGCGTACTTATCAGCACATACCGGTCAGCATCACGGTTGAAGGCGCGAATATTTTGACGCGCAATATGATTATTTTCGGCCAGGGCGCGATTCGCTGCCATCCTTTTTTATTAAAAGAAATCATTGCCGCACATGACAAAAATGAGCAGCGCGCATCCCTGACGTTTGATGAAGCGATTACCGGACATGCGATGTTCACTATGCGCAATACCCTCAATAGTTTGATTTACGGACTATTGGGACAGCACATCGAACACAACGCGCCAGATAACTGCGCGCCGGAAACAGTCGGCTATTATCGGCAACTGACGCGGTTTTCCGCCAGTTTTGCCTGTGTTGCAGATATCGGATTGATGGTTCTGGGCGGCTCGCTGAAACGCAAGGAAAGACTGTCTGCTCGTTTGGGTGACATTCTGAGTATGCTGTATCTGTGCTCGGCGACATTGAAACGCTTTGAAGAAGATGGCCGCCCTGAGTCTGATCTGCCTTTGTTGCATTGGTCGATGCAGGATGCCTTATATCGCCTGCAACAGGCGTTTGATGAATTTCTGAGTAACTTCCCGGGCCCGGTTGCATTTTCCTGGTTGCTGAGAGGATTGGTGTTTCCGCTCGGTAAACGCTGTAAGCCACCGGCTGATGCACTGGCGCATCAGGTCGCCAAGTTGATCATGGAACCGGGTGCCGTGCGTGACCGGTTGACAGCCGGCATTTATGTGCCGTTTGCGGACCATGAGCCCTTGGCGGATCTGGAGCAAGCTTTGCTGTGCGTGATCGAATGCGCACCCATTGAAGCCAAATTGCGGGAAGCTACCAAGTCACGTCAAATTACGGCCAGGGGTGATGAAAAAATTGCACAGGCATTGCAGCTCAAGATCATTACTGAAGCGGAAGCCGGTTTGCTGAGCAAGCTGAAGGATTTGCGCAGCCGAGTGATTAAAGTGGATGATTTTCCTGCTGATTTTGGTCCGGAAACCAAAACACCCGCTTCTTGGGCAGCGACTCAGCCGGTAACCAGTCACATCGCCAGCGTGGCGAGTACATCTGGCAATATGGACGGCACGGAAAGTCGTATGAGTGACTCAAGTGCTCAACGCAATGAGCGCGAGGAAAGTGCTGTCGAAGCACAGAACTTGAGTGAGATTGAGGATGTTTCCGCTAGTACGCAAACTCA
>CADEDO010000054.1:14597-17003 GCA_902826115.1 uncultured Nitrosomonas sp.
TCGAAGCACAGAACTTGAGTGAGATTGAGGATGTTTCCGCTAGTACGCAAACTCATCAAAGTACTCAGACGGTGATTGAAAGTAAGGATTGATCAAACGCTGCACGGGAGATTCGAGTGACGAGCGCATCCGTGACTCGAGTGTCTGTGTAAAAGGAAAAATTATGCAAACTGCGCAAGATGGAACAACCGATTTCATTCCGGTAGAACAGGCAAAAACGCTGGATGGCTTGTTTAATGAACGAGTGAAACGTTCCCCGGAAAAAATAGCGTATCGTTATTTCAATCTGATCAGCGAGCAATGGAGTAGTTATACCTGGGCGCAGATGAATCAATCGATTGCCCGTTGGCAGGCAGCCTTGACGCAAGAAGCCCTTGTTCCCGGCGATCGCGTGGCCGTGATGATGAAAAACTGCCCGGAATGGGTCATGTTTGAGCAGGCGGCATTGGGGCTTGGATTGGTTGTCGTGCCACTGTATACCGATGATCGCGTGGAGAATGCGGCTTATGTCATCAATGACGCAGGGACTAAAGTGTTGTTGCTGGATAATCCTCACCAATGGAAAGAATTTCTTGCCATTGGTGATCAGATAGCCGGGGTGAAGCGAGTAGTTATTCTCCGGTCTTTTGAGCCAAGCTGCATGGATCCCAATGACTGCACGCGAGTTGTCGGTATCAGGGATTGGTTGCCAGCCCATGCCAGCGAAGTGAAGCACTTCCCCAACGATCCACACAGCCTTGCGACCATCATTTATACCTCGGGTACGTCAGGTCGGCCCAAAGGCGTGATGCTCAGTCATCACAATATTTTGTCCAATGCGCATAGCTGCTTGCAGGTGATACCGGTATTGCCGGATGATTTGCTGCTGTCCTTTTTGCCGTTGTCACATACCTTTGAGCGTACATCCGGTTACTATGTGCCGATGATGAGTGGCGCCACGATTGCGTATGCACGCTCGATTCCGCAATTGCAGGAAGATTTGTCGATCATCCGGCCAACGTTAATGATTTCCGTACCGCGTATTTATGAAAGAGTGTATGCCGGCATCCGTGCAAAACTGGCGGAAGGCTCTGGTTTCGCGCGCTGGCTGTTTAAATTCGCGGTCGATGTGGGCTATGGCCGTTTTGAACACCAGCAGGGCAGAGGCGGTTGGCAATTGTCGCATTGTTTGTGGCCGTTGCTGGAGAAACTGGTTGCTCGCAAGGTGATTAACCGGCTGGGCGGGCGGTTGCGTTTTGTAATGAGTGGCGGCGCTGCGTTGCCGGCGGAAGTTTCACGCATCTTTATTGGCTTGGGATTGCCCATTCTGCAAGGCTATGGAATGACTGAAAGCAGCCCGGTGGCCTGCGCCAATCGGCTGCAAGATAATGTCCCTGCCAGTGTGGGCTTGCCTATCCCCGGTGTAGAGGTCAAGCTGGGTGAAAGTAATGCATTGCTGATACGCGGACCCAATGTGATGATGGGGTACTGGAATAATCCAGCAGCAACGGCAGCCATCATTTCGTCGGATGGTTGGTTGAATTCAGGGGATATCGCATCCATCGATGCACAGGGGCATGTCACGATAACTGGAAGATTGAAGGAAATCATTGTGTTGTCGACCGGTGAAAAAATCCCTCCGGCTGATATGGAGGCCGCCATATTGCGCGATCCGCTGTTTGAACAAGCGATGCTGATCGGCGAAGCGCGTTCTTATTTAAGCGTTATGGTGGTTCTGAATACAGCCCATTGGCAGAATGTTGTTTCCCAGTATGGCTTGGATGCCAGCCTGAATACTGATCAACAGCGACAGCAAGTTGAGGAAATTTTATTGGATAAGATTACTGAGCAAACCAGTGAATTTCCAGGGTATGCGAAAATCCGCCGCGTTGCGTTGATTCAGGAGCCTTGGAACGTGGAGAACGGCTTGTTGACTCCGACGCTGAAATTGAAGCGCGCTAAAGTGCTGGAGAAATATGTGCGGGAAGTCGAGAGACTGTATGCAGGACATTAGGAGCATTCATTTTTTAACTTGACCATCGTTGTGTGGGAGCAAATCAATGGCAAAAGACACCAGTAAACTGGATAAAGTAGTTCTGCAAGCACGGCAGAATGCCGAAAAGCGCGCACAGGGCTATCGGGAGCAGGCGCTCAAATTATTTCCCTGGGTATGCGGTCGCTGCGCGCGTACATTTGATCACAAGAATTTACAATTACTCGAAGTGCATCACAAAAACAGTAATCACGATGATAATCCTCCCGATGGCAGTAACTGGGAATTGCTGTGTACCTATTGCCATGAAAATGAGCATTCCAAGCTGAAAGATTCCATGGGGCGTGTGGATAGTGGAAAAACTGACACAATTGCCACGTTTAATCCGTTTGCCGACCTTAAAGACCGACTCAAGAATAAATCCTGACCTAAGC
>CADEDO010000055.1 GCA_902826115.1 uncultured Nitrosomonas sp.
AAAATAAATACCAAGCATTCCGTCCCATGGCTTTGGCCTGATACATGGCAAGATCCGCGGCTGCCAATAAGTCGTGAATGTTGGCGCCATGATCAGGAAATAAAGCAATACCAATGCTGGCAGATATTTTGTGGGTTCGGCCATTAATGCTGAGCTGTGCTTGACTCAGTTGATCCAGTACTTTCTTGGCCACTTCTATTGCGCCATCAGAGTTGATTTCCGGCAAAATAATGGCAAATTCATCGCCACCTAAACGGCCTGTGATGTCATCGGTGCGAATGGTTTGCGTCAGCATGCCAGCCACCATTTTAAGCAATGCATCGCCGGCCTGGTGCCCGCTGGTGTCATTGATGTATTTAAAGCGATCAAGATCGAAGAAAAGCAAAGCACCCGGATGCTTGTATCTTTCCGCCCGACTCATGACTTGTTCTAGTTCTTCACTAAAACGACGCCGATTAAACAGATTGGTTAAGGGATCATGATCGGCTAACCAGGCTAAGTGCCCTTCAACCCGTTTGTATTCGGTGACATCCAAACCCACTGATAGGATAGATGGATCGTCCCCGGAACTCCATGCCAGATGGGAATGTAACCAAGCGACGTGGCGGGTCGTTCCATCTTTGCAATGAGTAATGGCCTCATGGCGTAATTGCATTCTTTGCCCAGTGTGTATTTCCTGGAAACGAGAAAGCAAATCCTGTGATTCATATTCCGGAATCAATATATTCAGAAAAGATTTACCCTGCAACTCACTTTCTGTATAGCGAGTCAGCATTTCTCCATAAGCATTCAAAGAGATGACCTTGCCCGAGGAATTCTGGGTCAGAACAATTGCTTGAGCAGTATCGAGCAGGTTTTCTACAAAATCCCGCTCTTTGCTTAGTTCATCCCTTTGTTCAATGAGCATTTTTGTCCGGCTTGATACTTTAAGTTCAAGCTTCTCAAGTTGCAGCGATAAAGCGACAGCAGCTTCGGATAGCGTATCCACTTCGTCCCTGAAGCGCTGCATCCTTTCTGTCGAAGCCAGTGAGAGCCGGAAATTTTCGAACTGTCCACTGGCAAGCAGTGGGAGTGTAAAAGCAACATCTTTCAGTCTTGACAGTAGTCTGGTAAAAATAAGAAATAACAGGATTTGGGAGAAAATCAATCCCAGTAAACCGATGAATGCAATTTTCCAAATGGAATAATGAATATTATTGACCGCAACGGTCACATCAGTGATAACAACCAAATGCGCTTTGTCAGCTTCGATTGATTCAAGCGGAAATAACTTGATTTGTTGATATTGATTGTTTTGATGAATCTGAATGCCTTCGGTCAGTGCGTTGATGTCTGGATGTGTCTGTGCTGCGGTATTAAGGATCTCATGGTTTCTTTCTTTATTGGTCAGTGCTGAAATCTGGATATCCCATTGTGAAATATCGAGATCATCTTGAGGAATCGTATCGGTTTGGGCTTTTATGAATAGTCCAATATCGGCGCCAAATATACGCTTGAATGCTAATAATACATCGGCCAATGAAATTCCCATGACGACTACACCGGCTTTTTTTCCTTCAACCAACAAAGGCGCTATGGTGAATTGAATGCAGGTTTCTCTGCAAAGTAACGGATTGATGGGTTGCTCTGATTGATTGACATGGCTGACCCAACTCAATAGTAGGTTTTTATCCTCCGTATTAAAATTTAAATGCCCCCAGCCCGCATTTAGCTGATTCAATTGATTGTAAAAATATACAAATTCAACGCCATTATGAAACTGTAGCAAGGCCCAGTGTTGATCAAAAGCCTCGCCAATACTTTCACCGTCATTTTTGTGCAAAGCCTTTCTCATTCCATCCAGGAACGGGGTCATCTCAGTCAGTTGTTGTAGATTTTGTGAAGTATTCTTGATTAAATTATTGATTTCTCTTGAATAGCGGTTGTAGTCTGTGTCACGCTGATTGTTGAAGTTGTCCATTAAACTTAGATAACTGACAAAGCAAAACAACATCACAACAGCCAGCAATATCAAACTACTGCTGAATGAAATTTTCCATCTCAGGCTACGAAACTTTCTTTCTTTATGGTCAGAAGCCATTTGAGTTGCTAACAGCTTTTGCTCGGATTGGTTATCCATTTGCATTTCAAATTAGAAACGATAGGAAGCTTGGATTGCAAAAAGATCCCAATGTTTACTGAGCGGCCCTTCACTCGCTGAGTTGTCTAATCTCGATAGCCAGCCAGTTCCATTGACATGATGGTATTCAGCGCGCAACATAAATTCCGGTGTAATGTTCCAACGTAACCCTACCGTAATGTCTTTTGCATAACGGCTATGGGCAGCAGCATTAGGGTTCTCAGCAACAAACTTGCTTCCATCACGATCTGATCGATCTGTAAACAACACATCATAACGTACAATGCCTTCCCATTTTGGTGTGAAACGATACTCGCCTTGGAAATAAAAGCTTTCACCAAAGAAATTAAAGCTATCGACTTTTTCATTTCCAAAGTCTCTATACACAAAATGCCTTATTGCATATTCGGAAGTCAAGGTCCAACGTTCCGCATTATATTGGGCTGAGAAATAGATCGGTGAGAATTGCAATGAACCGGCTCCAACCGTTTTGCCAAATGCTGTATCGCCAGCAGCTGGATTGTAGTCAGTATTAAGCCATATTCCACTAATGGCCAAGCGTATGCGTTTATCGTTAGTTTCATATACGCCACGACCGATATAAGACACTTCCCGAGACAAATTTCCTTTCATGCCTGGAAAGAAAACAGCCGTTTCAGTATCTTTGTCACTGACGATCGGTAGCCATACGCCAAACTGAGTCGAAAAAGTTCCTAAACGGGAATGAGCGACATCGCCGTATAACTGAACGGAATCTCCGGACAGTCCAAGGTTTCGTGTTCTGTCAAAATAAATTGACTGCGGTAACATGATACTTGGGCGTGTGAATGCCACATCACGCGTGTCATTATAGAAACCGAAAGGGTTTTTTAATCGACCGACACGAATACCAAATTGGTTAGCTTCCTGCGAGTATAATCGATAATCAAGAAAGCCAAAATCCAGTCGTGGCATTCCGGTACTTCCTTCACCAGCTCGGCGGGATAACATCTGTGCTGACACAAGTAATCTAGGCAGAGGTCGCATTGAAGCATTGAGTCCAGCTTCCGTAAAGCCAAAACTACCGCCTTTATCGCTATTTCCAAAAACATCATTATCGGAAGTGGTTATATAGGCTTGACTGGCGAATCCATGGATTTGCAAGTCTCCTGGAAGCTCTGTTGTTTTACGCAGCCATTTGGCCGCGGTACTAACCAGCCCAGGTTTTTGTTTGACTTCATCAGATTCAGAAGTCTGTGCGGGTAATTCCACCGCCGTTCTTGCCCATCTGGTTGAGTTTCCATCGCTGGTTTGAAGTCTTTTGGGAGTAGGACTGAGTTCTTGCGCATGAACAGGGAAGGCGCCTATTAGGAATAATAAGACCAGATGTCTGGTTATCCATTGGTAAGTAATCATAGGATAGTTACTTAATCTGGAGTACATTAACATTTTCATTAATAACCGCCTTCCGTAAATAACCAATTGCACCAGGTGTACTAGCAACCTTAGCCAGCATTTCTTCACTTGAATTTACTTTGATGGGAGCTTGACCAGTACCTGAATATACTAATCGATCCCAATTAGATCTCAGTTGATAAGAAAATACTTTTAACTTTTCCTTGGCTAGGCTTTGATGAAGAGGATCATCATCAGGGAATACAAAAACCCTAATCTTTGTTCCATCTGACCATGTTTTTAAATGCATGCTGAAAATCGAGCGTAGCGAGTTTTCAGTAATCTCTTTCTCGTTGACTCCTGGGTGAGTGATAATCTCAAATTCATCACTCGCCCAGACTTCAGTTTTGTTACACAAAAAAAATATCAATAGAGAATAGAGAATGCAGGCTCTAATTGTTGACAAATAGTTCCTGGGAAGCTTTATTCGTATAGGGGATTGGAATATATTCAAAAAATATTTTCCTAATGCAATACCTTTCAATTCACAGAAGATAAATTATATTCGCCACATTCGGTCACTACTTCCCAAGCATCTCGATGTTCTTTGTACATTCGATTTAACACTTCCTCAACTTTTAGATAATAGGGGCGGCGAATACCATGATAGTTAACGGGAGGGCCAACAGGATAAAAATTCAAACCGTAATATCCGAGTAGTCTATTCAAAGCTGGATCCATTGCTGACAGCCAATTCCTGATATTGTTTCTGATTGACATACGCATGACACCAGCCATTAACAATAGACTTAGGTGCGGAGTTGTGCGTCGGTCGTTAGAACGTCTATCCCTATTTCTGTTTTCCATGTTTTCGATAGTTTCTGCTCTTGTAGGTGCACGTCGTTCCCCTTTGCGGCGTTCAAATTGACTGACAATGACAAAACGAGAAATTTCCGCAGTTTGTTGGCGCAATAAATTTTTCATATTACAAAGCTCCGGATCCAGTTGAGTATTTAACTCGACAGGAAATGGCTTTTCAGGTTCAGCTGGATCAACTAATATGAGACGCACTGCGCCAATATAAACACCCGATGGACGGAATTTTAAGAGGGCATGGCATGAATGATTGTCGTATTCATCCTTCTCAAGCATATCTGGATAATCAATAGCATCCATATTGGGAAAAGTGTTTTGTACGCACAATACCTGATAGCGGATTTTATAAACATTCTCAAGCAATTCATCTGTGTCAGCGATTACAATTTCAAAATACTGTTGAAAGCTTTGATATAAATCACTCATAGAATTTTCCAGTTTAATTGTAAATATCCGGTATGTTCATGCTTAAAATTACTAAATAAAATTTATTAATCAGTTATTGAACAAAATGCATAATAATTTTGTCTATAAATATATTAAATTAAAATTTTACACCGGATTCTTTTTGGTGTTACGTGAATAAGCGATGACAAAAGCGCCTTATTTTTCATTGATCTTGTGGTTGTTATATGGCGAATTGATTAGATTAATGTCGTATCTTATTGTTTTAACAGGATTTATTTATATTCTACATCAAAGCCAAATTAGATCTAATCTCATAAAAAACACATGCTGATTCAATAAGTAATACAAGATATTTGCACTGAGTATTTAAGTATATTTAAAGCGATTATTCAACTGATCTTTATTAATAAATGAAAGAATCGTTGCAAAGAGATAAATCTGTGCACAATTAGCCACATACCTTTTCAAAAAATGTATTGATGGGTAATTTAAACAGAATGAGTATTCTCCGAAAACTGGAGTTAAATGGCCGCACAAATCTTCGATAGTACTAAACCAGCACTTCAGTGGGGGGGGGATGATTCAGAAATGCGGTTGGACTGGCCGTCATTCCATAAGCTCCCGATTGTAATACCACTACCAGATCATCGATAGAAGCTTTAGTCATCGACAAACGATCAGCCAGCATGTCTAGCGGAGTACAGAGCGGCCCCACAACAGAGACCACTTCTTTTTCTGTTCCGTGTACTTTGTTACCAATGATGACCGGATAGTTTTTGCGGATGACCTGCCCAAAGTTACCAGAAGCTGCCAAATGATGATGCAATCCTCCATCCGTGATCAGGAAAGTATGACCCCTTGATAATTTTCGCTCCAAAACTCGACAAACATAGATGCCTGCTTCAGCAACCATATATCTGCCTAATTCTATGACGATCTGAGCTTGGGGTAATTGTCGTTTTATCACAGGCATCAGTTTCTGTAAATTTTCACCAATGACCGGAAGATTCAACGCCTGATCACCAGGAAAATAAGGAACACCAAAGCCGCCACCGATATTCAGTAACTTTACAGAAGTTGGTGCCTGTTCTGCGAGCTGGATACCCAGTTGAATAGTTTGGGTATGCGCTTCCTGGATAGCTTCAGCATTTAGATTTTGTGAACCGCTAAAAATATGAAAACCAATCAATTCCAATCCCAGCGCATGCAGTTGTTTTAGCATATCAGGAACACGTTCGGCATCCACGCCAAAAGGCTTGGAGCCACCGCCCATTTTCATACCGGAGGACTTGAGTTCGAAATTTGGATTGACACGAATAGCAACTTTAGGCGTAATGCCTAAGCGTTCTCCACATTGCGCAATCAGCATCATTTCCTGTTCGGATTCCATGTTTAGGATGACGCCAGCTGCAATTGCGCAAGTCAGTTCATGCTTCTTTTTGCCAGGTCCTGCAAAGCTAATTTTGTCCGGAGGCAAGGGCGTGTCCAAAGCGATTTTCATTTCCCCAGCCGAGGCAACATCAATTCCATCGACTAAGCCAGCCAGAAGCTGTACAACAGCTGGCATAGGATTGGCTTTCATTGCATAGTGCAATTGAATCTCGGTTGGTAAATGCTGGCGCAGTAATCCAATTCGTTCAGTGATTTTGTGTCGGTCATAGGCATAGAAAGGTGTTGTACCTACACGGTGTACTAAGCGAGTGAGTGAGATCCCGCCTATTTGCAAGCAATTATCCTGTATCGGAAATTGAGTGAGTGGGGCGTGTTCGGGGAGTGTGTTATTCACAGATTGGCTTCCATAAACAAGTGCTGCATTTCCTGACAAAGTAATTTTCGATCAATTTTACCGTTTGGAGTGCGTGGCAAATGGCCTGCCCGTATCTCAATATGACTTGGCAGCATATAGCCGGGTAATCGATGTTTACAGGCCGCCAGTAGAGTGCCGACATCCAGATCTTGGTCTTGGTGTGTAGTAACAATGGCCACAATGGCTTGTCCTAACACAGGATGAGGGATGCCAATGGCGGCCACTTCAGCAACATATTCTGATGCGTAAATGACTTCTTCCACTTCGGTCGGGCTGACCCGATACCCTGAAGTCTTGATCATCTCATCACGGCGTTCTAAGAAGTATAGGAATCCTGCTTCATCCATTTTTACGGTATCACCAGACCACGCAGCAATTTCTGGGACTGTCAATTCAATTGGTCGGTGTCGGATGGGTTTAAAGCACCGATTGGTCTTTTCAGCATCATTCCAGTAACCCATGGTTACCAATGCACCTCTATGCACTAATTCCCCAGGTTCACCGGGTACACAGTGAGATCCATCGTCGCGCAATACCAGTATTTCTGCATTGGGTATGGCTTTGCCGATAGAGTCAGGATGGCGATCGATTTCTTCTGGAGCCAGATAGGTTGAACGAAAAGCCTCGGTAAAACCATACATTAAAAAAATTTTTGTGTGTGGTAGCGCATTGCGCAGTTGATTCAGTGTTGGTCGTGGCATCGTGCCACCTGAATTGGTTATGTACCTTAATGAAGTGGCTTTTTTCCAGTTGAGTTGACACAACTGGATCCACAATGGGGGAACTGCCGCGAGGCCGCTGATATGTTGCTCTTCGACGAGATCAATGATGTCGCGTGGCAATAAGTAATTCATCAAAACATTGCTTGCACCCACATAAAAAGTGGTCGTTAGTTGGCTCAATCCATAGTCAAAACTTAGTGGGAGCACGGTTAAAATTCGGTCATCCGAAGTATTGCCGAGGTATTGAGAGACACTTTTTGCTCCGGTTACCAGGTTTCGATGTGAAAACACAACTCCTTTGGGTTTGCCGGTACTGCCGGAGGTATAAAGAATTGCGGCCATATCGCTATCGATAGTGGTCAATGGCGTATGCAATTGACCATCGGAATCAATGGCCTCCCAGTTTGTGATGAGTAGATTGCGAATTGCCGGGCAGTCATCTTTGATATCCACTACGATAACGGTATGTAAATCATGGCACATTGGCAAAATCGTTTGCAGTAATTTCAAGCGTTCGCATGAAGTCACTAATATCCTCACGTTACAATCGATCAGAATATAAGCAATCTGCTCAGGCTTGAGTAGCGGATTGATCGGAACAAATACACCACCAGCCCTGGAAGCTGCAAATAAAGCTACGACTGCCTCTAAACGTTTCTCAAGGTAAACAGCAATACGCTCACTACGACTTAAGCCTATTGCTTTTAATCCATTGGCTTTACGCTCAATTTCTGTTGCCAATTCGGCATAACTCATCGATGAGCTTTGATACGATAATGCCCGCGCATCCGGCATGCGGTGCGCAGAGTCGATAATCAGATCATGAATGAGGTCGGTCATTTATAAAAATACTGGCAATAAAGCAAAAGAATCAAAGCGATTAGACTGTTAGCATTATAGTCGGCTTTAGATGGTTTTATGAGTTCCCGCCATGAAATTGTTAGTAACTTCCATACCGGCAGGTCCGGGCAAAACAAACACTGCCTTCATAGAATCGCGTAAACTATCCATTTTCATTCACTCAGCGTAATGGTTAACACAAAATTATGATGGTACGCACACGATTTGCACCCAGCCCAACCGGTTATCTTCACATCGGTGGCGCACGCACCGCTCTTTTTTCCTGGGCCTATGCACGCAAGCATGGTGGTAAATTCATTCTCCGCATTGAAGATACTGATCAAGAACGGTCTACTCAGCAATCCACGCAAGCGATCCTGGACGGCATGGCATGGTTGGGATTGGATTATGATGAAGGTCCATTCTATCAAATGCAACGATTAGAACGCTATCACGAGGTAGCAGAACAGTTATTGCGGACTGGCCAGGCATATTATTGCTATGCCACCAAAGAAGAATTGGAGGAAATGCGCGAACGGCAATTGGCGGCTGGCTTAAAACCCAGATATGACGGCCGGTGGCGTGATTCAAAACAAACGCCACCGGTGGGAGTAAAGCCGGTTATTCGATTCAAAAACCCACTTGAAGGTCATGTTGCTTTTAGTGATTTGATTAAGGGACGTATCGTGGTTGCCAATAGTGAGCTAGATGATCTGGTGTTATTGCGTAGCGACGGAATCCCAACCTATAACTTCAGTGTGGTGCTGGATGACTTGGATATGAACATCAGCCATGTCATCCGGGGTGATGATCATGTTAATAACACCCCGCGACAGATTAATATCCTCAGAGCTCTGAATGCGTCACTACCTGAATACGCGCATGTGCCTATGATATTGGGTGCTAATGGCGAGCGTTTATCCAAACGACATGGTGCTGTTTCGGTGATGCAATATCAAGAGGACGGTTATTTGCCTGATGCGTTGATAAACTACTTGGCTAGACTGGGATGGTCTCATGGTGATGAGGAAATATTCAATCGAGAGCAATTGATAGAATGGTTTGATTTATCGGCCATTAGCCGCTCTCCTGCCAAATTCAATCCTGAGAAATTGCATTGGATTAATCAACAATATCTTAAAAAAACGGATAGTGCTGATTTGGTGGAGCTAGTGATGCCTTTTCTTGAAAAAGATGAATGCCTAGTTGCTGGTGGCCCCAATCTGCAAAGCATCGTGGATCTGTTGAAAGAAAGAGTGAATACCATTGAAGAATTGGCGGATGCAGCAGTTTATTTTTACCGTCCGCTGGAGCCGACTGATGAGCTGAGAACTCAGCATCTGAACGCAGAGACAAAACATCTGCTCACGGATCTATTGGAGAAATTCAGTCATATTGAATGGACGCGCGAATCGATTCATCATGAAATAAAAACAGCCGCCAAGCATCATGATGTCAAATTACCCAAAATCGCTATGCCATTGAGAGTCATGGTAACAGGGGAAGTGCATACTCCTTCGATCGATGCCGTGCTGGAACTATTGGGTCGGGAAGAAACGTTGGCGCGTATGAACACCCAATTAAACAGTATCCCCGGTTGAACTTTGCTTTACAATGAAGCGGGGCATCAGTATAATCCCACTTCCTTTGATCAGGGGGTATAGCTCAGCTGGGAGAGCGCTTGCATGGCATGCAAGAGGTCAGCGGTTCGATCCCGCTTATCTCCACCAGTTGTTACGGACATCAATAAATCAAAATATTGAAGAGTCCCCATCGTCTAGAGGCCTAGGACATCGCCCTTTCACGGCGGTAACACGAGTTCGAATCTCGTTGGGGACGCCAATAGAAACAATAAATTAAAAAAGAACGCAGCCTCTTTTTTTCTGATGCGCAATCTGTGCGTAATCCATAAAAACAAAGATTTTTTTCATTGCCGATACATCCAATATCAAATCCAGCTTAAAAAAATACTAGAAGAAACTGGAAATATTCATTGCTACTTAAATCTGCTCATACTTGATTTATAGTACTGTATTAAATTCAAAAGATAATGCTCCTCGTGACAAGACCACGGAGAATTTAAGCTAGCAGCGCGTAAATCATCCCAATGCACCGTGAAGCATGATTCATATGTCCTCAAATCAAAGCTGCGTAATGCAGGGTCAAGATCAATACCCCCAATCTTCATGCCGAACAGGTAACCTATTTAGCTCATCCCGATAAAACCGCCATTTCGGCATGAATTGATCCATCAATGCTATAAAACGAGAGTTATGTGTAGGCTCCAACAGATGGGTCATTTCGTGCACAACAATATATTCCAGGCAAGCCAGTGGTTTCTTGGCCAATTCGGTATTGAGTCTGATATTGCCGGTATGAAAGCTGCAACTGCCCCATTTGGTTTTCATTCTTTGCATGTAATATCTTTTAACCTGCACGCCCATGCGTGATTGCCACTTCTCAATCAATGCCGGGACAGTTTGCTTAAGATTCTCCCGATACCAGGCTTCAAGAATAGCCTGCTTTCTTTCTCGACTCGTGCCAGGGCGTACCGACAGAATCATTCTGCTGTGTTTCAATTCGATTGCCGGTGGAGCGTCTTTTTCATCAACCTTGAGCAGATAACGCTTTCCCCATACATAATGGCTTTCGCGGTCGATATATTCCCGTGGAGCTTCGCGTTCCTGCAACCGTAACTTTGTTTGCTGTTTCTTGATCCATCCGAGCTTGGATATCACAAATACCCGGACGGTATCCGGCGTCATACTGACCGGTGCCGATACTTTGACCTTGCCATCCGGCGGGTAGACGCTTAAATGAACATTCTTGATGTTTTTTTGAATAACTTCCACATCAAGGTCGTTCAGTTTCATAGTCAGGATTTCAGTAGTCACTTTGCTGTTTGACGATGGCAAAAATGCGCTCGACCTCTTCAACATCGTTGACGACTTCAAAAATCGCCTGTTTGATTTGATTTTCTTTTGCCTGATTACCGCGCCAGCCATCTTGCTTACTGTCTATCACCACATCATTAACTTGCAGCACCAGCGCCTCGTTTTTGCCTAAATTGTTATACAGCACACGCTTGGCCTGGGTATTCAGGGACTTTGGCGTATCGTCCGGTTGTGCTGCCACCACCTTGTTGGCCAGATCGGCGATCTTTTGCAGATATTCCTGATAATTAATGGCATTTTGTTTGCGTTGCTGGATGATTTCATCCAGCAACTTCGACATTTTTTCAAAGTACGCCGGATCGAGCAGGTGGTTTTTGATGATATGGCTGCGCACATTGTTTTCGATGGTTTCGGCCACCGCTTCCTTATTGGCTTTGATGCCGTTTGGCATGGCGCCGATGGCCTCGGCGATGCCGCTTTTCACAATGACTTGCAGGATCGGCATATCGGCGAAAGGGGAGATCACCACCGATTCTTCCGCCTGAATATAACGGTCGATCAGATAGCGCATGTCCGCTTCATACGCTTTCAGATCAATTTTCTCATTGGAAGCGTTTTTGATGACGTCACGCAGTTTAAGGAAGTGATCCACGCGGTTCTGGATATGTTCAATCGCATCGGCGGTGTAACCAGCGGCTTCCATGTCGTCGCCGATATTGGCGTAACCGCGGAGCAGGTTGGCGGTGGCTTTGTATAATGCCGTCCGTTGCACTTCGCGTGCTTTCAAGTCTTCCGGGATTTCGCTATTGCCGCAGAAGTAATGGATGTGTTGCAGATCGCCTTTGGGCGGTTCCACTTTCTCGCACAGCAGCTCCAGCTCTTCCAACGCATTGTCCAACCACTCGCGGCCTTTGCTCAGCCGGTCTTGGATCAGGATGTCGCAATCCTTGGCTTCAAACTGATCGTAATCCAGTTCTTCGGTATACACCTGAATCGCGCCGGTGCCTTTTTCATTCACCAGCTTCTTGAACAAATCCTTGTAATCCACGATAAAACCGAATTTTTTGTCTTCGCTATCCAGCCGGTTGACGCGGCAGATGGCCTGGAACAAGCCATGATCCTGCATCGATTTATCGATATACAAATAGGTGCAACTGGGCGCATCGAAACCGGTCAGCAATTTATCGACCACGATCAACAGCTTCATATTTGCCGGCTCGTCGACAAACAGCCTTTTTGCCTTATCTTCGTAAGTTTCGGTCTTGGATTTGCCCGGTTCGGCGCTGACATCTTTCAGCAAGGTGTCATAGGTGTTATAGATCACTTGTTTGTCCGTCTCGGTATTCGCGCCGGTTTCTTCGGTGGTGATGTCCCGGGATTGCGGATTGTACGAAGTGACGACCGCGCATTTACCTTTCAATTCGGTTGCCTGGAACAGCTCGTAGTACCGGCAAGCCTCGAAAATGCTCGATGCCACCAGAATGGCGTTGCCCATTTGCGTGCTTAAGCGCGGCTTCACGCTGAAATCCCCGACGATATCGGTCACCACCTTATCCATGCGCGATTTGGAACTGAGTACGTGTTGCATCGTGCCCCATTTCCTTTTCAGTTCGGCTTTCTGGAAATCGTTTAATCCCTTGGTTTTGGCGGCAAACCATTCGTCGATTCTTTGCTGTGAACTCAAGCGCTGATCGATATCGCGCGCTTCATACACCAGATCGAGCACCACGCCGTCTTCCACCGCTTCGTTGAATTTGTAGGTATGGATATATTTGCCGAACACTTCCAGGCTGGTGGCTTTGTCTTTCTTCAACAACGGCGTACCGGTAAAGCCGATGAAAACAGCACCCGGCAGCAATGCCTTCATCGTTTTGTGCAGCTTGCCGCTTTGCGTGCGGTGGCATTCATCGACAAAAATAAACAATTCGCCGACCGCATAGTTCGGCTGGCTTTGCAGTTGCTCGATAAAAGCGTCAAAATCATCGACATCCCGCTTGCCGAATTTGTGCACCAAAGAACACAACAAGCGCGGCTTGGCCTGCCCCAGTTGCGCCATCAGATCGCGCCCGCTGTGGGTGCGGTAAATCGCTTCCCCGGCATCCCTGAAAACGCTTTCGATCTGCTTGTCCAGTTCATCGCGGTCGGTGACGATGGCGATGCGGGCATGCGGATTGTTTTCCAGTATCCATTTGGCCAGCAGCACCATGACGATGCTTTTGCCGCTGCCCTGAGTGTGCCAGATGATGCCGCCTTCCTTGCGGCGCACATGCGCCTGCGCGGCTTTGACGCCGAAATACTGGTGCGCGCGCGGCAATTTCTTCTTGCCACCATCGAACAGCACAAAGTCGTACAGTAATTCGATCAGGCGTTGCTTGGTGCAGATTTTGGCGAGGTATTTATCCAGCTTGTAGCCGCTGTTGTCCGCTTCGTCTTCTTTCCACTTAAGGAAAAACTTCTCCGGCGTGCCGATGGTGCCATATTGCAACCCTTCGGAATCGTTACCGGCAAACACGAACTGGATGGTGCTGAAAAATGCGCCGATGAATTCCGCTTTCTGGTTCACTAGGCTTTGGCGGATGCCATCGCCGATGGAAACGCGGCTGTTTTTCAATTCCAGCACGCCGATGGCAATACCGTTGACGTACAGCACGATATCCGGACGTTTTTCCTTTTCACCGGATATCGTGACTTCTTCGGCAATGTAGAAGTCGTTTTGGTCCGGATGCCGCCAATCGATCAAATGCACGGTATCGGTAGGCAGTCCGGCCTCGGTTCTGACCGGCACGCCGTAGCGCAGCAGTTGATAAACATCCTTGTTGTTGTGATACAGATTCTGGGCGTGATTGTTGGCGGCGCTGTGCAATTTATCCAATGCCTTGTTGATCTGGCTTTGATTGTAACTTTTGGCGGTCAGGTAGCTCGTCAATTGCGGCACTTCGATATTGCTGTTGTCCGGCTTGTCTTCCAGATTGCCGAGATAGCGATAGCCCAACTGCTCGCAAAACAGCTTCACGATGCGGTTCTGCGTCGCCCGTTCGGGCTTTCCAATATCATCCATGATTAAACGGCCTTAGAAACACTTGCACTCATCCACTCTATTGTTTTCCTTGAATGTTACCGTTATACTTCGCGCAGCTCATCTACCATGTTGTAGAAGGAGTAACGGGGGCGTCCTTTTAAAAGGGGCGCAACCAGCCCTCACCAAGGGTTCTTTTGGTAACTTTCAAATTCCCGCTGCAGTTTCCGTTTTCGGTGATCTTGTTCCACTAAATAAGCCGTCCAAGGCAAAATGTAGCCTTTGCGTTCGCTCAGTATCACCAGGTAATCCTCAGCTTCTAGCCATATCACGATGCGTGTTTCCGTACCGCGCTTATTTTTCCATAGCTTCACGGTGTGGTGGGCTTCATGTTCTATCACCGGTCTTGGCCAGCGAATGCGTTCACAACGGCGAAAATCGGGCAGCCGTTCTTTTTCTACGCCACCTTCGGTAATCATGTGCCAGAATGTCGCCTCTTTACCTTGAATCATTGGATGGCGCTTCAATCCTAATTTGATGCCGCGGAACTCAGGGCTTGAAACGATAAATTGAGCGCGGAATGCTTCATAAATGGCAGCCAAATAACAATCCCAGTCACCGTCATGATCCGAAAATAAAATTAACCCCGGCAACCATTCAATTTGCTGAGTACTCAATGCCGCTCACCTTGGCCATCCCAAATGAATAAATTAAGTTTCTTCTCCCTATAAAGCGTCCGCTGACGCAGCGAATAATGGCTGCGCTGTTTGATACGCTCAACCACGGTTTTTTTAGCCTCGCTGTTTCCCGACTGATTATGCAAATAAGAAATGGCGCCGATCAATAAATCCGCCAGTTGCAAATGCTCCACATGATGGGATTCCACAATCTGCACCCGCTCGATAATCTTTTGGGAAAAGTCATACTGACTGTTACAAAGCACCCGGTGCAACTGGCGCACTTTCTCACCACCTTGCGTATCCTTGATATCCAGATATATCCGATAGTGACATTCCGGATCAAGAATCACTTTGAGCATGTCAAAGTACATTTTGTAATACCACGCATCGTGATTTTGATTATAAGCATCATGATTCAGTATCGACTTATCCGCGACCAATGCCCGGAAATTCAGATCATCGTCGTCAAAAAAATAATCGATTAAATCGAGGTATAAATCCAGCTTGGCCGTTGATACCTTGCTCCACTTCAATTCACGGCAATGCGGTATTTGATGTTTGCTTTTGATTTCACGGATACGAACCGCAATTTCCCTGGTTTTCTCCATTGGACACCACAAGCCGCCCAGTACCATGAAACGATAATGATCATTTTCCAGATGGCAAGACTCATCGCAGTAAATATTGAAAGTTTCACTCATATCAACCGAATCCTTCCAGTAAGCAGATTTTGCATCATGCCTTGCTTGATGTGCCGGTATTTGGCGAGTTTAGCTTCGAGCGCGGTGATTTCGGCGTCCATGTCGGAGAGGATGGTGGCGATTCGGGTTTGTTCTGATACATCTCTTGGCAATTGGATTTCGAAGTTGAATAGTTGATTCTTGCTAATCTCTAAGAATGTGCTTCCACTACATAAACCAATAAACTCTCGCTTTTGAGTGAGTAATTGGTAATACAAAAATTCAATATCAACATCTTTATACGGCACGAAATTTTTGAATCCCTGATTTGTAGAAACAGGAAGCTTATTGATTGCACACTCACCAATTGTTGCTCTCGATGTCATCACAATTGAGTTTTCTGGGATTATTTCAGCAGAACTAACTGCCAATCCCTTTGAAGTAATTTTTCTGCTTGTTGAATACAAATATTTCTTACCTCTTAGCGCAGTTATATCTGTCGGTGTACACCACAAAATTTCACCATTCCAAAATTCTGCTATTCTTGTGCTTGGAGTGCCGCCACTTCGTATATCAGCAACATCCCCCAACTTCTTCACTTCCCACCCCGCTTTCAACCGCCCATTTTCATAAGGATTGAGCAGGATTTGCATGGCGCCTTGTTTGATCTGGCGTTTTTTGGCGATGAGACGGATAAGGGATTGAATCAGGGCATCAGCATCGCTGAGGGCGTTGGCGATGGCGGTTTGTTCGGCCTTGGTAGGGAGCAATAACTTAAAATTCTTAATTAATTCCGTATCCAATACTCCCGCGCTGTTTCCAGCTAAACTTACCAACTTTAAGAGATCACTCTCCATAGCTAATATGAAGAAAGTAAGATATCTCGAATCTAGTCCTGATAGGGGAATCAATGCCTTTACATCTTGATTGAATGCTACAGGCGAAACAACCATTCCTGCTCTTATTTCATTATGCAGAGCGCTTCCTCTTACTAACAATAGTACAGCACCTGATGGTGCCATTTTACTTCCTGCCATCACTCCACTTTCACTTAGAAATTGGTCAGATGTTGATATCGCAAAACTCTTAAGAGTTGATCCGCTTATCCACGGAATAGATCCATGCCAGAATTCGTCATTGCTTCGACTTGGAGTTCCACCTGACATCCAATTAGTGTAAGCACCTATAGTTGACAACTTCCAATCCTCCGGAATCACCCCCACCTCAGTCTGCTTGTAACCCGGCTTCAGTTC
>CADEDO010000056.1 GCA_902826115.1 uncultured Nitrosomonas sp.
ATGGTGCCGACACCAAGAATCGAACTCGGGACCTTCTGATTACAAATCAGCTGCTCTACCATCTGAGCTATGCCGGCATCTTAACAAGAGTTAGTCATAATGTTACTTAATTATCTTTAACTTGGTTTTACTTAAATTTTTTGTCCGACAATCTAAAGAATCTGATGCAATGTCACTTTTACGTTGAGCATTTTCATTAAACCGTTCTTTTTCTTTATTACCCGAAAACTCAATGCCTTGATTTACTTCCTTTGCAAATATAGCTTTGACAGAATTGATTGGAATTAATAATTTTCTTGGAATTCCATTAAACCTTGCAGTGAAGCAAATTAACTCGTTATTAATTACTAGATCACGTATAGCATTGCTACTTATATTAAATACTATCTCACCATTTGTTACATATTCAGCTGGAATATCTATTTCTGGATTAACTTTTACAAACATGAAAGGAGTTAAATCATTGTCGATACACCATTCATAAATTGAACGAACTAAATACGGTTTTGATGAACTGATATTGTTAGTATTCATTTACGCATCATTTTCTCGGATGCTGACAATGCATCAATAAACAAGGGGCGACTAAATAATCGCTCCGAGTACTTCAGTAACGGTGCAGCCTGCTTAGGAAGTCGAATCTCATAATGCTCAAGCCGCCATAATAATGGCGCTATCGCAACGTCTAACATTGAGAACTCCTCACCCAGCATAAATTTCTGTTTTTCAAATATTGGAGATATTACCGTTAGATTGTCTGTTATTACTGCGCGCGCCTTATCTATAGCTTTCTGATCCGAACTATCGAAAGTATCTAAATGACAAAACAATTCTTGTTCAAAACGATATAGCAATAATCGTGCACGAGCTCGCATGACTGGGTCTGCCGGCATCAATTGTGGATGCGGAAACCGGTCATCTATATATTCATTAATAATATTTGATTCATATAGCACAAGATCGCGTTCCACAAGAACAGGTGCTTTTCCATCTGGACTCATCACTGCCAGATCTTCCGACCTGTTATTTGGATCTACATCAATTACTTGAAAATCCATATCTTTCTCGTGCAAAACAATCCTACATCGATGGCTATATGGACAAGTAATTGTTGAATACAATGTCATCATAACTTCTATTCTTTGATTTAATTACCAGAGTTATGCTTAATCGTTTGTGTCATCATCAGTGAATATCTTTCCAGTATTCTCTTTTTAGCGCATATGATAATATCAACATACCAATTAAGAATGCTATTACCATTAAACCAATACTCTTCCGATTATTTGCATGAGGTTCGCCTAAGTAAACTAAATAATTAACCAAATCTCCCACAAACTTATCGTATTCGGCAACTGTCATATTCCCTGTTTTATCTAATAGCAAGCTCTTCTGCTCTCCTTTATCGCCTGATTTTATGGTTAATCTCTGCTCACCTTGTAGCTGATACAACACATGCGGCATAGCAGCACGATCAAATACAAGATTATTCCAACCAGTCACAGTTGAATCATCGCGATAAAATGCTCGCAAATAAGAATAAAGCCAATCAGCTCCTCGTGATCGAGCAATAACGGAAAGATCTGGGGGCACAACACCAAACCATTCCTCCCCTTCTTTCTTACGCATTGCCGATTGCATTAAATCGCCCACTTTCTGCCCAGTATAAACCAATTTATTGAGAATCTGTTCATTGCTAAACCCTATGTCCCGATGACGATTGTAGCGCATATAGCTAGCACCATGGCATGTCAAACAATAACTAACAAAGCTTTCCGCACCACGTTGCAGCGAAGCATTATCAGTTGTATCAATCGGAGCTTTGTCTAACATAACACCCGACTCTGCTGCGAAAACACTAAATGGAATCATGCAGCACAAGATAAATATAACTATCGTTAGTTTCTTCATTTTTTCACTCTTTTACTCTTTTTGGCTCAGGTTTTGTTTTATCTATCTTGCTGTACCATGGCATTAAAATAAAGAATGCAAAATAAATAACCGTAAAGATTTGCGCTAATAAAGTATATAAAGGAGTGGGAGATTTTGTTCCAAGCCACCCTAGTACAAAAAAGCTTATCACGAAAAGTGTTAATGCAATTTTGAAATATGGCCCCTTATAGCGAATAGACTTAACTGGGCTTCTGTCTAACCATGGTAAAAAGCAAAATATAACTACCGATCCAGCCATCAATATGACCCCCCATAACTTCGCATCCACCCAGAGAAAATTAACGGTTACAGCACGAAGCATAGAATAATAAGGAGTAAAATACCAAACTGGAGCTATATGATCTGGCGTTTGTAATGTATTTGCAGGTATAAAATTATTGTATTCTAAGAAATATCCTCCCATCTCTGGAGCAAAGAAAATAATTCCACAAAAAACAATTAGGAATACTACGACACCAACAATGTCTTTAACAGTGTAATAAGGGTGAAATGGTATACCGTCAACAGGTATATTTGTTTTCGGATTTTTGTTCGCTTTGATTTCAACACCATCCGGATTATTTGACCCCACTTCGTGCAAAGCCAAAACATGAACAAAAACCAATGTAACTAATATTACAGGTAGAGTTACTACATGATATGCAAAAAAGCGATTAAGAGCCGCGTCTGAAAGCGTAAAATCTCCTAACAACCATTGCTGAAGTGTTTCTCCAACAACTGGGATTGCACCAAACATACTTACAATCACTTGCGCTCCCCAGTAAGACATTTGTCCCCAAGGCAAGATATATCCAGTAAAAGCTAAACTCATCAGTACAAAAAATATTGCCATTCCAACTAACCACAGAAGCTCACGCGGTTTACGGTAAGAACCGTACATCATTCCACGAAACATATGCAGATAGACAACGACAAAAAACATTGAAGCACCAGTAGAATGCATATAGCGTATCAACCAACCATAATCAACATCACGCATAATATATTCAACTGAAGCAAATGCCATACTAGCATCTGGCTTGTAATTCATAGTCAGGAAAATACCAGTAATCAACTGATTTACTAGTACTAATAATGCCAGAGAACCAAAGTAATACCAGAAATTAAAATTCTTTGGTGCATAATATTCGGAAAGATGGGCTTTCCAATTAGATGTTAATGGAAAACGTTTATCAATCCATTCAATCATTGAATTTTGCTTACTCATTTACGCAGATCCCTCACTTTCAGATCCAATTAAAAGACGATCATCACTTAAATATGTATGTGGAGGAACAACCATATTAGATGGTGCTGGCACACTTTTATACACTCGCCCAGCCAAGTCAAATTTGGATCCATGACAAGGACAGAAAAACCCTCCCATCCAATCAGGACCTAAATCTGCAGGTGCAATTTCTTTTCTAAATACTGGAGAACATCCCAAGTGCGTACATACCCCTTCTGTTACAAGAATCTGAGGTTTAATTGAGCGAGTACGATTTTTTGCGTATTCTGGTTGTTGTTTTTTTTCCGAGTTAGGATCGGCTAATTCGCCCTCCACTTTCACAAGTGTTTCCAGCATCTCAGAAGTTCTATTTAAAACCCACACGACTTTTCCTCTCCACTCAACCATCAGAAGCATTCCTGGTTCAAGCTTTGATATATCAACTTCTACAGGCGCACCAGCTGCCTTCGCTCGTTCACTAGGCATCATACTTAATAGGAATGGCGTTGCTATCGCAGCACTCGCAATGCCTCCCGCCACAGAAGTCGCAGCGACCAAAAATTTTCTCCTGCCACTCATTTCATTATTGTTGCTGAAACTATCTGCCATATTCAACTATTCCATCAGTAATATTTTTCATGTACAACTATCAATAAAACTGCAAATTTACTTTATGTCAATTTTATTATGACATTTTGTAAAGCTTAAATTATAAAAGCGAGAATTATATCATAACCGTTATAGGATTAGGGAGAATAACTTGAAAGAATTTTATAAACTTTAAACTCAAACAAAATTAACAATAGAACTAATTCCGTTCGATCCTTTCCTCCCAAAATCAGTCTTTAGATTACTATCTAATCTTTCCATGACATTGTTTATATTTCTTACCTGATCCACATGGACAAGGCTCATTACGACCAACTTTGTCATTTTGACGTACAAATGGCTGCACTTTCTCGTCCGAATGTTTTGCATGCTCTTCATTAAATGATTCACCATAGGTTTCATGATGTAGTTGTATGTTCTCTGGTGATTTTAGAGTTTCTGTTACAGCCTCTACTTGTTGCTCATCCCTTATTTGCACTGCAAGCAATATCTTTGTAACTTCGTTCTTAACTTCTTCAAGCATATTCGTAAACAGATCAAAAGCTTCCCGCTTATATTCTTGCTTAGGATTTTTCTGTGCATAACCACGCAGGTGTATACCTTGACGCAGATGATCTAATGCTGCCAAATGTTCTCTCCAGTGCGAATCAAGGCTTTGCAACATTACTGCACGCTCATATTGATGCATAATTTCAATACCGACTTTGTCAACCTTCGATTGATATTGCTTATTAGCAAGTTCAAAAATTCGATCAAACAAATTCTCCTCATGCAAATCTGGTTCTTGCTCCAACCAATTTTGCAAGGGGAAATGCAATTGGAATTCTGCCGCAAGTGCTCTCTCTAAGCCAACCACATCCCATTGCTCTTCAACGCTTTGTGGTGGAATATACAAACTGAATAGACTACTCAGAACACTTTCACGTATTGCCACTATCGTTTCCGAAATATCATGCTCAGTTTCCAGTAACTCATTACGTTGCTGATAGATAACATGACGCTGATCATTAGCCACATCATCATATTCCAGCAATTGCTTACGCATATCGAAATTTCTTGCTTCTACCTTACGTTGAGCATTTTCAATAGCACGAGTCACCCATGGATGTTCAATTGCTTCACCTTCAGGCATTTTAAGGCGAGTCATGATATTGGCGACTCGATCAGATGCAAAAATACGTAGCAACGGATCTTCCAATGAAAGATAAAATCTGCTGGAACCAGGATCACCTTGCCTACCAGAGCGCCCACGCAACTGATTATCCACACGTCTTGATTCATGTCGCTCAGTGCCAATAATATGCAACCCACCTTTACTTAAAACTTCTTCATGACTCACTTTCCATTTTGCATACACTTCACTGATTCGCCTTTCCTTTTCCTCTTGACTTAGCTTTTCTTCATGCTGTATGCGCTCTACTTCTGGCTCAGGATTGCCACCCAATACAATATCAGTACCTCTACCCGCCATATTAGTGGCGATGGTAATCATTCTGGGTCGACCAGCCTGCACAACGATATTCGCTTCACTCGCATGCTGCTTTGCATTTAAAACTTGATGAGGTAATTTTTCGCGATTAAGTAATTTAGATAACAACTCGTTATTCTCGATGGATGTCGTTCCTACCAGAACGGGCTGTCCGCGTTCATAACATTCTTTAACACCCTGAACAATAGCTTCATTCTTTTCTTTAGTGGTACGAAACACTTGATCCATACGATCATCACGTATCATTGGGCGATGAGTTGGAATTATCACCGTTTCCAATCCATAAATTTGCTGGAATTCGGCCGCTTCAGTATCAGCTGTTCCGGTCATACCAGATAGTTTCTGATACATACGGAAATAATTCTGAAAAGTAATGGAAGCCAATGTTTGATTTTCTTTTTGAATAACAACACCTTCTTTAGCTTCTACCGCTTGATGCAATCCATCAGACCAGCGCCGACCAGCCATCAAACGTCCAGTAAATTCATCCACGATAACCACTTCACCATCTTGAACAACATAATGTTGATCCAGAAAATACAAACTATGTGCCCGCAAACCTGCATTCAAATGGTGAATTAAATTAATATTGGCTGGATCATAAAGACTGGATCCAGATTTCAGCAAGCCGGCGCCTGTCAATAACTGCTCAGCATGTTCAAATCCCGCTTCGCTGAGAGTAACTTGATGAGATTTCTCATCGACGCTATAGTCACCAAGACTATCTTCCGTTTCCTGGCACACCAATTTCGGAATCAATTCATTAATACGGACATATATTTCTGTATCTCCTTCAGCTTGACCAGAAATAATCAGTGGAGTACGTGCTTCATCAATGAGAATTGAATCCACCTCATCAACTATCGCAAAATTAAGTGAGCGTTGCACCCGTTCAGAAGAATGCGTCACCATATTGTCACGCAAATAATCAAAACCATACTCATTATTGGTGCCATAAGTAATATCAGCTGCATATGCTGCTTGCTTGTCACCATGGGGCATCTGTGAATAAATCACACCCACGCTAATTCCGAGAAACTGATAAATTTTTCCCATCCAATCAGCATCTCGTTTTGCCAAGTAGTCATTGACAGTTACCACATGCACACCAGTACCTGATAATGCATTCAAATAGGCGGGCAAAGTCGCCATGAGGGTTTTACCTTCACCTGTTCGCATTTCGGAAATTTTTCCATCGTGCAATACCATACCACCAATGAGCTGCACATCGAAATGGCGCATTTCCAGGATCCGTTTGCCAGCCTCGCGCACTACAGCAAAAGCTTCCGGCAATAATGCATCTAATGTCTCTCCATTCTGGATACGCAATTTGAATTCATTCGTTTTTGCACGCAACTCAGCATCAGACAATCCTGCGATAGTCGGTTCCATCTCATTAATACTTCGTACCTTTTGAGAATACTGCTTGACCATCCGGTCATTTCGGCTTCCGAAAATTTTCTTAAGTAGATTACTTAGCATAAAATCTCTAAAAATTCTGTTTAAAAAACAAAGGGGAGAGATTTCTATCTCACCCCCACAAAAAACTCAAAGCACTATCAAAATTGAGTATCTAGAAGAGCTAAAATTTCTTAGATCCAATTGAGAATCACTGTTGGAAACTAATCCCAGCTCAAAAGAGGTAACATTGAAACGAAGCACTCGTAACAATAAATATTCATTCATGAATAATCAATTGCCCTTTCTATCATTCAATTTAACTTGGTTTTTTCAAAAATTTGGATGGATTAAGGGGTCTATCTTTATGTCTGATCTCGAAATGCAGATGCGCTCCCGTCGAACGTCCGGTATTACCAACTTCTGCAATTTTCTGCCCTTGTAACACAACCTGCCCAAGCTTTACCAACCGCTTAGATGCATGCGCGTAGCGACTGATCAAATCATCACCATGATCAATTTCGATCATATTACCATATTCAGGATGACGATCCGAATACACTACCACACCACCAGCTGAAGCTTTGATGGGTGTTCCTACTTCTGCCGAAAAATCCACCCCTTCATGAAACGCTTTCTTTCCCGTAAAAGGATCAATCCGGTAACCATATCCAGATGAATACCAATTCGTTTCAACCGGCATCTCCGAAGGCAATACATACTTTGACAATCTGTCATGACGCAATAAAGAATCCAATGCACCTAATTTATCCGTTCTTTCATCCAGCATATTTGATAATGCTTGGAGTTTATGATTAAACTCACCAAAAGTTAATTCTTCAGATAGCGATCCAGGGCGCGCACCACCTTGTCCTGGTACTTCGTTAAACAAAAAATCTCGCGATTTAATACCAGAAGATTCTGCCAATCGTTCTCCTAAGGCATCCAAGCGTAACAATTGCGCTTGCATTTGCCCCAACTTACTAGCCATGACATTGAGATTATCCTGCAGATGCGTTTGAATTTTTTGATGCCTCTCTTCTTGAGGACTCACTAACACTGCTCTTAAAACTGGCATATCAATTCGATCAGCATATCGAAGCGACCAATAATTCAAACTCAAAGCTAAAATTAGAGTAACTAATAGAAATAAACCCATTAATAAGGTAATGTGTACGCGTGTTAATGTAAGTTTCTTCGCTCGTTCTGATTTATTAGAAATAAAAATAATATTCATATTTTGTATTCATTGGATATTATAAATAACCATGACCTCTTATAAAGTTAATTCTTATCTTAATCTGCTCGGCAAAACTCCCGAGTACGAGAACTTATTCTCTATAGCGCACCAAATATATAGCAATCAAATAATCTTCTTTAAATTTATTCCATCACATTTGGCACAACACTGCCATTTGAGTCGAATCTCCAATGGCAGGTTAACGATATGGGCTGAAAACGGTGCTGTCGCTGCAAAACTTAAGCAAATTTCCCCGTCACTATTACTGAAACTACAAGAGTTGGAATGGGAAGTTACTTCAATTCATATTTTGGTGCAAGCAAATTACTTTACAAAAAACACAAAACCACTGATAGATAAAGGATATGTTAAGAAAGAAATAAAATTGAGTAAAACCGGAAAAGAATGTTTAAGCCAATTAGCGACAACATTGCCAAGTTCCGAATTAAAAAGCACTATCCAATCATTCCTACAAAAACATCGTGACGATTAATTTACCGAAGCTTACCTAATTACTCATCAGCGGCAGAGCTTTATCAACATTTCTCATTCCAATTAAGCCAATGAATTTAAAAGATTGATGCAATCAATTCAATATCTGCATACTGCCATGTATGATCAAACTCCTTTTGTATTTTGCTAATATCTTTACCTTGTGCATGTAAGCTTTGCTTCAAACCATACAAGGTCCATCCATTTTTTGGATAATGTTTAAGATTATCCAGATAAATCATTCCGGCCTGCGCAAAATCATCCGCTTTCAACAAGGCTTTCCCCAATGCCAGCTGCGTTGGATAGTACCAAAATGGCGGCTCCGTATAGGGTAATTGATCCTGGAGATCCACCGCTTCTTTAAAAGCGGTAATTGCATTTGCATAATCTTCTTGCGCCATAAAAATCTCTCCTAGCACCAATCTATCTGCAATTTTCAATAATAAAGTAGCTGGGTAACCCTTTTGATCCAAGACAGCAAGACTCGCGGCTTCGCGAATTTTTGTCAGACTAAAATACTCTGAACGTGCCGCAGCCAAATCCCCTAGTTTGGATTGAGCAATTACACGTGCATAGCGCCAAATACCATGAGAGAATTCCAAATGCTCGGATGGAGGCGGTTGGATCAATACAGCACCCCATTGACCAAAACGAGTCAGCGCCAACAACGGAATTGTTTTAAAAAATTCAACCACCGGATAATGCTCGATCATTTCCAATGAAACACTGGCAGCTACCTTCCAAGCCACCTCTATGGCCGCCTGACTCCTGCCCTCCATACTGTATGCAGCCCACAAAAAATGCAGATTATGCGGATAATAAGCAGCGGCATAAAAACACTGAATATTACAGCTGAAATATACGCTTGATCGATAGCAGCCGGCTTATAGTTCGCCTCCGATGCATCGCGATACCGTCCAACACGCCAATAGATATGTGAAGGCATATGCACCAAATGACCAGCGCCCGGCATCAGATCAAGCAGAGTGTCCACAGCAATTTCCGCACGTTCCGATTTTGATGAAGCTTCAATAGCATGAATGTATAAGTGCAATGCTAATGGGTGTTTTGGTGAGCGCTGCAAAACCGTTTCCAAAACTTGCTTGTCACGTTAATATTAGGCCCAAGCGCCAAAGCCTCGCCCCAATAGCACATGGCACAACTTTCATCGAGCCTCTGCGCAGTTCGAAATGAACGCACTGATTCGCTATGATTAAATGCAAAACTCATTACCATGCCTTGATCGAAATAGCGCTGCGCCAATGGATTTTGCGTTGTCACGGAGTGATGATGATTCCCCAAGCCTGGCAAACAAAGGCACACTCGATGCATATTCAGAACGTTTAATATCGAGCGCTGAATCTGGGTTAGGGGGTATTTTTTCAGGTGTACAAGCGCTGATGAGCATAAATGCAATCGTTAACATTGAAGTAACCCAAGCTAACTGCATTGCACCCTCTCTCCGATCATCACATTTAAAAAATTTGGGCACTATTCTTAACCTTAATTGTCTACCGTTTCTCATGTTTATTAAATGTCTCGTATATAATGCAAAATTGTTAGGCTTTATATCTTACAAAACAATTTTTTGAATTGTATGTTGCAGCCTTTAATTTTCCCGATGACAGCGATATCTCTCACCATGCAGCAATTCTGTTCTAACCACCCTACTGTAATTATAAAAACAATCTTATGAATGTTTTTTATGAAGAGACTGGCGCCTTTAAAGTAGGCACTATTCTTGCTGACAACAACACCTCTTTGCAAATTGAAGCTGTGCATGGCAAACGTTCGAAGATCAAAGCATCTTCCGTACTGTTCCGATTTGACACGCCGCCTCTGTCCGAATTCATGCAGCATGTACAAAAAATCGTCGATGAATTGGATCCAAATTTTCTCTGGGAATGCTGTCCAACTGACGTAGAATTTGCGAGCGATACTCTGGCAGCAGATTACTTCGGTCATACACCCAGCCCCGTTGAAGCTGCTGCCACATTGTTGCTACTCCAAAATGCGCCCATGTACTTTTATAAAAAAGGGCATGGACATTATAAAGCAGCGCCGCCGGATGCACTGAAAGCCGCTTTGGCGAGTCAAGAGAAAAAGCGTCTGCAAGCGGAGCAGCAAGCACGCTATCTACAGCAATTAAATGATTTTATTCTACCCGACGCTTTCAAGTCGCTCATTCCTAATTTACTCTATAAACCGGATAAAAACACTATTGAGTGGAAAGCACTCGAAGCTGCCTGCACGGAAAAAAAACTCACGGTCGTGCGTTTACTGGAAAATTGTGGAGCCATCCCTTCGTCGCATGATTACCATTTCAATCAATTTATCTGGGAGCATTTTCCTGCAGGAATCGATTTTGGTGAACTGAGCGCACAACAAGCACCTATTGACTTGCCTGAGTTACCTATCGCTGATGTCATGGCATTCAGCATTGACGATGCTTCAACGACGGAAATCGATGATGCTTTCTCAGTAACTCCCCTGTCGCTGGGCAGCTTCCGCATTGGCATTCATATCGCGGCACCCGCGTTGGGCATTCATCCGGAATCGGATTTAGACAAAATAGCATCAGCGCGCTTATCGACAGTTTATTTGCCCGGCAACAAAATCACTATGCTGCCGGATACAACCATTAATCACTTCACGCTCGCTGAAAATAAATTATGTCCTGCAGTTTCCTTGTATCTTGATGTCTCGGATGATTTCACTGTCATCGGCACGCAAAGCCGGGTAGAGAAAATAAAAATCGCCGCCAATTTGCGTCACAATATATTGGAACAGCATTTCAATGAAACCTCATTAAACAAAGGTAATTTCGAACATACTTTTAGCAAAGAATTGCGTTTATTATGGCAATTCTGCTGCAAAATGGAGAATCAGCGTGGCAAAGCCAGCGACAGCAACAATGACAAAGTCGACTACAGCTTTGAAATCAATAATGATCGCGTCACCATCAGCGAGCGTCGCCGGGGATCACCCATTGATAAAGTAGTGTCCGAGTTGATGATTTTTGTCAATACCGAATGGGGCAGGCAACTCACCGATGCCAACATCACCGGCATATTTCGCAGTCAAGCCAATGGAAAAGTCAAAATGAGCACTTCACCGGCTCCTCATCAAGGATTGGGGGTCTTGCAATACGCCTGGAGCAGTTCCCCGATGAGGCGTTATGTCGATTTGATGAATCAGCGACAAATCATTGCGTTACTGCGCAACGAAGCACCTCCATACACAAAGGAAAGCAACGATCTTTTGATCGCAATGAGAGACTTTGAAGCAGCACACAGCATCTACAGCGAATTTCAGCGCTCAATGGAACGTTATTGGTGTTTGCGCTGGCTATTGCAGGAAGACGTTCAAGTCACTCATGCACAGGTCATCAAAGAAAATTTAGTCAAATTCGATCATATTCCACTGGTCACCAGAGTGCCTTCGCTACCGGAAATACCCCCAGGTGCTTACGTCAAATTGAAATTATCTGAAATAGATCTGTTTGAACGTAGCTTACATGCTGAATTTCTGCAAAAACTGGATGCATAATGTGAATTGGCTGATGAATTGTGTGACAAGCAAAAATTTGTTGCCTACAATAATGCAATGGTAATAAGCAATTTATATCTAATTTTCAAGGTTTGATCCTTTGGCTGTTAATACTCATACCCCCGAAACAACACAAACGGCAGCCCGTAGTGATCCATATTCTCAGAGCCATCGTTTATCGATAGCGATGGGGTTTTCCCTGCTTTTACACATCATCCTGTTTTTTGGCGTCACTTTTGAATTTCCAAAACCGAATTTTGACAAAATTGCCAACTCGCTTGAAGTGGTGCTGGTAAATAACAAAACCCCAACAAAACCGGCAAAAACCGAATTACTTGCACAAGAGAATTTAGACGGCGGCGGCAATACTGATGAAGATCGTCGCGCAAAAACACCCTTTCCGGTATTGCCCAGAAATAAACCAGCAACTGATAACCGTGCTGCGCACCAAAAAATTAAGCAACTGGAACAAGAAGCCAAAAAACTGATGACTGCTGTAGAAGATACAAAACTCATCCCGCAATTAAATACGCCTCCACAAATTGAAACTGAAACCGAAAATCAGCCTATTACTGCGGATGCCACCGAGCTACTGCAACGCAGTCTTGATATCGCCCGTTTGAGAGCGCAGGTCGACCAAGATCATGACGATTACCAAAAACGCCCCAAAAGAAAATTTGTGGGTGCGCGCACCAAAGAATATCGCTTCGCGCGTTATGTGGAAGATTGGCGCATCAAGGTCGAACGTATCGGCAATCTGAATTACCCTGAAGCAGCCAGAAAAGGCAAGCTGTACGGCAATCTGCAGCTCACTGTCAGCATCCGCGCGGATGGTAGTCTCGAAGCCATTGAAATCAATCGTTCGTCAGGTGAGAAAATTCTCGACCAAGCTGCTATCAATATCGTCAAACTCTCGGGTCAAAACGGATTTGCGCCCTTCCCGCCGGATATTAGTCAAGACACCGATGTTTTGCACATCACCCGCACCTGGGTTTTCGCGCCTTCGGATACCCTGCTAAGCCAATAATGGCCCCTAAAGACTATTGCTATTGTTTAAATCTAACCCAAAAGCTCTCTATCCATGCTTGATTCTTACGCTGTCATCGGCAATCCCATTTCGCACAGCAAGTCGCCGCTGATTCACGCCGCCTTTGCACAACAAACTCAACAATCCATGCAATATGATGCCATCCTGGCGCCACTGGATGGGTTTCAGACAACCGTCACTCATTTCCGTCAACAAGGCGGCAAAGGACTGAATGTCACTGTCCCTTTCAAACTGGAAGCTTATCAGCTGGCCACACGCCTAACCGAGCGAGCAACCATTGCACAAGCAGTCAACACGCTTAAATTCGAAAATCAGGAAATTTTGGGTGATAACACCGACGGTGCCGGGCTAGTTCGCGATATTGAGCTCAATCTGGGCATCCCTATCGCAAACAAGCGTATCCTGCTCATGGGTGCAGGTGGCGCTGCCCGCGGCGTAATTCTGCCATTACTGCAACAAAAACCTTCCATCCTGGCCATTGCCAACCGAACCCGACAAAAGGCTGAAGCTTTGCAACAACAATTTATGGCTCATGGAAACACCGTTGCAGGTGATTTCACAAGCTTTTCAGATCAGCAATTTGACATCGTCATCAATGCCACTTCTGCCAGCTTGCATGATGCCCTGCCGGATTTGCCCGCCCATGTCTTCGCCAACAATGCCCTCGCTTACGACATGATGTATAGCCATGAACCCACTCGTTTCCTTAAATTTGCCTATGACAATGGCGTGCGCCATTTAGCAGATGGTATCGGCATGCTGGTTGAACAAGCCGCTGAATCCTTCTTCTTATGGCGTGGCGTCAGACCTCAAACCAAACCCGTGATCGCTTTGCTGAAAACAAAGATTTGATTTCAAATCCGCAATAAAGAGCTGCCTTTCGTATTAAAAGCAGATCATTACAACAGATTCCGCAGATATTTCCTCAAGCTGCCTGAATTACCTTGTGATCCACCCAATAATTTTATAGTATCGATAAATCCTGAGTGGTGTCTCGCAGTCATCAAACTGCAAACTGCTCAGCGTATAAGTAAGTATGCTAAGCCTACCTAAAATTATTCAAGCCACCTTGTTTCGTAGAATCCGTTATGGTCGAAAACAATAATAATGACAACGAAGATTCACCCACGCCGCTCAGTCAAATCACGTATTTATTGCGCAAATACAAGCTGGTGGAGGGTTTGGTCCATTTACAGGACTCACCTGATGACACGTTAACCAATTCCTCCGTCCAGAAACAGAATCTGGCTGAATTACAAGAACTGCTAGATTCGCTCCACCCCGCTGATATCGCGCATATTCTGGAAGCTTTACCACTGAATGATCGCCTGCTCATCTGGAGCATGATCAGATCCGAGCACGATGGTGAGATTCTGTTAGAAACTTCCGATGCGGTGCGGGAAACACTGATCACCGATATGGGCAACCATGAGCTGATTGCGGCCACGGAGTATTTGGATGCCGACGAAATTGCCGATCTTGCGCCTGATTTGCCACAGGATGTGATGGATGATGTATTTCGATCGTTACCGATCGAAGAACGCGAGCAACTGCGCGCAGCCATGTCTTATGCGGAAGACTCGGTAGGCGCGCTGATGGATTTTGACGTCATCACTATCCGTGAGGATGTGCGCCTGGAAGTGGTGCTACGCTATTTGCGCCGGCTCGATGAAATGCCGGATCATACCGATCAACTGTTCGTTGTTGACAGGAATGAGCAATTAAAAGGCGTATTACTGATCAACCGTCTATTGGTTAGCGACCCGGATATCCTGGTAGCCGAAGTGATGGCCAAAGAAATCATCAAGCTGCATCCGGATGATGTCGCTCAACAGGCGGCCAATGCTTTTGAACGCTATGACCTGGTTTCGGCATCCGTGGTTGATGATGATGACAAATTACTCGGCCGTGTCACCGTCAACACCGTGATCGACTTTATCCGCGCCAAAGCAGAGAACGAAGCCCTGAATTTAGCGGGTTTGAGTGAAGAAGAAGACTTATTTGCCCCGGTATTAAAAAGCGTTAAAAACCGCTGGGTCTGGTTGGCCATCAATATGGTCACCGCTTTTATCGCTTCCCGCGTCATTGGCGTATTTGAAGATTCCATTGAAAAACTGGTTGCGCTTGCAACATTGATGCCGATTATCGCGGGCATTGGCGGCAATTCCGGTAACCAAACCATTACCATGATCGTGCGCGCTTTAGCGCTGGATCAAATCAATACCAGCAGTGCCTGGAAATTAATCACCAAAGAAATCGGCGTCAGCCTGGTCAATGGCCTGATCTGGGGCACTGTTATCGGCCTGCTAACCTTCGCTATCTACCAAAACGCCGATCTGGGTTTGGTCATGACCCTAGCCATGATACTCAACCTACTGCTGGCCGCTCTGTTAGGAGTACTCATTCCACTCACCTTACGCAAATTCGGACGCGACCCGGCGCTGGGTTCCAGCGTGATGATCACTGCCGTAACAGACAGCGGCGGATTCTTTATTTTCCTCAGTTTGGCGACTGTTTTCTTGTTGTAAAAAAGCAGGTAGCGCCCGGCCCCGGTCGGGCGAGGATTAAAACTGGCAGGACTGACGCAATCTGAGTTAGCCAAGCGGTTGAAAGCTAAACAACACTGATTACAAGACTTGAGAATGGAGCGGGCAACACCAGGATAAAAACTCTACAACGTTAGCGGAAACCACTAGATACACATCAGAATTCCTTTTGAGCAGCCCGTTACATAGATAGAGCTTACTCAGAAATTCAGCGATCAGATATGCGCTACCAAGTAAGAAT
>CADEDO010000057.1 GCA_902826115.1 uncultured Nitrosomonas sp.
CTAACAGGCACATCGTCAAATCGGGTGATTGTCAGATCGGGTCTGAATTACTACAAATAATAAGTTGTGCACAAAATTCAACCTAGTATCAAGTTCTTTTCAACAGGCCGCCTGAACTTCCACACATAATTTATATCCGAACAGATTTCCAGTAGTTAGATTTCCAGTAAACATTATCTAATCGAGATATCGTGACACCTTTCTTTTGAGAAGCATGTAAGAATTTATTTTTTTCCAAATAAATCCCCACATGATTTGAGTTTAAGCCTGTTTTAAAAAAGATCAAGTCTCCAGCTTTTAAATCATCGCGCCTAACTTCCTTACCCAATCTTGATTGCATTCCAGTTGTTCTAGGCAAATGCAATCCAAGCTTCGATTTAAATGTCAGATGCACAAAACCCGAACAGTCAATTCCGTGTTGACTCAACCCACCTCGTTTATAGCGCACACCTTGCCAATCATAAAATTGTGAATAAAGTACGTTTTTAACGTGACTGGAATCTGTTAATCTATTGTTAGCTGATTCGAATTTAATCGATTTTCTTTCCTGAATAGAGCTACAGCTTACCAATAAGCTGATGCCCAAGAAAATGATAAATTGAGTGAAATTCCTATTCATTGAGATATACTTTTTATCTTCTTTCAAGTCAAAAAGTAATAAAATCTATGCTAGATACGATTAGTGTGCTTGCCCATGCCTGACAATTTAGACAAAACACATCTGGCCATATCGTTTAGAGACACTATTTCGTCTACCCCACCAGCTGCAATTGCTTCTTTAGGCATACCGAAAACAACACAGCTTGCTTCGTCTTGAGCAAAATTATAAGCTCCTGCTTTGTGCATTTCCAACATCCCAGCAGCACCATCTTTACCCATGCCCGTCATGATAACACCAATAGCATTTCTACCCGCGCTATTGGCTGCTGATCGGAATAGTACATCAACTGAAGGTCTATGTCGACTCACCAGCTCACCCTGGTTTAACTCGGTCATATAGTTTGCGCCGCTACGCCGAAGTAATAAATGTGAATGGCCGGGCGCTATAAATGCATGACCAGGGAGCACCCTTTCTCCACCCTGTGCTTCAGCTACTGATATCCTACAAAGGCTGTTCAATCGATTAGCGAACGACCTGGTAAATGTTTCAGGCATATGCTGTGTAATCAAAATACCCGGCGAATCTGGTGGCATTCGTATTAAAAACTCTTTTATTGCCTCCGTACCTCCGGTTGAAGCACCAACAATAATCAGTTTCTCTGTTGAAGCAACACGATTACATACTGTCGGTAGCACCACATCAGCCGTGGCACTTTTTGTAGCAGGAATAGGCACATGCTTTTTGAGTCTTGCTGATTTTGCAATCCGAATCTTATTCGCAATCTCAACACCATATTCCTTCAGTCCTGATGCAATATCAATTTTTGGCTTGGCAACAAAATCAACCGCGCCCAACTCAAGCGCACGAAATGTTACATCCGAGCCTCTCTCGGTTAGAGTTGACACCATAACTACTGGCATTGGCCTTAATCTCATTAATTTTTCCAGAAAATCAAGCCCATCCATTTTCGGCATTTCAACATCCAACGTCAACACATCGGGATTTAATTCTCGAATCATTTCACGCGCCACTAGTGGATCTGGTGCAGCTCCAATCGTTTCCATATCAGGTTGACTATTGATAACTTCGCTCAATAGCTTACGTATTAAAGCTGAATCATCAACCACCAAAACTCTAGTTTTTTTCATGATAAGCACTCAATTCAATCCAGAAACAAAATCACCTTAAGAAAACAATTCCACTTCCCCACCTGAATCGACCTTATGCAAGCGCAATTTGTAATCTTTCTCGCGTTGGGATACAGTCGTATTTCGCACATTACGTAATTTTTTCACCATCACCTTATTATCTTTTGGGAAGAAATAAACTTTCCGTGGAAAAACATCAACGAGATCCTGCGCAACCACTCGAATCTTCTCTATTTGTAAAAATTTCAGTACGAAATCAGCATTTCGTTGCCCAACATTTGCTACTGTCAATCCATCCAAAACATTTCCTCCACCAAATACTTTGGCTTCAAGATTGGATCGACGTGCCCCCAGTTTCAATAACTGATTAATCAGTATCTCCATTGCATAAGTCCCATAACGAGCTGAAGCATTCAATGGACTACCTGCATCCCCACCTCCTTCTGGCAACATGAAGTGATTCATACCACCAATTCCACTTTGACAATCACGAATACAAGCAGCCACACAGGAACCAAGGACTGTAACCAGCAACATATCTTTATCTGTAACATAGTATTCGCCCGGCAACAATTTCACAGCTTGGCTATTAAAATTTTTATCAAAATAGAAATTGGTTGCAACTTGATCATCGATGATCTCAGTCATGCTATTACCTCAGTTTATTGGCTAACTCATACACAGTTTTCTCACGCAACCTAAATAAATCTACTGCATGCTGAAAGCTTTCGGAATGACCGGCAAACAACAAGCCATCTGGGGCTAATAACGGCACAAATTTCTTCAGAATCTTGTATTGAGTCGGTTTATCAAAATATATCATTACGTTACGACAGAATATTGCATCAAATGGGCCACGTATTGGCCAACTTTCATCCAACAGATTTAGTTGCCGGAAAGTAATCATATTTCGGAGCTCTGGGCGCACTCTTGCTGAGCCCGCGTGATGCCCCTTACCTTTTAGAAAAAATTGCTTAAGCCTTTCTTTAGGTATTTTTTCTAGTTTATCAAGCGAATAAACTCCCAATTGCGCTTTTGCAAGAACATTTGTATCCAGATCAGTTGCCAAAATATGAACAGGTGGTGTAAATGTTTTGAAAGCCTGCACCATTGCCATAGCCATTGAATAGGGTTCTTCTCCCGTTGAGGATGCACTACACCAGAGTTGAATCTTTTTTTGATTTTTACGCTGCTCCACATGCTTTTCAAGAATGGGAAAGTGATGCTGTTCACGGAAAAAAGCCGTCAAATTAGTTGTTAAGGCATTTGTGAAAGCTTCCCACTCTTCCGAATTGCCATGTTCCAGGAAATTCAAATACTCATGAAAAGTATTAAAACCATTGGCACGCACACGCCGCGCTAGTCGGCTATAAACCATATTCTGCTTACTGGCAGAAAGTGAAATTCCTGCATGCTTATATATTAGCTTTTTAATACGCTCAAAATCAGATTGGGTGAAGGTATATTCTCGCGTTCTGTTTTCAGAAGTATCTTCAATTCCTGAAGTCATTTCCATAGTATATCCATTCAAATAAGAGGAAATACTGCACTATTCCCATTAACCTTTTGTAGTATCACACTCAAATTAAATCCACCAAGCTAAGTAGCTAAATTGAATTTTCTGATACACCATCGGCACTTTGTTTACTACCATTTTTTAATGACAGATCACCGATCAGATTGATCTTTAATAGTGAATAACGCTACTTCTCACTATTGTGCATTTCCTGTTTAATTAATACTCTGCTCAATTAAGCCCATATCACTACTGCTCATTAGCTTCTCAATATCAATCAATATCAGCATGCGCTCATCAACTGTTCCTAATCCCATAATATATTCGGTATCAATTACTGAACCAAATCCCGGCGTTGGCCGCATTTGATCTGTGCCCAGACTGATGACATCTGATACACCATCCACCACGATTCCCATGACACGCCCGGCTACATTTAAAATAATTACTACGGTAAACTGGTCATAATCCGCATTACCTAATCTGAATTTGATCCTCATGTCGATAATCGGAACAATAATGCCGCGCAGATTGACCACGCCTTTGATGAATTCCGGCGCATTGGCGATATGTGTGATCGAATCGTAGCCACGAATCTCTTGTACCTTGAGTATTTCTATCCCATACTCTTCTTCTCCCAGCCTGAAGGTAAGAAATTCATTAGCTAAATGACTAGTTATCGAATTTGATGGCGCAATTGTCCCAATCTTAGATTGCTCGTGCGGCATAATATGCGCTCCCATTATCTATTCGTGTGTACATGCAAAAGAAACAGCTCTTAACACTGATTTATACTGCTTCTTGTTGTGATGCCATGACTAAAGCGGCAGTATCCAGAATTAGCGCCACCTTGCCATCACCCATTATCGTGGCGCCAGAAACACCCTGCACTCTCCGATAATTACTTTCAAGACTCTTAATTACTACCTGATGCTGTCCTATTAAATCGTCCACAAACAAAGCCGCTTTATATCCTTCAGCTTCCAGAATGACGAGAATTCCTTCATGAACTGCGGTCACATTGGGATGCAAGTTAAAAATCTCATGCAAGGCGATGACAGGCAAATATTCTCCGCGTACTTGCACCACGCGCCCATGACCACTAACAGTTTTGATATCAGCCGCAGTGGGTTGTAACGACTCAACAATATAATTAAGTGGAACGATGAACATTTGATCACCAACAGCTACTGACAATCCATCAAGAATAGCCAGTGTTAATGGCAAGCGTATGGAAATGCGGGTCCCCACGCCCAATGCCGATTCAATATCAATCCGCCCACCCATGCCTTGTATATTTCGTTTCACGACATCCATACCAACGCCACGCCCGGACACATCAGTTACTGTCTCAGCTGTAGAAAAACCTGCTTCGAAAATCAGCAACCAAACTTCTTGATCAGTCATTCCGTCATGAACTGGCAAACCGCGTTCTTTCGCCTTAGCAAGAATCTTTCCACGATTCAGGCCCGCACCATCATCGCTCACTTCAATAATAATACTGCCACCCTGATGAAATGCACGTAAAGTAATCGTGCCTTGTGCTGATTTACCTGCGGCCACACGTTTCTCGGGTATTTCTATGCCGTGATCGAGGCTATTTCTAACCAGATGAGTCAGCGGGTCGGCAATTTTCTCAATTAACCCTTTATCTAATTCTGTATTCTCACCAACTGTCTTCAATTCAACTCGTTTGTTCAATTTTGCTGCCAAATCACGCACAACTCGGGGATAGCGACTAAAAACAAAACTAATTGGCATCATGCGAATGGACATAACAGATTCTTGCAAATCCCGGGTATTTCTTTCCAGTTGATTCATGCCACTATGCAGCTTCTCAAAAACCACCGGATCAAACTGAGAAGCTGTTTGAGCAAGCATTGCCTGCGTAATTACTAATTCCCCCACCAAATTAATCATTTGATCTACTTTCTCAATACTGACTCGTATTGAAGAGGCCTCGCTAGCTGGCGCTGCAGCACTGGCTTTCTTTGATGACTTATTAGATACCGCTTGGTCATCATTCTTACCATTGTCTATACTCTTTGGTTGCAAGGAATTTTCAGTCAGATCCGATCCATCTAAATTCTTGGGTGCAGCCGGTGCTCCGGGAAAAAATCCATAACCTGGCTCAGAAGAAATATTAGCCGCCGCAGACTCCGCTTCACCAACCGATGATGCTGTTGCAGTGACATTCGAAATCAAGGTTTGAGCTTCACTCGCATTGATCTCGCTTCTAACAGGTAAGTCTAATTCGATTTTCAGCTTTGCTGGATCGACTACAAATGCCAGTGTTTCCCAAATATCTTCTTCACTTTTACTGGTAGTCAGTTTAAATTTACAAAACTCTTTTTCATCTGTTGAGACAACTTTCTCCAATCTGCCCAGTTGCTGTAAATTAGCGAATAAGTTTTCCATAGCGGCACTATTAATGCCAGCACTCGAAAATTCAATGCAGTATGTAAGTCCAGATGCAACTTCTGCTGGTGAAGAAGTTGCCATTTCAGCTATTTCGCCAACCTCCTGCTCAATTGGCATCAATTCACTTTTAGCATTTGAAACTAAATTCTCTTTCGCTGACACTTGTGTCTCATCACTGAGTCTTTTTAGCTCCTCGCAGACAGCAGCGGCAGCGGCAGGATCCGCCTGTCCCTCGCCACGATGTCCAGCTAACTGGCCTTTAATGATATCTCCAGCTCTTAAGAAAGCATCAACCATCTCGCTGCGCACCTCAAGCTCCCCTTTGCGCAATTTATCCAGCAATGTTTCCAACATATGCGTCATCTCCGTCATATCTGTAAAACCAAATGTACCCGCCCCGCCCTTGATAGAATGCGCAGCACGAAATATAGCGTTTAAATCTTCCAAATCCGGGGAATTCACATCAAGCCGCAACAGACATGTTTCCATATCCGCAAGTAATTCTGAGGATTCCTCAAAAAATATTTCATAAAATTGTTCGAGATCTGTACTCATAGGTAGCCCTATTTCAAGTTGAGTAATTAGCTTAGCACCTTAGAAAAACAAACTAATTAAGGAACAGAAGTGTAAAAATAATTCAATCTACAGAACTAATTTAATTAGCTGCAATAGATTAATTTGCATGAAAATACTAACCGATCACCTTACCAATCACTTCCAGCAAACGTTTTGGATCAAATGGCTTAACCAACCAACCCGTGGCACCCGCCGCTCTACCTTTGGCCTTTATTTCATTCCCTGACTCGGTCGTCAGCATCAAGATAGGTATTGTTTTGTAATGAGATAATTGGCGCAATAATTCAAGTAGCTGCAGCCCATCCATTCGAGGCATATTAATATCAGTCAACACCAGATTTACCTTATGTGTATTCGCTTTATCTAATGCATCTTGGCCATCAACTGCTTGAATAACCTCATAACCCGCTCCCTTTAACGTGAAAGCAACCATTTGCCGAATTGATGCAGAATCATCTACTGCCAGTATCGTCTTAGCCATTTACTTTGCTCCTGTTACTATATTGTTAATTTATCAGATGAGAATATGCATATTTACAAACACTTATATCAAAAAAGCTCAATATCCCCCATTTGCATTCCTTGTTGCACAACAGGCTTTCTTTTACTCTTAGCATTTGCCACATCCACTACCCTTGAAATCTCTTCATGTATCGCAATCAGGTTTTTTTTTCCATGTTCCCAATTGCCTTGCTGATCAATACGCTGCAATTCGATATTCAGCACCTCCACTTGATGCGATGTATGTGCCAACAGTTGCGCCACTAAGTCTCCAAACTGCAATGAAGTGACTGCCATTTCTAGCTCTTGCTCGATCTTGTCAGCAATAATCATCTGTTTTCCTAATAATTCGATAATTGGTTTGCTGCTATCTGGAGCGGCCATTCGCTCAATAGCCAAGACCATTTCATGATGTGATTTAGTTAATTCACTGATATATCTGAAATTTGATACCAGATTATTAACCGCATCACTCACTATTCGGTCAATTTGATTGAGTTCTCCTTTAATGCCCATGAAATACTCATCAGCCTCCACATTGCACAAAGTTCTATTCAAAACTACCGGCATTATTTCGTTTGCAATCTGATCATCGATTCCACCTTTTCCTGATTGCACATCAGCCATACTTTTCTCCCCATTACCCAACATGATCGAAGTTTAAAATGCCACCATCTGACCAAGATAATTCAGAATTCACAGCACACTAATCACAGACTTCCTGAAGCAAGAATTTTGCTGAAAGGCTAACGGATTCCAGTTATTTGAATAACCATAATGAAGGAAATTTCTAAGTGCCAACTCCGTCGCCGCCGAACTAAAATTCATGGATAAATCATGACTACTCAATGAGTTAACGACAAAACCCAAGATAACTTTAGCTATCTTGGGTTTTCAGAGGAAAGCAGGAGATTGTTGATTGAAACATAGAAGATGCAGCCTATCTCCAGCCAGAGACTAACTAGCCGGTGATTCATTCTGATTGAGAGTTTCAGGGTAGGGTAAGATCAGTTAGCAGCCTCACCAATTCGATTGGCCCATCCAATCGCCTGTATTTCCATATCTGCTAATTCACTCAGGCTCATGAAACCAAGCTCAGCCAGTAGGGATTGAATAATCGTTATCTCACCTTTTTCATTGGCTTCAATTAATTTTAATTCATGACCCAGGCGCCCGTCACGAGAGATTAATGCTTGACTCATATCATCAGGAATACCCAATTTATCAACTATTTGCTGCATTTCCATACCAAGCAACACATCCAGCAATGATAAAATCCCCACCATAAACGCTCTATCTTGATGCGTTTTGTCGTGCGGGCGCTCTTTAATTGCAATGAGTTCCATTAATTTGCCACGCGCCGCAGCAGTCTGCATCAAAGCATTCGACACGCTATTATCTGATTGATTAGAGGAATAAAGCAGCAACTGTATCCATCGCTGCAATTGCTTACGCCCCATTGTTATGATGGCATGCTTGATGGAATTGATCTTCTGGGGCAAGCCACCCGCCACTGAATTCACCATGCGCATCAGGTTGTAGCTTAATCCAGGTTGATGCTTGAATTCCTTTTCAATCTCACTGATATCGCAATCGCCCATCACCAATGTCAATAGCTTCAATAATGACAACTTGCCTGGATCCGCACGCTTTACTGACATAATTTCAGGTCTAGCAAAATAGTATCCCTGAAACATTTGAAAACCCAATTTCATGCAGCGCGCTTCTTGCTCACGATTTTCTACTTTTAGCGCCAACAACAAGACTGGCCAGCGATTCAATTCCGCGACAAGTTCTGCAAGCTCCGCTTCTCCGAGTGCAAGAATATCTACTTTTACCACACTGACTATCGGCAACAGTTGATCAATTTTGCTGTTTATGGCCACCACATTATCCAATGCAAACTGATAGCCTTTTTGTTTTAATTCGTGACAACGCTGCATAAATTCTGGGGTAATTAATGCAGTCTCTTTTATTTCTAGCACGACGTGTTTACTAGGTAATAGACTAATAATGTCGCTCATCACTAAGTCAGGATCTGCATTAATAAAGCCACGCTGCCGACCTAATACATTCTCGATACCTAATTGGCAATAAGCATTAATGATGACATTAGCTGACGCAGATAAATCATTGGTAACGTTGGTTGCTTCCTCAGTTCCTTCTTGTCTAAAAAGTAACTCAAATGCAACCAAGTTTTGATTACGATCTAGAATGGGTTGCCGTCCAAGAAAAAAACCTTCCATTGATTCCCTCACATTTATGCACTATTTCTCATGAAATACTTCCACTCATTAATTTCATGCCATTGTTTCTTAAAAATTAATCTGGATTGCTATTGCTGATAGCGTCATTCGAAAAATTCTAAATCCTATTGATCGATAAACTCAGCAAAGTACTCCTCGCCATAACCAAAATTTAATTAGGTTAATGCAGGAATTGCTCGATTTTTTCCGGTACGCTTTGCTTGATAAAGCGCTTTGTCGGCGCGGCTGATTACTGAATACTGATACTCTCCAAATGTGCGTAATGCAACGCCCGCACTAAAAGTGATAGGCGTTTCCTGGTCATTGAGTTGGAGCAAGCTATTTCTTGCTAAATTGTTTTGCAGCCGATGGACGATCGTTAATGCTTCTTCCATCTCTACATCAGGTAACAAAATCACAAATTCCTCTCCACCAAAGCGTGCTATCGAATCGGTAGGACGTAAAGTTTCTTTGGCAAGCGTAACCAAATTAATCAGAACACTGTCCCCATATTGATGACCTAAATTGTCATTAATCTGCTTAAAGTTATCCAAATCAATTAGGATGACTCCCAATGACTGCGCGTTCCGATCAGCACGAGCCGCCTCACGTTTGAAGCACTCATCAAGTCCACGACGATTGAGTGCTCCCGTCATCTGGTCAATTTGAACCAGTCCTCTTAATTGCTCTAACTCACTCTTTAATGATTCAATTTTTTGCTCTGCAAGTTTAACTTGCTCTTGTGCAGAAAATACCTCATTACTGAATCTCAAGCCTCTGGTTTCAGATAAAACAATATCAAGAATGCTAATGATTTCATCCGCACTACTGGTTTTACGAATTTGTTCTGCATAACGTTCAACTTGCTGATAATAATCATCAGAATCAATCACTGACTTCTGATCAATTTTAGTCGCGCCGGATGATTTAACTAGCCGCAATAACCTTCTTTGCTTTTGTTTAATAGCTTCTTGCATTGCTATTCTCCTCATTTCACGTCATGTAATGTCAGGCTACGCCAGCTCGGGAGATAGTTCGTTGGATTGCGAAGGAGAACCCATTCCGTAATAGACTGCCATGCGCCTAAAGTTAGCAGAACAGGCAAAAATGAATTGAACGAATAAAAAGGGAAATCGGTGCTATTTGTAGGTTATTAGAAAATACTTATTAAATAACAATGAATTGCTTTATTCAGAAACGAGTATCTGATTTTTCCCACTTTTCTTTGCACGATACAAGGCTTCATCAGCACGCTTAAATATATGGTCTTGCGATTCTTCTGGCCTGTGCTGCGCAATGCCGGCACTGAAAGTGATCAACAAGCGCTTATTCTCATGCAAGAAAAATTTCTTGGTTAAAGTGCGTCGCACTCTGGATAAAATCTGCACAGCTTCTTCAAGCTGGGTGTTGGGTAGTAAAATCACAAACTCTTCACCGCCATATCGCGACACGACATCCTCAGGCCGCGTCGTTTCTTTAATGGATTCCACCAAATACACCAATGCGTTATCACCGGCCTGATGGCCGAGCATGTCATTGAGTTGTTTGAAATTATCAATATCCAACAAAGCAAAGCATAAAGGAACCTGATGACGTAATGCGCGAGAAGTCTCGCGCTCATAAGCATTATCCAGACCGCGTCGATTCAATATTCCTGTTAGATGATCTTCATGAACTTTCTCGCCCATTGCCATCAATTCAATTTCCAATTGATTGATTTTGTTCTGCGCCAAACTGACTTCGGTGCGAGCTGCCAGAAAATCATTACGATAATTTAATGTATTTTTTTGCATTTGCTTGGTTTCTTCCATGATCAACACAAGCAACTGATTCAATTCCTTTATATCATCTGTATTACCAATTCTTCCCGAATAATGCTCAAGCTTCTCCTGATATTCTCCAGTAGTATCAGTCAGCTCTTCGATATTAGTGATCAAAGAAGTAACCATCAGCTTCAAGGTCATCTTGGCTTCACTCAGACTGTGCCGGATTAATTCCTGGCCCTGCGCAATTTCATCCAGATAATGCTCTGCTTGAGCAATGATGCGCAGATCCAATGGTTTGGAAATCGTTTCACGCAACTTATTGATTAACTCTCCAATCCATTGATCTTCAGACAATAACTCACCCGTGTTATCCATTAATCGGTGAATCAATTTAAGAAGCCCTTGTTGCAACTGGATTCCATTCTCAGTATAAGCATCAAATCTATAGCAAAACTGTTGAAAACAAGCCGCAAAATGTTCCAATTCAAGCTTATCCTGAATTTTCCGCGCTTGATAGGCCAAAACCTTGGCTTCTTCCGCCAAAATCACATCACTCGATTGCATTAATGCCACATGTTCTATCATTTGCGCCAATAATTCTAATAACTGATCCGATAATTGATTGGTCAGATGATTTTGCTCAGATAATGCTAGTTCTAATTGAGAGTTTTGCGATACTGAATCAATCGACAGCACTTTAGATGAGAAGCTCTCGACTGATTCATGCTGCGGCGGCTGTAACTCATGAGCCGTCGCTGGCAATGCTCCCCATGAGTCGATCAATGCTTTTAGCTTATTATGTAATTGGTTTGAATCTTTGGAGAATTTGGCTAGAACCCTATTAACACCCTCTCGCTTTTTGACTGTCGTCAATGCTCCCCGCCTAGTCTCAAGTTGCTTTAATAAGGCTTCTATCGTATTTCCCCAAGGTATGGGAATTTCCGTTTCTGGGCTATGCGCAAATACCGATTGATTAATGGATGGAGAAATAGCGGAATTCACCCCACTGTTGGAGTTACCTGCAATTTGCTCGTACAGTTTATGATAATTATCAGGTGTTGGAGGAATTTTAAGCGATGCAAGTCGCCGTAATGTTTCGCGGGCAATGATAGTTGGATTGAAGCTTTTTGGTTGATTCATAAAATCAATTTGAATCTGAGCACAGTTATGCAAGGAATTCTTGAAGCTTATTAAATACGATCACTCCCCAGTAATTCTTTATCAGAAATTAAACCATAAAACAAAAAATACACTAAGCCAATGATAGTGGATTATTTAGAAACATAAAATCAATCCACCAATTTATTTTTTATAGCATAGCGAATAAGTTCTGAGTTATTGTTTAAGCTAAGTTTTTCTAGCAAACGTGCGCGATAGACACTAACTGTCTTGGGACTCAGAAACATTTCTGCCGAAATTTCAGACAATGTTTTACCTTCCGCAATAAAACACAAAGTTTGGTATTCTCGATCAGATAACGTGGTATAGAGCGGCTTATCCGCATCAGTGTTAATCGAATTTGCAAGTTCTTGTGCAACAGCCGGACTCACATACTTGTCACCGGCTGCCACCTGGCGAATAGCCACGACGAGTTGTGCCGGTGCACTCTGTTTATTCAAATAGCCAGCTGCTCCGGCCTTGAGTGCGCGGATCGCAAACTCATGCTCATTGTGCATACTAAGCATAAGAACAGCAAGATTCGGTCTATCCTTTTTTATCTGTTTTAGAATATCAATACCGTTTCTATCCGGCAATGAAATATCCAATAGCATCACATCGAAGTCTTGCTGGCGGGCTATTTTGATTGCTTGAAATCCTGTCTCCGCTTCACCGGTTACATTAATGTCATCAGTTTCACTGAGTATCTGTTTCAAACCTTGTCGAACAATTGCATGATCATCAGCAATCATGACATTTATCATGTAAGTCTCCAGCTATTCAAAACCGCGCAGCCGTTTCTTTTTCATCATAGGCGCATGCTGTGGTGTTTTATTTAATCGGTTTTCCAAACTCGTCGCATGGTCATTGGTTTGTTGTTCCAAATTACCGGTAGGAACAAGAATAGTTACTTTAGTGCCTTTACCCGGATCTCCAGAAATATGAAAATTTCCCTTCAGTTGTTGACAACGTTCACGCATACCCCGAATGCCAAAAGAATCCTGTTTCTCCATATCGACACTGGTGATACCCTTCCCATTATCGATCACTTCCAAAAGAACTAACTTATCCAATTCTAATAACTTAACTTGAATACGCGTGGCGTTGGCATGCTTTGAAATATTGGTGAGCGTTTCCTGAAAAATACGGAAAATCGCGATAGCCAAATCCGGATCTAAAGCAATCTCATCATTTCCACAAGATACCTTACAAGCAATGCCGCTGCGATCACTGAATTCCTTCGCCTGCCACTGCACCGCCGCCACAATGCCACAATCAAGAATTCCGGGACGCAAATCCAGAGAAATCCGGCGCGTACTATCAATCACACGATCGACCAGAGATTCAACAGATTTGGCTTTTTTCTGGTAAAACTCAGGTTTCCTCGCTGTTGAATCCATGCAAGGATACAACTCGCATTTAATTGCAGTTAGCGTTCCACCGATATCATCATGAATCTCACGAGCAATTCGGGCGCGTTCCTGCTCTTTGACTTTTTGCAAATAAGAAGATAATTCAGCCAGCTGCTCGCGCGATTTCGCAATTTCACGCTCTGCCAGCTTATTGCGAGTGATATTAATCATAATCCCATCCCACAACGTCGCATTATCTGGCATTCTCCTGGGAGTCGCACGCAAGCTAATCCATTTGATATCGCTATCGCCTTTTACCTGAATACAGCCTTCCCAGTTCCAGGTTGAAAGCTGTTCTGCTGACGTTATCAGCAATTGATGATAAGACTCTCTATCATCCGGCAGAATGAGCTCTGGAAACAGTTGAGGATTATCCATAAGCTGCTGAGGTGACAATCCCAACAGGGTTTCACTCGCATCACTTAAATAGTGGAAACTGGTGTGATTGTTTACTGCTAAACAGAACTGAAAAACAACGCCTGGGAGATTAGCGGTAATCGCCTGAAAAAGCGCCTCACTCTTCTGCAGTGCAGTCTGGGCTATGATAAAACGTTGATAGTTCTCCACTTCGTGCAAGCTGCGCCGAATTGCGGGTACCAGTCTAGCAGGATCCTTCTTCATCACAAAATCATAGGCCCCCAATGCCATGATATGCTCCGCCGCTTCTTCACCCACATGACTAGATACGATAATCAAGGGTATATCCAATCCCTGGTTTTTAATAGCCTGTAAAACACTCTGTGCATTGAGTTGCGGTAAATCATAGTCAGACAGAACAATATCCCAGTGTTGGTTTAAAAGCGCATTTTGCAAAGCAACCGCTGTTGTCACACGCAAATAATCGGACTGAAATCCACCTTGTGCAAGTAGCTGCATTATGCGCTCCGCGTCTTCTGCAGCATGCTCGACCATCAGTATTCTTAGCTTTTCGTCATTGACCATCTCAGCCCTTCGCGTATTGAAGCCGATATAACCATTGGTGCTATAAACCTATTGGCTATTGGAATTGTCATTTCCAATTAACCATATGAATATTTATCGCATTTTACAAGATAAATTTGTGGCACAGAAATAATTTATAACACTAACAGACAGCACGAACCAAACGATTAGTCAAAAAACATGAAATATAAAATCCTAAACTTTTAAAAACGCTATCCGTTACAGCAAACAACGGCGGTTACAAACCCTCTTGGATTGCGGGGAAGACCAACGGAACTGGCAATCATGCCAATACTTAGTCAATAAAGGAGAACTCAAATGCCACAACTAATTAATTCAAATATCGCTTCGTTAAATGCACAACGAAACTTAAACACATCGCAATCATCACTGAATACCTCTTTGACACGTCTGTCATCTGGCTTGCGTATCAACAGTGCCAAAGACGATGCAGCAGGCTTGGCTATCTCAGAAAGGATGACTTCACAAATCCGTGGTTTAAACCAGGCAGTGCGTAATGCCAATGACGGCATCTCGCTGGCACAAACCGCTGAAGGTGCACTGGGTGAAATCGGTACCAACTTGCAACGTATTCGTGAACTCGCAGTTCAATCGGCCAACGCAACCAACAGCGCCAGTGATCGTGCATCACTGCAAGCAGAAGCGGCACAATTGACCGCTGAAATTACCCGTGTTGCCAGTCAAACCCAGTTTAACGGCACAAACTTGTTGGATGGCGCTTTCCTCAACCAAAGCTTTCAGGTCGGCGCCAATGCCAATCAAACCATCAATATTGCCTCGATCGCTGATTCACGTGCTACCGCTTTGGGCAGTCATATTCTGAACACTACCGGGACTGCCATGGGCACAGCAACAGCTGCCGCTGCTGCCGTAGCCGCCAACGGCGTCACTGTTGAAGCTGATTTGGCACTGACAACCAACAAAGGCACAGCAACTGCAATTTCATACGCAGTTGGTGCTGATGCAAAAACCATCGCCGCAGCCATTAATACCGCAGCCTCAAACATCGGTATTACGGCAACAGCCACCAATAGTGCTACCTTAGGCAATCTTGCTAGTGCTGGTACATTATCTATGACATTAAATGGCAGTTCAGTATCCGCCGTTGTCACCGACAAATCGGATTTAAGCA
>CADEDO010000058.1 GCA_902826115.1 uncultured Nitrosomonas sp.
GCTTGGCACATTGCGATGCCGTCGAGTGGGAGGAGTCCATTCCATTGGCCTGCTAAATAGCTAAGCAAGCACTGATCCTTGGGTCGAACTCAAAGCAAAGCGCCATCAATTAACTATAGTATCGCCCCATAGATCTTGATTTTAATCGCGCCAAGGTTTTATTTTATGTGATTGTCAAATGTGCTATACCAGAACTTAGGTCTCGCCCTTTAGCTTCAGCACCATCCAACTTAATTTGCAAACGTAATTCATTCATAGAGTCTGCATTGCGTAGCGCATCTTCATAGCTAATCTTGCCAGCCTCATAAAGCTCGAATAAAGCAGTATCAAATGTCTGCATTCCCATCTCACCGGATTTTTTCATGATTTCCTTGATTTCGTGAACACTTCCTTTAAAAATCAGATCCGCTATCAATGGCGAGTTAAGTAACACTTCAATGGCCGCCACTCGCCCATTTTCGCTTTTAGCCGGTATCAGGCGTTGCGCTACTAACGCTCTTAAATTCAGCGACAGATCCATCAATAATTGAGATCGCCGTTCTTCCGGAAAAAAATTAATAATACGATCAAGTGCCTGATTAGCGCTATTTGCATGCAGTGTACCCATACATAGATGGCCTGTTTCTGCAAATGCAATCGCGTGCTCCATCGTTTCTTTATCTCGTATTTCTCCGATTAGTATGACATCGGGCGCTTGTCGGAGTGTGTTTTTTAAGGCCGCTTCCCAAGACTCGGTATCAACACCTACCTCACGTTGGGTAATCACACAATTAATATGCTCATGCACAAATTCCACTGGATCTTCAATGGTAATTATATGGCCGTGACTATTCTTGTTGCGATGACCGATTAATGCCGCCATTGAGGTAGATTTTCCCGAACCTGTGCCTCCAACAAAAATCACAAGACCACGCTTACTCATGACAACTTCCTTAAGAACTTGTGGCAAGCCCAAATCATCAAACTGAGGAATCTTGGTCGTAATAGTGCGCAACACGATACCAACCCGTTGCTGCTGAACAAAAGCATTAACCCGGAAGCGTCCTATTCCGGCAGGATGAATAGCAAAATTACATTCTTTGGTGGCTTCAAACTCAGCGGTTTGTTTTTCATTCATTATTGCTTTCGCTAACATCTCCGTATGCTGCGCAGATAGTGATTGTTGGGAAACAGGAGTCATTCTTCCATCTATCTTAAGTGCGGGTGGAAATCCGGCTGTAATAAATAAATCCGAGGCTTTTTTACTCAGCATCAGGTGCAACAAATCAGACATAAACTTTGTCGCTTGTTCTTTATCCATCATATACTCCTGGAATTTCGATCTACTCGAGCAATCTTTTAAATTCTGAAATTATCTTTATTCATAGCCTTGCTTCGCGCCTCAGCCATTGAAATAACATTGCGTTTTACCAAATCAGTCAAATTTTGATCCAGTGTTTGCATGCCAACATTTTGGCCTGTTTGGATTGCAGAATACATCTGCGCAATTTTGGCTTCCCTGATAAGATTACGAATAGCTGGTGTGCCAATCATTATTTCATGGGCAGCTACACGCCCTTTACCATCCTTTGTTTTTAAAAGTGCTTGCGATATAACTGCCCGCAATGATTCCGATAGCATTGCTCGAACCATTTCTTTTTCTTCTGCTGGAAAAACATCAATAATACGATCAACCGTTTTGGCGGCAGAACTTGTATGTAACGTCCCAAAAACTAAGTGTCCCGTTTCAGCTGCTGTCATTGCTAAACGTATGGTTTCCAGGTCTCGCATTTCACCCACTAGAATAATGTCTGGATCCTCACGCAATGCTGAGCGCAAAGCATTAGAGAAACTTAAGGTATCTCTCCCGATTTCTCTCTGATTAATTAAACATTTCTTACTTTCATGCACAAATTCAATAGGATCCTCAAGAGTCAGAATATGGCCATATTCATTTTCATTTATGTCATTGACCATGGCTGCTAATGTGGTTGATTTCCCGGATCCGGTGGGCCCTGTGACCAGAACTACTCCACGCGGTTGCTTAGCAATCTCTGCAAATATCTTAGGAGCTTTAAGATCTTCTAGACTCAGAACTTTTGATGGAATTGTACGCATTACTACCGCTGCACCGCGCTGAGTATTAAATGCGTTGACACGAAAACGCGCAAGATTTGGAATAGCAAAGGAGAAATCGCATTCCAAATGTTCTTCATAAAATTTCCGCTGACTATCATTCATAATGTCGTACACCATATTGTGAACTTCCTTATGATCCATTTCTGGCAAATTAATACGCCGAATCTCGCCATGTACTCGAATCATCGGCGGCATGCCAGCAGATAAGTGCAAATCTGAGGCGCTATTCTTAACCACGAATGCAAGCAGTTCTACTATATTCATACAACATCCCCTAGTGGCAATTCCATGTGCAATAACAATTATTCGTAATAATTACTAATAGTTGTTAAATAAACAAAACCCAAGTTAACTCGCATATGTACGGCTAGAACACTCAAAGATTGAGCAAATTACTGATCAGAAAAGAACATAACAATCTAAAGTGAAGTGATACCGGAAACCTGGGCAGGTTGCTAAGTTCTGCCTTTGCATAATAGAAGGGTAATGAAATGAGTAAGAAACGCAAACAAGTTAGTCCGTCTCCATCTGCTTTTGCGGTGGGGATTTCCAGCTTAAGTCCAATTCCGCATTTGAATATCAGTTAATTTTCCCATGTTTGCCTGCTTGAGTAGCTACATACATATATTTCTGAATATTTTATTAGCTAATCAATTAAACTTGCGATTCCCCGTGGTCTTGCCACGGGGATCTAATTAGGCATTAGAATGTTGGGATGCGAGATGTTGTAGAGAAGGCGAGCCACTGTGTGTGGCAGATACATTATCACATTGTATTTCCTGTGAAATACAGACGTGGACTGTTAGATGATGCAGTTGTAAAAATCATTATGATGACTGCGAAAGCGATAGAAGATCGAAACGAGATCTGTGGGGTGGTGAGTTTTGGACGGATGGCTATTATGTTGCAACTATAGGGGAAAGAGCGGATTGGGGTGTGGTTGAGCGGTATGTAAAGAATCAAGGCAAACCAAAAGAAGAACTGCGCCAACTTGAGCTTTTCTAATACCCCGTGGTCTTGCCACGGGGTCGTTTATTTGAGATTTAAAGCGCTACATGAAACAACAAGAAACACAGTTAATTGTTGATATACAGAGGGAATTATTGAGTTTGTGGGTGCTGCTGGAATGGCTTGGAATGTCGTTACAGATTACAGAAGGTTAGCTCAAATTTAACATCACCTTCGTAAACTCTATTCTTTTGTTCAGATTGAGCGGGAATGAAGCGAATGTTTAGCGCATATTTATTGGCGCTAATCTCAGGAACACAAGGTAAATCATCATTAAGGTTGAGTCTTAACAAATGCGCAGCATATTCTGATCCTGTTTGTTGGAAAATGCCTTGATTTGCCACGGCTTGCAGGGTCTTTCCACTCTTTCTCAACAGAAAAAGTACAATTCCGAAAGCATTGCGCACAGGTTGGAATGGAGCTAGCCATTCACTGAAGTCTTGATGTCTTTGAGTAGGATCCAAATTTAACCAATAATGATACGATGGCAAATCAAAAGCACAGCAGCCGCCTGGAATTCCGATTCGCTGTTTGATCGTCATCAGCCAATCATTTTCACGCAAATGTTCTCCAACCTTCCCTGGTATATTCAACATTTCGCGAAAAGTGATTTTAATATCATTAAGTACATTATCAAGTGCGGCTTCAGAGACATTAGGGTTCTTTCGCAGTGATTCGAGTATTTGTTTCTGTCGCTCAAGCTCTTGCAATAAATCCGATTTAATATCTGCGCGGCTGGTGATTTCAAGTACTTCAAACAACGCAACAAGTGAAGCATGATGTTCGATTGCAGTATCTTTAGTGGAAAAAAAATCTATTTTATTGAATAAATCTTCTAATCGCAGAAGGGTACGGATACGTTCGTTAAGTGGGTGTTCGTAACAAATCACAATAGGTATGCATCCACAGGGAAGATATGAAATGCTCCAATCTTGCCTTAAGCTGAATTATTTCACAATTAAAAATTAAATTTTTTAATGAATAGCTACTATATAGCGGGCTCATTTTTTGATAAAGCCAGATACTTATGGTGTAGCAATAAGATTTGTGCTTTTAGATATTCAATATCCTGATTATTCAGAATCACATCATCTGCTTTTTGTATGCGGGTTTCTCGTGTAACTTGTGTAGCCATGATGGATCTTACTTTTTGTTCCGATAGATTGCTACGCTCCATAGTACGTAAGAGTTGTTGCTGTTCATCACAATCAATAACCAATATGTGCTGAATTAAATGATTGTAATCATTCGTTTCAAATAACAGGGGAATGACAACGATGACATAAGGAGCTTGGCTTTGCTTAATTCGGCGGATTACCGCTTTCAGAATCAATGGATGAAGAATTTGTTCAAGCTTGTGTCGCGATTCGCTATTGGCGAAAACCAAATCACGCATTTTATTTCTATCCAAAGCACCATCGGCAGTAATGACAGAAGATCCGAAAGTATTTTGAATCAGGCTAATAGCTGAACCATTGGGTTGGGTTAGCTGGCGAGCGATGACATCTGTATCAATGACATCGATACCTAAATCAGAGAAAAATTGACTGGTACTTGATTTGCCACAACCAATTCCTCCTGTTAATCCAACGACAAAGGTCATGAATTAAAATATTCCAAAATAAGCATGATTTAGCTTGTTTCCCCAAAATAAGGCAATAAGTGCGCCGCCCACTAAATAAGGACCAAAGGGAATAGGTATGTTTTTATTGAGTCTGGCAGCAATAATTAAACCAATACCAACGGCAGTTCCAACAAGTGATGAAAAAAGAATGACCAATGGAAGCATGCTCCATCCTAGCCACGCGCCAATTGCCGAAAGTAATTTGAAATCGCCGTATCCCATCCCTTCTTTGCCCGTGATGAGTTTAAAACACCAGTAAATGCACCACAAGGAAAGATAGCCTGCAACAGCTCCAATAATTGCCGAATGAATATCGGTAAAACCATTATTCATATTGACCAGTAAACCTGCCCATAAGAGTGGCAGCGTTATATCATCTGGCAACAGTTGAGTGTTTAAATCAATCACGGCCAGAGCAATTAATGCCCATACAAAAAATAGTGTCGCAACTGTAAGCCAACCAAAACCAAAATGCCAGGCAACAAAGCCACTCATTAAAGCCGTCACTGTTTCCACCAGTGGATAGCATAAAGAGATGCGTGTTTGGCACTGAGAACAGCGCCCACGTAAGAAGAGATAACTAATAACGGGAATATTTTCAAGTGCTGATAGCTTGTGTCCACACTGAGTACAGGCCGAACGAGGAGTGATGAGATTGAATACTGGCAATTCTGCGATGGGTTCATCACGTAATTCTGCGCATTGTTGCAACCAACTTCTTTTCATCATTACTGGCAAACGGTATATCACAACGTTTAGAAAGCTACCGACCATTAAACCAATAATGGTAATGAATGAAATAAAAAAGGCGGGTGTTTCTTCCAGTACAGATATCAGTGACATGATTGGTTTTAGTAAAAAGAATGTTGAGAATGCAAAGCTTAGCTAACAACCATACCCATTTTGAAAATGGGCAAGTACATCGCAACAACCATACCACCAATGAGTGTGCCCAATACAACCATTATGACGGGCTCCATCAGACTCGAAAGTGCGGCAACTGCATCATCCACCTCTGCTTCGTAGAAATCTGCGACTTTGCCGAGCATGGAATCTAGTGATCCGGATTCTTCGCCAATAGCAACCATTTGGACGACCATACTGGGAAATACATTGGAATTAGCCATAGAAGACATCAAGCTATTGCCTGTGCTGACTTCAATTTGGATATTTTTGGTTGCTTCATAATAGATATAATTACCAGCAGCACCAGCCACTGAATCCAACGACTCGACCAAAGGAACGCCAGCGGCAAACATGGTAGAAAGCGTGCGCGACCAACGTGCAATAGTGGCTTTACGGATTACCTCGCCAAAGATAGGTAACTTGAGAACCATTCGATCCATGACCCGCTGCATCGGGATTGAACGCTTCCAAGCATAAAAGAAAGCATAAATTCCACCTCCCAACGTACCAATAATAGCCCACCAATAATCTACAAAGAAATCTGAGACGGTCATTACAAACAGTGTAGGTGCAGGAAGCTCAGCACCGAACCCTTCAAATAAATCTTTAAAAGCAGGAACCACAAAAATCATAATTACAGCAGTAATAACAAAAGCAACCACAATAATTGAAATAGGATAAAAAAGTGCAGACTTGATTTTTCCTTTAATAGCTTGAATTTTCTCTTTGTATGTTGCCAAACGATCTAATAAGCTATCCAAAATACCAGCTGCTTCACCTGCGCCAACGAGATTGCAAAATAGAGCATCAAAGTAAAGAGGGTATTTGCGAAAAGCATCTGCTAAATTACTACCTGTTTCAACATCAGATTTGATGTCCATCAGCAATTTACTGACAGCCCGGTTGCTATGTCCCTTACCCACTATATCAAAAGCTTGCAGCAAAGGTACGCCTGATTTCATCATAGTAGCTAACTGACGAGTAAATAGTGTTATATCTTTGTCAGTGATTTTGCCACCAGATTGAATTTTCTTGATTTTAGTAACCTTAATTCCTTGGCGGCGTAAAGTAGACGTAACTACAACTGTTCCAGCCGCGCGCATTTCACCTTTGATTTGTTTGCCACTTTTATCCTTCCCTTCCCACGAATAATTGATTTCTTTAATTTTCTTTTCTGTTTGAGCTGTGATAGTTGCCATAATTAAACTCCTGAGTAACCAAGGATATTTACAAAAAATACTACGTCGGGAGATATTGTAGAAACTCAAAAAGATGATTTGAGATTGTGTGGATTTAACGGCAAAACACTATGGATTCTTAGCATTAATTCTGGAAAAGCGAAAATTTTGGCTGTTGGCCTCGGTAATGAATAGCGAAATTCTATGGAGTAGCAAACGCTATTTTGCGAGTTATTGGGAGTGGAATAAAGTGACTGATCATTGTGCCTAGGATCTTCACCAGATCTGCTTTTCCTAAAGTCACTTGGAGAAGAAAAGAAATTCAGTAGAAAATTAATTTATTGCATAGTTTTAAAAGGTATTTAACTTTGGATTCTTTGAGAATCAGCATATCTCAAAAATCAAAAAAGAAGCATTTCAGCTTAGCTGGAATTTTACATTGACGAGAATGGGGTATTTAAACTAGAATGCCTAACTTTTTAAGCGATTCAATTTGCAGTTCAGTGCTGTTCAGCATTCCAAAGATAAGATATGTCTTGGATAAAAAGTAGGCCACTTAAGGTGGTGATAAGTGCACAATTGATTATTACAGTTGTCGCCGCAATAGGGATTGGGTTTTGGTTAGGTGTGCATGGAGTATTGTCGGTTCTTTTGGGGGGTATGGTTAGTTTTGTATCTTCAACGGCATTTGCACTTATCATATCTAGTCACAAAGGATATTCAGCTAGTGATACAGTTAGAATAGCTCTGAGAGCGGAGGCAGTAAAAATAATCATAATAATAATTCTGTTATGGGCTGTGCTTAAAAATTATGAAAATATAAATGTATATGCCTTTATCGGAGTTTTTATTGTAACAATTCTGGCGCACAGCTTGGCGCTGCTTGTGACAGATAATGTAAACAACAAAATAAATTAATATAAGTAAAATAGGTGGCGAATGGCATCAAGTACAGAGCTTACACCAACATCATACATAGATCATCACTTAACTAATTTGACAGTTCAAGTCAAAGATGGTGCGTTTTGGGTGCTGCATGTCGATACGATTGTTACATCAATGATCCTTGGATTTATAAGTTTTGGTTTTATTTGGCTGGTTGTGAGAAAAGCAACATCTGGAGTGCCATCAAAGTGGCAAGCGTTTGTGGAGCTTGCGGTTGAATTTGTTGATAATGAAGTTAAGAATACATTTCATGGGAATCGACACGTATTTGTTGCACCTACTGCGCTAACAGTGTTTGTGTGGGTCCTTATGATGAACGCTATGGATATCTTGCCTATTGATATTCTGGCGTGGGTTTACGAGCACGTGTTTGGTTTGCATAACTGGAGATCCGTTCCAACAACGGATGTAAATACAACTTTTGCGCTAGCTCTATCGATCTGGTTTTTAATGATATTCTTTAGTCTGAAGGTTAAAGGGTTCGGTGGGTGGATGCACGAGCTTTTTTGTACTCCATTTGGAAAAAATCCGCTGCTATGGGTTTTGAATTTGCTCTTTAATTTTATTGAATATGTATCTAAGCCCTTGTCGCATTCGTTGCGGTTATTTGGAAATATTTACGCGGGCGAGATTATTTTCTTGTTGCTTGGAATGTGGGCTGCTACGGGAGTGACTGGCGCATTCTTTGGTGCAATTTTAGGTGCTGGGTGGGCGATATTTCATATATTGATAGTTACTTTGCAGGCATTTATATTTATGATGTTAACTGTAGTGTATATATCGATGGCGCATGAGTCGCATTAATAAAAAGGTTTTACTTGTTGCAAAATCATTAATCTAATCTTAACAAAAGGAAATTAAAATGGATAATCTACAGTACTTAGCGATGATTCAAGCGTATACCGGAATAGGTATTGGTTTGATGATTGGGCTTGGTGCAGCTGGGGCTTGTATAGGTGTTGGTGTTATGTGTAGTAGATTTCTGGAGGGAGCTGCACGTCAGCCAGAAATGATACCGACATTGCAAGGTAAAGTGTTCCTTTTGCTGGGCTTGACCGATGCATCATTTATTATTGCTGTGGGTTTGGCAATGTTATTTGCTTTCGGAAACCCACTGCTTGCAGTTATTCAATAATAGCACTTTGTTGTACAGATCTGATATTACGGGCTTGTCATGAATATTAACTTTACTTTAATTTCTCAGGCGATAGCCTTTTCAATATTTATTTGGTTTACAGTTAAATATGTATGGCCGCCATTGCTGCGTGCTATAGAGGATCGTCAGAAAATGATTGCTGATGGATTGGCTGCTGGTGAACGCGGGCGTCACGAATTAGAACTGGCAAGTCAGCGATCATCTGATGTCATAAAAGAGGCAAAGCAAAGAGCAGCAGAGATAGTTCTACAGGCAGAAAAAAGAGCAACTGAAATAATAGAAGAAGCAAAAAACACCGCGAAAGAAGAAGGAGAAAGAATTGTTGCTGGTGCTAAAGCTGATATAGAGCACGAGATGTTCAGTGCGAAAGAAACGTTAAGGCAGCATGTGGCGGAATTGGCTATAGCAGGAGCGACTAAAATATTGCGTCGAGAAGTGGATTTAAAAGCACATGCAGACATGCTCGCTACAATAGAGGAAGATTTTAAATAATGGCTGAAGCAATTACTGTTGCTAGACCATATGCGGAAGCAGTTTATAAATTGGCAATTGCAAATAGTCAATTGGCTAAATGGTCTAAAATGTTGCAATTGGCAGCGATGATTTCGACAGATAAACATATTAAAATGTTAATCGGAAATCCATTAGTGCCAGCGAAGCAGCTTGGTGAGATAATTTTTGATGTTGGTCAAAAAGAATTTTCTGCTGATGTCCATAATCTTATTAAGCTACTGGCAGAAAATAAGCGCATATTAGTGCTGCCCCAAATCAGTTATCTATTTGAGCAATTAAAAGCCAAGCACGAGGGTGTCTTGGAGGCTAGAATAGTTAGTGCTTTTGCAATTGATAATACACAACTCAAGAAGTTGGTAGATTATCTAGAGCGAAAGTTTAAGCAAAAAATAGAAGCTCAAGTTGCGATTGATCCAGAATTAATAGGTGGATTCAAAGTTGAAATTGGTGACGAAATATTAGATGCATCAATTCGTGGGAAACTTGAAGCCATGGCTATTGCCCTTAAAAGCTAGGAGTTAAAAAATGCAGTTAAACCCATCCGAAATCAGTGAGCTGATTAAAAAAAGGATTGAAGGACTTTCTGATACGACAGAGATTCGCACGCAAGGAACTATTGTATCTGTCACAGATGGAATTGTGCGAATACATGGTTTATCAGATGTAATGCAGGGTGAAATGCTGGAATTTCCAGGTAACACATTTGGTTTAGCATTAAATCTAGAGCGTGATTCAGTCGGCGCAGTTATTATGGGTGCGTATGAACATATTTGCGAAGGCGATATAGTTAAATGCACAGGGCGCATTCTGGAAGTTCCCGTTGGTGAAGGATTGCTAGGGCGTGTTGTTAATGCGTTAGGTCAACCAATAGATGGTAAAGGTCCAATAACAGCAGATAGATCTGAGCCTATTGAGAAAATTGCGCCGGGAGTTATTTGGCGTCAATCAGTTGATCAGCCAGTTCAAACAGGTTTAAAGTCAGTTGATTCGATGGTTCCTGTAGGGCGAGGACAACGTGAGTTGATAATCGGTGATAGACAAACAGGAAAAACAGCGGTAGCAATCGATGCAATTCTGAATCAAAAAGGACAAAATATGTTTTGCATATATGTCGCAGTAGGTCAGAAAGCATCTTCAATTGCGAACGTAGTCCGTAAATTGGAAGAGCATGGTGCTATGGAGTACACCATTGTCGTGGCTGCGACTGCATCTGAGTCTGCGGCGATGCAGTTTATAGCCCCATATTCAGGCTGTACTATGGGGGAGTATTTTCGCGATAAAGGGCAAGATGCACTGATTGTTTATGATGACTTAACGAAGCAGGCATGGGCTTATAGGCAGATATCTCTATTGCTAAGAAGACCTCCAGGTAGAGAAGCATATCCAGGGGATGTGTTTTATTTACACTCACGCTTACTTGAAAGGGCGGCAAGAGTAAGTGCGGCTTATGTAGAGAAAGCGACCAATGGTGCAGTTAAGGGTAAAACAGGATCGTTGACAGCACTACCAATAATTGAAACTCAAGCTGGTGATGTAACAGCTTTCGTGCCAACAAATGTAATATCAATTACAGATGGGCAAATATTTCTAGAAACAGATCTGTTTAATGCGGGTATAAGACCTGCAATTAACGCGGGTGTTTCAGTATCGCGTGTGGGAGGGGCAGCACAAACCAAGGTAATTAAGAAATTAGGTGGTGGGATACGCTTAGCATTAGCTCAATATCGTGAATTGGCAGCGTTTGCACAATTTGCATCAGATCTAGATGAAGCAACAAGAAAGCAGTTAGAGCGTGGAAAAATGGCAACAGAACTGATGAAGCAGCCTCAGTACGCAACCTTAAGCGTGTCAGAAATGGCACTTACATTATTTGCTATTAATAATGGTTATTTCGATGATGTTGAAGTGAAACGCGCTCTAGCTTTTGAATCAGCGCTAAAAAGCTACATACGTAGTCAACACAATGAAATACTCGATAAAATCGAGAAAAATAAGGAGCTTGATGTTGAGACTGAAAAGCAATTGATAGCGGCAATAATTTCATTCAAGAACAACGGAACGTATTAAGCCATGGCCGGCAGCAGAGAAGTACGCAATAAAATAAAAAGTGTAAAGAATACACAAAAAATAACACGCGCTATGGAAATGGTAGCAGCGTCGAAAATGCGCAAAGCTCAAGATCGTATGAAAAAAGCAAGGCCGTACGGTGAAAAGATACGTAAAGTGGCAGCGCATATGAGTAAAGCAAATACCGAGTATCGCCATCCTTTCTTAATAGAAAGAGATACGGTTAAACGCATCGGAATAGTGATCGTTACATCAGATAAAGGATTATGCGGTGGTTTAAATACGAATGTACTGCGCAAAGTTATCGGTCAAATGAAAATTTGGCAAGCTGAGAATGAACAAATTGAAGTTTGTTGCATAGGTAATAAAGGTTTAGGTTTTATGAGTCGAATCAATGCAAATGTGATCTCGCAAGTAGTGGGACTCGGAGATACACCTGACATGTCGAGGCTTATAGGTGCGGTTAAGGTTGTGCTGGATGGATATTCGCAAGATAAGTTTGATAAAGTATATATATTTTATAATCGTTTCATTAATACTATGAAACAAGAACCAATAATGGAACAATTGCTACCATTAACGGATGAGCGTATCAAAAGCGAAGAAATCAATGATGAAAAGCAGAGATTAACTTGGGATTATATATACGAGCCAGAAGCTAAGTCGGTTATTGACGATATAATGATACGTTATGTAGAGGCGTTGATATATCAGGCAGTCACTGAGAATATGGCGTCGGAACAATCTGCAAGGATGGTTGCTATGAAAGCTGCATCAGATAATGCAGGAAGTGTCATTGACGAATTGACATTGATCTACAATAAGTCAAGGCAAGCAGCAATTACCAAAGAGTTATCAGAGATTGTCGGTGGTGCGGCGGCTGTTTAAACATTTTTAGTATTTAGGAAACAACAATGAGTCAAGGAAAAATTGTTCAGTGTATCGGTGCAGTGATTGATGTGGAATTCTCACGTGAATCTATTCCAAAAGTCTATGACGCTTTAGCGATGGAGGGATCAGAACTCACACTTGAAGTTCAACAACAACTTGGAGATGGTGTAGTTAGAACGATTGCACTAGGCTCTTCAGATGGTTTACGTCGCGGTATGATAGTTCAAAATACAGGAAAGCAGATTACTGTACCGGTTGGAACTAAAACGCTGGGGCGTATTATGGATGTTTTGGGACGTCCAATTGATGAAATGGGTGATATAGGCGCCGAACAGAAAATGTCCATTCATCGTGAGGCTCCAGCATTTGATGAATTGTCAGCGTCTACCGAATTGTTGGAAACTGGTATCAAAGTAATTGATCTAATTTGTCCATTCGCAAAAGGCGGAAAAGTAGGTCTGTTCGGAGGTGCAGGTGTTGGAAAGACCGTCAATATGATGGAATTGATTCGCAATATTGCCATAGAACACAGTGGCTATTCAGTATTTGCAGGCGTAGGAGAAAGAACTCGTGAGGGAAATGATTTCTATCATGAAATGAAAGAGTCTAAAGTGCTCGATAAAGTAGCACTTGTCTATGGGCAAATGAACGAGCCTCCAGGAAATAGATTGCGAGTAGCATTAACTGGTTTAACGATGGCAGAATCATTTCGTGATGAAGGTCGAGATGTATTATTTTTTGTAGATAATATTTACCGATATACACTGGCAGGAACCGAAGTTTCAGCATTACTGGGGCGTATGCCATCAGCGGTTGGATATCAACCTACTTTGGCTGAGGAGATGGGGCGATTGCAAGAACGTATTACATCGACAAAAACAGGTTCTATTACTTCAATACAAGCTGTGTATGTTCCTGCAGATGACTTGACAGATCCATCACCAGCAACAACATTTGGTCACTTAGATGCAACCGTAGTTCTGTCACGAGATATTGCTTCTTTAGGAATTTATCCAGCAGTAGATCCGTTGGATTCAACGTCACGACAACTTGATCCTCAAGTAGTTGGAGAGGATCACTATAATACTGCACGAGCTGTGCAACAAACTCTTCAGAGATATAAAGAATTAAGAGATATCATTGCTATTCTTGGAATGGATGAGTTGTCACCTGAAGATAAATTGGCAGTAAGTCGTGCACGCAAAATACAACGATTCCTATCACAACCGTTTAATGTAGCAGAAGTATTTACAGGATCACCTGGAAAATATGTTTCACTGAAAGATACTATAAAGGGCTTTAAGGGTATCGTCGAAGGTGAATATGATGAGCTTCCAGAGCAAGCTTTTTATATGGTAGGAAGCATCGAAGAAGCCGTTGAGAAAGCTAAAACACTTCAATAAATGAGAGATTAAACAAATGGGTACCATATTTCATCTCGATATCGTCAGCGCTGAGGAATCTATTTATTCAGGTCCAGTGGAATTTATTGTGGCGCCTGCGCAAATGGGGGAAGTCGGAATTTATCCACACCATACGCCGATGCTAACGAAAATAAAATCGGGTATGGTCCGCATCAAAACTCAATTGAATGATGATGAGTTAGTTTATGTGTCGGGTGGCATGTTGGAAGTTCAACCTGATACAGTTACCATCTTGGCAGATACAGCTGTACGCAGTCAGGATCTGGATGAAGCTAAAGCTATAGAAGCCAAGAAAGCAGCAGAAGAGGCTATGAAAAATCGCGAATCAGAATTAGATTATGCAAAAGCACAAGCAGAGTTGATGGAAGCAATGGCACAATTAGCAGCAATTGATAAATTGAGAAAACGTGGTCATTAACTTGATTCATCAATATTAGTTCAGTTCTAATCGTACAGAGCACTTGAAATCGCGATAACTACTAAGTTGCGTTATTAACTCTCAATCCAATCATAAAACACAAAGCAAGATAGCTGAGTCTCGCCGAAGCACAGCAAAGTGTTTCAAAGACTCTAAAAGATAATGGAAAAGCGAGAGATATATTTTTCCAATATCAGAGCGATAAACCTCCGGCAAAGACGGAGGTTTATCGCTGCAACTCATCAAATGAGCTGTTTGCGAGTTACTAAGCGGCCCAATATTTCGTCGTACCAGAAAAATTCACTTAACCAGATCGACAGCATTGGTAAATTAGCAAGCTTTGCGTACAAAAGGTTCATATCCGCAGCAGCAATCCATCCGGTAATCTGATTTCATATTCCTGACCGCTGTGGTTTCTTTAGCGACTTGTGCTTGTCGCGATGGATGATCTCCACGATCAGATTATCAGAATCCACGCCGCGAAAACTGAGATTGGTAATGACCTGTTTCGGTGTTGTGCCGAAGTCTGTAAGCAGCAGTGTGCTTGTCGAATTGTCCAAGAAGAGAACGTAACCGTCATAAGATGATGGCTTCTTGCGCCTAGTATCAGAAGTCAAGGCTGATGGCAATTTTTTGCTTTTCCTTTCATGGTGGAAAGTATAGATTTCTCAAATCATTTAATGAAAATATAAAGGATTGATAGATATATTTAATGTTCCTTGGTATAGAGAAAATTGTCACAACATCACATTCGTAAGACCTCTGCATAACTTCTTAAATTTATTGTGCTTAATGAGTCCACCCTGAATAATCCATAACGATATGATTTTATGTAATGAGTAGATAAATT
>CADEDO010000059.1 GCA_902826115.1 uncultured Nitrosomonas sp.
GATTAATAAAGGAGATATGTTATGAGTACAAAAGAAGCCTATAAACAAAAGGTAGAAGCTGAAGTTGAGTTGGCACAAGCCAAATTGGCAGAATTGAGGGCCGTTGCGAAAGGATGTGCTGCCGACGCACGTATCAAATATGATCAGCAAATTGAAGAGCTTGAACAGAAGGTTGATACTACGAAAACCAAGCTGAAAGCCCTCGCTGATGCGGGCGAGGATGCGTGGGAGCACCTTAAGGACGGAGTAGATAATGCTTGGAGCACACTCAGTAAAGCTGTTAAGGATTCAGCTGCCAAATTGAAGGATTAAGTTTACAGATCGAAGGGGATTGTAAGTTTTGACAGCATCAATCTGCGATCCCCGACAATCGATATTGCCATCATGTTGATGCGAACTGCGTGCGCTGTTAAAAATTACCTCCATATAGTTGACATAGCGCACCACTGAGCTGCGAATAAGTCGATATGCACCCCCATGAATTATCGAATCACCATCCATTGGGCCAGCTTGAAAATTGGTTACTTTGCGTGGTTGATATGGCTTATGGATTTTGGAACTGGGTATGCAAATCCAGAACACGAAAGATATAATGGAGTATGTCTCGGGAAATCCTATAAAAGAACTCTTTTGAAAGCATATCAACCATCCGAGATAAGCAATCTGCCACTTTCCAGTTCAGTGCTGCTTCTATGACTTCTGAAAACACAGCGGTCGCTTTTTCTATCGTGGGCATTGGGGCTTCAGCCGGTGGTTTGGAAGCCTTGGAACAATTCTTTCGCTATGTTCCAGCCAACAGTGGCATGGCTTTTGTGCTGGTGCAACACCTCGATCCCAGTCATGTCAGCTTGCTCACTGAAATCCTCCAGCGCGTCACTGACATGCCGGTGACTGAGGCTTCAGATGAAATATTAGTTGAACCCAATCACGTTTATGTCATTCCACCCAATCGCGACATGGCAATCTTCCACAGAAAATTGCAATTGAGCGTGCCCAATGAGCCGCGCGGACAGCGCCTGCCCATTGATGCTTTTCTACAATCGTTGGCTGAAGATCAGCGTGAAAATGCTATCGGGATCATTCTATCCGGCACGGGATCTGACGGCACGCGGGGGTTGCGCGCCATTCTCGGTGCAGGTGGCGTGACACTGGTGCAGGAACCAACTACTGCCAAATATGACGGTATGCCCTCCAACGCCATTCAGGCAGGTTGTGCCACTCAGGTGCTGCCGGTCGATAAAATGCCGGAAGCGCTGCAAGTGGGTGTCCGTCAATTGAGTAATCATGATCAAACGCCCCATGACCCAGAAAGGGCCAGTGGAATAAGTCGTATCCTGATGCAATTGCGTACTAAAACCGGTCACGACTTCTCGCTCTACAAAAAAAGCACGATCACCCGCCGAATCGAACGTCGCATGTTGCATCATGCAATTGCAGATATGGATGTGTATGCTCGATTTCTCAAAGAAAATCCTGCGGAGGTAACCGCCTTATTCAAAGAATTGCTGATCAATGTCACCAGCTTTTTTCGCGATGCGGATGCATTTGGTGTGTTGCGAGAAGAGATTCTAACGGCGTTATGCAAAGATAAAACGGAACAATCCACATTTCGCGCGTGGGTTGCAGGCTGCGCTACCGGCGAGGAAGCCTACTCTATCGCGATATTGCTCAAAGAATGGATGGAGGAAAATCATCGTGAATTCAAAGTTCAAATCTACAGCACGGATCTGGATGATGAGGCTATCGCTATCGCTCGTGCCGGTATCTATCCGTCCAATATCACCCAGGAGATTACCCCGGAACGATTGCGCCGATTCTTTGCCAAAGAAGATGCTGGCTATCGGATAAAGAAGGAAATCCGCGAAATGGTGGTATTCGCTATTCAAAATGTACTGAAAGATCCTCCTTTCACCAAACTTGATCTGCTCAGTTGCCGCAATTTGCTGATTTATCTGGGATCGGAATTACAGAACCAATTAATTCCAACCTTTCATTACGCGCTTAGGCCCGGCGGCATTCTGTTTCTTTCACCTTCGGAAAGCATTGGCAATCATACCGAACTGTTCTCTCCAATCAATCGCAAATGGAAATTCTACCGGGCCATTCATTCGATGGCCTCTTCTCGTGTTGTGATGACGAACGTTTTAACCTGGACTGCAGGAGTGGGTGGAAAAGTACCTGAGGAAATCATGATCAAGCCGAAGGAAACCAATTTTGCTGAACTCACCCGCCGCGTGCTGCTGCAATGCTTTGCGCCTGCTTCGGTAGTGACCGACCTCAAAGGTGATATCCTTTATGTACATGGCGAGACCGGCAAATATTTGCGTCCAGCGCCAGGGCAGGCCAGCCTTAATGCCATTGAAATGGCTCGTGAGGGATTGGAACTAGAGTTGCGTGCGGCCATTCGCGCGGCAGCCAATGAAGGCACGCCAACCCTGAGCAAGCAAGTGCAGATCAAAACGAATGGTGGCTTTACAACGGTGGAGTTGAGTGTCCGATCGCTTGCGAGCTCTGATAGCAATCAGAGCCTTCTGTTGGTGAGTTTCCAAGATGTCAGTCCAAAAAACGTAAAGTCCCGATCCAAGCGGATTGCCAAGCCGGTAGAGCTGGGGCGCATCGAAGAATTGGAGCGTGATCTTGCCTACCTGAAAGAAAACTACCAAGCTACCTTGGAAGAACAGCAAGCCTCTAACGAAGAACTCAAATCGACCAATGAGGAAATGCAATCGACCAATGAGGAATTGCAATCAACCAATGAAGAACTGGAAACTTCCAAAGAGGAACTGCAATCGGTCAATGAAGAGCTGATCACCGTCAACTCTGAACTGCAAGCCAAAATTGAGCAACTGGCTGGCATGCAGAATGACATGAAGAATTTGCTCGATAATACGCATATTGGCACCGTATTCCTTGACGAAAAATTGATTATTCGACGATTTACGCGTGATGCAACCACTATATATCGACTGGTACCTACCGACGTGGGGCGGCCTTTGAGCGATATTAAATCCAATATCGCCGGTGAAGCACTACTGACACAAGCGCATACTGTGCTCGAAACGCTGATACCGTTCGAACAGGAAGTGCGAACCGATAACGGAATCTGGTATCTCGTGCGTATTCAACCCTATCGTACCTTGGATAATGTGATAGATGGCGTTGTGCTGACTTTCACCGATATCAGTAAGCGCATCAAAGCAGAGACTGATATGCAATTGACACGTGATTTGGCGGAGAGCGTCGTCGATACTATTGATAAGCCGCTATTAGTCATGGATGGGGATTTAAAGGTTATTTCGGCCAATCGTGCTTTTTTTCAGTATTTCCAAGTAACCGCTGCTGATACAATTGAGCGAAAGATTTACGATTTGGGCAACGGTCAATGGAATATCCCGGCCTTGCGGGAGTTACTGGAAATTATTTTGCCACGCGACCAGGCCTTTGAGGGATTTATGGTAGAACATGATTTTCCTGCCATTGGGCACCAAAAGATACGCTTGAATGCCCGTCGCATTGTCGGAAAATCCGGTGAATTATCGTTGATTCTACTGATGATTGAAAATATCGATGATCATTTCCCTGCAAAGGAGAGAAAGGATGTTAATGCATGAATAAAAAATGGAATGGCATTGAGCGGCGCCAGCTGTTGAGAGCAGAGGCCGAGAAAATGGTGGGAAGTTTCTCGGAAGGTACGAATGCACTCAATACGACTGAAATGCTGTTGCATGAACTTCTGGTGCATAAAGTTGAACTGGAGACGCAAAATGAAGAATTGCGAAGGGCGCATGCCGAAATGGAAGAAGCGCGCGATCGCTATGTGGATTTCTATGAATTTGCTCCAATCAGCTACATCACCATCAACCGGGACGGCATGATTAACGCAATCAATCTGACTGGCGCTGTGTTGTTGGCTGCTGAACGCGCAAAACTGATCAATCAACGCTTCTCGGCATTCATCGCCCATACCGATAGAGATCATTGGCATCGTCAGTTCATGAATATGATGGAGCATGATCGTTTTGAGCCGCAAAAAATTCGTCTGAAGATGATACGTGCCGATGGTTCACAGTTTGACGGCCATCTCGACTGCCTGCGCAAGGTGACATTGGATGAACCTCCGATGTTGCGAGTTGCTTTGACCGATATCACTCTACAAAAAAACCGTTTTGAACGGGTCGAATAGCTTTATTTCCCAACGTCTGATGATTGATTGAATTACCGTAGCGGTAAGACGAATTGGTTCAGTCTACAATCATTAAAATGTACTAGCTCAGCTCAGCTCAGCTCAGATTGTGCAGTTACCGAATGAGTCGCTTCATTGACTATGAGTGACTGCACTCCGCTTATCCTCCTGCCTCAATGACATTGATAGTCCACTCTGACAAGCGCATTGGCGTGTCATTCTCCTATTTTGCAGACAAATACAGCGTATGTACGTTACCGCACATACGCTGTTCATGGGGGTTTATACAATTAGTCGTCTTGGCCTAAGTAATCAACATCAATTGCTGTACTGAGTGATTGAATCTGCCTATGTTTTTTTGGTGCGGATTCATTCTGATGACTCCGCATAGGCTGTTTAGCGCGATTAATTTTACGGATCTATCAATGCCCGAATTACTCAACAAACCGATCCATATCCTAGGCATAGGCGGTATTGGCGCAGCACTTGGATGGGCTTTGGTCCATGAAGGTTACTCCGTGATCCTGATTGACAATCACCCCGGTAAAATCGCAGAAGCGAGAAAGAACGGTATAGCGGTGGTTGGATTGGGAGCGCATCAGATACCCATCGTGGATTTTGCGGACTGGATGCCGCCGAATGAAGGTTTTATTCTGCTTTGCACCAAAACTTATGATAATCCCGCGGTACTTTCCCGTTTACCGGATGATGCCTTCCTAGTACCGATTCAGAATGGCTTTGATCCGGAGTTGGAACGGCGTGGCCATGCGTGTGAAGGCATTGCTTCTTTCGTGTCGGAATGCGAGCGCGATCGCCCCGTAACCCGAATCACACGACCAGGCAAGCTGCATATCGGAGCGCGCCGATTGATCACTGCTGACGAGCAAGCTGAAATAACCTCACTGGCAATGGCACTGGGCAAAACCAAATTATTCCCCGTCGAACTTGTGCCGGATATCCGGCCTTATAAAGCAACCAAGCTTATGTACAATGCCGCCATCTCGCCGCTGGCAGCGATGGCTGGCGTGGATAACGGGGAATTATTGACCGACCCACTGGCAAAGAAACTCTTCTTTGCCTTGCTGCTTGAAAATTATGCGATTCTGCAACAGGCTAAAATCCCTCTTGCGCGTATCGGACCGTTTCATCCCGATACGGTGTCGGTGATCCTGCGTACTCCTTGGTTACCGGCACTGATGGCGATGTTTTTCCGTCCATCGTTACGCGGGACGTATTGCTCAATGGCTCCGGATATTCACGCCGAACACGCTCGCACAGAAATAGACGCCTATACCGGTCATCTTATCCGGCTTGCTGGGGAGTTTCCGTGTGCTTTGAATCGCGCTGCGTTTGCGCGTATTGAGAAGATAACTGCTGAAGGCCTGAAGCCCCAATATCAACATTTGCGGGATTTGGCAGCTCAGTTGCCACCGGGAGTTCTATCTTGATTCTGGTGACAGGCGGTGCTGGCTTTCTGGGTTCGCATCTGGTGACACAGTTGCTTGATGCGAATGAGTCCGTTCGAGTACTGGAGCGCCCAGGAGCCTCCGTCGATCATCTGCCACTGGATCGAATTGAGCTGGTCAGTGCGGACATTCGTGATGAACCATCCGTCCGTAAGGCCACGCGTAACTGCGAATATGTCTATCATCTTGCTGCCGATCCTAATCTTTGGTGCCGTGACCGCAGGGAATTTGACAAGATTAACCATCTCGGCACTGTGCATGTCATGCGCGCCGCTCTTGACAGTGGGGCGAAACGAATACTGTATACCAGTACTGAGAGCATCCTGTCATCGCATAATGCGGAGGAGCGCTTCGTTGAGAAACTTCGCCTCAAGGCAAGTGATATGGTGGGACCTTATTGCCTTAGCAAGTATCATGCAGAAAAAGAGGTTTTTCGTATGGTCAGGGAAGAAGGCGCTCCCATTATCGTAGTCAGTCCTACTTTGCCCATAGGCCCAGGAGACCGCTTACAGACACCGCCCACTCGCTTATCGCTGGCTTTTTGCCGAGGTGAACTACCGGGTTACTTGGAATGTAATTTCAATCTGATTGATGCGAGAGACGTGGCGACAGGCATGATCCTGGCAATGAAGAAGGGGAGAACAGGGATTCGCTATCTACTGGGCGCAGAAAATATCCGGCTCTCGGACTGGTTAAGTATTCTGAGCGAAGAAACAAAACAGCCCCTACCACGCTGGAAAGTTCCTTATGCACTGGCCTTGCTGGTGGCATGGTTCAGTGAAATGTGGGCAGATCATGTCAGTGGAAAAATTCCGATGGCCACGCTAACCGGGGTGCGCCTGACCCGTCGTCATATGTTTTTTGACGCTACCGCCAGCGCAAAGGAACTCGGATTGCATCCCCGTCCGATACGTGAGGCTGCGCGAGATGCCATCGCCTGGTATCGATTGCAGGGTTGGCTCTAATATTTGTATGCAATTTTGCAGTTGGACACATTAAAACTCAGCAGTGCAGGGTGACGTAATGTCACTTGCCAATACTCCGACTGGCTATGGTGAGTGCAATGCATAATTGCCATTGGACTGAACTTGCATTTAAATCAGTTGCGATGAATGGATGACCATAGGACTTCCCGGGTAAGATGGGAAGTCAGACTCTGGTATTGGCTTTGCTGAAAAATCTGCATAACCCGGGAGAAAATCAATTGGAACCTGACATTGACCAAGGACTTTATGTTGCAGATATTCTTACATCGCAAAGCCAACCCATCGCCTCACACGAATGACCTTTTCCGGCTGATTAGTTTGCCGATTTCTCAATTGCTTTACCGCCTTTCTGAACATCCTTTCCCACTCCACTCAAGGTGTTGCAGGCAGACAATTGAATAACAGCGATTAAAGCAATCATTAACGTTAATATTTTCATAAGCCCTCTTTTTGATCTGATAAAGCATTAAATCTTTTTTATAAAGTTTAATGCCATGATTCAGTGAAAAATAATTAAACAACGATTCCTGGATGAATGCTTCAGGATGGAGGCGATCCTCTTCCCGTTAAAAAGAAAAAGATGGCCATAATAACGCCGACCACAAACGCAATCCAGGCTATTTGGGTTGCCGTACCCGCAATACCGGTAAAACCCAGAACACCTGCAATAATAGCGATGATGAGGAATGTAACTGCCCAGCTGATCATGTGTTTTCTCCTTATTCTTTAATATTTGATCCAATAAACTTCCGAACCTATTATTCGGAGGTTTATCTTCATGACGTTGTATCCAGAACCCTTTCGGATATTGGGAATCACTTCAGAAATTAATAATTTCCTTTTCTTTCTGTTCCCGCTGGAGCCTTTTTGTCCGCTTCGGCAGGTTTGTTGGCATTGCTGTCAGGTTTTTTATCAGAAACACTTTTTCCGCTTTTATCTTCATCGCTTTTCTTTGTAGGAGCCGTATTGGGCTGTGATTGCTTGCCTGAATCCTGCTTGTCATCTACTTTATTCTGTGTTTGAGAGTACTCGGCAATAGCGGAGGTGCTGGCTAACAAAAAAACGGCGCTGATTACCAAAGTGATTGTTGAGGTTTTTTTAACTTGAATCATGATAAAACTCCTTGTGATTAAATCGGATGCTAAGCCCTGGCATTTCCCAGGATTGAGCTTAGAATCACAATAATCCTCCTTATGCGCACGCTGTTCTGTACGTAACCGCACATTGGGAGTAATTGAGTAAATATCAGCGGTCAGTTGGATTAAATCGCAAAAAGGGATGTCATTTTCAATAGGAAAACAGGCACTGCGGTGGAACATGAAGAATTCACAGCGCTGATTAATTCCACGAACGTGATGAAGGGCGAGGCGCACGGTACGCAACGACCGAGACATATCAATTAGATAGGCGAGGGAGTGAGTGCCGCGCAACGAAGCAATTCGCTCGTGCAGTCAATTAATCAGCGCTTCCCTAAGAAACAGAATGTCTGTTTGCTGCGCGAATTTCAAGGTGACGCGCCAATGAAACACGAGCTACCGGTGTTTCCGGCCGTTTGGCCACTGGCAATAGGCGATCGAATTCCCTTTTGACCACTTGGTAACATTCGCAGACCCGCTCCTCCAGTCCTTGCCGATCTAGCACGGTGATATGGCCTCGACTGTATTGAATCAATCCAGCCTGTTGCAATTTTCCAGCAGCTTCTGTGACGCCTTCACGGCGCACGCCCAGCATATTGGCGATCAATTCCTGAGTCATGGCCAACTCGTTGGAAGGCAGCCGATCGAGACTAAGCAACAACCAACGGCAAAGCTGTTGATCGACCGAGTGATGCCGATTGCAAACAGCCGTTTGTGCCATTTGAGTGATGATTGCCTGCGTATATTTCAGCATCATATGAAGCATCGCACCATGCCGGTCAAATTCCTGCATAAATTGATTCGGACGTATCCGGTAGGAATATCCTGCACTCTGCACCACTGCCCGATTCGGCATGGTTTGGCCGCCCATGAAGAGAGCGATGCCGATAGCCCCTTCAAAGCCGACCACAGCGATTTCTGCTGATGAGCCATTCTCCATCACATACAGCAGCGATACGATGCAGTCCATGGGGAAATACACATAATGCAATTTCTCGCCTGATTCATAAAGCACATTGCCCAATGGCATTTCGACTAATTCCAGATAAGGAAAAATACGCTCGTATTCTTCTAGTGGTAGCGAATTAAGAAGATGGTTATATTTGGGGCTGCAGTGGTTCCGAAACATGATTAATCCTCCCATCAAGATCTATACATATATTCAATATATCTAATAGGTTAGATCTAATTGTGTACTGAAGAGTAATGCCGATTGCTCAATTAAAATTTGTGCGATGCGCTTATTCCTATTATGCGCTCAGTTGGATACTACCCACATTAAAACATCAATATTTCCGGCTAACAATCATTAATGTGGTAAGACAATTCCGATTTTGAGGTAACTGATTATGGTCACCAAGTATCAGACTTAACTGATAAACCAGGGCCTGATAGCAAAATTCTTGCATGGACCGTTAAATGCTCGTATTGAGCTAAGTGATCCAACCAGTAAATGATCCAACCAGTAAAAAATTCTTTCCGTGCTTTTGGTACGTGTGTTAGCGCAAGTCAAAGTAAATATTTCAATGCGGTAATCTGAAGGAATAGACACTCATATCTATATGCAGATATGATGGTATTGCGATTGTGCTACGGCTTTTAGTGAATACATCATACGTTAGCCGTGATGTTTCGCATCAAAACCAACTCTGGGAGGCTGTGATGAAAATAAGTCAATTGTTGCGTGTAAGCGTACTCGTGCTTGTAATACCAGTATTATCGGGCTGTTGGCTGCTCGCAGCGGGAGGAGCCGGCGCATACGGCGGCTACAAGGCAAAAGAAGAGGGATACACCGTGCAAAATCCCATCAAAAAGGAAAAGCAGGATACCAAAGAAAAAGACAAACCCGCCAGTGAAAGTGAACAAAAGAAGGATTAGGTTAGGTTTAGGAAACTCTCTGACTGAGGAGAATGGGGCATACAGGACTGCTGTTGCTACCAGTCGCTCAGTCAGAGGGGCGGTACCTGTTTCTGACAGCGCATTTCGGGCATTCTGTTATTGCCTGATCAGTGGAAATATGTAATTTTTTATTAAAATGATTGAATTTCGGAACGGAGCTGTTTTAAATTTTTAATCATCTGTTTTTTCATCTGTTCCCGACCAATACTGCGTTTCAGACTGCTGCCCAGGCCTGCGACTTGATCGGTGGAAGTCCGGTGCGCATAAAATACAATGGAACCGTTACGATACGGCAGGCAACCTATTATCAGATGACTGGAATTGTAGGAATGCCCGACAAAAAATTGTCTGGCAAGAATCACTGAGGAATTATCGTTAGTTTGCTGGATGCGGTGGCTCAGAATCGCTGTGGGGCGGTCTTCCACCTGCCGGTTGAGCCAGAAGAAACGCTCCTCAGTAGCCGGTGGCAATTGGGTTGGATATTTCAACCAAGCTTGTTGCAGATTTGAGGGAAGAAGTGCCAATAATCTGCTGCTTGTGGCCGCTGAACGTAATTCATCCGCAGGATTCGCGCTTGCTGTGGCGCGGACATACGGTGCAATTCCCGCCAAACCGCGTTTTTGGTAAGCTTGCCAGCGTTGAAATAAAATTTGCCGGTAATGTTGCGATACACCGGTGATTTGATCAGTTTCATTCGCACCGGTTAACTTTTTCTTAAGCGCTGCAAAGCTGTTGATTTCCTCAGCAGCTAAATTAAATTGATCGCCTGCTTCAGCAGCGAGCAGATTCTGAACCTCATTACGCTGTTCAGGCGTAAAAAAAAACCCTTTGAAGGTTTCTATAGTGGATCCTGGCTTTATTTCGCCATGCGTCGAGATATCCGGATCAACGAGCGCCAAATCTCCTTGTTTGAAAAAAGCGGCTATTTTGGCTGGCGATGATGGAAGATACATCACCAATCCGATCGCCAATTCCTTTTGGGTCGCTTCTTCAATTTCAAAAGCGACGATTTTTCCCTGATCCAGCCTGATTATTTGCTCTTGTTTCAGTGCAAGCAAAGCTATGACATCTTCGGCTACCGGCGCTGAAGCTGCAAACACCGTAGCAGATCCCAATAGCAGTTGCACAACAATGAATTTGAGGAATTGAATTCGCGCAGAATGGATCTTATTTAGAATATTCAATAATTTATTCATGAATGAATTCCTTAATTTATCCTCACATCAACCTGTTATACAGGATTTTTCGCATGCAGATTCAAATTTGATAGTCATTCTTTTCAATATATGGTCTTGCAATGTGTGATTTATTGACTACAAGCAGCTTGTTTATGTGCTGATTGAACTAAATTCCAGCTATTTTCCAAACCAGGCGTATATCGAATCATTTGAATCAACTGCTTAACTGTTCCGTTCGGTAGCGCACATAGCATTTTTGAGCAATGTGTTATAAAGGAAAACAATAATAATTAACTGAACCATATGACTGTAGCTTTAAACCCGCAAGATGATTGCAGCAGCTCAATCTTGCTAATACAGATAAGGGGTATTAATTATGATTAAAATGCAGAGTCCTCGAAAGAATAAACTACTCAAAGATTTGCCGGTAGCTGAATACGAGTGTATTTTTCCCCATTTGGAGCTGATTCAGACATCGCTTGGCGAAGTTCTTTTCGAACCGGGAGAAAAATTGCAATATCTCTATTTTCCAACGAATTGCTTCGCATCGTTGTTTTATGACGCAGAAAATGGATCATCCACGGAAATTGCTTCCGTCGGCAACGATGGGGCTGTCGGAGTCGCTATCTTTTTGAGCGGTACAGCGATATATCGAGCAGTCGTACAGAGTCCGGGCTATGCCTACCGGATGCAAAAAAGTCTGGTTATGCAGCAATTTAACCAACACGGTTCATTATTTCATAAATTGCTGAACTATACGCAATCGCTCATTACCTATACAGCACAAACCGCAGTTTGCAATCGTTTTCATACGGTGGATCAAAGACTTTGTCGCTTTCTGCTGCTAAGCCTTGATCGGCTGCCTTCAAATGAATTATTCCTGACCCAGGAATTGATCGCCAATATATTAGGTGTGCGCCGTGAAGGCATCACGGAAGCTGCTGGAAAATTGCAGCAGGCAGGATTGATTCAATATAGCCGAGGCCATATCACCGTGCTAGATCGGTCGGGATTGGAAGCGCGGGTTTGTGAATGCTACCAAGTAGTCAAAACAGAATCTGAGCGGCTAATGGCTGCCTGATCGTTGAGTATTAATCAGAGATTGCGCTTTTTAGAAGCTTATGTGCGCTAGTGAACGGTGTGACTAGCTAAAGTAAATTAGCATGTGAAAGGTAATGGATTGTATTCATCGGAGATTCAACTGAAAGGTGGATAGTATGAATAAAAATTTACGAATAGTGGTTGCAACGGCAGTAATGCTATGGTGTGGCTTGGGTATGGGAACAATCAATGCGTCTGTGATGCAAAGTGTATTTTCTCCTGTAGGAATTGAGAATCCAGCCGTGGATAGTGTGATCATTAGCATGGGCGGTATCAACAATAACGCCGTCTTCGATAGAGTCTCATTACCCAGTCCCGATCATCCAGGAGCTATTGCTGCAATCACGGGTGATCACTCAAGACCAATTCATTTAGAGTTGGATACTACTAATGACAACATGCTGTTAGTACGCGAAAACTTTACCAGCCTTCACCCTCCTGGCAAAGAAAGTTTTTATGCTAACAACACGCGTGTATTCCTAATCCCTGAGCCTGGAAAATACGCTATGGTTTTAGTTGGATTAGGATTGATAGGTTTTACGTTGCGTCGCAGAACTATAAAGTTCCAACAACGGCCTATTTTTTATAAACAAAGGATTGGTTCCGAGCATGTAACTGAATTCCAAAGCATCTGAATTAGCCTGTTTTTAACACCGTAGCGGCAACCTAGATGGTTTTTCAACGGCCTATTACTATTAAAGCCCCGTTTTTCTAAATGGGGCTTTTTGTATCTGGAATTCTTTAATGACGAGAACGGATGAAAAAATTGCTGGAGAAGCCACGGGAATTTTCGATAGTGAGCGTACTTCCTTCTGTCTTAATCATGTAGTAGATCTGCTTCAGTGAAGCAATTCAGAATCTTCATGACTTCTGGCTGACGTGTCAGGTGCATGAGATTTGTCCAGCATAGCCTGTATCCACGCCATTCCATTCAAGTTACCCATACCTCACCCGTGCCATTGAGCTGTTCTTTGCAGTACTTATGTGCGCTAGCGAACAGTTTTCTGCTGAGGAAGAGCATCTAATCAACATCAATGGTCTTTTAATCAATTGTGTTCGGAGTATTCATTCAATGGATAAAAAAATGATGAAGAATTTTTACTGCATAAAATCGCGTCAAACGATGCGTACGATGGGTGTAGCAGCGATTTCTGCGATTGTGATGGCAGGTTGCGCAAGCATCCCGGCACCGACTGAGCAGATGGCCGTTTCGAGAACTGCCGTGAGCAATGCACTCAGTGCTGGTAGCAATGAATTTGCACCGCTACCGCTTAAATCCGCGATGGAGAAAATGGAAGCCGCCGAGCGTGCCATGATGGACAGAAATTATGAGCTTGCACGGCAGTTGGCGGAGCAAGCGCAGCTTGATGCCAAATTGGCTGGAACGATGGCCCGTTCAACCAAGGCCCAGAAAGCAGCGGATGCCTTGCAGGAAGGTAGTCGCGTATTACGCCAAGAAATAGACCGTCAAGCCCAATAATCTTCAATGGAGTTCATCATGCAAAGAAAATGGTATTTTTCTATCGTTCTGATTACTGTCGCGATAGTGATAGTTTCTGGTTGCGGCTCGATACCGCAAAATGCCTCGCTTACAGAAGCACATCGCAATTACAACAATGCACAAACAAATCCCCAAGTCACTAATATGGCAGCGCTTGAATTGAAAGAAGCGAGCAACTTTCTGGAAAAAGCGGACGCCGCTTTAAACAATAGGGAGAACGATACCACAGTCAATCATCTGGCTTATCTGGCTAATCAACAAGTGGCTATCGCGCAGGAAACCGCCAGGGGGAAAGTGGCTGAATTAGCGGTGACCAACGCTGGCGGGAAACGTGATCAAATTCTTCTTGAAGCAAGAACAGCCGAGGCTGATGAATCCAAGCGACAAGTGGCATTTGATCAAGTGCTTATCGCTGAACAGGAAAGACAGCTCAGGGAGCTGAACGCCGTAAAGACCGAACGCGGTCTGGTGATTACGCTTAACGATGTCTTGTTCCGCACCGACATGGCCCAACTGGAACCGAATGGCGTGCGTACCGTGC
>CADEDO010000060.1 GCA_902826115.1 uncultured Nitrosomonas sp.
AAACGCTAAAGTAGATGAATTGATAGAGATAGATGGTGGCGTTGGACGCTTACCTGTCTTTAAATTACAAGAAAATTCTACTTTTAAATCCTGCTATTTTTCGGGGGGATTACCTATGCATTAACTTTGCAAGAATATGACATTTTTTGTTACTTACCGACAAAATATGAGAGGTGAAGCCAGTTATTGTGCCACTGATGTATTCAGGACCATTGTCACAGCGAATCCGGTTAGGCTTGCCGCGCCATTCGATCAGGTGGTTCAGCATACGTATGACCCGTTCTGTTGGTATGGAAATCCACTTCAATACCCAACCCTTCACGATTGCAGTCATCCAGTATATTCAATAGTCGGAAACTGCGACCGTCTTCCAGTTGATCATGCATAAAATCCATTGATCAGGTGTCGTTGATTGTTGACGGTGCCGCTAATGTCACCGGTTTGTCACGTTTAACTTTTAATAAGATACTGTTTTATTGAGTTAAAGAAATTAACGGTGGATATTAACCACATCAACTTGGTAATGGCATGATTTGTGCATAATAAATAATGCAGTATGAAAAAGGCAAACTCTGTGAAAGCAGAGGACGCAAAGTCACTGATCTAACGGGCTAATGCCCCATGATGGCAGGACTGCCTGATAACGCAGAATTCGTCTTGGTAATATGTGTTTGACGATTATCGAACAATTTAACTTCGATGCGTATCGATGCAGTTCCGTCCTTTAAACTATAAGGAGGAATCTAAAAATGAGCAGCACTAATCAAATTTTAACAACTAATTCTCTGGAACTAACTCAGAAAGAATTACAGAAAAATAAAATTATTACTACAAACTATATTAATGCAAAACCTTGTATTAATAATAGTGCAATGCAACTTAGAATAAACTTTAACCACGCTCTCGTGATTAGCCAAGTTTATGGTTTATTGATTGCATTCTTCTTTATTATAAACATGACTCTAATTCCATGGGGAGCAGTGCATTCGGCAACTCCACCAGTAACTGGCCCAGTTAAATGGCACCCAGGACATTACTATACAATTATGGGATTTGGAAAAGACAAAACTTGGTATATGGATCAAGTTTACAGAGAACTTAAATCAACGCCGGCACTACGCGGATTACAAGTTCGTTATTTATGGGCCGAGATAGAAAAATCTGAAGGTGTTTATGACTTTGCATCAATTGATCGGCAGCTTGCAGCACTTACTACACGTGGAAAGCGCCTTGTCATACAGGTGCAAACAAAATCGTTTGATCCTGAGTGGAAACTTGTGCCAGATTACCTCAAAACAGCCAAATATGAGGGGGGAGTGTTTGCCTTTGGTACTTATGGCACTACAACAATCAGAGGGCACAACATCAAGTTGTGGAATCCTATGGTTCGTGATCGTTTGATTGCGCTATTTCGTGCATTGGGGAAACGCTACAATTCTCACCCTAATTTTGAAGGTATTGGCATGATTGAAACCGCATTGGGGCAGTCTATGGATCCGCTAAGTAGCGCTCAAATAAGTGGATTTTATGCTAACTTGCTCAGCGTACATCAGCAAATGAGATTGCACTTCCCAAATACTATGACAATCCAAGAAGTAAACTATCCTAGAGATATTCTCGAATCATTTGTGGGGGCACTTAAGAATATGGGAACAGGACTGAGTGGTCCAGATATCTTTCTTGAGGAACCTGGATTGTTGTACGAAGGGACGCAATACGCATCTAAAGGTATCTATCATCATTATCCAGAAGTTGCTGGAATTATACCTGTAGCTCCTCAAGTAATGGCATCAAATTATGAGAATACTAGGCATGATGGAACGGGTTACCAGCCTACCATGTTAGAATTACTAGCTTTTGCGCGTGATCGACTAAAATCTAATTACATTTTTTGGGCACGTAGTCCAGAGTACTATCCAAAAGTACTGGAGATGTTGAATTGGAGTGAGCAAAAGAAAGATCCTGCAGGTGGATTGAGTATAGCATGCCCTAGCAATTTTTCTTCATGCGCCAACTAGAATTTTCAGAGTAGATTATTAATAGGAGAGTAGGTTCATCTTGTTAAGAACATGAATTTACTCCTACTCTCCCTGATTCATTGCTACTTGTTCGAATTCTTAAGCCATTAGCAGCTGGCTCTGAAAAAAACCATCAACCGCTATCTTAAGTTAGCCGATCTAGTCGTTGTTTTAGCTGCTAATTGAATTATTGATAATCCTTTAATTTTATTAACAGTGAGTTTCGGATTTAGTGCATGTTACAGTATAGGTCATTACCAATGTAAATAACCGATTTTTCTTTAACTCATAGGATGCAGCATTTGATAAATTCATTAATCTACGTAATCTCCCGCTTGATAGGAGATAAAGATTATCTCTTGTTACCCATGTTTTGTGTTTCTTACACCAGTGATAGAAAATGCTATTGTTCCAGTGTAAGAAAAATATATTTGTATGTGCTTCAATTGGGAAATACTTATTAGGAGTGGTAAAAAAAACATTTTTTGCTACACGCAGCATTTCGTTAATAAACAATAATTGCGCTTCGTCGTTACCAACATGCTCAATGACAGCATTACTAAATACCCAATCGAACTGGTTATCTTCAAATGGAAATTTTCCACCCTGATATTGTACAAAAGTTTTTCCCGAAAAAAGATTGTTCATTTCACTCAAATCCTGTACACCTAATCCAGTATAGTACTTAGAGTCATATTTGAAATTCTTAAGAAAGTAATTCCTAGCTGGCGTTCCCGCGCCTGATTCAGATGACACACCAACATCAAGAACAGCCATACCTTCTTTGCAAAGCGAGTAGAAATGCGTAAGCTTTTCCTCTCTTGATTTTTTCATGACGATTTCTTTTAATTTATTAATTGTAAACATATATTCTCCGGTACATTCCAGTTATGAATAGATTACTTAAATATCCCAAGGTGTTTTTCTTGTACCAATTAATGTTTGCAGTGCATCAATACTCGGTTTGTAATATTCTTTAAGCCTGTAGTGACTTTCTTCGGACATATCATTATATCCTTCCCTGGCTTGGTTAACTTTCTTGTATAAACTCACAATGAATTGTTTTAGATTGGGGCGTTGTCGCAGAAATCGTTCAGATCTTGAATTAAGATTTACCGCCAACTTATGTAGCCATTTCATTTTGCTTTCGTAAGTGACATTAATCCTCTTGAAGTTATAATCCTCAAAATAATCAGATGTGATCTCAAGGAAATCGCACAGTTCGCGCATGAAATTCAGCGTATCACGATTTAGATCTTCAAAAAACAATATCTTAATTTGGTTTTCTGGGAATCTCTGATAATAGTATTTTAGGTAATCGGCATAGCGGCCATAACTGATCACTTTTAAATACCACTCTCCAATATTTAATTCAGCAGGCGATTTATTTCCTAAGTCATAGTCGATACATTTGTTAATGTATTCCTCAAAACTTAAATTTGCGTTGAGATTCAGTTTACTAACATGAAAATTGAATGATGAGTACATTCGATCTATAGGATTCCTGAGAATGAACAGCAGCTTAGTATTGGGTATCAGTGAATGAATGCGGGCTGCCACCTCTGCTCCACTTCCAAGATAACCCGGTGAGGCTTCCATTATGATTGGCTTCTCATGTGAGGGGTTTTCAAAGAAACTTGCATAATTAGTAATATCTTTTTCTCGATCACCAGTATATGCATTACGAAAAAAATCCGTTTCTTTGACAACTGAACCGCAAACTGAAGGGTGTGTACTTAAGTAGGTAAACACGGAAGTTGTGCCAGCCTTCTCTGTGCCTGCAATTATGAAGTTGGCCAGGCCGATTTCGGATATCTCTTTCATATATGAACACTATTCTTAAAACTGAGTCTTAATACATTAAGCCAAATTGGTTATTGTCATTTACTTTCTATACTGTTGATTAGTGGCGCCTCTTGTAAGAATTTCTGGCTTCGCATACGTCGCCATAAAGCACGCAAGATAAATACTGGGTTACCCAAGATATATCGTGCAAACATTCTTCTGGGTTCTATGATGAAACGGAATAACCATTCTAAGCCTAGCTGTCGCACTTGCTGTGGTGCACGCGGTATCGTTCCCGAATAGAAGTCAAATAGTGCTCCAACGCCCAGTATAACTGGGGCATGTAATTTTTCAGCATTGCGATCAATCCAGAGCTCCTGTATGGGTACTCCCATTGCTACAAAAAGGATTTGAGCTCCACTGCTATTGATGGATTCAATCATTTGTGTTTCATCGTTTGCAGTGAAATAACCATCGTGAGTCCAGACAATCTGTAAGTTAGGATATTGATCTTTCATATTATCTGCGCAGCGCTTTGCAATTCCTGGACGAGCACCAAGCAAAGCTAATTTAATTCCCGCGATCGCAGCATCATGGCAAATTAGTGGAAATAAATCTGTACCATTCACATTATCCTTAAGTGAGAAACCGGCTAGTCTAGAAGCCAGTCGCATGCCACTGCCATCTGCAAACAACAAAGCACTCTTGTGAAGAACATTAAGATAATTGATGTCTGAAGCAGCTACGTTAATACAGTGAGCATTGACGAAATAGATTTTCCGCTGTGTTCCTAGTTTGGCATTGTTTACAACACTTGTACTCGCGTCGATTAACGTTGTGTCACTAATACTCAAACCGAACAGAGAAATATGACTCATGAAATTTTCCCACTAACAATGGTTGATTATTGTTGGTAATACTGCATAATCTTTATATTTATCTAGCTAGAATTCTGTTATAAACACGAGCAACTCCAGCAGCCATACTGTGATCAGAGAAACTCTTCACCTGCAAACTATATGCATCTGCACGCATAGCAGCCCAATTGTATTTGTTATTGATTAGATCGAACAATGCACTAGCAAGTTGTGGCGCATCTCCCGCTGGTACTACTAAACCGGTATGTGCATGCTGCAATACTTCAGGGATACCTTCCACATCTGATGCAACTACAGGCACTCCCATTGCCATAGCCTCCAGTATTACCATTGGCATACCTTCACCAAAGAGACTGGGTAGAACTAGTACATCCATTTTTGCAAACTCGGCATTTACATTCTGAGCAAAACCAATCCAGTCGATCATATCTGCTACACCAAGGCGTGCAGCCATTTCTTTGATAGTTTCTTCGTACTCTACAGTTTCAAATGGACCTACTGCTCGCAGACGTACAACTTCTCCCATTTGGCGTAAGTTAGATAGAGCTTGGATTAGTACTTCCACGCCTTTACGTGGACGAAAGAGTGCCACGCTACCGATAGTCCATTCTGATTTTGGGGTAGGTCGATCAGGTAAAGAGCCGGGTGTTACTACTCCATTAGCCACCATAGTAATTTTGGTAGATGACCACCCTTGTTTCTTCAGATAAGATTCAAGGCTTTTTGATACTGGAATTAATTGTGCAACTCCAATTAAACTTAATCTTTCTATAATTGCATTTTTGCGATTGCGCCAAATACTTTCTGTATCCCGTGTAGTAGGACTATGTACGTGATGTACTAATGGCACACCAGCCAGCCAAGCTGCTATTCGCCCTACTAAAACAGCGCGAGGGGTATGTGTGTGCAATAAGCTATAACCATTCTGCTTTACGATATGTGCAATTTTCCATGCTGGTGCCAGATCAAATTTTGATTTCATAGGCATATCGAATAATGGCACGGTCGAATTTCGGTACGCAGAGAACTTTGCTTGCTTCACACAAGCAAAACCGACTTCATAGCCATAATCTGGCAAACGTAATGCCAAAACATCTTGAACTCTCTCAGCTCCAGAAAAAAACTCTCCGTTAATGATATGTAGGGCCTTTATTTTTTCCTTATTTATATTCATATAGGTAGCCTATTGTTTGATTTTTTATCACTACTAGCAAGTTGTAGGGACGAAAAAATGGATGTGATTCTTAAAATGCTTCAGCTAGACAAATATTTTTTTGTTACTATAATCAAAAGACGGTATTACTATGAGCTTTTTCGTACAAAGGGTATAAAAAAACGCGCTCGATGACGCAACCCTCGATTTAGTAATTCAAAATCGAATTGATTTAGTGGTTTTACTATAGCTAATCCAAATCCATAGACGAGCAACACTAAAGTCACAGCCCACCATGGTCCAAATTCATATTCAACTATCCATCCGATAGCTGTTAGTAACGCGGCTAAACTAAGGCCGCGTGCAACACCTGACCAATCGAATGCAATATGTCCAGCCTGGCGGCGTAACCAGGTCAAGGTTACACTATTTAACAACCATACGCTGAGTACCACACCACTAGATACGCCAATCAGCCCCCAATTTGATCCTACTATAACCGCTAATGGTGTCAGCATGGACAATATGCTAAAGTATCTAAGCTGACGAGTAAAAGAAAAAATCTGCATGGCCATACTAACTAATTGGCCTTGACTGGTAGCTCCTAAACCCAATAGCATGATCAGCATAACCATACCTGCATCGGTAAAACGCCCACTGCTTGCTACTAAAATGAGGGTATCGCCTGCCACACATGTTACTGCCATGCTTGCAGCAATAATGAGTAGATTAATTTTCCACAGCAATGCGATGCCTTGATTAACTGTATCCAGCTCACCAACTGCATAACGAGAAATCAACATGGGTCGTATGATGTTAGCTAATAAGTTAGCGGGTAGATATCTCCCAACGATCATTAATAATTGCTGCAGAAAGGCAAATACACCCGCAGCTTCAAGTCCCAGCGTCCGTGCCACAAGAATACGGATTGCGCCAGTGCTAGAAGCAGCATAGAGTAGAATAACTCCCGCCATGTGCCAAGCAAAGTTGGCTATTTCATGTACACTCACCCGGTAATCGCCTGTTCCTGGTAGGCTGCGCAATTTTCCAATCAGAAAAAATTCAGCTAGCAGGAAGCAGCTCAGAGATACGATTAAATCTACCCATATTAATCGCTCTAAAGTCAAATCATCAGATGCTACTAGCGTTGCTACACCCGCTAGACGCCCCCAAGGCATAAAGGCATGAACCAACTGAGACCATCTTTGCTCCAATAAGCACTCTAGCATTTCTGAAGCATATCGAAAGCCGATGACAGTGATGATGAGCCCTACAGCCAACAAACTGGTATCCTGTTGTGATGTACTGAAGCCCATCCATGCAGCGATATCAGGCCAGAAAGTGGCAGCTAACAAAGCCCAGACAACTAAAATAGCCAAGCGGATCAGTGTCATCCAGCGAACAAATCTTATAAGCACACCTGGTGCTCCACGCGCGGCTAACTCTGGCAAGAAGCGCCGTACTGCTTCCAGCATACCTAAGGAGCTCAGTGGCATCATCATCTCCACCATACCCCACAATACCATATAAGCACCGTAGTCAGCAGGTATCAACAAGCGTACGAGCCAAAGCATCAAGATGAGAGATGCTGCAGCTTGTGCAGTTCGTCCTAATAAAAAATGCTGAATAGCTTGACGAAAACGTTTCCCGGAATAAAGACTAGGGTTACTCAAATCATCGAACCCAGAAGTTTCTGGTATTGTGATTCCACCAAATCGGCAATCACATCATAGGTGCGATGGGCTCGTACCCAGTCTGGTCCTTTTGCTGCCATCATTCGTGCGTGCTCAGGATTATCAAGCAAATAGCAAGTCTCATTAGCAAAAGCTGCCTCATCCCATGGTATGCATCGTCCAATTCCGCTTGCTTCCATGATCTGGCGCTGCTCGGGATGTTCGTTTGCAACAATGCACTTTGCCATAGCCATGTATTCAATAAATTTGGTGGGTGAAGTGGAAAGCAATACAGGTACTGGATAGAAAGGGGAAAAGCAGATATCTGCTTGTTTCACAAACTCCCAAGCTTGTTCCATAGGCAGAAAACCAGTTACGGTAACAGCATTTGATAGTCCCAGTCGCGATGCTTCTTCTTCCACTGCCCGTCGATCGCTAGGGAGTTGACCATCTCCTACATATAATAAACGAGTTTCAGGGTAGCGTAGTCTTACTCTATGGAGTACCCGTACTAGCATTTCTGACTGACGGAGTTGCATGATAATTCCAAGATGAAGTAATACAGGCGTATAAGTATTAGGTGCAATCGCATCTTCTGCTTTACCTACTTGATTAGCGCGAATACCCATAGGAACAGATGTCATTTTAAAAGAAGAAATGCCTTGGTGCGCTACATCTTCTTTCATGCGTTCGCTCTGTACAAAAATGTGATCGGCTAATGGCAAAATTACTTTGTAGAGTAAAATTTGGATAATCTTTCCTTTGAACCAAACAAGACGATGATGGGGTACTAGACGATTTTGTGCTTGGTGCAGCTTGGATTCTGCGAATGGATAGGACATCCAGTAGACAAAATGAGCACCCGTTAAACGCGCAGCTAGCCAAGCAATCAAGCTAGCGAAGAACTTGTCACGTACTTGAATTACATCGTATCTCTCTTTGAAGGCCAATGGTAGGATCATAAAATCTCCCCACATATCTAGCAAATTATTTAATATCCGGCCTAAAAGGCCTTTGTGTCTATTATGTTGTGTGGTTAGATATACGGTATTTCCTAACCAGTTTGTAGGTGAGGATATATTGAGAGCATCTGGTCCGCGCTGCATTAACCAATTGATTTGATGCCCACGTGCTGACATCTGCTTAGCGAATAATTCCACCACATCTGCTCGGAAGGGCGGAAAACGATCCTCTACAATATAAAGCATTTTCATGATAGTTCTCTACTGATTTGTAATAAGAATTTGATATGTTTTTATTCCTAGCTCAGTCATTTTTTGGAAAAAACTTACTAGATAGATTTATTAGATATATGAATGTCTAAGACACTGAGTGTTATCGGTATAAGTTATTAAAGATTTATGCTTTTCTTGAAGATATTCAGCTCAAGCTTATTACCTAAGTAAGTATTCTTGAGTGGGGTTATCTTTGAGGATATGAGCTTAATTGTGATCATATCTGATCATATCAAGTAATAAGCATATATCTATCTTCTTTGTATGTGCCTAGATAGTTGCGCTCAGAAAGACCTAATCAGTATAGGAAATGCTTTTGAAAACGATAGATCACGCATCAATATTGAATTAATATTCGACAACACATTCACATTTAGTGATGTTATCCCTTAGAAGTATCCAGAGGATGAAATTACTATTCATCATACGATATTTAATGTAATCAATAACAATGAGATATCTTTTTCATTCTCTCTATTTTATTTGTATAAAGCACTAACGATAACCCAATTGATTATTCATTTCTCCACCTGTTCGTGTAAAGAAATCTAGCTCAGCACCAGTGAGATCTGTTTGCCAACGGGTATCTAAGCGGATCTCTTTTCCAGAAGCAAAACGTGTTTTATTGCCACTGACAAGGTGTCTGGTTGCTTGCTTCAGCTCAAGCATTCCTGATTCGAAAGGAATATCAGCGAAGTTACATAAGATACGTCCTGTTGCATCTGGATCAGATGCTAAATCCTCGTATCTTATTTTGAGTAGGCTACGGGAGGCAATGTGACTGCTTAGCAAAGGCAAAGCTCGACGGTAGTAGCTCAGCCAGATGTTTACGCTATCAAACTGACTATGTCCACTAGAGCGACGAGAAAGATAAACTCCTCTTCCATCACGTGTTAGTAGTATTACTTTAATATTATCTGGCCAGCGTCGATGTAGCTCAATCGCTTCACGAAAATTCTTCGATGAATCAACAATAACAGATTTATTCCAGCATTGAGCAATAGCTCGATATAAATCCATTTTATTATTAAGAGCTTTATTTAACTCAGGAGGTATTGGGGTTAATTCACGGAGAACATCCGGTAAATGGTCTCGAGTCATCATCCATGCTTTGCGTAAGAAAACGGCCATACGATATGACTGTGTTTGTTGCTGATCAATCTTGTTATAAGCAAGAATATCCCACAATTTAAATGCGTTAGGATTTTTAATAAGATCTATGTTTCGTGATAGACGAATATTGTCGAAAATTTTGTTCCACTGAGGACAGTTCCGTAGCTTTTCGCCACAACTACACTCTTCATTTAAACCAATAGCTCTTTCTAGAAAGTTTATTTCTCCTAAAGAGGTCGCCTGAGAGTGCCCACCAATAAACATATCAGTCAACGTAGAGCCGCAACGAGCAGCAGAGCATATGTACAGCACACGAAAATTGTCGTTTGAAGCTTTTTCAATCTCATTAGATGCTGAAGATGTCATCTTTTCTTTCAATATTCCAACGTTAATTTAATTGTCCGACAAACTTAGTTAACATAATAAGTCTCTCATAACCGGTTATTTGTTTCAACCCCAAACTTTCTTGGCATAGAATGAGTCTGAGAAAGTCTATTTTTCGAGGAAATGATAAATTAACTATCTTTTAGGTGAAATACAAACCTTTCAATCTATGCATTCCACCTAATGGATATGTTACAAGATACTTGATATCTATTTGACGCAGGAAGCAAAAGTGCTGGGGCAAGCTGGATTTAATCCGCCTGATGGAGTACTTCTGTTTTGTGTAAAGTTTAGTGTCTCAAGTACTTGTCGATAATGTTCCGGACTTCTTATCCAGAAAATATAATTTGCTTTTAATTGATCTCGTGCAAAAGTAAGTAATTCGGAAATGGTAGGTTTATGACCTGTTCCATCAACTCGAGTATTTTCATAATTAATTATTTCTACTGTGGGTGCTAAAGGTATGATTCCGGAAAGTTCGCGGTAATGTTGGTATACACCCTGTGGTGAGTATTTTGATCCTTCAAAAAGTAATCCCGGTTCTTGTGGTGCAACATCTGGACATCCTAGCGCTGTTCCCAATTGTTTGAATTTAGCTACAGATTTTTCGAGAATATCGCGCGGATAGTTCATTTCTTGAATTGTCATGGTGTTGGGGAACTGCACACGCATCCGCTCGTGCACTGTTAGCATATTTGTATAGAAGCCATCTTGCTGAGCATTTGTTAGTGGTGATATCGGTTGTCCCAAAGCGGACTCAATCATGCCGATACCTTCAAAATAAGGATGAGAATTGTAGCGTTTTCCCAATGCAGCAAATAGCGCAATCAAACGATCACGAACTCCAGGATTCCATAATTTAATGTTGTGTCCTTTGTGGACCTTGCTACCCCACGTGCTAAAGGGAAACTGACCACCTTCATATTTGGCTGTTTTTAGGTAATCAGGCACAAGTTTCCAGTCAGGATTGAATGATTTCGTTTGCACCTGAAGGACAAGACGTTTTCCACGTGACGATAGTCCAGCAAGTAATTGATCAATGACTTTGAAATCATAAACACCCTCTGTTTTTTCTATATCTGCCCATAAAAAACGGACTTGTATTCCGCGTAATGCCGGTGTTGATGCGAGTTCTCTATATACGTCATCCATATACCAGGCCTTATCTCTGCCGAAGTTTAGAATCGTATAGTAGTGACCTGGATGCCATTTGATTGGACCTGTTACTGGAGCAGCATTTGCTCCACCCCAGGGAATCACTAACATACTTAAGGTAACTAATAATGCAATTAAAAAAGCTTGCATTTGTTTAACCGCAATAGAGAGATTAAGACTGACTCCAGATTGTAGGGCGTTCGTAATTTTCATATAAAGACTCCTTTTAAGCTAAGTTTCATTCTTCCAATTTCCTATTAGATTAGAAGCGATCAATGTGCTGTTCTTGAAAGAAAGCATGCTTTCACATTTGCAAAATGATCTCGCTAGTTGATTCGGTCAAATGATATTTAAAAGCCTCATTTTGAATTATTTGGTAATAGCAACTAGTTCACTGGTAATTTGAATAATGCTATACCTAGAATAATTTCTAACCGAATCAACAGTATTGCTTATTTCTGGGATTTTAAAGCGGCAAAAACAGCGGTAAAGCTATACTTTTTAATTAAGGATCTTAGGAAGTTAAGCGTTAGTTAAAAAGTAAGATAATTTTCTGAGATGAAGATCTTCTAAAGACTTATTATGATTACTCTTTTTCTATAAAAGAGCTGATAATCAGTCTACATTTTCGCTGTTTTGCACTTGGTTTTAATACGCCATAACAGTATTGATGGATTTCCATTACTACTTGGATCAGAAGTAACTTCCAATGAGCTGTTTAATGATTTGCTTGATACATAAGCATGGCGACCAGAATTACATGCTAGCACTGCAACAATCACATCTTTCATTGATTCATAGCTATTGTAATTAAAAATGTGTGTTCGTGTGATTTATTCCCGCACGACACAGAATCAAAGATACATGGAAAAAAAAACTGTGTCAATAATATGTGTAATATTTTCCCACGCTGAGCTATTGCTTGATATATAAATTTGATATTCGTTTGCTTGATCTAGTATGTTGATTTGTAAGAATAAGTAATTGATGAGTAATTGTGTCTGTGATTGTTTTTTTCCCGAAATTTAATCCAATCTGAAAATAGAATATTTTTAAAATACAACGAGCATCAATGATGCAGAGAGATCTTTGCAGAAAACCAAGAATAATTGACCTTGCCCCTGTAATCCGTACATCTGAACGCGCTTATTATGCGATCTTTTTCAATTGTGCCACGAGCCAGTTTTGCTCGAACTTCATTGGATTGATGAATCCCAGTGTCGAATAGTCTTCTGTAGTTGTAGTAGTTAAGCCAATCAATCACTTCATCCACTGCCTGACGGCGCGTTTCAAACCGCTTTCCATACAATCTGCCTACCTTCAACGATCCCCACAGGATTTCAATGGGAGCATCATCCCAACTTTTCCTTTTCTGCGTATTGAGCTGTGCATGCCATATTCAGCCAGTGTGTTATGAAATCGCGACTGCAATACTGATTGCTACTATCTGAATGGAAGAGGCGTCCCGATTCTGGTCGTCGCCTGGACCAGATCATCTTGAGCACATCTATCACCAGGCCGTTTTTGCATATTGTATTGGGATCGCATGCCCCAACCCTCAACCTGAGGACGATACAGATTCGGTGCAATCGGCAGATTGTGCTTGTGCTGTCTGCGGTCACGACGAATTTACACTTTCCATACGCTTTGACGCCGTGTTCCTTCATAAGCCGCCGAGCCCGTTTGTTCCAAACTCACACTCTATTAACTTGAGGTTCTCTCCAAATCCCCGGCCAGCCGTATTCGCCTTATGTGAACAAACAGGGCAACATCGCTGAGGCGCTTGCCGGGAATCACCGGACCATCCGCAATTCTTCGTCGTTGATGTTCAAAGTAACCGCTGGTACTGACATTGAGTACTTCGCATTGTCAGATAGCCGGCCAACAGCTTTTGTGTCGTTCAATTCAGGCGTACTTCACTCCGATTCCCGCGCAAAGTACTCCGTCGCTTTTTTAGAATGTCGCGCTCCATCTTCACCCTTGCAAGCTCTGACCTCAGGTGCGTCATTTTCATTTGTTCCGTGCTTACCGGCACCCGCCAATTTTCCTTTCGCCACCTGTCTAACCCAGTTCTCTAATGTCTGACTGGGTATCCCCAGCACTTTGGTTGTCGCGTGCATTATTGATCGCCCTGAGCCAATCATACCGCTTTCTATTTATATCCCAGCGTATACGATGCTCTCCTGACTTTTCCTGCTCTCATTTCTTCGTCTTCTTAGCTTGTAGTGTAATCCTAGTTAAAAAATACGTTTTTACAGGGCAAAGTCATGTGTCACTACGATACGCTCAAGTCTAGTTAGGCTAAACCCTTATTTTTATGAATTTTAAAAAGAATCGTTCATTTTTATTATTGGAATAATTAAAACAAAAATATCATTTTGATATGAATTAAATGTTTAATGAAGGTTTTATGAGGAAATGTAGTTAATATCTCTGTTATAAAAGGTTAAAGTAGTAATAGAAGTAGAGTGGGGTCATATTGGGTGATGGGTATTT
>CADEDO010000061.1 GCA_902826115.1 uncultured Nitrosomonas sp.
TGCGTTCCGTGCGCCTCGCCCTTCATCACGTTCGTTGAATTAATCAGCGCTTCCTTAGCCATCAAGCAGCTAATTCATTGGCAATCATCACAGCTTGCTTCAACACCCTTTCCGTCGCCAGCAATTGCATGTCCGGCGGGTAACCGAATTGGCGCAGCGTGCGTTTCACGATCACTTTCAGTTTGGCTTTCACGCTTTCCTTGATGGTCCAGTCGATGGAAGCATTTTGACGCACGCGCTGGGTCAATACGATGGCCAGTTCACGCAATTGGTCATTTTGCATCAACTCGCGCGCACTATCGTTACTGGCAACCGCAGTGTAGAAGGCATACTCAAAAGTGGATAAATCAAGTTTCTCTGCTTCTTTATCGGATGCCACGATTTCCTTGCTGATCTTGATCAGTTCCTCGATCACTTCGGCAGCGGTCAGGATTTTGTTGTGATATTTCTTGATGGCGTTTTCCAGCATTTCCATCAACGAACGGCTTTGCATCAGATTGACCTTGGCACGCACTTTCAGCTCATCATTGAGCAGTTTTTTCAGCACTTCCAGCGCGACATTCTTATGCTGATAGTCTCTGAGTTCGGCCAGGAAGTCTTCGGACAGGATGGAAATATCGGGTTTCTTGAGTCCGGCGGCATCGAAGATATCAATCACTTGTTCCGAGACCAAAGCCCGGTCAATGACTTGCCGGATGGTGGTTTCAATGGCTTCATCGGTTTTGCCGCCGCCGCTGCTGTCGAATTTGGCCAGGCGTGCTTTTACCGCTTGAAAGAAAGCCACTTCATCTTTCACGTCCAGTGCCTGCTCATGCGGGATGGCGATGGCAAAAGCCTGCGACAGTCCGGTCACTTCATTGATGTAGCGCTTCTTGCCATCGTCCTGGCCAAGAATATGATCCTCAGCCGTCAGGATTAAAGCTAATTTCTTCGAAGTATCGGCTGCAAAATAATCCTCATAGGCAAAGCCGTGGTACATCGCCGCTACCACTTCGAGTTTCTCCAGCATGAGCTGTACTGCTTGCTCCTGCAGCAAGGTCGGGTCGCCTTTGCCGCCCGCATCGGAATAAAATGACAACGCTTCTTTCAAATCCGACGCGATGCCGAGATAATCCACCACCAATCCGCCGGGTTTGTCGCCATACACACGATTCACCCGCGCGATGGCTTGCATCAGATTGTGGCCTTTCATGGGCTTGTCGATATACAGCGTGTGCATGCTCGGGGCATCAAATCCGGTCAACCACATGTCGCGCACGATCACCAGCTTCAATGCATCGCTGTTATCTTTCATGCGCTCAGCCAGTAGCTTGCGCTGCTGCTTGGTGGTGTGGTGTTGCGCCATGATCGGACCATCGGAGGAAGCCGCCGTCATCACCACCTTGATCACCCCCTTGTTTAAATCATCGGTATGCCAATCAGGGCGCAGCTTGACGATCTCACTATACAGATCAGCGGCAATGCGGCGCGACATGCACACAATCATGCCTTTGCCGGCAAACACTTCCTGGCGCGCTTCAAAATGACTGACCAGATCCTGCGCGATATTCCGGATGCGGCGCTCGCTGCCGATCAGCGCTTCCATTTGCGTCCACTTGGCTTTGGCTTTCTGGGTATCGGTCAGTTCATCCTGATCCAACTCATCATCCAGTTCCTTGATCAGTTTGCGGCCTTCCTCGCTCAATGCGACTTTTGCCAGGCGGCTTTCGTAGTAAATGCGCACCGTAGCGCCGTCTTCCACCGCCTGAGCAATATCGTAAATATCCACATAATGGCCAAATACGACAGGGGTATTGACGTCGGTCTTTTCAATCGGCGTGCCGGTAAAACCCAGATAAGTGGCATTCGGCAGCGCATCGCGCAGGTACTTGGCAAAACCGTACACCGTTTTCTTGCCGATCACTTCACCGTCGGCATTCTTGTCGTCCACCGTTTTGGCCGAGAATCCGTATTGCGTGCGATGGGCTTCATCGGCAATCACCACGATGTTGCGCCGGTCGGAAAGCTCTTCATACACATTGCCTGCTTCCGGCTGGAATTTCTGGATGGTGGTGAAGATCACGCCACCGGACGCTACGCGCAGCAACTCTTTCAATTGCTGGCGGTTTTCCACTTGCCTGGGTTCTTGTCGCAGCAATTGCTTGCAGGCGGCAAAGGTATCGAACAGTTGATCGTCCAGATCGTTGCGGTCGGTAATCACGACAATCGTGGGATTATTCAGCGCCAACACGATCTTGCCGGTATAAAACACCATCGACAGCGATTTGCCGCTGCCTTGTGTGTGCCATACCACACCGGCTTTTTTGTCGCCTTTCGGTTGCTGGGTGACACTGGCTAGGCCATAGCTGGCAGGAGGTTCGTTTACTTGTAGGGGCAAATGATTATTTGCCTCTACATCATTCGCCCCTACAGCCGCCGCACGCAAGGTAGAAGCCACCGCAGCATTCACCGCGTAATATTGGTGGTAGGCGGCAATCTTCTTGACCGTGTGAATGCTGATCACACCGGTTTTTGGGTCTTCTTTCTTGGATTGCTCGAATACCACAAAATGCCGTACCAGATCGAGCAAGGTTTTTTTGTTCAGCATGCCTTTGATCAACGTTTCCAATTCCGGTTGTTGGGGCAAATGGCGTAGTAGGGGCAAATGATTATTTGCCCCTACCACACCATGCATGGCCCCAACATCATCAGGAATTTTCCACGTCATGAAGCGGCTGAATCCCGCCGATAGCGAACCGGCTTTGGCTTCCAGTCCATCCGAAATCACCAGCAAGGCATTGTAGGTAAACAAACTGGGAATGCTGCGTTTATAGGTTTCCAGTTGCCGGAATGCGGATTGGATGCTGGCGTTTTCATCGGCGGGATTCTTGAGCTCGATCACCACCAGCGGCATGCCATTCACAAACACCACCAGATCCGGGCGTTTGTTCTGGTTGTTTTCAATGACGGTAAACTGACTGGCCACGATAAATTCGTTATTGCCGGGGTTGTCAAAATCAATTAACCAAACGATATCACCGCGCTCATTGCCTTCGTGTTGAGTGCTGACTTTGACGCCTTCGGTGAGCAGGCGATGAAAGGTTTCATTGTTAGTGAGTAATTCGGGCGAGTGAATGCGCTCAATTTCCTTCAAGGCAGCCTGTAATACCGTGGACGTCATACCCGGGTTGATGCGCTGGAGCGCTTTTTCCAATCGACCGGTGAGCAGCACCTCGTCATAGCGGGTACGTTCCGGGTGATCGCCGTCGGGTGAAATATCGGGCGCGTGGATAGCGCTGTAACCAAGCTGCTCGAACAGTTTGATTGCCAACGCTTCAATCGCCGATTCGTTGAGTTTAGTCATGGTGAACCGATGCTGCCAAATTAAGACGTAACGCGGCCGCCAGAAGCCGCTTATCCTGTGTCCACAACCGGGTATTGCCGGATAATCGTGTGGAAGCCAACAAATGCGCGTCGATCAATCCGATGCCCAAACCATATAAAGCATGTTGTTCGATGAAAACATTCACTTCATCGGTAAACGCAATGGGGGCTTGGGGCAGGTTATCCAGTGCGGCCAGAATGGCTTCACGCTGGCGCAAATTACCCAGCGCCAGTTCTCCACGAACAAAGGGGTGACTTAATACGCTGTTCTCGGTCAGCAGGCGGACTAAATACGGATCGTTATTGCGCAGATGGTTAATCCAAACCGAGGTGTCGACCAGAATCATTCTGGCGGTTATTCGCTGGTTTGCCGGCGGGGGATGGTTTCCAATTGCGGTTCGGTACCGCCCAAATTGGCCAGCCTTTTGGCACTCTCGCGCTCGATCAGGGCTTTCAAGGCTTCTTTAACCAACGCGGATTTTTCCTGAACGTGGGTCAGGGCTTGCGCTTTTTCCAGTAATTCGTCATCCAATACGATGGTGGTTCTCATGATTCGTCTCCCAATAGGTCATCGAATGATGCGCTTTGTTGTGCACGAAGACAAGTAGGGGCAAATAATCATTTGTCCCTAAACATGGTAGGTATCCGTTTCCCAGCGCTGCGGATTGGTTTGAATATATTCCGCAATTGCCAGGTAAGCATCTTCATTGCGGATAATATGCTCGTAATAATTGCGCTGCCAAACCGCGTGAATATCGGTATTTGCGCGAAACCACCGGGTAACGCCAATTTTGAATCCCCTCACCATCGATCCAATCGTGCGGGATGTGCCATGTTGCAATGGCCGGGGTGGTTCGTTGGATTGAATGGGTGTTTCGTTGGATGGTAGGGGCAAATAATCATTTGCCCCAACGTTATTTGCCCCTACGGTAATAATCCCATGCACATGATTGGGCATGACCACGAATTCATCCAATGTGACCTGCGGAAAATGCTCGGGTATCGCACACCAGCATTTTTCTACGATCTGACCCGCTGTATTCAACACCATAACCCCATCAACAATTTCCCCAAACAACGGCACCCGGTTATGGGTGCAAACGGTAATAAAATAGGCCCCAGCCTGTGAATAATCATACCCTTGCAATCGAATCGATTTGCGGCGATGGATGGTTGGGTTGAAGGTCATGTTTTTGTGGTTATGGGGACGGTTGTAGGGGCAAATGATTATTTGCCCCTACGGGTAATCAACCCGCACCTCGCCGCTCATCAGTTTGGGAAGCAGGGTGTCGCGGAGGGTTTCTAGGGTTTCAATTTGCAATTTGTTAAAATCTGATTTTTCTTTCCATTTATCAGTTTCATGACAGAAAAGACTTATTTTTTCAGCAGATGGCGAAATTATTTTAATTGAGTTTAGTAATGTTTGAGTCAACAAAGGGTGACTTGAGCCTTCAGCGAATTCATTTAGTCTTAAGTTTTTTAGTAAATAAAAAAGATAGCTGTGACTTGAATCATTAATATGCTTAGCAAGCATAGCATTGTCTGAAATCCATATGGGCTTATTTTCTATGAATAAACTGCCACAATAAGCGCCAACTCTTCCAATTATTATGCTGAAACCATTCGAATTAGATTGATGTGTATATCCAAGAATGCCATTTCCACCATAAATTGGTACAGAGCCATTAGGTACTTCTTCTGGTCGAGATTTTCCATTTGAGAAATAAGCAATATCGCCTAAAAATATTGTGTTGGAATCTTCTTCTAATTCCTCTACGAACCACTGCCTGAAAAGCGTTTCGGCCATGGCTTCGAGGGTTTTGTTTTGGCGGTGCAGTAGGTCGATTTTGTCGTCAAAGCTGCTGAGGACGGAGGCGATGGCTTTTTGTTCGGGGAGGGATGGAATAGGAAACAATATATCTTGGAATGTTCCCAAATTGATGTTGTCTTGAACCGAACCCTCACCAATATGTTTTAATTCTCGTTGAAAATGTGTAAGCGTGTAATAGATAAAATCCAAATCTGCTTCATCCTCGTCGGGAATAAATCCAAGAATACTATCTGGAAAGCAAGCATCGAATGAAAGAATTGCCAATTCAGCAATATTTGCCGCGATCTTTATGCAAAGAGTATCTTTGGGCCACAGTTTACTTTGCTCTAAGCCAACTTCACTATAGGTCTGTTCATATTCCTTAATGTATTTTCTGGCAGTTCTCACTTCACTTGTTTGAACAAATGGATATTTGCCTCCATACAGATGAAATGCATATCTCGGGCGGTGACGAGAGCGGCCACGTTGAAATGTGCCTAAATCTGCCAATTTTAATTCTCGCCACTCACTCACACCTTCACCCTCGCCAAACTTTCAACAATCGCCTGATTCAGTGCCGCTTCTTCCTGCAATTGCGCCTCAAATTCCGCCTTCAATGCGGCAAAACGTTCGGGGAAATTAAAATCGTCTTCTTCGTCCGGCAGGCCGACGTAGTGTCCCGGTGTCAGCACGTAATCCAGTTCGGCGACGCGTTCCACCGGCACTGAGGCACAGAAGCCTTTGATGTCTTCATACGGCTGGATTCCCGCCTGTGCGGGAATGTCGGCGGGGTTGCGCCAGGCGTGGTAGGTGCTGGCGATTTTCTGGATGTCGTCATGCGACAGTTCGCGCGTGCGGCGGTTGATCAGGTGGCCGAGGTTGCGCGCGTCGATGAACAGAATTTCGTGGGTGCGCGGGTGGTGGTGTTGGGGCGGATTTTGTTGGGGCGGGTTTTGTAGGGGCAAATGATGTAGGGGCAAATGATTATTTGCCCCTACGGTTGTTTCCACGCGATTCCGATTCAAAAACCACAATGCCGCCGGAATTTGCGTGTTCAAAAACAATTTGGCGGGCAGGTTGACGATGCAGTCGATCAGGTTGCCGTCAGCGATGAGGTGCTTGCGAATGTCGCCTTCGCCGGAAGTTTTGGAGGTGAGGGCGCCTTTCGCCAACACCACCCCGGCAATGCCGGTGGGCGACAGGTGATAGACGAAATGTTGCAACCAGGCGAAATTGGCGTTACCGGGCGGCGGTGTGCCGTATTGCCAGCGTGCGTCGCCGCGCAGTTGTTCGCCGCTCCAGTCGCTGACGTTGAACGGCGGGTTGGCGATGATGAAATCGGCTTTCAGGTCTTTGTGCGCATCGTTCAGGAACGAACCTTCGTTGTTCCATTTCACTTGCGAGCTGTCGATGCCGCGGATGGCGAGGTTCATTTTCGCCAGCCGCCAGGTGGTTTGGTTGCTTTCCTGCCCGTAGATGGAAATATCGTTGATGCGGCCTTGGTGTTCTTCGACAAACTTTTCCGATTGCACGAACATGCCGCCGGAACCGCAACATGGATCGAATACGCGCCCTTTGTACGGTTCGAGCATATTCACCAGCAGTTCGACGATGCTGCGCGGGGTGTAGAACTGGCCGCCTTGCTTGCCTTCCGCCAGTGCGAATTCCCCGAGAAAATATTCGAATACATGGCCGAGTACGTCCTGACTGCGCGCTTTGGCATCGCCGAGCGCAATATTGCCGATCAGGTCGATCAATTCACCCAGTGACGTGGGATCGAGGTTTTGCCGCGCGTAGACTTTCGGCAGCACGCCCTTGAGCGAGGGATTTTCCTTTTCAATCGCATCCATGGCGGCATCGACATGGGTGCCGATAGCGGGTTGCCTGGCGTGCGCGACCAGATGCGGCCAGCGCGCTTCGGCGGGAACAAAGAACACGTTTTCCGCCTGGTATTCATCCTTGTCTTCCGGATCGGCTCCGGCGAGATCGCCTTCACCGGCTTTGAGCCGGGCGTGCAGTTCCTCGAACGTATCGGAAATGTATTTGAGGAACATCAGTCCGAGCACGACATGCTTGTATTCCGCCGCGTCGATGTTTTTGCGTAATTTGTCGGCGGCTTTCCACAGTTGCTTTTCCAATGGCTCTGCTTTGATTGTTTTTGTTTTAGCCATGGTTAATCATTCTTTCCTGTTAGTATTGGGATAACCATCTTGATGCTTGAACTGGATTGCAACCATATCATCAAACTACAAGATAGCATTGACTTGTTCCAGCGTTTACCTTGATCGGGAATTGTGAGCATTTTACCTTGATTACACCTATCAGCCGTCAATTAACCCGGATAAAATACTTTTCAGAACGAATGGTATCTTTCCACTTCAGCAGTAGGTAAGCCGGTTCGCACTAAACCCTGTGTAATCGTGAGATACTTATTGCAGTATTTGACAATACTTATCATCAACCCATTGAGAACGATCTATGACCACGCCTTATATGTATCAAACATCCGTACCGGTTTTCAAGCAACTGTTAAACAGTTTAAGCGCCATTCTGACCAAGGCTGAAGCGTACGCGACCGTGAAAAAATTTGAACCCGCCGTGTTGCTGAATGCCCGGTTATATCCGGATATGTTTCCCTTAATCCGCCAGGTGCAAGTCGCCGCCGATTTTGCCAAGAGCGTGTCGGCACGGCTGGCAGGGGTTGAAGTGCCGGCGTATGAGGACAACGAACAGACTTTCGCGGATTTGCAGGCACGCATCAGCAAGACATTAGAATTCATCGAAAGCCTGACGCCCGCGCAATTCGAAGGCAGCGAAACGCGTCAAATCTTGTTGCGCTCTGGCACACCGAAAGAGAAAATACTGCTTGGCCACAATTATCTGAACAACTATGGCTTGCCGCAATTTTTCTTCCATGTCACCACTGCCTATGCGATTTTGCGCCACAATGGCCTGGAAGTGGGTAAGGGCGATTTTATGGGTGCTTTTTAAGCCCTGCTGCAAGATTTACCAGCACATTGATATTCTGCTTATAAATGCAAAGTAACCATAATCATAGGATCAAGCAGAGTGTTTCTTAAGGAAGCGCTGATTAATTGACTGCACGAGCGAATTGCTTCGTTGCGCGGTACTCACTCCCTCGCCTATCAGATTGATATGTCTCGGTTGTTGCGTTCCGTGCGTCTCGCCCTTCATCACGTTCGTTCAATTAATCAGCGCTTCCTTAAGAGTTTTCCTTAGTAAAGAACAATAGTTTCCCCAATAGGCTCGCTGTATTGACTCAGATAATATACTCCCCAGTCGTTTTATTTGGAGTTATTGTCATGAGCATAAAGCTGAGAAAATATTTTCTGGTTTTGCACCTACTTTCTCTGTTGGTTGCGTGTGCACAGTTGAGTCAGCTGGAAGTGCAGGATGCTGGCAGTAGAAAACTGGCACAGAATGCAAAAACTTATAGCGATCATGATCAGTTGGCTAATCACTATGAAGATGTAGCCAAAGCAATGGCCATAAAAGCTGCAGAAAAAAAGCAAGCCTTGCAGCACTATGAAGATAAAAGCCAATACTATGGGCGAGGAGGGCAGGATTTTCAATCTCATACTTCGGCCAATTTACGTTATTACGAGCAGGCTGTAAAAGAAGCACAAAAACAGGCTCATTTTCATCGAAAGGTAGCAGCAGAATTGTTGCAACGTGAATATGCCAAGCCAGCAGAGATTCCTGATCAACAAGGCAATCATACCATCGAGACCAAGAATGAATCGAACACAAACAACTTGTAGAATGCCTATCCAGCTCAGTAAAAAGGTTTTGGGTTTTATCAGATAAAGAAGTAAAAGAATCCGATAGTGGTTTTTTGATTAAAAATGTAATGTCTTCAAAGCACTATCGGTTTTCTGATCCTGGATGTTTTGCGCCCCTAATGGTTTCTCTTAATCAAGAATAATAGTTTTCCCGGTATGCGCCATTGTCTTGACTGAGATAAGGTGAGGCCATTTTTGAATGGAATATTCAAATAATGGATCACAAATCAAAAAACATTCATCAAACGTCATACCCTTGGGTAGGGACTCTGTTATTGGCTCTCTTGAATTTAGGTAATGTACATGCGAATAGCTTGACAAACCTGTTCAAGGACAATGGCTTGGAACTGGGTGGTTGGATCAACGGCGGCGCAACCTACAATGCCAATAATCCTTCGGATGGTTTCAATGGTGCCGTTACGTTTGCGGATCGGGCCAATCGATTTCAGTTAAATCAGCTTAATCTGTTTTTACAACGTAACGTGGAATCAGAAGGCAAAAAATGGGATATTGGCGGTCGTTTCGATTTCCTGTTTGGAACAGATGCTATCTATGCACAGGCTTTTGGTATATCGGCCTTCGATGAAAATACCGGTGAACCGTCGAACAGGGGTAACTGGGATCTCAATTTATGTTGTAAATCGACCCGTACTTATGGAATCGCACTACCACAAGCCTATCTCGAGGCTTATATCCCTGTTGGCAATGGCCTTAACATTAAGGCCGGGCATTTTTATACACCGCTAGGTTATGAAACTGTTCCTGCTCCTGACAACTTTTTTTACACACATGCCTATATTCTTAACAGTGGCGAACCGTTCACTCACACAGGTTTCTTAGGCAGTTATACAATCAATCAAAATTGGTCGGTTCAAGGTGGCGCAACCACGGGCAGTGCGACCGGTGGCTGGGATGGCGGTTTTGATAAACAATTGGATAACTGGGGAGGATTAGCCAATATTCGCTGGAACAGTAATGATCAAAAAACCTCGGTAGCACTGGGCGGAACATACGGGCAAACAGCAGTCAATGAACCCTGGATAATGTACAGCACTGTCCTGCAGCATTGGATCACACCCAAGACGCATTGGGTCTTACATCATACTCATGGCTGGGCCAGTAACATCAACCTACCGGGAGGAATTCAAAATGCCGCCTGGTATAGCATCAACAGTCACCTGACATACGATCTTCTCCGTGATTTATCCATCGGCATACGTGCTGAACGCTTTCATGACCGGAATGGCTGGCGTGTTTTTTCACCTTATCGGATACTTTCTGCACTGAACAACAAAGGGGTCAGCTATGCAGGCAATACACCTTTTATCAGTGCACCCGCAGATTATTACGCAGTCACGCTGGGCATGAACTGGAAACCAGCGAAGCGATTGAAAATTGACTGGAAACCAATGCGCAATATTAGTATTCGTAAAAACATCCGCTACGACAGGGCAGACGGCATCGATATGGCATTCCGCCCGTTTGATGGCAGGAAGGATCAATTTTTGTTCTCGCTGGATGCCACGATTCCTTTCTAATTCAAGTCAACAAGATTAGCGAGGTGCGGAGTTTACGCCCGATTTTTTGTTTACAGCATTAATTTCCTGAATCGAAGGAAAATTTTTTTAATTGCTCGAAATCGCTTTCGAAGAGCGTATCAATGGTTTTATCAGAAGACATCCATCAGATCCTGATGTGTCGGCACACCGTCACTCGCGTCCGAAACGGGATGCGCTCAATTTCACATCGGCACGTGCCCAAGCCTGTTCAAAACGCGCTGTGATGACTGCCGCCTGATCATCCTTCTTTTGCGCGCGCAATGCCTGCATCAAGCCGTAAAGCGCCCATCCGTTATTGCGATTACGCCGCAGATCTTCCCAATACACCGTCTCTGCTTCGCCTGTCCGCCCTGATTTCAGTAGAATAGCGCCCAGTGCCAACCGTGGTGGCAAGTGAAATTCCAACGGCTCCGTATACACCAGGGCATCTTCCAGGCGAACTGCATTTTCAAGGTGTGCAATGGCTTGATCGAACTGTCCACGCGCAGCAGCAATCTCGCCTGCGAGTACCTCAGGCGCTGCGCTCAACACAGTCCTGGTGGTATTTTTCGAGAGCAGAGGACCATCCAGCAGCGGGTCTTTCATGATCTTGCGCAGTGCTGCCAGTTCCTGCTCGGCTTGTTGCAATTGTTCTGTCGCGACAAATGCGAGGCCCCGCACATAATGCCAGCCGCCTGTTAAAAATAGATTGGTCGATGGCGGTGCAGGCTCGGCAAGAATTTCCTGCCAATGACCAAACCTCGCAAGCGCCCAATAAGGAGTAATACGGAAGACTGCTGTCAATGGTATTGCCTTCAGCACTTCATCATCAATTTTACTGGCAACTTCGCGTGCAGATTGGATGGCGATCTTGCTTTGACCATCCACGGTAGCTGCAAACCAAAGAAAATGGATGTTGTGCGGATAGTACACCATCGGATACAAACCTTGCGCGTGACTCTGCGTGATGTAATCTTCATCCGCCGCGATTGCAAGCTGATTACTCTTCATTGAATCGGCATACCGGCCTACGCGCTGATAAATATGCGATGACATGTGTATCAAGTGTCCCGCTGCAGGCATCAGCGTCAATAGTGTATCGGCTGCTTTTTCTGCTCGCTCGGGCGTACTTGTCGGCTCTATCAGGTGGATATACATATGCAGGGCGCCTGGGTGTTTTGGATTGCGCCGCAACACTTCTTCGGTCAGCGCGACGATTTCGGCTGTCCCCTCATACGGCTGACCATCCAGCATCCAGTAGCCCCAAGGTCGCAGATCCATCATGGATTCCACATACAGCATCGCAATATCCGCATCATCCGGAAAACGTTGATGTACTTCCCGCATGGCTTCCGCGTAAGCCTTATTATTCGCCTCCCGTTGCTCGGCCTGCCCCGAATAACGTTTCTCAAGCGCATTGATCAGTGCTTGTTCCTTCGGTGACGCATCCGTCATCAATGACTTGGCCCGCTGCACGATCTCCAGCGCCTGAGGCTCTTCGTTTGGTTCCATCATGGCATTGATGTTGGGGCCAAGCACCAGCGCCTGCCCCCAATAAGCCATCGCAAGCCCGGGATCCAACCGCGCCGCCTCGCGGAATGCCCGGCGTGCTTCGGCATGATTGAACGCGTAGGCAAGATTGAGACCCTGGTTGATGTATTGCTGCGCTAACGGATTGCGTGTGCTGACGGGAAACGTATGTTCCCCTAAGTTGTGCAACTTGGGTGCAAGCTGACCATCCGGACCTGGCTTCTGCCCTTCATCCGATTGCACGTAGTGCTTATGGCCACCTCCTGACCCTGAGGAAGCTTTGTTTTTTGTAGTCGCGGTTGCCGCTGCATTCTCAGCAAAAGACTCAAAGGTACCCGCGACAGTCAGAATTAGAATTAATATCGTGGATCGAATGACGTAGGATTGCATGGACATTACTTCCTTTAAAAATGCTCATTTTCATGAGCGATCGTAATTTTCCCGTTCTACTCAGCGGTAGTTGGATCGATCACGGATTTGATGCGTGAAACACGATTAGCGGGAAATTCACCTTGCTCAGCGTGTGCTCTGATGGTTGCTTCGTCGGGCGCAATGTAAATGCAATAGACTTTATCATCTGTTACATAGCTCTCCAACCACTGAATTCGTGGCCCCATGCTGTTCAGTACACCGCATGATCTCTGCGAAATGGCTTGCAAGTCTTGTTGTGTCAGTGAACCTGCTCCAGGAATTTCCCGTTCGATGATATATTTTGGCATTTTATCTCCTGTTAAATGAAATTAAATAAATATGACCGGTCGTATTTATTTAAGTAAAAAAATCAGACCCTGAAATAATCTCCCAGCAAATCCTGACAGCACTGCTTAATCGGAGCGGATGATTTTTCTATCTTCATTCGCAATAAAGCACCTTGCCACGTATTCACCAGCAAATCAGCCATTTCTTCAGCTGATTTATCCAGTCTTACCGTACCTTGCTGCTGCGCTTTAATCAGCCCGAGTTGTAATAAATCCCGATAACGCTTGACCGCGGATTGCAGCGATTTCTGGCAAACTTCACTGGTATCACCCATTTCTCCCATGAAATTACCCAGCAGGCAGCCACCTTTAAACTCATTCTTTTCAAGTTCTACAATGAGTTCATCAAAATAGCATCTGATTGCACCGAGTGCATCAGCACCAGAGTTATTCAAATGGGCTGTCAATTGCATAATAAACGGCTCAGTGTAGTGCTGAATGACATCAGCACCAAAATCCTCTTTACTGCCAAAGTAATTGTAAAAAGAACCCTTGGGAACATTTACTGCATCCAGAATTTCCTGTAGCCCTGTGCCATGATAGCCCTGATTCATAAATAGATTAACACCCTGATTTAACAGATTCTCTCTATTGAATTCTTTCTTGATTGATTTAGACATGGCTCCATAATACGACCGGTTGTCTTTAATTACAAGAAAATTCTACTTTTAAATCCTGCTATTTTTCGGGGGGATTACCCCATCTTCATACACCCAAAGATAAAGCCCTTGCCCGCCATGAAGTTTTCGTGTTTTTACGCCTTCAGTAGTCGCATTCTTGCAAGTCAAGTCTGTCAGCAGTTCTTTAATAGCCATAATGTGGTAACTTTTATGTGGTAGAAAAAGTTAAATTACCTCCGGCAAAGCCGGAGGCTTATTGGGTGAACGCCTCAAAGG
>CADEDO010000062.1 GCA_902826115.1 uncultured Nitrosomonas sp.
GTTCCTGCCCAAACATGGTGAGGCGGGCTTCGGGGTTGTGTTCTTCCAGATATTCACCCGCGACCGACAGCATCCCGCCCGTTCCTGCCGTGGGGTCGTAAATCGTGCGGACGACCCCCGCTTTTGCCAGCACTTGATCATCTTCGATAAACAGCAGGTTGGCCATCAGGCGGATCACTTCACGCGGGGTAAAGTGTTCCCCTGCGGTTTCGTTGGAGATTTCAGCAAACTTGCGGATAAGTTCTTCAAACACCAGCCCCATTTGGCTGTTACTGACTTTGTCGGGGTGCAAGTCGACATTGACGAACTTTTCAGTGACTTGATACAGAAGCCCCGATTTAGCCAGTTTGTCGATCTGGGCATAAAACTCAAAACGCTCGAATATATCCCGCACCGCTTCTGAAAAACCTTGGATATAGGAGAACAGATTTTCCTTGATATGGTCTTGGTCGCCCATCAGCTTCTTCATATCCAGGGGCGAAATGTTATAGAAACTTTGCTTGGCTTTACGGAGCAGGAAGGGATCGGCGTTTAAGCCGAGTTTTTTCTTTTCTTCATGTTCTGCCAGCACAGCGGCTTTGGTAGATTCCAAAACGCAATCCAAACGGCGCAACACGGTAAATGGCAGGATGATCTTGCCATAATCGGATTGTTTGTAATCGCCACGCAACAGATCGGCGACCGACCAAATGAAGGCTGAGAGAGATTGATGATTCATACGTCCTTAATTCTGATTTTTATTATTTTTGCTGCTGATTTGTATTCTATTTACCCATAATGGTATAGGTAACATGAAAATACTGAAATAAGAATATCAAAGGATTGCACACTTAATTTTTGAAATAATAAAATGTTGCATTGACCGTAATGAAGCAAGTCGAATAATTGTATTTAACATCCTACTGTGTCTTATATTTGGGAATAAAGTGAGTTTTCATGGGGCAAGTACATATAATTCTTAAAAGTTATTGATTTTTCACATTATACCCTGCTAGATTACCATCCACTTCTTAAACCACTAATAGGGCATCCCCATGAACAAGACTGAACTGATTGACGCCATTGCAACTCGTTCTAAAACCACCAAAGCCCAAACAACTGCCATGCTGAACGAATTGCTTGAAGTTATTCAACAAACCATAGCAAGCGGCAACGATGTTCAGTTAGTGGGTTTTGGTACTTTTTCAGTGACAGAACGCGCAGGTCGTGAAGGCCGCAATCCAGCGACTGGTGTAACCATGACAATTCCTGCCAAAAAGGTCGTTAAATTCAAGCCAGGTAAAGCCCTGTCTGATGCTGCGGCCTCTGTTAAGAAAACCAATGCAGCCAAATCAGCAAAACCTAAACAAACTGAAAAAAAGAAATAATACGATTGGGTGTGTTTTGATTGGAAGAACCCAGGGAATCATTAGGGGAGAACAATTCCATGGAGAAGGTTTATGAATAAAATCATACTGTAACCGATCAAATAAAACCTGAACGACTATTGATCCTTCAGTCGAACCAATCTTGGCCAGCGGTCATGTATCCAGGCATATTCAGGTGGCGTGTTGATAGTCACCACATAAACCCGCATTTCATCATCCCTTTCTGCTAATAATCCTTGAATCGCCATTCTTGTATCCAAGGGTACCCAGCGTGATTGGTTGTCATGGTCTTTTTCCATGAACTGGTCAGCGGCAATCAAAACCGGTCTTGGGTGCCAGGGTTTCCATTTTCCGCTTTTGATGGAATTCAATCGTGCCCAGCCGCCATTCGGAAATTTACCAGTGGCTTCATCCTTGCGCCTGCCCCACGCTATCCAGGTAACATGGCCATCTCGCAAACGTACCGCCAACCGTGCACCCGGTTGCGGGAAATATATCTTCTGATCCTGGTACGCGTGCCTGCCAATTCATCTCAAACCGGAATCTTTACTTGGCAGCGCATATCTGGTCGCTGAATTTCTGAGTAAGCTCTAAATACTCCCAACACAACGCACCAAATTTATATATTTCGTGTTCCTTTGCAACTCGGATATTCGTGATGGATCACGAAATAGACCAATCCATGCTCCCCGGCATCCTGCTGGAAATCAGCGAACTGATCGGAATACAAGCCACGTTCAAACTGGTAGCCAAATATGGCGGCGTGCGGCTCTACGTGCCCAAAACACTGAGACCGGATCATGACCTGGTTGCAATCATCAATCGTGAATTAGCCGAGACCATGATTGATCGCTTTGGCGGGGAAGTGCTGGAAATCCCCAAAGCGCTCTTGGCCAATGTGGCGCTAAGAAACATCACGATCAAACAAGAATATGAAGTACTAAGCCAGCGTCAGCTTGCGATCAAATACAATCTCACCGAACGGCAAGTGAGAAATATTCTGTGTGGAGATGGGCAGGATGATAACCAGAGGGGATTGTTTTGATGATGACTAAAGAACAATGGCAAGAAATTGAACTGATATAGATTAGATACTCTGATGGATAAAAAAGCCCGATGAATAACGGAGTCAATCACCGGGCCTAGTAAAGCGGTTTTTGATGTGCATTGTTAATATCGGACGGGATTTGGAAAACTTTAATTAAAAAATGAGTATTACGTGTAAAAGTTTAGTTTTAATCTAATGTATTGAAAAGTAGAATTGGGTAAGCTCTGGTATTTAGCATCCATGGAATGAATGCTTCCGGCCATAAGCCGACTTATGGGGCTACAGGGGAATTCACACCAGTTAATGACACTTTGCCACTCCATCGGGTAGTATTGCACATCATCCACGAATTATCCTTAAGCCAACTTGAGGACGGAAAATAAACATGCTTAATGTCGTTTGGGGGTCTGCGAGAGAAAAGCCAGAGTCATCTAGGGCGTTAGCAGACAAACTATCTTCAATTTCGGAACTCTCTGGGTACCTTTATCTGGGCTACCCTATTATTGGTTCACCTACTGGCGCACTTAAGCTTGATGCGTTGCTGGTGTCCGATAAGGTCGGACTGATTGCCTTTGATCTTGTTGAGGGAACTGAGCTTGGTGAGTTTCAGAACCGACAAGATGATATAGCCTCAATGCTAGATGTTCGATTGAAACCACACCCAGGACTAAAAGTCGGGCGTGAACTGAAGTTTGATATTCAGGTTGTTACATACGCACCAGCAAAACCTACTACCCCCATAGTAGAAGATCCCTATTACATAGCAAATCAGAGCTCGCTTGAAAAAACTATAAGCCAATTTAAGTGGCAGTGCGACTATCAAGTATTCAAAAATCTATTAGCTGCGGTACAAGTTGTAACCTCAATTCGCGCTGGCAAGCTAAGACGTGAACCAAAGAAAAAAGATTAGCGGGGGGCTCGACTTAAGCGTATTGAAGAATCTATTGCTAACCTCGATCAACACCAATCCCAAGCCGTTATAGAAACAGTTGAGGGAGTGCAAAGAATTCGTGGCTTGGCGGGTTCTGGAAAAACTATTGTTCTTGCGTTAAAGGTTGCATATTTGCATATGCAAAATCCAGACTGGAGAATCGGGGTAACCTTTAATACTCGCTCTCTGAAAGAACAGTTCAAGCGCTTAATTAACAACTTCACAATTGAACAGACTGGAGCTGAGCCTGACTGGGAAAATATCGACATATTGAATGCGTGGGGTGCTCCAGGAGATAAGGAGCGAGACGGTATCTACCATAAATATTGCCGAATTCATGAGATCGACTTCTATGATTTCTCGGCGGCGAGACGTAGTTTTGGTGAAAGAAATGAGTTCGCTGGCGCATGTGGCGAAGCTCTCAAGCCTGTTAATGATGCCTCAGCGATTTATGATCTGATGTTGGTGGATGAGGCGCAGGACTTACCCGCTGAGTTTTTACGGCTGTGCTATAGATTCTTAAAAGCGCCAAAAAGAATGGTGTATGCCTACGATGAATTGCAGTCTTTGACAGGCTCATCTGTTTTGCAGCCTGAAGAGCTATTCGGTGTTGATGATAAGGGGAATCCAAATGTTGTCCTTAACACAGAAGAAGGAGCAATTCCCAAGCAAGACATTATCCTTGAGAAATGCTATCGAAACTCACGGCCGCTGCTTGCGACTGCACATGCTCTGGGTTTTGGCATATACCGAGAAAAAGGATTGGTTCAGTTCTTCGATCAAAGCAATATCTGGACGGATGTGGGTTATACCGTTGAAGAAGGAGAGCTTCGCGGTGGGGAGAATGTAACTCTCTCACGGAATTCGGATAGTTCACCACTGTTTCTGGAAGAGCATTCTCTTCCTGATGACTTAATTCAGTTTCATCGCTTTGACAACCCGGCGGAACAAACAGCCTTTCTAGTGAAGTCCATTATCGACGATATTCGAGAGGAGGAACTGAGGGCGGAAGACATAGTAGTAATTAATCCCAATCCATTAACTACGCAACGAGAAGTTGGGCCTGCTAGGCAGCTCCTTTTTTCAGAATCACAGATTAATAGCGAGTTAGCCGGTGTAAGTACCTCGGCAGATGTGTTCACAAAATCGGGTAGCGTTACATTCACAGGAATATTCCGTGCGAAGGGTAATGAAGCGGGTATGGTGTACATCATTAATGCCCAAGATGCCTTCGCTGGTTGGAACAATAGTACAACTGCGCTGGAACGCAATCGATTATTTACTGCAATTACACGGGCAAAGGCATGGGTGCGTGTTCTAGGTATCGGTAGAAACATGGATGGCTTGATTCAAGAATGGGATACCCTGCGTAAAAATGACTACAAGCTAAAGTTTCGCTACCCAACGTTGGAAGAAAAACAGGAGCTTCGCCTAATAAATAAGGAGCCTTCTGGTCTAAGGAAGAATAAGCGCAAGAAGATTGAGATGCAACGAGATTTTTTAATCCAAGCTGCTGAGCGAGGTGATCTTGATGTGGATAGTCTAATCAGTGATCTGCAAAGAATACAAAAGCCTCGGTCTAAAAAATGACACCCCAAGATGTACGCAAGCAACTGCAGGATATTTATTCCCGGCTGATCTCAACAAACTTGTCCGTCAGGCAGTTCTATCCGAAAGAACATAGTTTGATTGGTGGTGGGGTCGGAATAGGAAGTCTTCCTCTTGGATCTATTTCGCTCCGAGATGTTTCATACGAAGCGATATATACTGAAATTGAGACGAACGATAGTTATCACATAAAATTTCCTGATGGCGGACTGCTCATTTTTCAATACATTTTTGGTGGTGAAGGGGGCTTAGAAAAACATAGACTGTGCTATTTCCCATCGCCCGCTTTGCCTTCAGTTGATGAGGCGCCTCATTTGTACGAAAACGATGAGCTTTATGGAGACATAATTCAGAAAAAACTTACCCGTTTCCCAATTCGTTTTGATTATGAGCCTGCGAATCATAAAGATATTGATCATCCAGCGTCCCATTTGACTTTGGGGCAGTATGAGAACTGTCGTATTCCAGTTGATGGCGCAGTTAGTCCAAATGCCTTTGTGATGTTCTTGCTGAGAAATTTTTATTCTCGGTCTTATCGGAAGAATAAAAATAAATTGGACAAAAGGCCATGTCACATTCCAGCGATGAGTACTCTAACGAATGCTGAGCGACGAATTTCTCACTTCATAAATGGCCGTTGAAGAGCTCCATTTGAACAATTAAACGAAGAAACATAGGGATAGGCCGCGAATTGAGAATATAGCCAATGAATTAAGTAAATTTTCATTTTACGTACAAGATTTCCCCGCTTATAACCGATGGAAAAATCAAGAAGCTCCTATTGATTCTTATCCGCCAAAGCTTCTCTAGCAACTTCCAGATTATTGCTGCCCAGAACGCTATTGGGATGATCCGGCCCTAATTTATCAATAAGAGTTGGCAATGCCAGCTCATAATACCCGATTGCTTTTTGATGCTGCCCCAGTGAATTCCAGGCCTTGCCCAGATTATTGCGACGAATCGCCACCATGGGATGATCTTCCCCATAGGTCTTGAGGTCACTTGCCAAAGCCAGTTCATAATATTCAATTGCTTTCTGGTACTGAGCGATATCAGAATACACTCTCCCCAGCATGTTTTGATAAACGAGACGCGGTACCAATTGATAAGAGGAGAATTGAAGAAATAACTGTCGGATGGCCGCACAATTCTCCATCATCGAATCGATGAGACGTTTCTGTAGACACTAAAATTTCTACTGCTTACCTGACAACCAAATTGAATGATTGTCGTGATCAGTGAGCAAATTCAAAAAACGGGCTCTAAAGCGGTTTTATGACCCTGGCTGCTATCCGAATAAAGGTGCGTATCCGATCCCCGCGTTAAACCCGCGTTAAATTAAGTGGCAGCCCTATTTATGATTATCGGATTGCTGGTATTATCTTGTCGGTATGAACAAGTGTTAATTTTCAATGACAAATTCACTCAATCGGTGTGGGCTCTATGAAGTGGTGCCATTAACCTGTACAACCTGAAAGCGAAGTTAAGCTCTGACAAGGCGGGTTAATCAAGCTCAGGCGGCCTGATGAATTGTTGTGTATTGCCAATAAACTTCATTCGGTGTTTGGTTATCAAGATTCTGATGAAAACGCTCCTGATTATACCAATCAAACCACTGAGTCAGGTTTTGCCTTACCTCCTTCAAGTTACTGAATGCTCTGGTGTATAAGAGCTCATACTTAACTGTACGCCATAGCCGTTCGATAAAAATATTATCATGATAGCGGCCTTTGCCATCCATGCTGATCTGAATGCCGTGGTTTTTCAGGATACAAATCCATGCTTCTGCGGTAAATTGAGCGCCTTGATCGGTGTTGAATATCTCCGGGCAACCGTAGTCCTGGATGGCAGCTTCCAGAGCTTGGATACAAAAATCGGCATCCAGTGTGTTGGATAAACGCCAGCTCAGCACTTTGCGAGAGTTCCAATCCATGATGGCAACGAGATAACCAAAACCTTTCTCCATCGGTACATACGTGATATCTGCCGTCCACACTTGATTGGATCGGTTGATAACAACGCCCTTGAGCAGGTACGGATAGTTCTTGTGTCGCTTGTCAGGATTGCTGGTTTTGGGCTTAGGTGCTGTGCTGACAATCCCCAGAATCTTCATCATGTTTGCAGTCCTCTTGCGCCCGATACTGATACCTTGACGCACAAACCAGGTGGCATAGCTGCGTGCACCGTATTGAGGCGTTTTCAGGTATTGCTCATCCAGTTTCCGCAATAAAACCAGTTTCTCATTATCGAGGGACTGTGGCTGATAATAAAAGGTAGAGCGCGCTAAACTCAGTAGCTGACACTGACGAGTTTGGCTCAGCTTCTCATTAGATTCAATCATCTTCTTGCGCTGTGCAAGACTTAATGATTGAGCTTTCTGGCCAAAAAATCGCGTTCTACCGTCAATTGCCCGATGACGCGATGCAAATCATCCTTAGTGCTTGTATCTGCCTTTCCAGCACTTTGATCTTTGGAAAATACTTCTGCTGCTTGTTCAATTAATTGTCGCTTCCAGCTGTTGATTTGCGTTGGATGTAAACCGTGACGCGCTGCCAACTGGGGTACCGTTTCCTCTCCACGTATCGCAGCCAACGCCACTTTTGCTTTGAATTCACTTGAATATTGCTTACGTTTTTTACTCATCTCATTGCTCCTTCTAGCTCAATGTCAGAGCTTAACTGCTTGTACAGTTTTTTGGGGCCACTTCACTAATCAATGGACTTCTCTCCATATTTCGAATGGCTGAGTCAATACAAGGATGCTTTCAGTTCATTAGAAATAATCATGGGGATTATTGGCTCCATAATTGGTGGCATCTGGGCCTGGAAAAAAAGCCGCAAACCGAACTCTAATAATCCTACAAATCAGAACTCATCTCAAAACCAGCAAATCAATGTGTCAATTAATATGGGTGATCATGCAGATACTCGTGATATTCCCAATTTTTATAGTTACGATGATGAAAAGGTAATGCAACTGAAAGCTAAGCTACCACCGAAATACAAAGATGAAGGAATTTCTGGAGAATTTCAAACAATCACTGAAGTACAGAAAGAGCAACATACTGATAAATATAATATTCAGGAAGCGCTAGATTTCTTGAATCTTGGAGAGACCGAGAAGGCAAAAAATATCTTTGAACTGATCGCTTTAGAACAAAGGCAAAGGGCTAAGAATGCGCAATTAAAAGAAGCAACTGTTTTGCGATATATTGGTTCCATTGATTCTTCGCATAATATCCCAAATGCACTCGAAGCTTACAAACGTAGCACCGAACTTGAAATTGAAAATATTGAAGGCTGGAATCAATTAGGGCGATTGTATTTTATTGCAGGTGCATTCGACGATGCAGAAAAAGCTTTTTTAAAGGTAATTGATCTCTCTGGATCTGATCGAGAAGCGCAGGCGATAGCCTACGGTAATTTAGGAGTTTTGTATAAAGCTCGAAACGAATGGGATAAAACATTGAGTACTTTGAGAACATCAATCATCAATCCAAAAGCAGGATAAATAAAAAGATATGACTGCTCAATATGACGATTTAGGGATTGTGCATCACACTCGAAGTGATTTGGATAAAGCTATCGAGTATCTTCAGAAGTCATTAGACCTCAATCAAGAGTTAGGTAATAAAGAAGGTATGGCCAGCGACTATAGTAATTTAGGGACTGTGTATGCAAACTTGGGTGATTTGAATAAAGCCATCGGGTACCTTCAAAAGTCATTAGATCTCAATCAAGAGTTAGGTAATAAAGAAGGCATGGCCAGTTACTATGGTAATTTAGGGAATGTGTATCAAATCCAGGGTAATTTTGATAAAGCTGTTGAGTACTATCAGAAATCATTAGACCTCAAACAAGAATTAGGCAGCAAGGAAGGGATAGCCAGCGACTATGGTAATTTAGGAAATGTATATCAAATCCAGGGTAATTTTGAAAAAGCTGTTGAGTACTATCAAAAATCATTAAGTCTCAATCAAAAGTTAAGTAATAAAGAAGGCATAGCAAGTGACTATGGCAATTTAGGTAATGTATATCAAACCCGCGGTGAGCTGGACCAGGCGGTCGAGTACTATCTAAAGGCTTTGGACCTCAATGAAGTGCTGGGGCGCAAACAAAACATGGCCAATGACTACGACAATTTAGGGGTTGTGTATCAAATTCGCGGCGAGCTGGACCAGGCGATCGAGTACTTTCAAAAATCATTAATCCTCAATCAAGAATTAGGTAGAAAAGAAGGCATGGCGATTCAATTTGCAAATTTAGGACTTGTGTATCAAAGCCGTGGCGAGCTGGACCAGGCGATCAAGTACTTTCAAAAGTCATTAATCCTCAATGAAGAATTAGGTAGGAAAGAAGGCATGGCGATTCAATTTGCAAATTTAGGGCTTGTGCATCGGGTCCAGAATGATTTGGATAAAGCTATTGAGTATTGGCAAAAGGCACTCATTTTATTTAACGAAATTGGCGCGGCAGCGCAAATGATAAAGGTACAAGTATGGTTGGATGATGTTAGCCACTTTAGCGTCAAAAATTCAATTAAACATGGTGAGCCAGGAACAATAGTTAATAAATTCATTGCATGTCTTAACAGTCTTACTCTTGTTAAGAAATCGATTGTGCTGTTAGTAATTTTAGCAATAACATCTGTTACATCTTTATTGTATATCAATCCCTTATCCCAAGAAAATTATATTCTACTTGAATCGAGAGAAAATTTTTCTCCAGGTGGTATAAACCAACATAATCACTCTGACTTTTCTGATAAACAGATAAAGCTACTGGCAATAAAGCTAGCAGCGAGATCGGAAGAGATAGATGTTGAAACACTAGAAGCTACTATTAAAGCTCTAACCGAGCACTCCACAAGTCAGGCCGGTATTAATAAAGCACTGGACATGTTAGCTCAGGGAAAGACAGAACTGGCCGAAAATATCTTTGTGCGGGTTGCTTCCGAAGCAAAGCAAAAGGCGGGCAAAATAGCGCAATTGGAAGAAGCGGCCGCTTTGCGCCATATCGGTTCCCTAGCTTATTTGTATGATACTAAAAAAGCACTAAAAAACTATCAGCGCAGTATTGAGTTAGATCCGGATAATATGGACGGTTGGAATCAGCTCGGACATCTCTATCGAAGAATTGGCGAACTTGAGCAATCAAAAAATGCCTATATGACCATTCTTAAACTTGCTGGAAGCAACCAAAAGTATCAGGCAGTAGCTTACTACAATTTAGGGGTTGTGTATCAAATTCGCGGCGAGCTGGATCAGGCGGTTGAGTATTATCAAAAGTCATTAATCCTCAATCAAAAGTTGGGTAGAAAAGAAGGCATGGCGATTCAATTTGCAAATTTAGGGATTGTGTATCAAACCCGCGGCGAGCTGGACCAGGCGATCAAGTACTTTCAAAAGTCATTAATCCTCAATCAAGAATTAGGTAGAAAAGAAGGCATGGCGATTCAATTTGCAAATTTAGGGATTGCGTATCAAATCCGCGGTGAGCTGGACCTGGCGCTTGAGTACTATCAAAAGGCCTTGACCTTCAATCGGAAGCTGGGGCGCAAGGAAGATATGGCCAGCGACTACAGCAATTTAGGGATTGTGTATGAAACCAAAGGTGATTTGGATAAAGCGATCGAGTACTATCAGAAAGCTTTGGGCATCTATCAGGCGCAGAGCAGCAAAGCAGGCTTGGCCATCCAGTACGGAAATTTAGGGATGGTATATAAAACCCAAGGTGATTTGGATAAAGCTGCTGAATTTTGGCAAAAATCTCTCGCCTTATTTACAGAAGTGGGCGCAAAACTACAAATTGTACAGGTGCAAGCTTTATTGGATAGTATCAGCTCAAAAGAGCCGAATAACCAATAATCCTCAGATGCCGTTTTGACGAAGTTATGAGTTAGTGTTAGTCTTTTTGTAATCTCCCGCAGCAATCGAGCGGAAACCCTTCCGCCTTAACTCCCCAGCCTGTCGCCGTCACAATGGCGGCATGACACAAAAAAACACCCCATTTAGCTAAAAATTAACCGGTATATTTGTCCACCCGCTACACTTTGCCACTGTCGCCGGTACCGGACGTGCTCGAAAAGCTGGCATGCGATATCGCCAGGTACCAGTTATTGGAAAACACCGAGAAAGAAATCGTGAAAGAGCGCTATGACAACGCGATCCGGTTTTTGAAGGATGTGGCAGCAGGCAAAGTCACACTCGGTGTGGATAGGCGGAGCAGATCGAGCAGCTCGGCGATCTGAATTGATAATAAGGAATTTTTGAAATTGGAGCGTTAAAACGCAAAAGAGCCAGTGCCAAATAAAGCGAAAATCAGTACCAAATAAGGCGATTTGTTACACCAACGGATTAAAAGTCCGGCACTCTATAGAGTAATGAACTATAAAACCAGCACAAACATAACTGCGCCGTATTCCAGGACCATTGCCGTCAACCACCTCGAGAGTTAGCGCCGTTTTTATATGTATCGGAAGGAAAAGTAACAGGTAACAAAAGAGTAACACTGGAACCCTCGTCAATGCTGGGTTGTGACGTTGTTGCGGATGTTACGGATAATAGAGGGGTGGACCAACTGAGGACAACACACGAAACGGAATTTTACGTACGTTAAGCCGCTAAATGCTCATCGGTAACTCTGGTGCGCAGCGGCAGAAAACGATCTGAACCGTATGGCTGTTCCTCATCCCAGTGATAATCTCCAGTCAAATTGATATGTTCCCATCCGAGCGACGAGAGGTGGATGAGGTCGGAAAGAGCGGTCGCCTTGGACAGCGAGTAAAGTCAGACAAGTTAGCGTCGAAGGTATTGGCGCTGGTAGCCGCAGGTCAAACCTATCGGAAAATCGGTAGAGAACTAGACTTGAGCAAAAATACCGTGCTGGAAATAGTGAAGCGTGAACGAGCCAAACTAGCTGCATCTAAAGGGTTGCTGTAAACAAAATAGCTTAGCGGGGGTGTCCTAGATTTTGTGTAAACGGTGGTTAATAATGGCGAGGCATTCTTTCGTTAAATTGAATAGTAAACCTGTTTAGTGCAGGTTTCCAATCTCTTAGTGGCATAGACCATTTTTTGGCGATATTGCTGAGAGCCAAATAGTACAATTTGATCACGGCTTCATCGTTGGGAAACGATCCACGGCTTTTGCTGACTTTGCGTAGGCTCATATTGACTGACTCAATCGCATTGGTGGTATAAATGATGCGCCGTATCTCAGGCGGGTAGTCGAAAAACGGAATGATGCGCTGCCAATTATTGCGCCAAGATAGGGCAATCGGTGGATAAGCAGTGTTCCACTTATCTTCAAAGTCTGCTAGTGCGTGCTCAGCCTCATCAATCGTGGCGGCGCTGTAGACCAAACGTAAATCAGCAGCTACTTCCTTGCGTTTATTCCAGCCGACGTAGTTGAGACTGTTACGTACCATGTGCACGATACAGAGTTGTACAATGGCATGTGGATAGACGGTTTCAATCGCTTCGGGAAAGCCCTTTAAGCCATCAACACAGGCGATAAAGATATCTTGCACGCCACGATTCTTGAGTTCAGTGACAACGCTGAGCCAGAACTTGGCACCCTCGGTCTGAGCAATCCATAAGCCCAGTATTTCTTTATGGCCTTCCATGTTAATGCCGATCGCCAGGTAAATCGCTTTGGTACGAACGCTACCAGCGTCACGAACTTTGGCATGGATACAATCGAGATAGATCACAGGATACACCGCATCGAGAGGCCGGGATTGCCACTGCTTTATTTCATCCATTACGCCATCAGTGACCGTAGAAATGAGTGTAGGCGATACTTCTGTGCCATACATTTCAGTGAGGTGCTGTTGAATTTCACGCGTCGTCATGCCACGAGCATACAGCGAGAGGATCTTGTCATCAAAGCCCGCCCAGCGGGTCTGATGCTTGGAAATGATCAGAGGCTCGAAGCTGCCTTCACGGTCACGGGGGATCTCGATGGGCAACTCACCGAATTCACCTTTCAGGGTCTTACGACTTTTACCATTTCTGGTATTGCCAGTGGCATTGATTACCGTTTCGTGCTTATCGTGACCAAGATGCTCGGCCATTTCTGCTTGCAGGGCACGTTCAACCAACGCTTTGGTGAGTTGCTTGAGAAGACCATGCTCACCGATTAAATCTTCTGGCTTTTTGTAATCGGCCAGCAGGCTATCAATTAAGCCGGTCGGCAGGGGTTTGGGTGTGGTCATTTTTACTCCAAAAATATATAAGCAGTTTCCTGCCATATGACCATTTACACAAAATTATTTACACCCCCAGCTTAGCGTACGTAAAATTCCGTTTCGTGTGTTGTCCTCTAGTCCACCCATGCTCTTTTTGCTGTTCAAATACTAATCTTACCGCTCGTTCTCGAGCTTCTGGTGAATAGCTGATTTGATTTCCCATCTCTTCCTCTTCTCAAGCCATTTTATCTCCGGAAAACCCGGGGCGATTCAATCCTAAAAGCAATTCATTGAGGATTTAAATCCTACTGTGTCTTATATTTAGGAAAAAAATAAGCTTTCAGGAGAAAAATACATAAAATTATTAAAAGTTATTGAGTTATAGCATTGAGTCCTGCTAGATTACCATCCACTTCTTAAACCACTAATAGGGCATCCCCATGAACAAGACCGAATTGATTGAAGCCATTGCTACGCGCTCTAATACTACCAAAGCCCAAACAACCGCCATGCTGAACGAATTGCTTGAAGTTATTCAACAAA
>CADEDO010000063.1 GCA_902826115.1 uncultured Nitrosomonas sp.
TCAGCAACCCAGTTCATCCCTAGACTACTTACTCACCCACACACTGTCAAGGTCTCCGTTTGGCACTGAATGTCAGTTATTACGTAATCAATACATTCAATACACCAGATCTCCAATCAATTGGAATATCTATTACAGCGACCAGAATTATACTTAAAAACAGAATACGCTTACTTAAGAATCAATAAGTAAGCAACAAATCCCGAGTAATGATATTTATGCAGAAGCTTCAGATGATTTCTTACGACGCATAAAAAAGAATGCTGCACCACCTCCACCAGCAGCCACGATGAGAGCAATCTCCATCATACCCAAACCACCACCATGACTGCCATGGCCACCACCTTGACCGACACTTAACGGAATAGTAACAACAGTTTTTACATTTCCTGCTTCATCTTTTTTCTCAAGTTGAATTGCATAACTCCCCTTTTCAGAGAGATTGGCTGCAACTACGATAATTCCTGAGTTATGTTCTTGAGGAGGCATGTATACAATTCCAGGCTCGCTAGTAGTACCATGTCCTGCATGTTCATCATGATTCATGCCTTCATGACCGGCATGGTCTGTTTCTGCAGTAGCTTGTTTCTGCTCGGTAGCAGCATTCGCCTTACCATCACCATGATTTCCGTGCCCTACTTTCACTAAGCGAACAGCCAGTGGTATCTCACGCGCTTCATGCGGCAATTCTACAGTTAAATTCACCTTGCCGACATTAGGTAAATTTTCACAAAATGAATGCATCGGTGGTATTCCGCCTTCCGGCACTTCATACGCACTGAATGTTACTGGAAATTCGCCAGTTTTAATCGTGCAGCCACCCGCATCATGATGACCTTCGTGAGCGAGCATCAACTGCGCATACGATGGCAGTGCCAAGCAAGATGCTAAAACTACGCCACCTATTTTTGTTATCAAAGCTTTTCTAGAAACTACCTTCATATCCTCTCCAATTGATTATCTATAAGCTAACTAATTATGTGTGTTTATGTGTGTTCAGGGAACTCGCCCGAACAACCTAGCACGGGATTGTATAACAAAAAATTCAGAATATTAATCGAAATGAAAATTTTTAACTTTCCCGCTTGTGAATCCTTGTAAATTCCTTTCGCTATTTTATTTAAGACTGAATAGTTATCCTAACAGCAGCTATCTAATAAAGCTTTACATCACTTCTTATCAGGATAATCGTTCATCCAACAATTCAATCCAGTGTTTGACTGGTAATGCAGCACCACTTTTTAAATGCATCAAACATCCAATATTGGCAGTAGCAATGTGATCGGGATTACTTGATTCCAATGCTGCTAATTTATTTTTCAGCAATTGCTGCGAAAGTTCTGGTTGCAAAATCGAATAGGTACCGGCCGAGCCACAGCACAGATGAGCATTGGCTACATAAGATAATTCAAAACCAGCAGCCTGCAGAATTTCTTCAACAACGCCGCGTATTTGCATGCCATGCTGTAGTGTGCACGGAGAGTGAAACGACAACTTTGTTTTGAGAGCAGTGTGTTTCTGACTAAACAAGTGCTGCAAATTTCCCAGCTCTGCATGCAGAATTTCGCTGATATCTTTGGCTAACGTTGAAATAGTAGCTGCTTTTCTCGCATAAACCGAATCATATCGCAACAAATGTCCATATTCTTTGACAGTCACTCCGCAACCGCTGGCGGTCACTATAATCGCTTCCACTTCTTTTTTTTCCACTAATGGCCACCACGCATCAATATTGCGACGCATATAATTTAGTCCATCCTGCTGATCATTCAGGTGATAAGCAACAGCACCACAACAACCGGCATTCGCTGTTTTAACTAACGATATGCCAAGCTTATCCAGCACACTGGCACTAGCGATATTGATATTAGGCGCCAACGCAGGCTGCACACAGCCATCAAGCACAAACATCTTGCGGGCATGGCGTGCCGCAGGCCAAACTTTGGTAAGTTTTGCTCTTTCTGGAATTGATTTTTTTAAGATGGCTGGCAAGAAAGGTCGCACCGACTGACCTACTTTAAGCAATCCTCCAAATATAGAAGCATTCGGTAGGATCTTGCGTAATGTATAGCGTACTACAACCGATCGCAGATCACGCTTTACCTGCTTTTCTATAATGTCACGACTGATGTCTACCAATTCTCCATAACGCACCCCCGACGGGCAAGTTGTTTCACAAGCCCGGCAAGTCAAGCAACGATCCAGATGCAATTGTGTTTTTTGGGTGATTGGCTGGCCTTCCAACATCTGTTTCATTAAATAAATACGCCCACGCGGACTATCCAGTTCATCACCCAGGATCTGATAAGTCGGACAAGTCGCCAAACAAAAACCACAATGCACACAACTACGCAAGATGGCATCTGCTTCTTGACCCTCAGGTGAATTTTTAATGAAATCGGCAAGTTTGGTTTGCATTTAAATCTCAGGATAGAGTCGACCAGAATTGAAGATTCTGGATGGATCGAACTTTGCTTTCAAGGCACGATGAATGTTCATGATGCCTTCATCAAGCGGATGGAATGCATGAGCATGCGATGCGCGGCTACGGAACAAGGTCGCATGCCCTCCCGCATCTTTTGCCACCCGTCGAATAGTATCTACTTGCGCATTTTCATCACAAACCAACCAGCGCAAGCCACCATTCCATTCAATTAACTGCCTTCCAGGTAAAGACAAAGGAGGGGTCGTGGATTGAATGGATAAGCGCCAAAGAGAATGATCGGATTGAAAAAATTCATGCGACTGCTCTCGTATCGAATGCCAAAAAGCTATACTGTCAGCCAATTCATCACCACCCAATTTGGCCTGGGCTGCACGTACCGCCGACTCAGCGCCGGAAAGTCGAAAAACAAGCTGATTGTCAATATAACAAGTCGCAGAGATCGGCAATGGCTTACCAGCCCATTGATTCATTTTCTCAATAGCGCTTGACTCGGTCAATTGCATGCACATGGTTACCTCAACCGACGGTTTTGGTAAAACTTTAAGCGACACCTCAAGCAACAATCCCAGCGTTCCCATGGCGCCCACCATCAGTCGCGACACATCGTAACCAGCCACATTTTTCATCACTTGCCCGCCAAAACGGCAATCCTCACCCATTCCGTTCAGCATCCTCACACCCAGCACAAAATCACGCACTGCACCGGCAGTGGCGCGGCGCGGTCCAGACAAACCCGTTGCAATACAGCCACCCAAGGTGGCGGATGCGCCAAAATGCGGCGGTTCAAACGCAAGCATCTGGCCTTGCAAATCAAGTGTAGCCTCCAGTTCAGACAACCTTGTTCCAGCACGAGCTGTAATGATCAATTCCGTTGGCTCATATTCAATAATGCCTCGGTAAACTGTCGAGTCCAGACTGGTATCACTTTGCCAATTGATTGAATTTCCATAAAAATGTTTAGTGCCGCCGCCACATATTTGCAACGGGGTTTCATGCGCGGCGGCTGCACGAATAGTTGCTTTATATTGCTCAATAACAGCTTGCATGAATTCTAAAACCTTGGCAATTCGGGAAATTTTTCTTTACCTTGGTGCACATGCATGGCACCCAGCTCTGCACAGCGATGCAAAGTAGGCACTGCCTTGCCCGGATTTAGCAACCCCGCAGGATCAAATGCAGCTTTCACCGCATGAAACATTTCCAATTCACTTGTTTTAAACTGTGTGCACATCTGATTGATTTTCTCCATCCCTACACCATGTTCTCCGGTGATCGTACCACCCGCTCGTATGCACATTTCCAGTATTTTTCCACCAAATTCTTCCGTTCTTTCCAGCTCACCGGGTTGATTGGCATCATATAAAATCAATGGATGCAAGTTGCCATCTCCGGCATGAAATACGTTCATGCAACGCAATCCGTAGGCTTGCGAGAGTTCTTCAATACCCCGCAACACATCTGCCAGATGCTTGCGCGGAATAGTGCCGTCCATGCAATAGTAGTCCGGAGACACTCTGCCTGCGGCTGGGAATGCCGCTTTACGCCCGGCCCAGAACCTGAGCCGTTCAGTTTCATTTTGTGAAGTACTGATTTTGGTTGCGCCACTTAGCTGCATGATGGCATGAATGCGCTGGATCTCATCCAACACTTCTTCAGCACTGCCATCTGATTCACATAATAGTATAGCTTCCGCATCCAGGTCATAGCCGGCATGCAAAAATTCTTCTACCGCATGAATAGTTATTTTATCCATCATTTCCATGCCTGCCGGAATAATGCCCGCGCCAATTACATTTGCCACTGCAGCACCTGCTTTGTGCACACTATCAAACGCGGCCATCACCAATTGCGCTTTTTCTGGCTTAGGAATCAGCTTCACCGTAATTTCCGTGACAATGCCCAACATGCCTTCACTACCTGTCATCAGTGCCAGCAGGTCATAGCCCGCACTGTCCAAACTTTCACCGCCAATTTCCAGACATTCACCTGCAATGGTCAAAACTCGCAATTTGAGAATGTTATGCACCGTAAGACCATATTTCAGACAATGCACCCCGCCTGAATTTTCCGCCACATTACCGCCAATCGAGCAGGCAATCTGTGATGAAGGGTCAGGCGCGTAATACAAACCAAGCGGCGCAACTGCTTCACTGATCGCCAGATTCCTGACGCCCGGCTGAACACGCGCAGTCCGTGCCAATGGATCCACTGCGACGATTTGGTTCAATTTAGCGAGAGACAGCAACACCCCTTTGGCATGAGGCAACGCTCCTCCCGACAAACCCGTACCTGCTCCGCGAGCCACAACGGGGGTTTGGGTCGCATAACAAAGCTTTAAAATGTTGACAATCTGTTCTTCGGTTCTCGGCAAAACGACCACTAGCGGCAATTGCCGATAAGCCGACAAACCATCACATTCATACGGTTTCAAATCTTCGGTTTCATACAAAACCGCTTCGGCAGGCAAGAAAGACCGCAAGTTATCGATAAGTTTCTGAAGAAACATAAATTATTCCGGATATTTCTGAATTTCGTGATTAGCTAATTTTTCCAACATTTTTACAATGGCCGAATTATCCCATTTCGCGCCGCCATGTGCGAGACAAGCAGAAAATAGTTCACGCACAGTCGCAGTATTGGGCAAACTCACTCCCAAAGCGGAAGCGCTCTCCAGCGCAATGTCCAAATCCTTTTGATGTAACTCAATACGAAAGCCCGGTTCAAAACGCCGCTGAATCATGCGCTCACCATGCACTTCCAGCACTCGCGAAGCTGCAAATCCCCCCAGCAAAGCTTGCCGCACCTTTTCCGGATCGGCACCAGCCTTGGATGCGAACAACAGGGCCTCAGCCACGGCCTCAATGGTTGATGACACAATAATTTGATTGGCGACTTTACAAATCTGACCAGCACCATTCTCACCCACATGCGTAACCGTCTTACCCATCAATCCGAGAATCGGTTTAATCCTTTCAAATACCGCTGAACTGGCACCCACCATTATCGTTAGCGTGGCATTTTGCGCCCCCACATCCCCTCCAGAAACTGGCGCATCCACATAATCACAACCTAATTGGACAATCCGTTCCGCAAACTGGCGTGTTTTCAGCGGAGATATCGAGCTCATATCAATGATGATTTTTGCTGAACTCGCCTGGGATTGCAGGCCTTCAACGATACCATTCTCAGCAAATAACACTTTTTCCACATCCGGCGTATCCGGCAACATGGTGATAATTACATCTGCGTGCTGCGCCACTAATCTGGGGGAAGAAAAATCCTCACCACCCAACGCAAGCAAATCCTTAGGTACCCCACTGCGCGAATGCAAAAACAGGCGATGCCCGCCCTTGATCAAATGCCCTGCCATAGGCTTGCCCATAATGCCCAGGCCGATGAAACCGATATTCGCCATAAATTAATGTAAACCGGATTAAGAAACGATTGAATGAAAGAGGCTAATTACACCACACTTGTTGGTTTTTTAAAAACCGACCAGCCGAATGATTCAATCTTCTTAGCTGTTCATCCAACCAATTGCTGGCAGATGATTGGAAGAATGTGAGACAAGCGATCAGGCCGCCCTACAATGGCATAGCCTCCTCTGCCGAATAGATAGGGAAAATAATCTTGCGCTTTACGGTCTATGGTGATTCCAAATACCGCAAGACCTGCTTTACGAGCTTCCAGAATGGCCTGTCGGGTATCTTCAATCCCATAACGCCCTTCATAATAATCCAAATCATTGGGCTTACCATCACTCAACAATAGCAATAGACGATGGCGCTCAGGGCGTTTGCTCAGCAGATGACAGGTATGGCGCAAAGCGGCTCCCATGCGCGTGTAGTAACCAGGCCGCAGAGCGGCAATACGTCGCAAGACTTGGCTGTTGAAAGTTTCATTAAAATGTTTGATAGCTGTGACACGGACATGATGCTTTTTACGCGAAGTAAAAGTATAAATCGAGAAAGTATCTCTGCAAGTGGCAAGGCCAGAAGCCAGTGTAATCAGGGCTTCTTTTTCAATATCAAGAATCCGTCGATTGCTCACCCAGCTATCGGTAGACAGTGACACATCCACCAGGATAGCAACAGCCAGATCTCGCGCCTGCTGATGGGATTTCATATAAATATGGTCCGAACTGTTTCCATTCGCCAAAAAATCACATTGCGCCCGCACCAATGCGTCGATATCCAATTCAACACCATCCAATTGGCCGCGCAAAACCTCCCGCTTCGGACGCAGCGCTTCAAACTGACGCTGAACTTTACGAAATAAACGCCTGGCTTGAAGATCGGGGATCCATAAATCACCCCCTTCTTCGGCTTCCTGAAACATAACCCGGCACTGCTGCGCATGATAATCTTTGCGCCGATAATCCCATTCAGGATACGTCAGTTGCGCGATTAGAGCAGCAGGATTGACATCGTCGGGTGCGAAATCCAAATCAAACTTGAGCTTGGTCGCCGCCCGACGCTGATGTGGGCTCAGTGCAATTTCTTCGCTCGCTTCAGCGACTTCCCTGGCGGCGTCCTCATCATCGTCCTGCACAGCCCGATTGACGTTGATCATCTCGGACCAACTGATAAGTTTCTCAAAACGATTCAGTAACATCGGGTCATCGCGCTCGCTTTGCTCAAATCTTTCCCTGCGCCCTTTTTTCTTGCATTGATCCTCGCTTCCCAGACTGTTGGCGCCACCCTCCTGATCTGCAAAATCAGACATCACGGTCGTTGAAGCTTTAACGAAGTCGACTTTCCCCCATAAAGGAACCGGCAGGAAAGTATGATAATTCGCTGCGGCTTGCCAAGCTTGAAAATTTGGCTCAGATTGCATAATGGCTTGCAAAAGTACTTCACTGCCGACATGCGAGGATGGTTTGCCTAATAACGCCTGGATAACCGACTCGATAGCTTGCTCCTGTTCGGACAGCAATCGCTGAGGTCGCTGCTCACAAAGCGCTTGGCAGAGTAACCGATAATCCTTGGCCAAGCCGGGAAAACGATCGCACACTTTTAAGCTAACCCGATAGGCGTTACGTAGAAAAGCGAGATCCGTTTGCAAAGGATCGCGTAAAGTATCGCAACACGCATCTTCCGCCATAGCAAAATAAGCAGCCAGCCAAAAATACAGGCGCCGATTCAAGGTGATCGATGGAAAGCAGGCAATGGTGGCTGGCAGTAACATCCGTTCGACATTACATTCTATGCTTGGCATGGATTCCTGTTCCATGCCAAGACGTTGCTTTAGGCTTAACCGATGCCCTGAAGATTGCGGTGTCACTGCAGTCAACGCAATGCCGGGGGCACCCCCCAGGCCGCGAAAAAAAACACTCAGTGACGAGCGCACAGAATCCAGCGTTACTGCAGCATCAGGGTAGTAAGCGTAGCTCTCTACCTTGCCAACGAGACGATGCCAGTAGCGGCCAATCTGCTCTTCCAGTTCGAGGAATTCCCACATGCCGTTATCCGTACGTCGCGCGTATCAGTTCCAGCAGACCTTCCTTAATGTCAGCATCATCACACAGCGGCTCAACCAGGGCTGTTTCAGCTGCCTGATAGGGATCCAATCCAGTTTTCATCAGGATGGCGCAGTAAACTAACAAACGAGTAGACACAACCTCCTCCAGATCAGCTTCCTTCAGTTCCCGCAACCTTTTCGCAAGATTCACCAATAGTCTGCATTGTTCTGTAGGCAAACCACTTTCGCTGGACACGATCTCAACCTCCGCTTCGAGCGGAGGAAAATCGAAACTTATGGAAACAAAACGCTGACGTGTGCTTGGTTTCAATGATTTGAGAATATTCTGATAACCCGGGTTATACGATACCACCAGCATGAATTTATCCGGCGCTTGCAGAATCTCACCGGTGCGCTCCAACGGCAAAATACGGCGATCATCGGTCAATGGATGAAGCACCACTGTGACGTCTTTACGAGCTTCCACGATTTCATCCAAATAACAAATCCCGCCTTCGCGCACTGCACGCGTCAGCGGACCATCCACCCATACCGTTTCCCCGCCCTTCAACAAATAACGCCCGGTCAGATCGGCAGCCGTCAGATCATCATGGCAGGAAACAGTCTGCAGAGAGCGACCCAGGCGAGCCGCCATGTGCGTTATAAACCGAGTTTTACCACACCCTGTTGGCCCCTTGATCAGCAAAGGCAATTGCTGGTGATAAGCAGCTTCAAAGATTGCGCACTCATTTCCGATCGGTTTATAGAATGGAATTTCTTCCAGCATCACGTTTGTTTGAGGTCTGTCTTGATGCTGAAAATGATTCATGATTCAGGCTGACTATTAGTGTGAATGCGATTGCGCCGTTACCTGCTCGCGAACAGGACCCAGCGCTGAATAAATAAACAGTATCGCTCCAATCACAAAAAATACGCCGGAGCCCAGTCTGAACCAGTAGAACAATTCAACCTGCGATTGGATTTGCATAAAACCCATTGCCAACACTCGCTGAAGGTGTGTTTGCAAGACGCCGGCAAACGCAAGCGTGAAAGTCATCAATACCATAGATCCTGTCATGAGCCAGAAGCTCCACATGTTCAGAATCTGATTGAATGGCTGCAATCCTCGCAGAGCTGGCAGAGCATAAGTAAAAAAGGCCAGATTCAACATCACATAAGCGCCATAAAAAGCCAAATGCCCATGCGCGGCGGTCAATTGTGTGCCATGGGTGTAAAAATTTATCGATGGAAAACTATGCATGAGCCCCAATACGCCGGCGCCAAAAAAGGCCATGACCGGACAACCCAGACTCCAGAGCATGGCTGCTTTATTGGGATGATTACGCCCGCTTTTATAGACCAGATGAAAAGCCCACAAGATCATTGCAAAAAAGGGCACAACTTCCAGAATCGAAAATACCGCACCGATCCAGTGCCAATATTCCGGTGTACCAATCCAGTAATAGTGATGACCGGTTCCCAGCAAACCACTAAACAGAGAGAAGCCCACGATGACATACAGCCATTTTTCTATCACTTCACGATCGACGCCTGTCAGTTTGATCAACAGAAATGCCAACATAGCCGACATGATCAATTCCCAGACACCTTCCACCCACACATGCACCACCCACCACCAATACAGTTTATCCAAAGCCAGGTTATCGGGATTATAAAAAGCAAACAGAAAAAATATCATGGCACCCCATAATCCCAGCAATAAGACAATAGAAACCACAGTTTTGCGGCCTTTGAGAACCGTCATGGTTACATTGTATATAAACACGATGAAAGCAATAGCCATCAGGATTTTTATCAAAAAGGGCTGCTCCAGAAATTCACGTCCCTCATGAATGCCAAACAGATAACCAACCACGGCAGCCAAAGCAGCAAATACGAAAATGCCAAGCTGCAACCAAGCCAGCTTTGGACTATGAATCTCACATTCGCTTTCTTCAGGTAGCAAGAAATAGCTAGCGCCAAAATAGCCCAACAGCAGCCATACCAGCAGCGCGTTGGTATGGATCATACGAATGATATGAAAAGGCACGGCTTCCGACAAAAAATTAGGAAAAACATAAACAGTGCCAGCAAGCACGCCGGCTGAGACCTGCACCAGGAATAAAGCCAATGCGGCGACAAAATAAGGATAGGCAAGCTTCTGAGTCTGATATTTCATGATGAATCTCTCCTTAGGCAACTCTAATAATCAATCAACCAGCATCATTGGGAGGCCAGCCCAGTGTATCGATACGACTCGTCCATTCAAGAAAGTCAATTAAATCATCTAATTCCTGCTCTGTCAGATTAAATTGCGGCATCTGCCGCCGCCCTTCTGTGCCGGTTGGCTGTGCACGCATCCAGGCTTTGATGCCCATGCGCGCGCCTATCGGGCTGTCACGCCCACCGTAGCGAACCCACACGTTTCCTAATTCAGGAGCGAAATAAGCCCCCTCACCCAGCAGCGTATGACAATTAATGCAGGAATTACGCTCCCACACATGCTTTCCTCTAGCGACTGCTTCGGTAAGGGTTGATTCATCGGTTGAAACATTTTTGATGTAATAGTGACTGTGCGCTGTTAACAGCGCAAAAATCACCAGAAAGAAAATCGAGCCGCCATAGAATATGTTGCGTGCTGCCGACTTGGTCAAACGTTCCGCCATACCTCCCCCCTTATTCACAAACGGTTAAAATATGCGCATCAGTAGTAGTGTCTTTTAACCATTACAATCAAATGGATAAACAACTTTTCTGGAAACTGGATTAGATAATAGCGCAAGTTATCGACTGTGTGAAGCGATGTTATGCAGATAGAAAATGGACCGTAAAAAGCAACTAGCGCAACAAAGAAGATTCGAGTACTGCATTTTCCGGCAATCTGCCGATCCTGACGCGCATTTACAACACCAGCGCAAATTCCCTGCACCTTCTGGCTTGAATCGTAACGTTGAAACCACACATTGCGTGTTTTTGCATAAAAGTAAAGCAAGTATTGTACCTATTTTCCTACGAATCATTGAGCCTTAGCAGAAAACCCTGTAAATTGACTTACCATTGATTACTTCATTGATTCGCATGCATAGAAAATTTTCATCAGCGCTGCGCAGTAGTCTGGTGTGCGGACTAACCGGCGCCCTGCTTGTTTTAAGCGGCTGTCAATCATTTCTGACTCAACCATCTCCAGTACTGCACATTCCGGCAGCCAAGCCATTGCCTATACCGGTTGCCAGTCATGAGTTCAGTTTCGATCCAGCGCGCGATGATGTAGTCGGTTCGCTGCAAGTGATTACTGCCAATCAGGACGACACACTGTCCGATATCGCGCGGCGTTTCAACCTGGGCTATGAAGAAATCGTCAATGCCAATCCCGAGGTCGATCCCTGGCTGCCGAAAGCAGGCACCAAAATCGTGATCCCAACCCAATTTGTGCTACCGGACGCACCTCGGCAAGGCATTGTGATCAATCTGGCGGCAATGCGCCTGTTTTATTTTCCAAAAACCAAAACGGGTCAACCGCAAAAAGTCATCACTCACCCGCTCGGCATCGGTCGTGTGGAATGGAAAACCCCTGAAGGTATGACGCGGGTCGCTTCCAAAAAAGAAAATCCATCCTGGATTCCGACGCCTTCCATTCGTAAAGAACATGCAAAAAATGGCGATCCATTGCCAGCCATCGTGCCGCCCGGGCCGGACAATCCGATGGGCACTCATGTATTGAAACTCGATTGGCCGAGTTACGCCATTCATGGCACCGACAAACCGCCCAGTATCGGTTTGCGCGGCAGCCACGGTTGTTTGCGCATGTACCCTGAAGACATCGTGTGCATTTACAATGATGTGCCCGTGGGCACACCCGTGCGCGTGGTTAATCAACCGCAATTACTCGGCTGGCGCGACCGCACGTTGTATCTGCAAGCTTATCCCGTATTGGAAGACGATAAACGCAATCACGACAAACTACTTAAAAAATCATTAAGCAGCGTGCGCGCAACACCGAAAGCAAAACTTGATGCGCGTCCCAAAGCCAAGGTCAATCAGGCCTTGCTCAATGAAGTCATTCGCAACTCGCGTGCCGTCGCCGTTCCCATTACGCAACCTGATACGACGCTACAAGCGCATCTTGATCGCGCCATGCGCGTACAGAACACCCTGCCATTCAATGCAACGTGGGATGGCGATATGAGTGGGCAATTGACAGCCGGAAAAATACTGGAAATGGCGGACAAAGAACCGGATTAGATGTCAGAATTTTTCATTGGCTTCAGTGAAGTTCGCATGAAATGCGATAGCATGGTTACTTTTCATTCACTCAAGGCATCCATGGATTGATCACAATGCATTCAACCCAAGCGAAGGTCACCGGTTTTTTTGCAAGTTGTGCATTACTGCTCGTCTATGCGTACCTTTACATCTTTTTCGGTCTTGGTAATGACTTAATCTCCGAACGAGTCATTATGTTGTCTGTCGGCGCCTTGGCAAGTATTGCGGGATTCATTTTCCAATGGCGTGATCGCAAGTATGCGTTACGGGCATATGGCATTTCCATCGCGCTCATACTATCTTTGCTGGCCTACCAATCACCCGATGAGCAAGTACAGCGTAATATTTCTACGCGCAAGCAAGCTGAAAGCTATAGAGCGGAAAATGAGTGGATACTCGCAAACGCACTCTCCAAAGCGCCTTGTGACAATGGCGATATCGCCGTGCTAATGCCCAGTCCCCATGATGCAGACATTGTTTCGCTCAAAATCATTCCTGCTGACCGTACTCAACAATCCCTATTGATTGCTTTTTCGCGTGGCGACTTGATCAGTGGGCCTGAGACAAAAGCAATGGAAGCATACAAAAAACGTACAAAAACCGAATGTAGAAATAAAGATTATCCATCTCTTGAATATTTGATGGCGTATTTGCAAAAACATTACAGCGATGCAAAAACTAAAAAGCAGTAGCATGACTTTCGCATTTCAATGAATATAATTCAACAATAAACATAGAGATAGTCCAGTGAAGTGGGTCTACAAAATCACCTATCCAAACGGTAAGATATATATTGGAAAAGATTTGACAGGCAGTATTAACTATTTTGGCAGTGCCGATAGTTCTCTCATCAAAAACGATTTCACCCCAGAACAATGCCGAGATTTCA
>CADEDO010000064.1 GCA_902826115.1 uncultured Nitrosomonas sp.
AATGCATATTTCGGATGAGCTGGCATGCCATCCCTTTAAACTAGACGGATTTATTCTGCCAGCGCATAAAATTGCTCAGCATAAGACATCTTGTCAGCTCCCTCCATCATTATCTGACCTTTGCGAATCATGTGCATTAGTTCGATACCAGCCAAGATGTTTTTAGCTGATTGAAAAGATTTGAATCCGAGCATTGACTTTGTTATTCGCTTCACTGCTCGATGATCTTGTTCCACAATATTATTAAGATATTTGACCTGACGAACCACCATGGGCTTCTCTCTGTTGGCATTGATCTCATCAATTGCTGCTTTATTGGCGCCACTTTTATCCATCGTGACCTTTTCAGGAACGCCATTGGCTTGCATGGCTTTGTCAAAGAAGCGTTTAGCAGCGGCCTTATCGCGCTTGGCCGTTAATAGAAAGTCGATCGTTTTGCCATCCCTGTCCACAGCGCGATAGAGGTATTTCCAAACGCCTTTCACTTGAATGTAAGTCTCGTCCATCCGCCAGCTTCCACCAACCGGGCGCTTATACTTTCTGAAAGTCTTTTCCAGTAATGGTAGAAACCGGATTGCCCAACGGCTCACTGTAGAATGGTCAACCGTAACACCACGCTCCTCCATCATTTCTTCCAGGTGCCGGCAACTTAACGGATACGCCGCGTACCAGCGGATACAGACCAGAATCACCTCAATCGGAAATCGCATTCCTTTTACAACCAGCATGTAGCCTCACCATTTTTTCGATGTCAACAGTCTACACGAAGGTATCGATGATCTCGCTTAATGCGACAGAACCGCTATGGCGCGGTCGGTGTCGTCCTGCAGCAGCTTCTAACGATGGCACAAGGCCATTACAACAACATTCCAGCGTTCGCGCTGCAAATCGCCGGACTCTCAGGCATTGGCCAGGCGCTCGGCATGATCGCCGGTGCCATTACTTTTAGGGCTACTTTCATGTTGATGTCTAAACTCGGAGTGATTCCAAAATGACGATTATTGTATTAACGGCTACGCCAGGCTGTGGCAAAACCAATCACGCGGTATGGAGCTATATTAAACCAGCGGTGGAAGCGGGGCGTGTTGTTTATGTTTGCGGCATTCCGGATTTAAAGCTGACGCACATCAAGCTATCAATGAATAAGCTCAATACCTGGGCAGAGCGTACACCAATAGATCCCGAAGAACCGGAAGGAAAGCAAAAGCTAAACAACATCTTAGAAGGCAGTCTTATTGTTGTGGATGAAGCCGCTTATCCTTGGCCGGCCGTTGATCTGAAAGACCCGCCGGAATATATCAAATACCTGAGCCAGCACAGAAAGCACGGCTTAGACTTCCTGGTCATTACCCAATCGCCGAAGTTCGTGCACCCGTTTGTATTGGAAAATGCTGACCGGCATATCCATTTAAGCCAAGAATGGTCAGGCTCAAAAAGCTATGAATGGCCGGAGTATTGCGCCAATCCGAAACTAAAGACCAACAAGCAGAATGCAGTCAAAAAGCCGTACCGGCTCATCAAAGAAGCATTCCCGCTGTATTACTCAGCAAGTCTGCATGTGGAAAAACCGAAGCGGGCGATACCTAAAATGGTCTATGCGGCGATTTTTCTGCTCTTTGCAGTGCCAGCTATGGCCATGTTCACTTATGGCCGCGTAACTGAGCGCCTTGAGTCTCCAATCGCATCAACAGAAACCGAAAAAAACACAATAGCGAAGCAGGGGGGTGATACGCCACCAACAAACGCAATACCGGTATCTCAGCCTGTCATAGCATTACCGAATACAAAACAATCGCTCTCAATGCTTTCTGATGCGGTCGATTGGTCGCAAGTCGCCGCCTGTGTGGAAAACAAAACCAACTGCGTTTGTTATGGGCACAAGGCGCAGAGGCTTTCTATTGTGCCGGAAACCTGTTCGGCGGCGGTTAAGTTTGGTTGGTTAACTACGAAGCAACTTTAAAAAAGTTAAGGTAAAAAGTTTTTTATAGAGGAGACATTAAGCCGTGCGACTTTATTAATCGTGGTATATGCTTTTCGAAATCTGCCTCTTATTTTTCTTTGTTATTGTCCTTTAAGGGCCCAATACTTATAACTCTCTGAATCATATTTTTATCATCTGATACGAAAATTGGATTATATATTTCTTCAAACTCATAATTAAGTTTTTTAATTTCATATATCCCGCACTTAATGCATTTAACTTGCTGAGAATTAAAGAGTACTACATTATATCCATCATCATTAAGAGAACTTTTATAACCAATTCCGTCATATCCTTCATTTTTCAATTTTTCCGAGAGGAATTGTGTAGATAAATACTTAAGCGGTGAATCATTTGGTGATATTGGCTTTGAAAAGTAATTATTAATGTCACCCCAGATGTATTCCTCTTTTTCAGCAGCTGTGAAACTGGGAATGGATCGTTTTTGTATAATGAAGTCTTCTCCTCCTTCACCCCAAATCCATTCATTCAAGTAACCCGTGCTTTTATATTCATCATGTGAGGTATCAAGAATCTTTAAATCTGAATCGATTTTAAAATAACCTATCGTTATATTTGACTTAATCCACGGTCTTACTTCTGCAACTGCAGTTTCAATTGTTGTTGCAAGGTATAAATAGGGGATCCTCTCTGGGTTTAAACGGCCAGCCTTAGCATATTCTACGGGAGGAGAGCCCATATTTTCCGGATGGATTGGAGAAAATTCTGTATCGCCGTCTTCAAGCTCTATGAAACTTGAGCCAATCCTAGCGCGGTACAATATTTTATTTTTTTTAAGTGTCTTTGTTCTTTTATGAGCGGTGTTAACTATTGTATCCACGAATTTTTCCCAATAATCTGAAAGTATAAAACGATTATTATTTAGCAAATAATTGCTAAATTTCTCCCAATCTTCAGGGTCAAGAAATTCGTTTGGATCATTATCCTTCTTTTTATCCATATCTATATTATTAGCCTAATAAAAATATTTAACCTGACAAAGCACCATAGGGTCGCGCCGCCGACCGGCGCGAAGGGTATGCTCCCGAAAGGGGGCATGCTGCCCGATCCCTAGCACGGTTTTACTTTATCGTGATTTCCCCTTATTGCTAAACAGAATTTGATTTTGATTCTGTGAGGTATAATTCTGACAACAATCTTAAGAGGATAAAATTATGGAACTTTCCGCCGTATTAACGCCAGCGCCAGAAGGCGGTTATGTTGCCTACAATCCTGAAACAGGCACAACCACGCAAGGCGAAACCGTTGAAGAAGCTTTGGCCAATCTAGTTGAGGCAACTGAACTATACCTTGAAGAATTTCCGATGACCATATCTACTCGTTCACTGCTGACAACCTTTCAAGTAGCTGAGCATGCCTAAATTGCCCGTTATTTCTGGAATAGAAGCAATAAAAGCGCTAGAACGATTGGGTTTTACAATAGTGCGTCAACGAGGCAGCCACATCGTCCTTCGAAGGAATTCTTCTGGCTGTGTCGTGCCAAACCATCGTGAACTAAAATTGGGAACTCTGAGTGGCGTACTCAAGCAAGCGGGAGTGTCATTAGATGAGTTTATTAGAGCATTGCACGTTTGATTTTCCTTTTTTATAACCAAAGTTATGGACTTCAAGCTTCTGCCATTGGAGATACCTTCTAATGAGCCATTCAGATATGACGCTTTAAATAGAAAATCTTCTATTGAATTTCTTACCTCTCTGGTGGAAGAACTTAAGGGACCGTTTGTTCTTGCTATCGATTCGCCATGGGGAACAGGAAAAACTACTTTCATTAATATGTGGAAAGCGCATCTTGAATTAGATAACTATATTTGTATTTACTTTAATTCATGGGAATCTGATTTTACTGCTGATCCACTGATTGCTTTTCTTGGTGAAATAGAAAATTTTGTTAAAAAAATTGACCCTGTAAATACTGAATTTTCACATTCTTTCGATAAAGCAAAAAAAATTGCAACGAGCTTAACAAAGCGCGCGCTTCCTGTAGCAGGAAAAATTCTGATGGCGGGGCTTCTTGATTCTGATGATTTTTCAGAGAGATCCTTAGCAGACTTAACTTCCGATGTTGTTAAGGATGCTGTTGATGATTATGTGGCTACAAAAAATTTGAATAAAAAATTTCATGAATCATTGTCTAATGCAATTGAAAAATTAAGCACAGATAACAAAGACGGTAAGACTCGAAAAAATAAGATTATTATATTTGTCGATGAGATAGATCGCTGTAGACCTACCTTTGCAATAGAATTACTTGAGCGAATTAAACATCTTTTTAACGTATCCAATGTGATTTTTATACTCTCAGTTGATAAGCAGCAATTGAATACTAGCCTTGCCGCTGTTTATGGTACAGGGATTAATGCAGAAGAATATTTGAGAAGATTTATTGACTTAGAATTCTTATTGCCAAAAGCGAATACAGAGCGATTTACAGAATATTTATATAAGGGTTTTAATTTCGATAATTTTTTTCAAAATAGAAACATACTAGGCGGCAATGAAAAGGATAACTTAATAAAATTATTTAATTCATTATCTAACCTACTTGATTTAAGTTTAAGAGCTCGGGAGCAATGCTTTACGCGAATACGTGTTGGCATGATGACCACTCCTGATAATTTTTTCTTTTATCCTATTTTATTAGTAACTCTTGTTATTCTTAAAACAGTAGTTTCAGGAATCTACAAAAAATATGTTTCAGATGATGGAACAGCTACGGATGTATTAGATTATTTACGTTTTTTGCCTGGCGGCAATATTTTTCTTAATGAGGATTTAGGAATGGTAGTTGAGAGCTATCTTATTGCTGCTAAAAATGATAGAAATGTAGAATTTAATCAATATCAGGAAAAGATTGAAGATCCAAACCTAGAGCTTGAAAAAAAAGCAAGACCTCAAAGGATAGTAAATATTATTTATCAATTGCGGCAGAGTAATGCAGTACCTTCATTAAAAGATGTAATTAATAAGATTGATTTAATCACTCAATTTGATAAATAGCGCTCAACTTTGAAACAAAATACTATTTACGAAAAATTTCTTTGTAGAATCATGCCAAACCTGCTCTCCAGCACTAATTGACGCCTATAGAAATTAGCTTTTACTTCAAGTGCGTTGATTTCTTCTGCATGCTTTTCAATATTTCTTTTTAATATTCCAATTTCACGTTTCAAGCTTGAAACTTGTTGAACTTGCCAAAATAAAGCCCTAATTTCATGGGGGGTTAGACCGCGCCGCCATTCAGGTATATATAACAGATTATTTTTGAAATAGTGCCCATTCCAATCTGTACCTAATAAAGCACTTGCTTCACCAAGGATATATAACCTCAAGAGGCGTGAAGCTGATTCAGATATTTTCTTAGTTCCTTTTTTCCATTGCTTAATTGTTTTTTGATTCTCTCCGGTAATTCTCTCGATTTCTTGGCAGTCTATACTTTTTATTAGATCTTCCATTTTTTCTGCCTAAAGGCAACATCATTACAAACTTTTGGAAACTAAATCAGTTGAACAGCATAGTGTTCCATATTGATTTAAAAGGTTTATATCACTTAACGGATATAAGGATATTCAGCGAAATGTGAATAAATAGGAAGGAATGTTGAGGGAAGTTCTACTGGATATAATCTTATGAAATTTTTTCCTTTGATGATTGAGAATATATCCTATTTTACATAATGCAAATTATCGGCAATAGATGAATTTATTTCAACCGTTTGATTAATAATCATATGTGAATATTCGACCGTTTGGTTTGTAGTGTGCACAAACGATATTTGACACACTACCTGTAGCAAAAAGTTTATTTCAAAGCTTCGATACCCGCACCAAAGTTGATGTGAAATGGTGTGCCATCCAAAACCAAGGCAGGAACAGATTTAACCCCAGCGGATTCAGCTTCAGTCAAACGTGATTTATCAGTACCAAGATGAACAGATTCAACTTCATATTTCTCTGGATCAAGTGCGTTGGCAACATTTTGTTCTGCCTGAACGCACACAGGACATCCTGCATGATAGAAAATTGCTTTGCTTTTCATTAACGTATATCTCCAATAAGTTACTGCTTGAAATTGTTGTCACAGCAGGCCCGAAATTATAGGGTAAAAAGTTAGGAAAGTGCTAAATGTTACGCAGAAAATCAGAGGTTCTGTGCATTTTTGTCCGTAAATATACAGTATCGTGTTTTTAACCTATCTTGCGCAATTTAGCTCAATAAAACGAGTGAATAAACCTATATCCTGATCAAAATATCATATTTCCCTATCTGTTTAAGAAAAATAACCTATTGATAATAAATTATATTAGTTACTCTTAATCCAAATCTTATATTCTAAGCGTATATTTACGGACAAAAATGCACAGCACCCTAAAATGACCACTCTCGCCATCCTCCTAGCAGCGGGAAATACAAGCCCAAACGAATGGGTCTTTCTTCCATTTTGCTCATGATAACTGCGTAACGTTCCAACTGTTGACGATAGCGCTCCTGCTCACGATCAAGAAATTCATCAACACCGCCACCGGTATGGGCGCCTGTCTTGTAATCGATGATCCAGCGTGTGCCATGCTCATCCACGAATGTCCGATCGATAACCATGTGGTCTATACTGCTGCCTCGTTTGCCACTCAAAGCCAGCTCACAGTCTGCCTTTTCGTGCAGGCCACTCAAAATCCACCGGCTTCGCTCGTCTTCTAATGCAACCTGCAGAGCCGCATCTATCTCTTCAAGCGCAACCTTGATGCGTCCCTCCGGCACTCCCAAGCGTGCCAGCATTTTACGACCAATCTGCACGAAACGGCGCAAGTCGCCTGATTTAACATGGTCAACACCAACCGTCCCTATGTGTTGAAGCAGTCGATGCACTACAGTACCAACGTGTCGCGCAGTCTCTCCTGCCCAACCAAACTCTATCAACTCGCCCTCCACACCCTCCACTGTCGTATCAGAAATCTGAATGGAATCCGGCGGGGCTAGCAGTGACCAGTCCGTTGCCAATCGAGGTCGAACGGGGGCATTTACTACAGGTTCAAGCACATCTTCTAGTAACGATGTTCCGATATCCTGTTCAGCAAGAAGTGACTTAAAGTCATTTTCCACCACACACCACAGGCGCGCCAATAGGGAGTCTTTGGGTGGATCTTTTAGTTCAAGCCCACCGTCCTGTTCCTGAGTGCCAGCGTGCCCGAAAAGGTACAAGCGTTGCTTTGCTCGCGTCGCGGCAACATACAACAAACGACTATCCTCAAAACGCCCCTTCTTTTTATCTAATTGCTGCAGGTATGCAGTCATCAGGTTCTGATCCTCGCCGTGTGCGCTAATCGGGGCAAGAAGAAGATCACTATTGCCTGACTCACGACCACGTTCTAACCAATGCAACAACTTCTCGTCATCATGTTTTGGGCTGCGCCCCAGTCCAGGCATAATCACAGTATCGAACTCCAGTCCTTTGGACTTATGGATAGTCATGAGTTGAAGTAAACCGTCCGCTTCCACGTCTGGCAATGAGAAGAGCTTCTCAATCTGCTTGTTAAGATCATGGATATCCGGTACATCACCTGCATTGCCGAGCTTTTCAAGCAACTGTAAGTAGACCTCTGCATCTTCCAGATCAGTCTCGTTAGTTACACAGGCCGGACCGCCAAGTGCGATCCACGAACCTTCGATGCTGCTCCGCAGGGAACAACGCGCCTGCTCTGAGAGCGCCGTATTCAGCACAGGCAATACTCGGACTATACGGGCGTGGCCATCTTCGCTCAGTTGTTCCATGCGCTGCTCTTGATGAAGCAGATCGATAATGGTTCGATTGTAATCATCTCCTGCTAGGGTATGCAGATCTTCTAGCGTCAACCCACAAAACGGTGCACGAAGCACCGCCAGCCACGCGATGCGATCACCGATATGGCTCAATGCCCGAGTCAGCGCGAGCAGATCCTGCACAACAGACCGATGTGCTAGTCGCTCGATCTCAACGGCCTGAAAGCGAAGCTTAGCCATCTGTAACTGCTCTACGATCTGCACCAGATGATTGCGACCACGAACAAGAATTGCAATCGTGCCGTCCGGGTGCTCTATCTTTGCCTGCTGCACTATCGTCACAATCTCACGTGCCTCAGCGTTGTCATCGCGCTTTTGCGATGAATGGACGAGTGATTGATGGACAGTAACGGCATCCGCTTGCAACTGCGGGTGAAAGGCTGTTGACGGTGCATAGGAAACGGCTCCACTGACGACGTTATCATCTGAAGGCAGTATGTGCGGAAAGTTTTGATTGATCCAATCGACGATCCCTTGTTGCGAGCGGAAATTAACCGCGAGACGGAGGAACTCGAGCGGCACCTGACCGATTCCGTGTTCTCTTGCCGCGAGAAACAATCCCACTTCCGCTTCTCGAAAACGATATATTGACTGCATGGGATCGCCCACCACAAAGAGGCTGTGGCCATCCCCCGGCTGCCAACCGGCCGTCAATCGTGTGAGCAATTCGTACTGATTGAACGAAGTATCCTGGAACTCGTCCATCAATAAATGGCGAATACGGTAATCCAGTGCCAGTGCAAGATCCGTCGGCGCTTCGGATTCACCCAATGCCCTAATGGCTGCCTGGGCCAAGGCGGGAAAATCCACCTGACCTTGTTCACTGAACACGAGTTCCAGGTGAGCTGCCGCTATGCGCAACAATTCAACCAAGGCCTGTAAGGTTTCCCATTCATCATTGGTGTATTGATGCGGCGGTAACTCGCGCAACAAAGCCAATTGTTCACGAAATGCATCCTCGCCCTGCAATGACTCCAGCAGAGCCGCCATGCGTTGCTTCATCTCAGTTAATCGGGCCTTTTCTTCCTTGTCTTTGGTACTACTTGGTGCCGGGAATCCCTGATTCTTGGTCAAGTTCTTACGCCAAGTACCCTTCTCCGTCAACAACATTATCGCAAGTCCTTCCCACTGGCCGCGGTCCATCACTTGCGATCCTGGTAAGCCTTGGAGGTCGGAACAAACGAGAATCGGGGAATCCGTACCCTCCAGATTATCCGCAGCAAACTGGGCCAGCTCGATCAGTTCCGGTCCGCATGCACCGGGAATATGTTTTGCCAGTTCACTCAACGCCTCAGTGACCAGACGGGCCATGGCCGCTTCCAGGTTTCTCCGTTCGAGCCATGGGCGGTCTCGGCCAGCGAGGTGACGCAACCATTGATCACGCCGGGCGAGCATGGTGGCAATCAAACCCTGTAATTTATCCAGCCGGTTATCTAAATGTTGAATCAAATGTGCGATGGCATCCGACCAATCAGCGCCAGATTCCAACTCAGCAATAGTATTCCTGGCCGCCGCGAGATAGAGTGGCTCGGCATCTTCGGCAATGGCTGGCACCGAACCAAACTGGGAGAGGATCGGCATCTGCCGCGCCAATGATGTACAAAGCGAGTCGATTGTCTGGATGCGCAGGCGCGTCGGATTATCAAGCAATTGCCATCCCTGTTCTTTATCGCGTATCAGTGCTCGCTGGGCGAGCTTCCAGGTATGTTTTTCATGCTCCTTCTCTGGCGGCTGATCACTCTTGGCGCGTTTCAATGCCTCCAATATCCGTTGGCGCATTTCACCTGCCGCTTTCCGCGTAAACGTAATCGCTACAATCTCTTCCGGCGCGTCGACACCCGCCAGGAGTACGAGAAACCGCTGGGTCAGGAGTCCCGTTTTCCCTGAACCCGCTGGCGCCTGAACAATAAACGACGTTGATGGATCGAGCGCTCGTGAACGTGCTTCTTGGTCGGCAATTCTTCCTTGTTCGCTCATGCCTGGCCCTCCGCTTCGGAAGACTCACCATTCAACACGTTTAACTCGTTGATACGACATAATGGTTTGAGCTCACAGTAGGTGCAGGTGACAGGGTATTTCTTCGGATCTACCGATGCTTCTCCATTACGAAAACCCGCACCCAACTTTTCCATTGTTGCTCGCCAATCGCGTAACACATTCGACCAAGAGTTTGCTTCGCGCGTCTGACTCAAGGTTTCAAATGACTTCACGCCAGGTGCTAGTCCTTCATCTGCAGTTACCCCATTAAATGCCATACCACCCGCTTTCACCTGCGCGAATAGCACGCCGGCAATATCACCACTCACCGCCATGCTGTAGAGCGGTAGTTGTGGCTCGTCGGGGCGATCTCCAAACCACTGAGCAGGTTTTACTTCGCCGGTTTTGTAATCAATCACGACCCGGCGGCCATCGGTCAGTTCATCGATACGATCAATTTTTAACTGAACACGCACCCCGCCGGCAGTCGCTTCATGTTTTGTCTCTGTCTCCACGACACGAAACGGCACACGCTGCTTTTCCAACTCCAACCATTCCAGCACGTGTCGACACAGGCGTTCGGTTTCCATTTCCCGGAAGCGCCTGGTAAATGTTTGTGGATACCGACTAGCAATCTCATCAATCGCCTCGCTCACCATATTGTTTACCAGGGCTTGCAGTTGTGAGTCATTCATGGCAATGAGCTGTGCGTGTGAATCCAATGCGTGCCACACTTTCTCGAGGACACGGTGCATCAATAAACCTCGGGCCATTGCATCCAAGCCGATGTCTGCTTGCCTGAGTGCGCGTGCTCCCAATCGCAGTTCCGCGAAGGCGCGAAAAGGACACGCGGCCTGAAGTTTGAAAACGGCGCTACCACCTTTGACTTCTTCATTCATCAGGGGCGGTGCGGGATCTTCCTCCAATGGTGTTAACCTGGCACTGTTGTGAACAATATTTCGCCATGTTGGAGCTGGCCACAACCGTAAAATCTCTGGATCCGCGATGGAGAGATCAGTAATGAGTGGGCTGGGTCGAAGCTCCTCATCGCCACTGCGCTGCGGAAAACTCACAACTACCTCGTTCGCACTCGCCAACATCCGACGGGTCATCGTGCGCGACACTTGTAGCTCTCGCTCCTCACTTGAATGTGGCAGCCCGATGTCCCGCTGCAAAGGCAGCGGAATAAACGGATTCGGTCGTAGGGATGCTGGCCACGCGCCATCATGCAGGCCCATGATCCAAAGACTATCAAATTCAAGGCCACTCGCCTCAAGCATTCCCAGCACCTGCACCGGTACTGCCCCGGTTTGCGGCTGAAACGTTCGTTCCCCCGCCATGCGCCGCAATTGAGCCACCGCAGTGGACGCGGCCATCGGTTCTGTTACCGGCTCCAGTGATGCAAACGTGCCCAGGAGTTCCCGCCATGCTTCCGCGGCCTGGTACTCTTCACTTGATAAAGCGCGCCCACTCGCCCACCCAATTGCCTTTAATAATCTCGCAAAGCGTTCCGACCACTGCCCTGGGCTGTCCGTACGCGAGCACTCCCGCGCAGCTTTAATCCAGGCATCAATGTTTTCTGCAAGTAGCGGGCATGAATATGGCTTGTTGATTTGTGACGCGTGATAACGCAACGTCTCCAATGCCACGTTAAGTTCACCTGTTTCCCTCAACCGACCATCGAGCAATGCTCGAGTACTGGCTTCCCGTTCCCACCCTGCAATGAAGGGTGAACGAAGCAATCTACCCGCATCTTCCAGACTAATCGTTGGCGCCAATAAGCCAAGCAACTTACACGCAGTACTGATAATGGGGTACGTACTCAACGGCGGGCCGAGCGAGATATTAAATGGGCGCTCGAGATACTGGTGCCCCGGCTGCAATGCGTGCGGGACCAGTATCTCATCAAGCGCATGAATCACGATATCTCGTTGCGATGCGAGCTCAGGAACTACGACACCGATCAATGTCTCGGGATTCTCATCGATCCGCTGCCGAACCCATCGGGCCATGGTTGTGGCTTCCTGACGCACATCGACGCATCCAATTCTGGTTTTCTTACTTTCCTTACCCGCGAGATGCATCCATCGCACATCACAATCCGACTCGACCAGCGTTTGGAACAAACACTGCTGCTGTGGTGTCAGCTCATCGAAACCAATCAACATCAGTTCCGCAGGTGTAGGCAAATCTCCTGCCAGAATGCTACGCTGAAGTTCGTCGGAAAGGCGAGCAAGTGACAGCCAACCCTTCTCCATACACTTTGCTTCGAATCGCGATGCCCATTCAAAAAATGCCGTACTGTCGCTGTTATAGCGAAATGTTGCGTCAGTTAATGATAACCGCCACGATTGAATCAACTGCCACGCTTCCTGCGCATGACGCACTGTTCCGGACACCTGCTGCAAGTGCTGACCCGCCGCACTCTCAGTAACGATGTCTTCCCATATACGTTGTTCCTGTTGGGATGTAAGCAAGAGTTCAGGTGCAGTCGCGACACCCGAAAACACTACCTCTTCCCAAGCTCGCTGCAGCCAGGCAGTCCAGGGCAATATATCCGGGGTTGGCCAAGCTTCGAGGCCGTTGTTTATCGCCGATTTTTCAAAGGCCTGAAAAGTGACGCCCGCCAAGCGTTTGTTACCAGTAACCACGGTCACTCCGCGATTCAGCGCACCGAATACTTCCACCAAAGAAATTGTCTCTCGGTCAATCACACATGCTTCTCCACCCTAACATTGCCATCATGGGCTCTGTTGCAAAAAATAAAAAACGGCTATATTTGATTTTTCAGCCAGCTGTTTTTAAACAACTTTTAAATTCACTTTACGTTAAAATTAATTTTTTGCAACAGAGCCCGTTTTTTCAACCAATCGGTTAGTAAACCCGTCTCGATATTCTTATGGTTCTGTCGCATTAAGCGTTTTTCGTCCAAATCGATCATTGATTTCATTGAAGAATAATTGCAGAGAATTGCTTAATGCGACAGAACCACATATTCACTCAAGGGATGTGGGTCTAACTGTGGTATTTCCTGATTCATGCGCGACTCCTTTGATGATTGAATTGTAACTTCTGAAGAAACTTCTGAAGAATAGTATAACGCGTGCTTATCCGGTTGTCTCCCAAGCCCACTACCGGTAGTATGTTGAGCATCTG
>CADEDO010000065.1 GCA_902826115.1 uncultured Nitrosomonas sp.
GGCACCGGATTTTGATTCCGGCATTCGTAGGTTCGATCCCTACCTCCCCAGCCAAAATTTTAAAGAATCGTTCCTGAAAACGCATAAGATCAAGTTGTAAATCTCAGTGAGCAAGTCATTTTAACAGGAGAAACCTGTGCTCCTTTTTTCCCAGCTAATTATCCCAAAAATATAACATGTCTTATGACAGTTTGATGGTTTTTACCGGTACCGCCAATCCTAAACTGGCACAGGATGCTGTGAAGCATCTCAACATTCATCTAGGGCGGGCTACTGTTGGTCGTTTTAGCGACGGCGAAATCATGGTGGAAATTCTTGAGAATGTGCGAGGAAAGGATGTGTTTGTATTGCAATCCACTTGTGCGCCGACCAATGATAGCCTCATGGAAATTCTGGTAATGGTCGATGCCTTAAAGCGCGCCTCCGCTGGTCGTATCACTGCCGCCATTCCGTATTTCGGATATGCGCGCCAAGACCGAAGACCACGTTCAGTGCGTGTGCCGATTACCGCTAAAGTGGTTGCCAATATGCTGACAACCGTTGGGATTGATCGATTACTAACCATGGATTTGCACTCAGATCAAATTCAGGGCTTTTTTGATATTCCGGTCGATAATATTTATGGTATGCCGATTTTGTTGGGAGATATCTGGAAACATAATTACCAGAATCTAGTAGTGGTATCACCCGATGTCGGCGGCGTAGTTCGGGCGCGGCATTTGGCCAAGCGTTTGGAATGCGATCTGGCGATTATTGATAAGCGCCGCCCCAAACCCAATGAAGCGAAAGTCATGAATATCATTGGTGAAGTCAAAGATCGCACCTGTGTCATTATCGATGACATGGTGGATACTGCCAACACCTTGTGTGAAGCCGCAAGAGCTTTGAAGCAACATGGGGCAAAGTCAGTGCTTGCCTATTCAACCCACGCTGTTTTGTCAGGAAATGCCGTTGAGCGCATTCAGAATTCAGCATTAGACAAATTGGTCGTCACAGATACCATCCCTCTACGGGAAGATGCGCTAGCTTGTGATCGCATCTGTCAATTAAGTATTGCAAATCTGCTGGCAGAAACCATGCTGCGGATCAGTAACGAAAGCTCATTAAGCTCACTATTCATGGAATAGTTGGAATTGTTTTTTTAACCGATTTGTTTGGTCGCGAACAAATCACCATTATGGAGTAGTCAACATGAAAATTGAAATTAGCGCTGATAAGCGCACGTTGCAGGGAAAGGGTGCGAGCCGCCGCCTGCGTGGTTCTGGCAAAGTACCAGCAATCATCTATGGTGGAAATCAAGAAGCACAATCGATTGAGATGGATCACAACAATCTGTTTCATAAACTGAAGCTGGAGGCTTTCCACGCGTCTGTTTTGTCGCTCAGTGTTGAGGGAAAAGTAGAACAAGTGTTGCTACGCGATATACAAATGCATCCATTTAAACAGCAAGTGTTGCATGTGGATTTTCAAAGAGTGGATCAAAACAAGAAAATACACATGAAAGTACCGCTGCACTTTATCAACGCAGAAATTTCTCCGGGCGTGAAAACCTCTGGCGGTATTGTGACGCACATCTTGACCGAAGTGGATATTGGTTGCTTGCCCAAAGACTTGCCTGAATTTATCTCGGTCGATTTGGCTGAGTTGACGGCTGGACATACATTGCATTTAAGTGACTTGGTACTCCCTGCGGGAGTGGAAATCGTCGCGCTGGCAAAAGGCGAGAATTCACCTGTTGCCACCATCGTCATTCCTCGTTCTGCTCTTTCTGACGAAGCATCTGCCGAAGGTGCAGAGAAAAAAGCTTGATAAGTAGAAGCTATTGAGCGGCCTGGAAAGCTTGATCAATCTGCTGGGAATGAACAACCAGCAGATTTTGTTTTTTTAAAACCCGCTCAATGGACACAACTTGAAATGCGCTATTATCTTGCAAGCATTCCTATATAAGTCTGATTGTCTTTTTGCAAAGTTTTATATTATTTCATGAAGCTGATCGTTGGCCTGGGTAATCCAGGAAAAGAATATGCCGGCACACGCCATAATGCAGGTGCTCTATGGGTGCGACGACTGGCCGGGATGCTCCATGTTGTGCTCAAATCAGAAATCCGGTTTCACGGACTATGCGCACAAGTCAGCCAGAAGGATACTGATATGTGGTTGTTGGAACCACAGACCTATATGAATGCCAGTGGACGCTCTGTCGCTGCATTGTGTCATTTTTATAAAATTCACGCAGAAGAAATGATTGTTATCCATGATGAACTGGATTTGCCGCCGGGAGTAGTCAAGTTAAAAAGAGGCGGCGGCTTGGGCGGGCATAATGGTCTCAAGGATATTGCAGCAAAATTGGGCACCCAGGATTTCTGGCGACTCAGAATTGGCATCGGCCATCCGGGCGATCGCAGTATGGTGGCTAATTACGTGTTACACCCTCCCAGAAAGGAAGAGGCGCTGCTCATCGATGAAGCCATTGAAAGAAGCCTGGACGTGTGGCCACTCATTGCCCAAGGTGCTTGTGAAGCAGCCATGCTAAAATTACATACCCAAAATTAAGTACCCAAGAGAAGTGGTTAGCCTTTAACTTCTGAAAGCTTCTTCCATTGTTGTTTACACCAATTTTAATGAGAGTCAGGTCATGAGTTTGAAATGCGGAATCGTGGGTCTTCCCAATGTTGGCAAATCCACCTTGTTTAATGCGTTGACCAAAGCAGGCATCGCTGCGGAAAACTACCCGTTCTGCACCATCGATCCGAATGTCGGCATCGTCGAAGTGCCGGATCCTCGCCTGCAGAAGCTTAGCAACATCGTCAAGCCACAGAAAATACAATCAGCGATTGTCGAATTCGTCGATATTGCCGGATTGGTCGCGGGTGCGTCCAAAGGGGAAGGACTCGGTAACAAATTTCTCGCCAATATCCGCGAAACCGACGGCATCGTCAACATGGTGCGTTGCTTCTCAGATGATAACGTCGTGCACGTCGCTGGCAAAGTCGATCCGATATCGGACATTGAAGTGATCCAAACTGAACTGGCCCTGGCTGATCTCGCCACCGTGGAAAAAGCCATTCAGCGCGAATCCAAAGTGGCCAAATCCGGCAATAAAGACGCCATCAAACTGTGCGCTTTACTGGAAACGGTGCAAGCGCATCTTGATCAGGGCAAACCCGCCAGAACACTGGATTTGGATAAGGATCAAAAGCACTTGCTGCAACCGCTGTGCTTATTGACCGCCAAACCGGCCATCTACGTTGCCAATGTCGATGACCACGGCTTTGTGAACAATCCGCTGCTCACCCGCGTACAGGAATATGCCGCGCAAGAGGGCGCCCCGGTCGTCGCGATCTGCGCCGCGCTGGAAGCGGAAATCGCGGAATTGTCCGACGAAGACAAGCAAATCTTTTTAGCCGACCTGAACCTGGAAGAACCCGGCCTCAACCGCCTGGTGCGTGCGGGTTATGAGTTGCTCGGGCTGCAAACCTACTTCACCGCCGGCGTCAAGGAAGTCCGCGCCTGGACCATCCACAAAGGCGACACCGCCCCGCAAGCAGCCGGTGTCATCCACACCGACTTTGAAAAAGGCTTCATCCGCGCCGAAGTCATCAGCTACGACGACTTTGTCGCTTACAACGGCGAGCAGGGTGCCAAGGAAGCCGGAAAAATGCGCCTCGAAGGCAAGGAATACATCGTCAAGGACGGCGATGTGATGCACTTCCGGTTTAATGTCTAATGAATATGTCGCAAAAACCTGAAATTTGCGACATATTCGATTGACCTGTCGCTGTGAGCGACATAAAAAATTTGTTGACGCTGCCAGATTCAGAAACTGACGCGGGATGACAATACCGTGACGCCCTATCGATTAATGGCGAATGCATGAAGTCTGCACTAAAGAAACTACTCGACAACTATCGTCTCGCCGCCGCCACCGAGCGGGAAAAAGGCACTTACTTTGAAGAACTGATCCTGTGCTACCTGCGTAACGAGGCCAGCTACCGCGATCTGTACAGTCACGTTTGGATGTATCGTGATTGGGCAAAATTGCAGGGATTAGATGGACACGATACCGGTATTGATCTGGTCGCCAAAACCAGCACCGGCGAATATCACGCTATCCAATGCAAGCTCTACGACGAAGACTACCGTCTGCAAAAGGGCGACATCGACAGTTTTTTTACCGCATCGGGCAAGAAAGTATTCACTCACCGCATCATTGTCAGTACCACCAACCGCTGGAGCGAACACGCTGAAGACGCCTTGCGTGACCAGCAACCGCCGGTCAGCAAAATCGACCTGCATGATCTGGAAAACAGCCAGATTGATTGGAGTCGATACCAGCCCAAAGCAGCTCCAGTGTTAAAAACCAGGAAGCAGCTACGCGACCATCAAAAATATGCATTGGATGCGGTTGCGCGTGGCTTGGCAGACACAGACCGCGGCAAACTCATCATGGCTTGCGGCACCGGTAAAACTTTTACCAGTCTGAAGATTGCCGAAGTGTTGGCTGGCGCAGGCAGGCGCGTGCTGTTCCTAGTTCCCAGCCTTAACCTGCTATCGCAAACCCTGACCGAGTGGACGCAGGAGAGCGATACCCCGTTGCACAGTTTCGCCGTGTGTTCCGACGGCGACGTGGGCAAAAAGCGTAAAAAAGACGACGACACCGTGCAAACTTTCACGCACGAATTGCGCTACCCTGCCACCACCGAACCGGCTAGGCTGGCCACCGAAATGAGCAAACGCCACGATGCGCAGCACATGAGCGTGGTGTTCAGCACCTACCATTCCATTGATGTCATCAGCCGCGCCCAGCATGACTTTGATCTGGCTGATTTTGACCTAATCATCTGCGACGAAGCGCACAGAACTACGGGTGTTACCTTTGGCAATGATGATGAAAGTGCGTTTGTTAGCGTTCACAATGGTGATTACATCCGAGCTACCAAGCGGCTCTACATGACTGCCACACCACGCATCTATAGTGATATCGCAGAAGCGCAAGCCGAAAAAGACAACGCCAAGTTGTACGGCATGAACAAAGAAGAATGGTTCGGCAAGGAGCTTTATGTCATTACCTTCTCAGAAGCCGTCAAGCGCAATCTGCTGGTGGACTATAAAGTGATCGTGCTGGCAGTGGAAGAGTCGCACGTCAGCCGCCGCATTCAGAATCTGCTAAAAGACCCGGATAATCAGCTCAAGGTGGACGATGCCGCCAAGATCATCGGCTGTTGGAAGGCGCTATCCAAACAGGGTCTGGCCGATGATCTGAGCGGCGACGGGCAAGCCATGCAACGCGTCGTGGCTTTCTGTCAGGTGATCGAATTGGCCAAGGGCGGCAAGATGCACAAGGTCAGCTCCAAGCAAATTGCGGGCATGTTCCAGGCGGTAGTGGAAGCCTATCAGGAAAGCGAGGAATTCGAGCAAATCGTTCGCCTTAACTGCGAAGCCGCGCATGTGGACGGCAGCATGAACGCCAGTGAGAAGGAAACCAAACTGGATTGGCTCAAAGCTGAAATTGCGGAAAATACCTGCCGCATCCTGAGCAACGTGCGCTGCCTGTCCGAAGGCGTGGACGTGCCCGCTTTGGATGCCGTGCTGTTTCTCACTCCGCGCAATTCCCAAGTCGATGTGGTGCAATCGGTCGGGCGCGTGATGCGTAACGCGCCGGGCAAGCAGCGCGGCTACGTCATCTTGCCGGTGGTGATTCCGGCAGGCGTGGAACCGCACGAAGCGCTGAACGACAACCAGACCTACAAAGTGGTGTGGCAAGTGTTGCAAGCGCTGCGCTCGCACGATGACCGCTTCGATGCGATGGTGAACAAGCTCGACCTGATCGGGCGCGATACCAGCAAAATGGAAGTCATCGCCATCACCGACAAAATCCAGAAAAAGTGCGATAAGCCCAAAGGCAAAACCAAGCATGAGACGGGGCAAGGCCGTCACGCCATCGGCCAACCCGAAGCCGTCTATGCCGTCAAGCCAGAGCAGCAGGATTTGCAATTCGAGATCGGTGAAATCGAGCGTGCCATCTACGCCAAGCTGGTGCAAAAAGTCGGTAACCGCCACCATTGGGAAGACTGGGCCAACGACATTGCCAAGATCGCCCGCACCCACATCGACCGTATCACCGGTATTCTGGAAAATCCGGCTAACGCCAAAGAGCAGGCAGCCTTTGGCGCCTTTGCCGCAGAATTGCGCGATGATCTGAACAACAGCATCACTGACGCCGAAATCATCGAAATGCTGGCGCAGCACCTCATCACCAAACCGGTATTCGACGCACTGTTTGAAGACTACAGCTTTGCCCAGCACAACCCCATGTCGCTCGCCATGCAAGCCGTGCTGGACATCCTACAAGAACACAACCTCAATAAGGAAGCTGACACGCTGCAAGCCTTCTACGACAGCGTGAAGCTGCGCGCAGAAGGCATCGACAGCGCTACCGGTAAGCAAAAAATCGTGGTCGAGTTGTACGACAAATTCTTCCGCAACGCCTTCCCCAAAATGACCGAGCGGCTCGGCATCGTCTATACACCGGTGGAAGTGGTGGATTTCATCATCCACAGCGTCAACCACATCCTGCAAACCGAATTCGGCCAGACACTGGGCAGCAAAGGCGTGCATATCCTCGACCCCTTTGCCGGAACCGGCACCTTCATCACGCGCCTGTTGCAATCCGGTCTGATCACTCGGGACGAGTTGCCCTACAAATACCGGCACGAAATCCACGCCAACGAAATCGTGTTGCTGGCCTACTACATCGCCGCGATCAATATCGAAGCGGTGTACCACGGCATCATGAACACCCCGCAACCGGAGGACGCCCTTCCGCATCGTCATTCCGGGCTTGACCCGGAATCCAGTAACGGAAACAAAGGCGCGCAAAGCGCGCCACTGGATACCGGCCTGCGCCGGTATGACGCGCATCCTTACCAGCCGTTCGAGGGTATTTGCCTGACAGACACCTTCCAGATGTACGAGAAGGAAGATCTGGTCGATCAACTGCTGGAACACAACAGCGCCCGGCGCAAGCGGCAGAAGAAGCTGGATATTCGGGTGATTATGGGCAATCCTCCCTATTCCTCTGGGCAGAGTAGTGCCAACGACAATAACCAGAATGTGGAATATCCACACTTGGACAACCGCATTCGCAGTACTTACGCCGAACGTTCATCGGCTACGTTAAAGAACTCTCTGTACGATAGCTATATCCGCGCCATTCGCTGGGCTTCCGATCGAATTAAAGATTGCGGCGTGATCGGCATGATTACCAATGCCGGTTTTCTCGAAGCCAGTACCACCAATGGTCTACGCGAGTGTCTAGCAGAAGAGTTTTCGAGTATCTACATTTTTCACCTAAGAGGCGGCATACGAGGGAAGTCTGGCGACTCCGCAAAGAAAGAAGGAAAAAACGTATTCGACATTATGACCGGTGTTGCCATTTCCATACTGGTTAAAAACCCTCAGGCTAAACAGTATGGGCAAATTTATTTCCATGACATTGGCGACTATCTGAGTCGCGAAGACAAGCTAGATATGATTAACACCTTCGCCAGCATTGCTGGGATCACCGATGTCAGTGGCTGGCAGACCATCATGCCAGACCAGCACGGCGATTGGCTCAAACAGCGCGATAATAGTTTTAGTAACTTCATTGTGCTGGGTGAAAAAAGAGGCAACGAATCTCTGAGGTTATTTGCAAACTATTCCAGTGGAGTCAAAACACAACGCGATGTCTGGTGCTACAACTCATCCAAGAAGGCTGTCGAGAGAAATATGATCAGCATGATTGGGTTTTACAACAACGAAGTAGATCGGTTCAATCAAATCTATTTCGGACTGGATAAGAAATCCCGTGAGGTCAAGGTGGATAGCTTTATCGACACCGACCCAAACAAAATTAGTTGGACGCGCGCACTAAAACAGGAGCTGGTGAAAAACCGGCGCTTTGCTTTTGAAGCGAATTGCCTAGCCCCAAGCCTATACCGGCCTTTCACTAAGCAGTGGCTCTACTTCAACCGTCGATTTAATGAAGAAGTGTTGCAGATGCCACGCATCTTTCCAGATGCGGCAGCAGTGAATAGGGTGATCATGATTAAGCAGAGATGGGGGGGCGATGGCCAATTCGCGCTCATGGTTGATCGGGTTGTGGAACTGCAACCGGATGGTGGCAACCAATGTTTTCCACTCTACCTCTACGATCCCGTCGTTCCCGCGCAGGCGGGAACCCAAGCCACGCTGGACTGGGGCGAAGCAAAACCACTGGATTCCCGCCTGCGCGGGAATGACGGGGATGTGCGAGGGGATGGCGGTTATGTGCGCCGCGATGCCATCACCGGCGAAGGGCTGGCGCATTTTCAATCCGCCTATCCGGGTGAAACCATCAGCAAGGAGGATGTGTTCTATTACGTTTATGGCCTGCTGCACTCAAAGGACTATCGCGAACGCTACGCCGACAACCTGAGCAAGGAACTGCCGCGCATCCCTTGCGTGAAAACCGCTGCCGGTTTCTGGGCCTTCTCCCAGGCCGGACGCAAACTGGCCGAGCTGCACCTGAATTACGAAACCGTGCCGATTTACCAGGGCGCCAAGGTGCTGGGCGCCGATGGAAAGGTGTTCAATCTTGGCGATCCCAAGCCGCTGGATTCCCGCCTGCGCGGGAATGACGATGATGGGCGCGGGAATGACGAGCGGGAGGGTTTTTGGCGCGTGGAGAAGATGAAAGTGCCGAAAATCGATGGCAAAAAAGACCTGACCCGGCTGATCTACAACGCGCACATCACCGTCAACGGCATCCCGCCCGAAGCCTACGACTACATCGTGAACGGCAAGCCCGCGCTGGATTGGGTGGTGGAGCGCCAATGCGTGAAGACCGACAAAGACAGCGGCATTGTCAACGACGCCAACGATTGGGCCATCGAAACGATAGGCAATCCGCGCTATCCGCTGGAACTGTTCCTGCGCGTTATCACCGTGAGCCTGGAGACGATGAAGATCGTCAACGCCCTGCCGCCACTGGAAATCGCCAGCGATTGAGGCAGCCACTTTTCTCTCCGTCATTCCCATCACCAATTTTCTTTTCGTCATCCCCGCGCAGGCGGGGATCCAGAAGCACCGGATGCGCTTCCGCGACTGGATTCCCGCCTGCGCGGGAATGACGAGGTATGTGTGCGGAGATGACGAGTTGTAGCGATGCGGGTGGATGATGGGTTGTAGCGGTGCGGGTGCGTGACGGGTTGTAGGGGTGTGTGGGAATGATGAAATGTTGCAGTAGAAGGGCGGAGAGGTTAAGGAAACTCTGAATAACTGTCATTTCGAGCGTAGCGAGAAATCTATCGTATTGATTGCCAAAGATTCCTCACTGCGTTCGGAATGACAAATGCGAGTTATTCAGAGTTTCCTTAAGGTTCCGTCTCCCCGTTTATTTCCGGCCAGAGGTCCCGCCACTGCGGATTGGTTTGTTCAATCAGTTTTAATTTCCAGGCGCGGTTCCATTTTTTCAATGCCTTTTCCCGGGCAATGGCGCTTTCCATCGTAGCGTGCTGTTCATACCAGACCAGGGTTTTAACCCGGTATTTTTTGGTAAAACCTTCCGCCAAACCTTCGCGATGCTGCCAAATACGCTGTATCAGGTTCGATGTCACGCCAATGTAGAGCGTCCCGTTTCTTTGACTGGTCAACAAATATACCGCTGGAGCCATCATGCCGCCTTCTCGCTGACATTACCGGCCCTCTCGTCATTCCCGCAAAAGCGGGAATCCGGTTTTTGATGTTGCTCTTTTTGCACTGCCGATGCCTGATGATACTTCAAAAAAACAAACACGCTTCCCGGTGAATTCACGTCGCCACAATCACCCGCACAGCATCGAGGCGCAGGTTGCTGGATTTCAGCGCGCTGGTCAGTTGCTTCAGTTGCTGTTCAAAAAATTGAATTTCTTCTTCGCGCACGTTCGGATTCACTTGTTGCAACGCTTTGAGGCGTTCGATCTCCGGGGTGAAGGTTTGCTGGATGCGCGCTTCGGCTTGGGCGATGAGTTGTGGTGCCTGCATTGCGGCTGCCTGTTCGCTCGCGGTCAGTAGCTCGCGGATGGCGTCTTCTTTCAGTTGAATCACTTGTTTGGCGATGCCTGCCGCAACCGGTTGCAGATGCTGGTTGACCGAGTCGTGATCAAGGTGCGGATAGTCGCTGCTGCCTTGTTCATCGAGCAGGATGCGAATCACGGCGGGCGGTAAATAGCGGTTGCTTTGCTGTACGTTTTGTCCGCTGGCTTCGAGCACAAACAGGGCTTCGAGCAGCAAGGTACCCGGCTGCACTTGTTTGTGCTTCAGTGCGGCAACTACCGCATTACCGCTTTCGTGGCTCAGGATGCGCTCCATGGCATGCGTGACCATCGGGTGTTCCCAGGTCAGGAAGTGCATATCCTCATTGGCCAGCGCTACATTTCTGACATACGTGATCACTGAGCCGTCATCATCCAGACCGGGAAACGGTATGCTCATGTGTTCGCTTGGTTCGATCAAATAGCTGCCGCTGCGGTGTTCTTCGACATGCACGCCGCAGCAGTCGAACACTGTTTCCATATAGTCCGGCAGCGTTGGGTCGGCATCTTGGGTACGTGCTTCCTGATACAGCCTTTGCGCAATAGCAGGGCGGAAAGAGTTATATTCCAGCAATTTATCGCGCCCATGTTCTAATGCGTCATTGAGGGACTGATTGGCGGATTGTGTGGCCGTGATCAGAGCTGACAGCGTGTCGCCGTGGGTTTGGCGCCGGTGCAGCGCGGCAATGAGCGCGTCTTCCGTTTGCAAAAAGACAGTTTGACCTGCCGGGCAGGTTTTTTCAAACGCATTCAGGCCGGCGTGGTACCAATGGAACATCACCGCCAGCGCGCTGTTTTCCAGATAAGGTACGTGGATTTTGATGGTGTCGGTCTGGCCGATGCGATCCAGGCGGCCAATGCGCTGCTCGAGCAGATCGGGATTCAGCGGCAGATCGAACAGCACCAGATGATGGGCAAACTGGAAATTGCGTCCTTCGCTGCCGATTTCCGAGCAAACCAGAATCTGACTGCCGGCATCTTTATCGGCAAAGTAAGCGGCAGCGCGATCCCGCTCAATTAAAGACATGCTTTCATGGAAGACGGGCATATGTTGCCCTGTCAGCACTTTGAGTGCTTGCGCAATATCACGGGCGGTTTGTGCATTGGCAGTGATGACCAGTATTTTTTCCGGTCTCAGTCGCTTGAGTGTGAGATGCAACCAATGAATGCGTGGGTCTATTTCCGTCCAATAGGGTGCTTCCGGCTCCGCCCGGACTTGATAGAGCAACTCAGGGCACAGTAATAGCTCAGGTTTTGACAGATGTGCTGTTTCAAAAGTCTCGAGACATTCTTGATAGTGTGCAGGGAGTGCCAAAGGAATCGCAATCAGTTTTCTATCAGGAAATCCTTTGACCGCAGCGCGCGTGTTACGAAACAGGATACGGCCAGTGCCATGCCGGTCCAGCAATAACTCAGCCAGTTTTTCCCTGGCTTGCTGTGCTGGAGCCGAATCGATAGCTTGATCTTTCAGTTGCGCCAGCAATGTTTTCGATTGTTCTGGATCAATCGTTGAAGTAATGAGTTGCTTGATATTGTCATCCAATTCCTCATGGTTCAGTAAGGCTTCGACCGCTTTGGCAATCGGCTCGTAGGATTGTTCTTCGGCAACGAAAGCTGCAAAATCGTTAAAGCGGTTCGAATCTAGCAAACGCAGGCGGGCGAAATGACTTGCTTTGCCTAATTGCTCCGGTGTGGCTGTTAATAACAACACCCCTTTAGTGTGAGCGGCCAGTTGCTCAATCATCGTATATTCGGCGCTGGCGGATTGTTCAGACCATTGCAAATGATGCGCCTCATCCACAACCAGCAAATCCCAATGGCCATTTAAAGCAGCCTGAAATCGTTTCGAACTTTGGCGTAAAAAACTGAGACTGCAAAGAATCAACTGTTCGCTGTGAAATGGATTTTCTTGCTCGTCGCTTTCTTCCAGTGAGTGGCATCGTGCTTCATCAAATACGCTGAATTGCAAGTTGAAGCGTCGCAGCATTTCCACCAGCCATTGGTGCATTAATGTTTCCGGAACTACAATCAATACTCGCTTGACGCGCTCCGATAGCAATTGCTGGTGGAGTATCAATCCTGCTTCAATGGTTTTTCCCAAGCCCACTTCATCCGCCAGCAAAACGCGAGGAGCATAACGACGCGCTACTTCATGAGCAATATAAAGTTGATGCGGTATCAGGCTGGTGCGAGTGCCTACTAATCCATAGAGCGGATTTTTTGCTAGCTGATGACGCAATAATAGGGATTGATAGCGGATCTGGAACCATTTATCCTGATCGAACTGCCCGTTGAATAAGCGCTCCATCGGACGATTGAATTGTAAATGATGCGCTAACTGTTCTTCTGCCAGTGCTATCACATCACCCTGTTCACTAATACCAGAATAAATCAATAGCCCGTCACGTTCATTCACAACAGTCACTTTCAGTGAAATTCCTGCATGACTGCTGATAGTGTCGCCCACTTTAAAAATAACGCGCGTCAGTGGCGCTGAATGTTTGGCATAAGAACGAGTTTCGCCGACAGCCTTGAAATCAATGCGTATTAGTCTATGTTCGACCTCTTGGACAGTGCCAAGACCCAATTGTAAATCAACGTCGCAGATCCATCGTTGACCAACCTTAAAATCATGCATGGTATAGCTCTGAAATTCACAAAGAGCAGTATAGTAATGGATATCGCTAAAAAGAAAAGGCAATCCTTTACTAACAGGCCGTTGAAAAACTATCTGCGTTGCCGCTACGGTGTTAAAAACAGGCT
>CADEDO010000066.1 GCA_902826115.1 uncultured Nitrosomonas sp.
GCATAAAGAAATAAAGCAGAGCAAGAATTGGCAAAAATGGAACGTACTTTCCTAATATTGTTTTCATGATAGTAATAACCTCTAAAATGGTATGGGATTATCCTATCTCAATCAATATCCCTGAGTATATTGGGGAAACTATTGTTTTCTTCTAAGGGAAACCATTAGACGATGTTCAGTTATGTTAAAAATATTGTACAGACTGGTGTTTGTTGTTAAATGTTATCAATGCCAGCATAGATTGTAATTGTTAACCTAAATATCTGTTTATTAATTATAATAATCTTGTAAGATTATTTTCATTTCTCAAATGAGCAATGAAAATGATGTCATATTAGCCATCAATTAATGAGGGTTCATTTTAAAATAAGCCCATAAAAATACCTGTGTTTCTTTATTGATCCAATAATCAATGCCTCAAAACCATTTTCAGGTACTATCCGATGTCATCCATTTAAGAGATTTCACTACCTAATGCCAATAGAAGTTAAAGAAAAACCCAAGTATGCCATCGTGGCCGCTGTTCAATTGCCGAGCGTGAATGATGTTGAATTTCAAGCATCGCTGACAGAATTACGTGAGCTTGCAAAAACACTGGGGTATAAAGTCGTCAGTACGTTCGTGCAGAAGCGCTCCAGTTTTGACGCGACGGCCTACCTGGGTGTTGGTAAGCGGCAGGAGATACGTGGTTTCGTACATAATGATTCTGAATATACCGAATACGCAGAGAGTGTTGTTAATGCAGATAATCGGGAAATCGATGTGATTTTGGTCGATCACGAGATCTCACCATCCCAGGCGCGTAATCTTGAAAATGAAATAGGCTGCGAAGTAATGGATCGCACCATGGTGATTCTTGAAATTTTTCACCGCAATGCCCGTTCCCGTGCGGCGCGCGCGCAAGTCGAGATTGCACGCCTTGGTTACATGGCACCGCGCTTGCGTGAGGCGGCCAAGCTTGCAGGACCGCAGGGGCGGCAGCGTAGTGGGGTGGGTGGGCGCGGTGGCGGTGAATCGCATACGGAATTGGATCGGCGCAAAATTCGTGATCGTATTGCAGAGCTTCAGCAAGAGATCGTCGCGATGGAAGCTGAGCGTAAAACGCAGCGCGCGCGCCGACAAGAACGCCAAGGACTGGCAACGGTAGCCCTAGTCGGTTATACGAATGCCGGAAAATCCACTTTGATGCGCGCACTGACAGGCAGTGAAGTTCTGGTCGCAAATAAACTGTTTGCTACGTTGGACACCACCGTGCGGACCCTTTACCCGGAGAGTGTGCCGCGCGTATTGGTCAGTGACACGGTGGGTTTTATTAAGAATTTGCCGCACGGACTGGTTGCCTCGTTCAAGTCAACGCTGGATGAGGCGTTGGATGCTTCCTTGTTGCTCCACGTTATCGATGCCAGCGATCCTGGGTTCGAGCGTCAGCTTGAAGTCACCAATCAAGTGCTGGCGGAGATTGGAGCGGATGAAGTGCCGCGCATTCGCGTTTTTAACAAAATCGATCACGTCGGCGACGCCGCGATGCAAGCAGAGCATGAGGCGGCCTTACGGGCACAATACCCGGATTGTGTAGTGATGAGTGCAATCCGACCGGAAGATGTCGCGCAGTTACGTCAACAGATCGTTACATTTTTTCAGCAGGATCTGGTAGAAACCGAGCTTTTCCTGCCTTGGACGGCACAGCAACTGCGTGGAGGAATCTATGCAAATTGTCAGGTGCTGGAAGAGCGCGCGGATGACGAAGGCGCATTTTTCCGGGTGCGTGGTGAGGCTGAAACTATCAACAAATTGCGTGAGCAATTCAGTCGAGTGGGAGCAGCGTAATGCTTTGGCTCTACATGCTGATTTGATTGCGTAATATTCTTGGGTATTTAATACTCCATAGTACAAGACGCTGAATTTGGAATTGATGGGCAAGAAATTTCGCATAGTTTGGAAAATCCGGGATTGGCCGCTTTCTACCTACTATTGACAATCACGGAATCAGGTTTATGTGCTGATTAAAGGATAGCTTGTTGCTGATTGTTGTGCGGGAACAGCGAAAAGCCTCGCTTTGACTTTATCGAAGTGTTTTATAATCCAACCGACGAGCGGTAGGCAAGGTGCGGAAAACCGGCGCTTGTTGGTTTTCTGCAGTCAAGCGTCACAATACACAGGCCATTGGCTGCCCATCCATCTTTGATCCAGTTGCTAAGCAATCTTGCTGGATACACCGGGCACATTTCCGTGTGGTGTATTCACTGGGTGGGGGTTCTGGATCGAAGTATTAGGGATTATTTCGCGATCAAATCAATTGACTCATTATGGTAAAACAAACTTACGACGAATCATCCATCCGAGTCCTGCGCAAGTTGGAGCCAATCCAGTTGCGGCCGGGCATGTATACCCGCACTACGGATCCAACGCATATGGTGGTGGAAGCCATCGACAATGCGGTCGATGAAGCGATGGCAGGTCATGCCAGAAATATCGAAGTAACGCTTTATCGTGATGGTTCGGTCGGTGTGGCGGATGATGGGCGAGGCATTCCGGTCGGATTGCATCCTGAAGAGAATGTGCCAACGATACAGGTGGTTTTCCAAGTCATTCATTCCGGTGGTAAGTTTGCCAAAGGCGAGGCTGACAGCAGCTATAAATTTACCGGTGGCCTGCATGGTGTGGGTGTTTCAGTGACCAATGCACTTTCCACTCGCCTGGAAGTGGAAGTGAAGCGTGAAGGCAAGCAGCATCGCATCGTTTTTGCCGACGGTGACGTCATCGAACCGCTAAGCGTGATCGGCACATGCGGCATGCGCAATACCGGCACGGCACTGCGTATTTGGCCCAATGCCAAGTATTTCGATTCGCCAGCGCTGCATCGTGCCGAATTGGAACACTTGTTGCGCGCCAAGGCGATGCTGTTGCCGGGTGTTAAAGTGCTGCTCAATATTGAGACCACCACTGGCTTTGATGTGAAGGAATGGCATTTTGAAGGGGGGATCGCGCAATATCTGGATCAGATGATCGCCGAGGATGAACCGATCGCGCCTGCTTTTTGTGGTGAAAAATATCTGCTCGCAAATGAAACCTTTTCGGATGGCGAAGGTGTGCAATGGGCGCTGGCGTGGGTTGTCGGCTCGGGTGGAGGCGAATCGTATGTCAATCTGATTCCAACACTGGGGGGCGGAACGCACGAAGCCGGGTTGCGTGATGTGGTATTCAACAGCGTGCGCACTTTCGCGGAACAGCATGGATTGATGCAGCGTAACGTAAAGCTGGCGGCGGAAGATGTGTGGTCCAAATTACGTTTTGTGCTGGCACTCAAGATGGTGGATCCGAGTTTTTCTGGTCAAACCAAGGAAAAATTATCCTCGCGAGAGGCGGTTAAGCTGGTTGCAGCTGCCATGAAGGATACACTGGATCTGTGGTTGAATGAGCATGTGGCCGAGGCCACGAAGATTGCCGAACAAGCCATTAAGAATGCCATCGATCGCGGTAAAACAGCTAAAACAGTGGAACGCAGAAAAGGCTCCGGCGTGGCGGTGATGCCGGGCAAACTCACCGATTCAGAGCTGACGGGCCTCAATGCCGAATTGTTTCTGGTGGAAGGGGATTCCGCCGGTGGTTCGGCCAAAGCCGGGCGTGACAAAGAGATTCAAGCGGTGTTGCCGTTGCGCGGCAAAGGCATGAACAGTTGGGAAGTCGATCAATCGCAAATTCTCGCTAATCAGGAAATTCACAATATTGCCGTGTCACTGGCGATTGACCCGCACAAGCTGGATAGTGACGTGGATATGAGCGCTTTGCGTTATGGCAAGATTATCATCCTATCCGATGCCGACGATGACGGCAGCCACATTCAGGCATTGTTACTGACTCTGTTCTTCCGGCACTTTCCTAAGATCATCCAGCACGGGCATGTGTATATTGCCAAACCGCCGTTGTTTCGCGTGGATGTGCCGGCACAAGGCAAAAACAAGCCGCCGCGCAAGCTGTATGCTTTGGATCAGATGGAATTGGCTATACTGGAAGCGCGCTTGCGCCAGGAAGGGGTCAGGGAAGGCGGCTGGACCATTTCCCGTTTCAAGGGACTGGGAGAAATGGACGCGGTCCAGCTTTGGGAAACCACGCTGTGCCCCGATACGCGCCGTTTGGTGCAGATAGGCATGGGCGATGTGGCGCAGGCTATGGGGGTCTTCGATACCCTGATGGGCAAGTCTCATGCGAGCGAACGCAAGGAATTGATCACGATACATGGCAACGAAGTTGAAGCGGATATTTAATAGACAATGAAAAACCTGGATTTATTTGACGCGATGGATGCTTCCGTACCGGCGCAAGTGACACCGCAGGAAGTGGAGCCGCCAACACCGCCCGAACCTCCCGTACCTGATCAGGGTGGCAGTGATAACGACGATGGTAGCATCGATCTGGCCGAGTACACGCACCAGGTGTATTTGCGCTACGCCATCAGCGTGGTCAAGGGGCGAGCGCTGCCTTCGGTATCCGATGGTGAAAAACCGGTACAGCGGCGTATTCTCTACGCCATGCACCGGCTGGGCCTGACTCCCGGAGCGAAGCCGGTCAAATCGGCGCGCGTGGTGGGGGACGTGATCGGTAAATATCATCCGCATGGCGATTCGGCTTCCTACGAAGCGATGGTGCGCATGGCGCAAGATTTCGTGCTGCGCTATCCCCTGATCGATGGTCAGGGCAACTTTGGTTCGCGTGACGGCGATTCTCCCGCAGCCATGCGCTATACCGAAGTGAGATTGACGAAATATGCAGAATTATTGCTATCCGAAGTCGACGCGGGAACCGTGGATTTTCGTCCTAATTACGATGGCTCTGAACAGGAACCGGTGGATCTGCCCGCACGCCTTCCGCTTTTGTTGCTGAATGGCGCATCGGGCATCGCAGTTGGCATGGCCACGGAATGCTTGCCGCACAACATGCGTGAGGTGGGCAATGCAGCAATCGCCCTGATGCATAACCCATTGATGACGGTTGATGAAGTTCTGCAACATGTTCAGGGGCCGGATTTTCCAGGCGGCGGACAACTGATTTCCAGCGCCAAGGAGATACGCGAAGCTTATGCCACGGGCCGGGGTATTTTCCGTGTGCGTGCACGCTGGACGATTGAGCAGCAGGCGCGCGGTCAGTGGCGCATGGTGGTGCATGAATTGCCGCCCGGCGTTTCGGTCAAGAAGGTATTGGAAGAAATCGGAGAGTTTGCTGATCCGCAGGTAAAAACCGGCAAGAAAGACTTGTCAGTTGAGCAAAAACAGATGAAGCAGCTGTTCCTCGATGCGCTGGAAACCGTAAGGGATGAGTCCGGCAAAGATGCTTCGGTGCGTATCGTTCTGGAACCGCGTTCCTCGCGCATGCCGCAGGAGCAATTCATCGCGCTGTTGCTCGCACATACCAGTCTGGAAACAACGATACCGGCGAATATGGTGGCGATTGGATTGGATGGCAGGCCAAATCAGAAGAACATTCTGCAATTACTGACCGAATGGGTGCAATTTCGCACCACTACCGTCACGCGTCGTAGCCGTACGAGATTGGATCAGGTGCAAAAACGCCTGCACATCCTGGAAGGCCGCATGGTGGTACTGCTGAACATTGATGAAGTGATCAGAGTCATTCGTGAAGCGGATGACCCCAAAGCGGATTTGATGGCTCAGTTCGGGATTACCGAAATTCAAGCGGATGATATTCTGGAAATTCGATTGCGCCAATTGGCCCGCCTGGAAGCCATTCGCATCGAAAAAGAAATGAGCGAGCTGAAAACGGAAGAGGACGGATTGAAGTTTGTGCTGAGCAATGCAATGGCCATGCGCGATATGATCATCGGAGAGATCGAAGCGGATGTGACAAAATACGGCGACGATCGCCGAACATTGATCGAAGCTGCCGAGCGCGTAGTAGCCAAAGCGGTGTCTGTACCGGATGAGCCGTGCACGGTCATCTTGTCCAAGAACGGCTGGATACGCCAGCGAACCGGTCATGATGTGGAAATGGCCACGCTGTCGTTCAAGGATGGCGATCAGTTGCTGGCCATGGCGCAAACGCGCACGGCCTATCCGATTGTCGTGCTGGATAGCGGAGGGCGTGCCTACAGCCTGTCTTCAACCGACATTCCCGGTGGGCGCAGCGACGGCGTGCCACTGACTTCCTTGCTGGATATGCCGCCCAAAGTGAAGGCAGCGGTCATGTGCGCCGCCATGCCTGACACTCAATATCTATTCAGCTCATCGGGTGGATATGGTTTCATTGCGACGCTAAAGGATCTGATTTCGCGCCAGAAGGCTGGCAAGGCTTTCATGACGCTGGGCAAGGGGGATGTTTTGCTGCCACCCGCGAATGTCGCCAATGGCAGCCTGGTTGCGGCATTGGGCAGCAACGGCAAGTTATTGTTATTTCCGATCAGTGAAATGAAGGCATTATCGAGTGGCAAGGGAGTAATCATTCTCGGATTGAATGCAGGTGAAACATTGATGGCCACTGCGGTATTGCCAGCAGGCTCATCGCTGCAAATCAAAGGCACCGGCGCCGGTAATAAATCCCTGCAAGGGGTATTGAAATGGGAAGAATTGCAACCATTCGTATTACATCGGGCACGTAAAGGGATGCTGGCTCCGGTTAAATTCAAAGCGGAGAAAATGACCGCAATTGAAACAGAAAATCATTGAGTCGATGATGCAACAGGGTCAGTGACACCGCAGCAAAATAGCTTGCCACATTGAGTTGATCATTATTCTGACAGGAGAAGACAATGACTGGACTGACTGGTTTGCAAATCATATCGACTCACCGACTATGGGCGCTATCACGAAAATTGTTGATTGGCTGGCTGGCGATCAGTGGAGTTTTCCCCGCATCAGTTCAGGCCGAAATCTGGAATAGGGCGGCAGCCAGCGGCATGAACGATGTGGCCGTTGCACCCGATGGCTTAATCTGGCTGACTGGCAAGCATGGAGCTGTCTGGTTATCGGATAATATGTATGGCTCTTCCTTTGCGCAAATCAGGGCAGAGGGCTGTAATCGCATTGCTGTCGGACCGGACAGCACTGTTTGGTGTGTCGGTTCGAACGGCAATTTATGGACATTTGCAAATGGCAATTGGAGTGCAACAGCAGCCGAAGCAATGGAAGATGTTGCCATCGCGGCAGACGGCACGGTGTGGCTCGTTGCCAGAAATGGCACAGTCTGGCTGAGTAACGACCGAGGCGAGACGCTCACGCAACTGGAAGGGGATGGCATGAGTCGCATTGCGGTTGCACCCAATGGGGTTGTATGGGCTGTTCGCTCCGATGGCACGTTGTGGAAGTTTGTTACCGGTCAATGGGTCTCCATAGCGGTCGGTGGAATCACGGATGTTGCGGTCGCACCAAATGGTTTGATCTGCTATGTCGGCAAGGATGGCACCATCTGGAGATCATCGGATGGTGGCAACACGTTCAGTCAGGATGAACCAGCCAGTGGTTTTCAAAATATTGCTGCCGGAATAGGCGGTGCCTGGGCAGTTGGCATCGATGGCACAGTATGGCGTAATCTTTTTTCTCCACAATTCTGACCATTCCGGATGGCAGTCATCTTCAGCGGTCAGCTACGATTAGGCAGCAGAATGGAGGTGGTTAATGAATCGAATACTCGGTCGGTTGATAATGATGAGCAGTATTTTGGTATTTTGGGCTGCCAGCCTTGTTAGTGTTCTGTCCTATGCAGCCACGTTGCCTTTGGTGATCGATCTTCAAAGTCAGATGCAGCGTCCACCGCAGATTATCAAGGTGGTAGAGCCTCATTCGAGTCAGCCAGGTCGCTTAGTTCAAGTTGAATATCTTGGCTACCCCGCAGCGCAAGTATTTGAGCAGTTATTTGGACCCGACTGGAAAGATCAGGATGCTGATATTGAATTCAGAGCCTTGGATGGTTATGTGTCGCGCATTGAGATTGCCAGGTTTCAGCAGTATCGGGCCTATCTTGTGTTTGGCATTAAGGATAAAACAGAGTTTGTTGTTGATAATATTGGGCAAAATGAAAAACATATCCCACTCGGGCCTTATTATCTGATCTGGGACAATATCAGCGCGCCACAACTACTGGCGGAAGGTGCCATTGATTGGCCTTATCAGATTCATCAAATTTCAATGTCAAACAGTCGCAAGCAAGCGTTGCTGCCCGATGAGCTGGCCCGGACTTATGCCGAACATTCTCATTTAACCCAGCGATATTGCCTGACTTGCCATCAGGTCAATGGGTATGGGGGCGATAAGTGGCCTATCAATCTGGCAACTCACATTAAAACCATGCAGGAAGATGTATTCAAGCAATGGGTGCTAGAGCCGCGAGCCCGCAATCCTGCGACCACGATGCCGCCTTTGCTGGATGCCATGCCTGAAGCACAGCGCCAGGAGATCGCTGAAAAGATTTATCAGTATTTGCTGGTTTTGCCAGTTGCTACCGATTCAATCGTTAACTAACGGGTGCTTGGCATGTGGGAACTGAAGCTCGCCGTCTGTGTTCTGTATGATTTGCTCGATTTTACCCTGGGGAGAACGCTATTCATCATCCCATTCGGTGGAGAAATGGTAGGCTGCGCACTGTGTGCGGCCATGTTTGGCACCAATGGACTGTTGTACGGATTAGAGGCGCTGGATGTCACCGAGCAGATGGATGGATTCATTCCCACAGCAACCCTGATTGCTCTGATGAATAAACCGAAGTCGACCAGATTGCGATAGTTGGTTATTGAAAAGGGTCTGCTTAGACTTTCTTAACGAATTCGGTTTTTAATTTCATCGCACCGATACCATCGATTTTGCAGTCGATGTCGTGATCGCCGTCAACCAAGCGAATATTCTTTACTTTAGTGCCGACTTTAACCACCAGCGATGAACCTTTCACTTTCAGATCTTTAATCACCGTCACGGTATCGCCATCCTGTAATTCATTGCCATGCGCATCACGAAACACTTTATCGTTGCTCGGTAGCTCTGTTTCACCCATAGACCATTCATGCGCGCATTCTGGGCAGATGAAAATATTTTCACTTTCATAGGTGTATTCAGATGCACAGTTTGGACAGGCTGGCAGTTGAGGCATGTGATTTCCTTGTGGGTTGATGCAAGTAATGATGGCGATTATCTCTTTCATCGCAATTGTAGCATCGAAAAGATTTAAGGCTTTTTAATTCCTCCTGGCGGCAGGAAAACCTGGAATATACGTTCACACAAGCCATCATTCGGTATTCAGCGTCTATTCAGTTTTGAGGTCCTACAATGATCTACAACAAAACTTTAAATAGATACATTTTCTGGAGATACGTCATGAATACGAAAAAAATGCTTACGCTTTTTGCTGTGATTGTGCTTATTTTTCTCGGCGGTTGCGTGGCTCCTTCTTCTTATTATGGAAGCACGGGCTATTATGCTAAACCAGGATATTATGGAGTGGTTGGAAGCAATTACAGATCTCAGCCATTGTTTTATGGCAATCAGAGATCTATCGGTGGACATCTACACTTTGGCGGTGGACATAGGCATTCTGGTCATGAGCATCGGCACTTTGGTGGCGGACATAGACATTCCGGTCATGGTCATGGACATTTTGGCGGAGGTCATAAGCGGGGACACCATAGAGGAGGTCATCATCGTTGAGCATAAGAGCAAAAATGCCATGTGCTGAATAATAAGCAAGTACTTTGCTCTCAGTGCTTGCTTATTCTTTGATCAGAGATAAATTTAAGCCATCAATACCATTCTCAGCCTTTAGTAGTTCGGCTGCTCCTCGCAAATTTTGGCTAACCGATTCAATGTCATGCGCTCGGGCTTGCTAGACCACAATCGGTATTTGTTTTTAATCCGTTCCCATCGCTTTCCATATTCACACCAATATGATGTCAATGGCGGTAGCCATTCATGAGGCGCTTTATCTGACTTGGATTGATTAACTGCATCATCGACAACCAGAAGATTTTCAAAGTCATTGGCAAATACTTTGCGTTGATTTTTTGTCCAGTGAGCGGCGCCATGGCGGTGTGCATGCGCCAGTGGCACAATGTGGTCAATATCGACATCTGCTGCCTTAGTGAAGGTCTTGCCCGTATAAACCCCATACCATTCGCCATAAATGACGGTGCATCGTTTCGAGTTTTTAAATTGAACCGGCTTTTTGCTGGTGACTATCAATAATTCTTGACGGGTATTCTGACAATCACCATCCGTGTCAATCCAATGGGGCCAGTCTCTCCGATTGTAGGGAGCGATTTGGACGGGACTAACCGTTGATTCTTGTTGAAGTGGCGTATCGCGCTTTTCAAGAGCACAGCCTGACAGCAATGAATAAATTGAAATGACCAGGGTTAAAAAAATGATATTCTTCATGGACTTTGTCTAGTAATGTCGATGTTATTGATCAGCAAGAAAATGAGGAGCAAGCATTTGGAAATTCGCAAACTTATCGTTAGATTATTGGTTCTCTTTTTGGGGTGTGTCAGTTCGTATTCTGGATATGCGAATGAGCGCAAAGCGTCAGTTTGGTTGCATGAGATCAAATCCGGTGTACTTCACCATGACACCGACAGTTTGTGGAGTGGCTTTCGACGCGAAAGTGGTATCGATCTCAATCTGGAAGCTATTTTTTCACCTCATGCCGAATTTCTAGGGGGGATTATTCGTCCTGTTTTAGGTGGATCTGTCAATACTCACGGTGACACCTCCAAGCTTTACTCGGGTCTCCGCTGGCAATATGAGCATGTCAGCGGTATGTTTATTGGTATTGGTTTGGGAGGGGCAATCCACGATGGAAAAATTCATCATCAGCACAATGATCAGAAGGCTCTCGGATCACGAGTTTTGTTCCATATTCCAATTGAAATCGGATATCGTCTCAGTGCTAAAACCTCATTATCAGTATACTTTGATCATGTTTCTAATGCCTACTTAGCTCATGCCAATGAGGGTATGGATACTTTGGGTGGTCGTTTGGGTTATCGATTCTAGTTTGTCATGTTGCTGGAAGTGTGGCCTACACCGATGATTGGCAGATAAGAAAAAATAATTCATTAAAAAGCACCATTCCGTTGTCTGCTATTGGCGAATGATTGATGGTTTTCGTTAGATAGTATCAATTTCTGCCAGCTTTGGGTCTTTTCTATTTAATTGATTGGCCATAGTATAGTTTGAAATTTCAAAAGGACCTTTTATCATGAGAAAAATAATCCGCTTAGTTTTGGCAGTCATCATGTTGTTTATTGTTTCATTTCAGGCGCAGGCAAGTGAGCAAATAACTGCCGATATTTACTTTAACAGAGCAGGCATGAAGATGTTAAGTGGTGTTGCCAATATGGCGACTGGTTGGATGGAGCTGCCAAAAAATATTATTTTATGGAGTCAAAAAGATAATAGTGCCTTGGTTGGTATTCCTGAAGGAATGCTATGGGGGATTGTGCATACAGCAAGCCGTACAGCAAGTGGTGCATTTGATGTTGCTACTTTCTGGCTTCCGACCTTTCCAACACCAAGTCCGTTGTTTATTTGGGATGATTTCTCACAAGAGTCAGATTATTACGGATTTCGAATGGGTCGATGAGATAGTTCTGCCGGTTACTCAGTTACTTAAAGAGATTCTAATCGATAGGAGAAAATAGTATGAATAAGTCATTAGTCAATTTCCTCTGCTAGTAATGCTTCGGACACGTCTACACAATGGGGCAGCAGTGGTCACTGGTATGAATGGGGATGTGATCGGATGCGGAGTTAATCCTAATCCCATACCAGAACCACAAACCTATGTAATTCAGTTAGCGAGATTGTTGGAAATATTCGGTTTTAGAAGATTAAAAACTGCGAAATTAACAAACTAGTTTTCCTGAATACTAGCCCGCTTCATAGGCGGGTTTTTTATTGAGCCGGTTGAGCAAATGTAGAGTCTTGATTGATGACTAGATGGGCGCAAAGGGAACCAATTGAGACCAATTGACTCTATCTGGGTATCAATCAACTCTCCTTTCTGTTGATTCAACCGCATCAACCAGTGCTTATAAAATATATGCATAGTCGGATGGTTGTATTTATTCTTTTCGAGTGCCCAAAGGAAGTAGTTTTTTTGCCATAAGCTGCCTGATATAAACTCGGCGATTTATTCTACCAAACCAACACTTAAAACAGCATTAGCAGTTTATTGAAGTAAGTGACTAGATTTGTATAGAATTAACTTTCAGTATGTCAGATATTATTCTCTTTAATATGAAGAATCTTTAGTTACCCACATTTTCTGTAGATAACTTTGTGGAAAAGATTGGTATTCACGTGTTAACTTATCGAGCGGTAAGGATTTTTTAGCCCTGATTAATAACTTAACAGTTGTATTATGATTGATTAATCAATTAATTAGTTTTCTGATTAATTTCTGTGTAAACTCGACTAAACAGATATTTATATTCTTCTGATGTTGTGGATCATTTGAAATGCCAAACCAAATAATTGGAAGGTTAAATTATTCTTATTCTACTAGAATGAGAATGGTTGATTTATTTAGGTGATAAAATACAGAATAAAAAAGCACTTATAGAATAATTTTCTAAGTGCTTATTTTTGATGGTGGCCAAGGGCGGAATCGAACCACCGACACAAGGATTTTCAGTCCTC
>CADEDO010000067.1 GCA_902826115.1 uncultured Nitrosomonas sp.
TCAGCAACCCAGTTCATCCCTAGACTACTTACTCACCCACACACTGTCAAGGTCTACATTTCAACCTATTATTAGTTTGGACTCTCCCTAATCATACCCTAAACTGCGCTGTTAATTGATATATTAGATTCTAGTGAGCCAATCCCAGATAATTTTCCTTGATTCTTGCGTTTACTATGAAAGGAAAGTCCTGTACCAGCCGGAACAAGTCTACCGACGATAACATTTTCTTTAAGCCCACGCAAATCATCCTTTTTACCCATGATAGCAGCCTCCGTTAGCACACGTGTCGTTTCTTGGAAGGAAGCCGCCGATATAAATGAATCTGTTGATAATGATGCTTTTGTAATACCTAGAAGCATAAATTCATAAGTAGCAGGAATCTTTTTCTCTGCTATCAAACGTTCATTCTCAATTAGTAAATCAGCTCGCTCAACTTGCTCACCAGTTATAAATGTTGAATCTCCGGCATTGATAATCTGAACTCGTCTTAACATCTGTCGGACAATCACCTCAATATGTTTATCATTTATCCTGACACCTTGTAGACGATACACATCTTGCACCTCATCAGTAATATAACGCGCGAGCGCTTCAACACCTTGGAGGCGTAAAATATCTCTGGGATCCGCAGGACCATCAACAATAATCTCGCCCTTATTAACAACTTGTCCATCATGGGCCATCACGTGTTTATCTTTCGGTATCAAATATTCATGAACGATACCTTCAAGATCAGTTATTACTAGTCGCTGCTTACCCTTGGTATCCTTTCCGAAGGACACAATTCCTGTCACTTCGGCAAGCATACCTGCATCCTTTGGCGATCTCGCTTCGAACAATTCCGCAACTCGTGGTAAACCGCCTGTAATATCACGCGTTTTTGATGTTTCCTGAGGAATTCTCGCTAAAACCTCACCTACGCTCACTTGCTGCCCATCCCGCACTGTAATAATACAACCTATCTGGAATGTTATGCTTACGGATTGATTACTACCAACCAGTTTAATCTCATTGCCTTCATCATCCAAAAATTTGACTAATGGACGCAAGCCTTTTGACTGACTAACACTGCGACGCTTTGGATCTATGACCACCAACGTTGACAATCCCGTCACCTCATCAATTTGCTTGGCAACCGTCACGCCCTCTTCCACGTTTTCAAAGCGCACTTTACCAGCATACTCGGTTATAATCGGTCTAGTATGCGGATCCCATGTTGTTAATATTTGACCAGCTTTAACTACTTCGCCATTTCTTACCAAGAGTGTTGCACCATAAGATGCCTTATGCCTTTCACGCTCCCGACCATTCTCATCTTGAATAATAATTTCACCACTGCGTGAAATAGCTATCAGTTCGTTTTGAGCATTAGTGACATATCGCATGGAAGATGAATAATGAACTGTTCCATTCGACTTACTTTCCACCTGACTTGCCACCGCTGTTCTGGATGCTGCACCACCAATATGGAATGTGCGCATGGTTAATTGCGTACCAGGTTCACCAATTGATTGCGCCGCAATCACGCCTACAGCCTCTCCTACATTCACTGGCGTTCCACGTCCTAAATCTCTGCCATAACATTTAGCACATAAACCATAACGTGTTTCACAGGTCAAGGGAGTTCGTACTTTAACTTCATCGATACCTAAGGATTCAATCAAATCCACTGCATCCTCATCAAGCAGCACACCTGATGCAAAAACCACTTCTTGTGTCTCTGGATTAATTACATCGTTAACGACTACTCTACCAAGAATGCGCTCGCGCAATGCCTCAATTATCTCGCCACCTTCTACCAGTGCTTTTATGACGACACCATTACCAGTATTGCAATCTTCTTCTGTAACCACAAGATCTTGTGTAACATCAACTAAACGACGTGTTAAATATCCTGAGTTAGCAGTTTTTAGAGCGGTGTCCGCCAAGCCCTTACGTGCTCCATGCGTTGAAATAAAGTACTGCAACACATTTAATCCTTCACGGAAATTGGCTGTAATGGGGGTTTCAATAATCGAACCGTCAGGTTTTGCCATTAAACCTCGCATTCCTGAAAGCTGGCGTATTTGTGCTGCTGAGCCCCTCGCTCCAGAATCGGCCATCATGTAAATCGAATTAAACGATTCTTGTGTCAATGCTTTTCCGTCTTTGTCTAATTGGATTTCGCCGGTCACGGGGTCACACACCGGTTCTACACCAAGTTGGTTCATCATAGCCTTCGCAACTTGATCACCTGCACGCCCCCAGATATCTACAACTTTGTTATAACGCTCACCTTGCGTTACCAAACCTGAAGTATATTGTCCTTCAATTTCTTTTACTTCTTTCTCAGCAGAAGCAATAATTTCCCCTTTCTGAGTTGGAATCAGCATATCATCAGCACAAATGGAAATACCCGCACGAGTTGCATAGCTAAAACCTGAATACATCAACTTATCTGCGAAAATGACAGTTTCCCGCAAGCCACAGCGTCTAAAACTCGCATTTATAAGTTTTGAAATTTCCTTTTTCTTAAGTGTTCTATTAAGCAGTGAAAAAGGTAGTCCGGGCGGGAAAATCTCAAAGAGCAAAGCTCGTCCAACAGTTGTCTCATATCGTGTAACTTTTTCGCTGCGCTCGCCATCTGCATTTGCATCGTATTCTTTAATCCTAACGATAATCTTGGCATTTAGTTCTACATTTCGACTCTCGTACGCACGTGACACTTCACCAACATTCTGAAACATCATACCTTCACCACGCGCACCTACTTTCTCGCGAGTAGTATAATACAGGCCTAATACAATATCTTGCGATGGCACAATAATGGGCTCGCCATTTGCTGGAGATAGTACATTATTAGTTGACATCATTAGTGTACGGCACTCCATTTGTGCTTCTAATGAGAGTGGCACGTGTACTGCCATCTGATCACCATCAAAGTCAGCATTAAATGCTGCACAAACTAGTGGATGTAGTTGAATTGCTTTGCCCTCAATCAGCACTGGCTCAAAAGCTTGAATACCTAAACGATGCAATGTAGGCGCTCGATTGAGCATGACAGGATGCTCACGAATGACATCTTCTAATATATCCCATACTACAGCGCTCTCGTTCTCAACCTCGCGCTTTGCAGCTTTAATGGTACTGGCAATACCCATTATCTCCAATTTATTAAAGATAAACGGTTTAAACAACTCTAATGCCATTTTTTTCGGCAATCCGCACTGATGCAGTTTAAGCTGCGGACCTACTACGATCACCGAGCGACCTGAATAATCAACACGTTTGCCAAGCAAATTCTGGCGGAAACGCCCGCCTTTACCCTTGATCATATCAGCCAAAGATTTCAGTGCACGTTTGTTAGCACCTGTCATAGCTTTGCCACGACGACCATTATCCAATAATGAGTCTACGGCTTCCTGTAACATTCGCTTTTCATTACGTACAATTATTTCTGGTGCTTTCAATTCAAGCAAACGCTTCAATCGATTATTACGATTAATTACTCGTCGATATAAATCATTTAAATCTGAAGTTGCAAAACGTCCTCCATCTAATGGAACTAATGGGCGCAGATCTGGAGGCAAAACCGGCAATACAGTCAATATCATCCATTGTGGTTTGATTCCAGATTTATTGAATGCTTCAAGCAATTTAAGTCTTTTGGAAATTTTCTTGATCTTTGTTTCTGATCCTGTACTTTCCATTTCTCGTCGCAAATTTTCTATCTCGGCGACAACATCCAAATTACCTAACAAATCACGAATACCTTCCGCTCCCATGCTAGCGCTAAAATCATCACCATACTCTTCTGTCTTAATTAGATAGTCATCTTCTGTAAGTAGTTGGCAACGAGCGAGAGGAGTCAAACCAGGATCTGTTACTACATAAGCTTCGAAATATAGAACACGCTCTATATCTCGCAAGGTCATATCCAATACCATACCCAAACGTGAAGGTAGTGATTTCAGAAACCAAATATGCGAAACCGGCGAGGCAAGCTCGATATGTCCCATTCTTTCACGGCGTACTTTAGATAAAGTCACCTCAACACCGCATTTCTCGCAGATAACTCCACGATGTTTCAATCGTTTATATTTTCCGCATAAGCATTCATAATCTTTGACAGGACCAAAAATCTTTGCACAGAATAATCCGTCCCTTTCTGGTTTGAATGTTCGATAATTAATCGTTTCTGGCTTTTTTACTTCACCGTAAGACCATGAGCGAATTTTTTCTGGAGAAGCAAGTCCGATTTTAATCGCGTCAAACTCTTCTTTGTGAGTAACCTGTTTAAATAAATCTAGCAGTGCTTTCATTTGTCACTCCTGTAAATCAGGGGGCAATAAATATTATTAAGTGAATAAGCTATAATTAGCATGCAAAATAAAATTTGCACGATATCAATTATTTTGAACATCAATGTTGTTCTAAATCGATATCCATACCCAACGATCGTATTTCCTTTACCAATACATTAAATGATTCTGGCATTCCGGCATCAATTTTATGATCACCCTTGACAATACTTTCATATACTTTAGTTCTTCCAGTGACATCATCCGATTTCACAGTTAGCATTTCCTGTAGCGTATAAGCTGCGCCATATGCTTCCAGGGCCCAAACTTCCATCTCTCCAAAGCGTTGACCACCGAATTGAGCTTTTCCACCTAGTGGTTGTTGCGTTACTAAACTATATGGTCCAGTAGAACGAGCATGCATTTTATCGTCGACCAGATGGTGTAGTTTCAGGACATGCATATAGCCTACTGTTATCTGTCGATCAAAAGCTTCTCCAGTCCGTCCATCATACAATGTAACTTGACCTGATCGTGGTAATCCAGCTAATTCCAGCATGTCCTTTATTTCGCTCTCTGTCGCTCCGTCAAATACTGGCGTTGCAAAAGGCACCCCTTCGGTTAAATTCTCTGCTAAAGATATTATTTCATTGCCTGATAAAGAATTTATTTCTTCTTTCTTGCCACTTCCATTGTAGATCTTGTCAAGAAACTCTTTGATTTCACTTACATTTCGCTGCATTCTTAACATTTCATCAATTTTCTTTCCAAGTCCTTTAGCGGCCCACCCTAAATGCACCTCAAGAATCTGCCCTACATTCATCCGCGAAGGCACTCCCAGAGGATTCAATACGACATCAACAGGCGTTCCATCCGCCATATAAGGCATATCTTCTAGTGGCACTATCTTAGATATCACCCCTTTATTGCCATGACGTCCGGCCATTTTGTCACCTGGCTGCAAACGCCGTTTAACAGCAATATAGATCTTCACCATTTTCTGCACACCGGGCGCTAATTCATCCCCTTGTGTGAGCTTTTTCTTTTTCTCATCAAAAGCTGCATCAAACGCCTTACGCTTTTGTGCCATACTTTCACGAACTTGCTCTAGCTGTATACTTGTTTCCTCATCTGTCAATCGAATATCAAACCAGTAATGAGGATCAAAGCTCTTCAGATACTCAGCAGTTATCTCCTTGCCCTTAGCCAGTTTATTAGGCCCGCCAGTAGCAATCTTGCCGATAAGCAGACGTTCAAGACGTTCAAATGCATCTTCTTCTACAATGCGCATTTGATCAGCCAGATCTTTCTTATAACGATCAAGTTCATCATCTATAATTTGCTGTGCACGTTTATCGCGCTCTATACCTTCGCGTGTAAATACCTGCACATCGATAACAGTTCCTGAGATACCTGATGGCACTCGCAAAGAGGTATCTTTCACATCCGATGCTTTTTCACCGAAAATGGCGCGTAATAATTTTTCTTCTGGGGTTAATTGCGTTTCACCTTTCGGAGTAACTTTACCAACTAACACGTCACCTGCTTCAACTTCCGCTCCGATATAGACAATACCTGATTCGTCAAGACGTCCCAGTTGATGTTCTGATAAATTAGGAATATCCGCAGTTATTTCTTCCGTACCCAGCTTAGTATCTCTGCTAACTACTGATAGTTCTTCGATATGTATCGAAGTAAAACGATCTTCAGCAACAATTCGTTCAGAAATAAGAATAGAGTCCTCAAAGTTATAACCATTCCAAGGCATAAATGCCACGAGCATATTTTGCCCCAATGCTAGCTCACCCATATCCGTAGAGGCACCATCTGCGATGACGTCATCCTTGTCTATTCTGTCGCCAATTTTTACCAAAGGTCGTTGATTAATATTAGTATTTTGATTTGACCGCGTATATTTAATGAGATTATAGATATCAACCCCCACCTCACCCATGCGTGTTTCCTCGTCATACACTCGAACCACAATTCGGCTAGCATCGACATAATCCACAATACCACCACGCTTTGCGCGCACAGTAGTACCTGAATGTACAGCAACTACCCGTTCAATGCCTGTACCAACGAGCGGCTTCTCGGCTCGTAAACAAGGCACAGCCTGTCGTTGCATATTTGAACCCATCAAAGCACGATTTGCATCATCATGCTCTAGAAATGGAATTAACGATGCAGCCACTGACACAATTTGCGCCGGCGCCACATCTACATATTCAATACGTTCAGGGGAAGACAATGCGAATTCATTCTTATGACGACAGGATACGATTTCACTGATGAACCGATCATTATCATCAAGCTCAGCATTCGCCTGAGCAATCATAAAGTTACTTTCCTCAATTGCGGAAAGATAATCTATCTCTTCTGTGACTCTGCAATCTTTTACTTTGCTGTAAGGTGTTTCAATAAAACCATATTCATTTGTACGCGCATACAGAGCCAATGAATTAATCAGTCCAATATTCGGTCCCTCAGGCGTTTCGATAGGACACACACGACCATAATGGGTTGGATGCACATCTCTCACTTCAAAACCCGCCCTTTCTCTTGTCAATCCACCCGGTCCTAATGCCGAAATCCGACGTTTATGTGTGATTTCTGACAATGGATTAGTTTGATCCATAAATTGAGACAATTGACTTGAACCAAAAAACTCGCGGGCCGCTGCTGAAACAGGTTTTGCATTGATCAGATCGTGAGGCATCAGATTATCCGATTCAGCTTGACTTAATCTCTCCTTTACTGCACGTTCAACACGGACCAAACCGGATCTAAATTGATTTTCTGCTAATTCACCAACTGATCGTACGCGCCGATTGCCCAGATGATCAATGTCATCAATTTCTCCACGACCATTCCGCAACTCAACCAGTATTTTAATAACGGCTATAATGTCTTCATTGGATAAGGTTTGAGAACCAGTCAATTCATTCCTACCTACCCTACGATTAAATTTCATGCGCCCTACAACTGACAGGTCGTAGCGTTCAGGCGAATAGAACAGTCCTGCAAATAATGCTTTAACTGATTCTTCTGTGGGGGGCTCACCTGGCCTCATCATTCGATAGATAGCAACTTGTGCGGTCATTTCGTCAGTGGTTTCATCAATCTTCAACGTTTGAGAAATATAAGCGCCATGATTAAGATCATTCACGTAGAGTGTATTAATTTTTTTAATATTTACTTTCCGGAGTTTGAGTAGCGTCTCTTCAGTAATTTCATCATTGGCTAGCACCACAACTTCACCAGTCTCTTTGTCGACTATGTTTTGCGCAATAATTCTTCCTAATAAAAAATCATCAGGTACATCTAGCTGTTCAATTTTAGCTTCCTGCATTTCACGAATATGTTTCGCTGTAATGCGTTTATCTTTTTGAACAATTACCTTTTTTCCATTAGCGAGAATATCAAAACTGGCCACCTCGCCACGCAATCTTTCAGGCACAAGTTCAAACTGAATACCCTTATCTGTAAAGCTAAAGCTATCGAATATGAAGAATTCTTTTAATATCTGTTCTGAAGTGCAACCGATAGCCTTTAATAATGTGGTAACAGGCATTTTTCTACGACGATCTATCCTGAAATATAGGCAATCTTTAGGATCAAACTCAAAATCAAGCCAGGATCCACGATAAGGAATTATGCGTGCAGAAAATAAAAGTTTGCCTGATGAGTGAGTTTTTCCACGATCATGTTCAAAAAACACGCCGGGAGAGCGGTGAAGTTGTGAAACGATAACACGTTCGGTTCCATTGATTACAAATGACCCCGTGTCAGTCATTAGAGGAATTTCACCCATATAAACTTCTTGTTCTTTAACTTCCTTTACAGTTGGCTTGGAAGTTTCTTTATCCATGATCGTTAGTCTCACCCTGGCGCGTAATGGCGATGCATAGGTAAGTCCGCGTTGCTGACATTCCTTAACATCGAATACCGGTGACCCCAGTTCATAGCTTATAAAATCAAGGCGAGCATTTTTAGTATGACTCTCAATAGGAAAAATTGAATTGAATGCAGCCTGGAGTCCTTGATTTTGACGCTTATTGGGTGCTATACCTTCCTGTAAGAAAGCAGCATACGATTCGAGCTGAGTGGCGAGAAGAAATGGAATTGGCAATACGCTTGTACGTTTGGCAAAGCTTTTACGAATACGTTTTTTCTCGGTGAACGAATAGCTCATGAATTTTCTCCGGGAGAAGAAGGCAGAGGATTGAAGGACTGGAGCCAAATAACTATCAATTGTTTAATTATCCACAATGATATGTATTAAATGGTTAAAATACCAAAGGCTGGTAGCTATAATAGCTCACCAGCCCTAAAAATTTATAATTATCTTTATTTAATTTCGCAAGAAGCGCCTGCTTCAACCAATTGTTTTTGGATTGAGGCGGCATCTTCCTTGGATACGCCTTCCTTAACTGGCTTAGGTGCACCATCCACCAAATCCTTCGCTTCTTTTAATCCCAGTCCGGTCACGGCTCTTACTACTTTAATCACATTGACTTTACTTTCACCTGCAGAAGTAAGAATAACAGTAAATTCGGTTTGCTCAGCTTCTGCAGCACCGCCTCCACCGCCTCCTGGTGCAGCTACAGCAACAGCTGCCGTTGCAACAGCAGAAACTCCGAATTTTTCTTCCATTTCTTTAATCAATTGCGATAATTCCAAAACAGACATGCTTGCGATTGCTTCTAATATTTCATCTTTTGTTACAGCCATTATTTTCTCCTGGATATTTTTGATATTTAACTACGAGCAAATAGAAGTCTAAAAACTATTTGTTATCGCGCACCATTGCTAAGCCACGCACAAACCTTGCTGGCACTTCATTCAGTGTTTGAACAAATTTAGCTACTGGGGCTTGCATTGTTCCGAGCAGTTTAGATAACAACTCATCTCGGCTGGGCAATGCAGCAAGAGCAGAAATATCATTACGTGAGATTACTTGCTCGCCCATTGCGCCAACTTTTATCACGAACTTTTCGTTGTCTTTTGAAAACTCATGTAGCACCTTTGCTGCAGCTACTGGGTCCGTACTAATTCCATATGCTAACGGACCAACCATATGCTTTGCTAATTCTGCATAAGGTGTATCAGCTACAGCACGTCGCACTAATGAATTTTTTATGACGCGGAAATAAACTCCTGATTCACGAGTTTTTGCTCTTAGTTTGGTCATCTGACCAACTTCCATCCCTCGATATTCAGCAATAATGATAGCTTGGGCTTTTGCCACTTGAGCACTCACCTCTGCAACTATTGCTTTTTTCTCATCAAGATTAAGACTCAAGGTTCATTCTCCATCAGTAAAAATAGTATTCGGAATTTTAACCAACATGCCGAATACTAAAAACCGGCGACCTTAAACCAGGAAAATATAAACTCCCGTTTTGGGTTCACCATCTACGCTGGGCATTTAGCGGATCAATATTTACAACCCTACCTTTAGTATTGCTGATTTATTTCATAGCTAAATGTTTAAGTATTGTTAGCAAACTTACTTGATAAATTATCAGTCAATCGCTTTTATATACCCCAGTGATCTTTGATAATCCACCAAACCTAAAAAGGATTAATGGCCCAAAGTTCTTTATTGCTGCGTTATGCTAGTTTGATCTATCCTGACACCTATACCCATAGTGCTTGAAATAGAGATTTTTCTAAGATAAATACCTTTTGATGAAGCAGGTTTGGATTTATTAAGCGCTTCAATCAATGCGGTCAAATTCTGCTTTAGTGCCTCCACTTGAAAAGAAGCCCGTCCAATTGTGCAATGAATAATCCCCGTCTTATCAGCCCTAAATTGCACTTGACCTGCTTTTGCATTCTTAACTGCGGTTGCAATATCAGTTGTAACGGTTCCTACTTTTGGATTGGGCATCAGGCTGCGGGGCCCTAGAATTTGACCTAATTGACCAACAACTCGCATCGCATCTGGACTGGCAATTGCCACATCAAAATTAATATTACCGGCTTTAATCTCAGCCGCTAAATCATCAAACCCAACTATGTCAGCTCCTGCTTCTTGAGCCTCTTTTGCCTTATCCCCTTGCGCAAACACTGCAACACGGACCGATTTTCCGGTTCCAGCTGGAAGAACAACTGATCCGCGCACCGCTTGATCCGATTTCTTAGCATCAATACCTAAATTAACCGCCACATCAATAGATTCATTAAACTTCGCAGTTGCTGCTGCTTTTACCAGTCCCAGCGCTTCATCGATTTGATATGCTTTATTACGGTCAACCTTTCCCGCTATTGCTTTATAGCGCTTCGATAATTGTCCCATATTATATTATCCCCTCGACTTCTATACCCATACTTCTTGCGCTACCTGCAATAGTACGAACTGCAGCATCCAAATCAGCAGCAGTCAAATCTGGCATTTTCATTTTTGCAATTTCTTCTGCTTGGTTTCGACTCAATTTACCAACTTTATCTAGATGAGGTCTAGGACTACCTTTACTAACTCCAGCAGCTTTTTTAATTAATACCGATGCTGGCGTCGTTTTCATCACGAACGTAAAACTCTTGTCAGCATAGGCCGTTATCACCACTGGCACTGGCAAACCTGGTTCAATTTTCTGCGTAGCAGCATTGAATGCCTTACAAAACTCCATAATATTCAGCTGACGCTGTCCTAATGCCGGACCGATAGGTGGACTAGGGTTTGCCTTTCCCGCTGGCACTTGCAACTTAATATAACCAGTTATCTTTTTTGCCACTTTTTTCTCCTATTGGGTACAATCGAGCTTAACGAACTCTCCCCGATTTTCACACACTCAAAATAAGTCTTCTATAATTAGAGAATTAAAAACCATTCTATATCAGAAACATCTTTTAGGTTTTTTCAACCTGATTAAAATCCAATTCAACAGGAGTCGGTCGTCCGAATATTGAAACTGACACTCTGAGCTTACTCTTATCGTAATTTACATCTTCCACATTTCCATGAAAATCTGTGAAAGGACCATCCTTAACTCTCACAGCCTCCCCCATTTCAAACAATATTTTCGGCTTTGGCTTCTCAACGCCTTCCTGTATTTGATGGAGAATGTTGTCTACTTCTTTTTGACTTATTGGTGTAGGCTTCATTACTGAACCGCCGACAAAACCTGTTACCTTATCCGTATTTTTGACCAAATGCCATGATTCATCCGACATTTCCATTTCAACAAGCACATAGCCCGGAAAAAACTTCCGTTCGCTGATATTTTTTTGACCGCTTTTCATTTCAATCACTTCTTCAACCGGCACTAGAATCTGACCAAACTTATCCTGCATGCCGGCGCGCTCTATGCGGTCTTTTAAGGCACGTTGCACACTTTTCTCATATCCCGAATAAGCATGAATCACATACCATTTCTTACTCATTCTTTCCTCGACGATATACGATCATACACCTTGAGCCATCATAAGTTTAACGAGCGACATCAGTGCAGCATCAATTAACCACAAGAACAATGCCATAGCAATAACGAAAGCAAATACTACACCCGCAGTTTGCAATGCCTCCTTGCGACTTGGCCAAACAACTTTTTTTGTTTCTTCAGAAGATTCCTTACAAAATACGTAAAACTCTTGGCCTTGAATAGTGAATTTCGCAACTATAGCTGCCAGAACAAACCCAGTCAGGATTGACAACAGACGCACCACCATTGCACTTTCACTTAAGTAAATAAAACCCCAAATGCCGACCAAGATAAATACAATTACAAGTGCAATCTTCAGTTTATTCACGATTTAACAAATCCTTTACACTTCATAGTTATAGCATTTTATGCAACAGATGCACACATAATTTCTAATCGCATTACTTATATTCCCTAGACCTAACCAGAGTGATATCTAGCTATACCCACAAATACTCAAATTATTCTTACTATTACTATCTAGATTTATATCAGAAAACATTATTTAATCTAATAATGGCAGGCCAGGAGGGCATCGAACCCCCAACCTTCGGTTTTGGAGACCGACGCTCTGCCAATTGAGCTACTGGCCTTTTTTCTATCACTCGACTAAAAACCCAAACAATCAATAAAATCACTCAATAATTTTTGCGACAACACCGGCACCAACCGTTCTTCCACCTTCA
>CADEDO010000068.1 GCA_902826115.1 uncultured Nitrosomonas sp.
CCTATTCTTACCCCGGCTCCCCGGTGGGGAGGAAGGCGTCCATACCATCTCCTTGCTACTTTGCTTTTGCCTTAATGGCCGATTCTTTGATGCTGAATGTCTAAACTTGAGTCAATCTATTAAATACGTATATCAAAACGTCAACAGACCCTAGGCTTTTCTGATCAATTTTCGACCGGCGTCAACACTCATTTATATAAACCCCCAACCCCCCTCTGGGCCATAGATACAAAATTATCTATTCCGGTATAATCCGGCAATTATTCCGGTAGACATTCCGGCATAATCGGGTATATATTCAGGTATGATGAAAACCGACACTATCCAAATCACGCCTGAATTGCTGGCCTTACTGTCTGAAATAGACGAATTTAAGGGTGCCTGGCGTGCCCTTGGCACTTTGGCGCCGGATCGGTTGAAAGCCCTGCGCCGCATCGCCACGATTGAAAGCATCGGCTCTTCAACGCGCATTGAGGGTAATAAGCTCAGTGACCGCGAGGTTGAGCGCCTGCTAGGCAAGCTGGAAATCAAGAAATTCGAGACACGCGATGAGCAGGAAGTTGCTGGCTATGCCGAGGCCATGGAAACGATTTTTCAGGCCTGGCAGGATATTCCCATCACTGAGAATCATATCAGACAGCTTCACCGCGATCTTCTGCGCTACAGTGAGAAGGATGAGCGGCATAGGGGTGAATATAAAACCCTGCGTAATGACGTGGGCGCTTTTGACGCAGACGGAAAAATGATCGGTATCGTGTTCGAGACGGCTACGGCGTTCGATACGCCGCGCCGGATGACCGAACTTGTCACCTGGCTGCGCGATGCCAGCGAGCTGAAACGCATTCACCCCTTGTTGATGATTGCCGTGTTCGTTGTGGTGTTCCTGGAAATCCACCCCTTCCAGGACGGAAATGGCCGCCTGAGCCGCGTTCTCACGACCTTGCTCTTGTTACAGGCAGGATATGCTTATGTGCCGTATTCGTCGCTTGAAAGTGTGATTGAAAACAGCAAGGAAGGATATTATCTCGCCTTGCGTCAGACCCAAGGCACAATTCGCAGTGAAGCCCCGAACTGGCAACCATGGCTTATGTTTTTCATGCGGGCTTTGCAGCAGCAGAAGCGCCGCCTGGCCACGAAAGTGGAGCGCGAAAAGAATGCCCTGGCCGCCTTGCCAGAATTGGCCGTCAAAATCCTGGATTATGTTCAGGGCCATGGCCGAGTCACAACCCGCGACATGGTGCGCCAGACAGGCGCAAGCCCGAACACATTGAAGGCAACTTTTGGTTCACTGGTGGAAAAAGGCCTGCTTGTCCGGCATGGCGGCGGGCGATCCACATGGTACAGCCAGCCATGATTAGAATGAAAGGAAACAAGGTTCTGTCGCATTAACCGATGGGTTACTGCTTACCATCGATGGCGCCAGAATGCTTTCCAAAATGCTCAAACGTGAAGGAAATTTATTCGGTAGGCGTCGTGTATCTACGCTGATGAAGCGAATGGGAACCTTCTGATCCTTAAGACCGAAAACTTATTGTAGACTTATTCCTACGCAATGAATGCAACAATTTTGACTGCTGATTTTGAACGATGAATCGTCAATGAAGGAAAGGCAGGATTTACTTGATGTTCACTATAAATTGGCAGTAGTGTCCGGCAATTTAACCAAGATGATTGTGTAAGATATCGATATGTAGAGTAAAATAGTATGTTTTGGGGTGTCGCCGATTTGAAAGTGAATTTTTTGCGAAACTGGAAGTTTTCCTACGTGGTTTCTCATTATGAATTCAGGCAAATTGGTATTCAGTGAAAAAGTGCGCAAAATTTTTCAACGCTATGCCCTAGAAACCGATGGTGATGAACCCGGTGTTGCCTAACAGTGCCCAGTTAAAAACAGATATTGATGGTTCTGAACTGCCGCAATACTACATGGGTGCGAGGATGCTGGATGATTCTGAATATTTGCTGATGTCTGATGTGAATCCGAATTCTTTTGATGCGCGGTACTTTGGGCTGATTGTGGGTTTGCAAATTCAACATATTGTTGAGCCGTTTTTTACGTGGGGTTATTAACAGGCCAATGGAATGGACTCCATTTTTGACAGCACGCCTCAGAACTGCAAACAATCAAAAAAGTGCAGCCGGAAAATACCACTTCCGCCTATGCATTCGCGGCGAATGGCTGGAGGCTTCTGGGTTAAACGTGAATCCAGTCTTTTCCCTAGAATCAATTTGGCTGATGCGAAGCAATAACACACTTTGCACGTGGCTTAGGCGCTGCCAGACTCGGAAAAATGGATATTGCTCAGAACAGTCTGCAGCGGCTGGAAGTATTGCGCGATGCCGATAAAGCGTCAAATAATGACTATACGGCTGATCAAATTGAAATTCAGCGTCTGGCGGTGGCAGCTTGGATTGCTTATGCTGCAGGCAGAACGGAAGAAGCGGTGAAACTTATGCGCACTTCGGCTGACTTGGAGGATTCAACCGAAAAAGACAATGTCACGCCAGGAGCAATAATACCTGTCAGGGAATTACTGGGCGAGTTGTTGCTTGAATTGAAACGACCCGGTGAAGCGCTGAAGGAATTTGAAGTCTCACTAATCCGTACGCCGAATCGCTATGAGGAGCAGTTTCAACAACTAACTGCATCCAATCAGCTACATTGATGATAAATTACCTAACCGAGATGTAAGTTGTTTTTATTAAAAACAAGGGCATCGAAAACGCAAGCAGATGAGTTACTTCAGGATGCGGTAACAGTGATCTTCGTGGCAATCAATGATGTGGTTGCTGGCATAATCGCCAACGCTGATCGGGTGAAGGAGTCGACACCTGGGGCCATGCTTTAGATGCCGATGGCATACTGTCATACTGACGGGAGACAACCGTACAACGGCTGAAGCAGTGGCTCGAAATTTTCTTGATATATTTTTCCAACTGTGATCTGATCAAGACTTGATAACAGTAATAAAGAAAAATAGATAAATTATGATGTCATGTAGAGAATTATTGATCTTATTTTCAGCTTCTAAATGGAGTATTAATATGAAGATGTGGTTAAGTTTGCTAGCATTAATTACGGTTGGGTTGATGACTGCATGTGCACATACTGTTCCGCATGAGATGGATATGTCACAAGAAATCCGGAATGCAAAAACATCTGCTGACCATAATTCACTTGCTAAACATTATGAAGATACTGCTAAGGATATGCAGTCAAAAGTAGACGATCATAAGAAAATGTTGGCGGAATATGAAGCTCATCGCGAGTATTATGGGAGGAGGGGTCTAGATATGCAATCAATGTGCAAGGCTTTGATTCATGTTTACGAACAAGCTAGAAAAGAAAATATGGATTTGGCCGATTCTCACCGGAAAATAGCTGCAGAGATTAAATAATATTTGTGTAGTGAAATGCTTATTTCAAACAAATTCCTGATACCTATCAGAACATAACCAAAAAGATGAGATCAAGTGCATGTCACTGGTTATTGCTTTTTTTCATGCTATGGCTGCCCATGCAAGGGGCAGCAGCGGCTGTACTATCGGTATGTGCTGAGAAAAAAAGCTTAAACAATCACCATGACAAAAAGCTAGCGATAACTAACGACGATCATCATCATGCTGCTTGCCATAAGCAAGCAACTGAAACTCAAATAGATCATATGCTTTCCAGCGTTGCATGTGATGACACTACCTGTGATGCTTACAGCAACACACCGATTGTAGCGAACCATGTAGCATCAATGTCGGCTAATAAAATTCCTGTCGTGTTTGTATTGAAATCCGGTCTTATTTCGTTTATACCGGAACAACTTCAGCGCCCCCCTTTGTACTTCTCCCTGTAAAAATCCGCCTGTAATTCAGGCAAAATATTTTCTCGCCTACGCTCTACACCTCTCTGAAGGAGTGCGCAGGTTACGCGTGAATGTATGCCTACATTTGTATTTTTCATTTACAACAGAAAAGTAGATCTTATATGTCAGGAGGTTGGAATGCTCATTACATTTGTTATTAACGCCCCTCGACCACACGATTCAATTAGGAGAGCACAATGAAGCGCATTGATCGGGTCGTGATTGTACTGATGACGATTGTGATGTCAGCGGCTGCACAGGGAAAGGAAGTTGTATCAAACAAAACCGATTCAGGTGTGCTTGCACACTCGGCCAGTTTTCGTAATGAAACTCCGCTGCCAAATTTGATTGTGGAAGCACTCGAAAATAACCCGGAAATCCGCGCAGCGCTACAAGAACTCGAAGCCGCTCAGCAACGCATAGCGCCAGCAGAGGCGTTGGACGATCCAATGCTTGAAGCAGGAGCGATCAATGCACCTCTGTCATCGTCCCCATTTAATCGTGAAGACATGACGATGAAGATGATTGGTTTGTCTCAACGATTGCCTTTCCCTGGAAAGCGCGGCTTGCGTAAAGAAGTTGCAAGCAAGGATGCGGAAGCTATTGAGCAGGGCTACCATGAAACAGTCAATCGTGTTATGCACGATCTCAAAACATCCTATTTTGATCTAGGGTTAACGCTAGAAATGATCAAACTGGTTGAAAAAAACAAGCAAACGCTCGAACATTTTCTGCGCATTGCTGAAGGACGCTATCAAGTAGGGCAAGGTAATCAAGCTGACGTACTGAAAGCACAGACACAAGTATCAAGAATGCTGGATAGATTACTGGGCCTGGCGCGTGAACAACCCATACTTGAAGCCGAGCTGATTCGTGCATTAGGGCGCATCACTAAGGGTGATATTCCGGCTCCAATGTCATTGCACATTCATCAAGTGCCTTTAATTTTGGAATCGTTGCAACAAGAGGCGATAATTCAACGCCCGCAACTGCTGGCATTACAAAGCCTAATTGCACGCAATGAGAAATCCATTGATTTAGCACGCAAAGCCTATTATCCAGATATCGATATACGTCTTTCATATGGGCAACGTGACAACATGCTTGATGGTACTCGACGCGACGACATGGTGAGCATGACGGTAGCTGTTAATTTACCGGTTTGGCGCGGTAATAAGATTGAACCACGTATCATGGAATCCCATGCATTACGCGAACAGGCAGTTAATTTGTATCAAGCTCAAAGTAATGAAATCGCAGCAAGGTTGCGTCAACAGGTGGCGATCGCTGAACAAAGCCTGAAATCGGTCAAGCTCTATCAAAACGCCATATTACCCCAAGCAAAACTGACAGTTGAGTCGGCTCTGGTTGCTTATCAAGTAAATCGCGTTGATTATCTGACTCTACTGGATAATCAGATGACAGTATTTGAGTATGAAACCAATCTCATCTCCACAATAGCTAATTATAACAAGGCTCTTGCAGAAATTGATTTATTGATAGGCAAAAAGCAACACTAACTGATACCGATTTTGGAGTTTCCTATGAATACCCTTGCAAAATTTACCATGGCCGGCATTACTCTGATAGCCGCGATTTCCGCAGGTTTCTGGTGGGGCCATACACAATCTCGGACAGAGACCACAACTATTTCTCATCAAGCAAACAATAGCGAAAAAAAGATTCTTTATTATCGTAATCCGATGGGATTGGCAGACACCTCACCCATTCCAAAGAAAGATTCTATGGGTATGGATTATTTGCCAGTTTATGAAGGTGAAGAATCAACGACAAGTGAATCCTTAATAAAGATCAGTACGGAAAAAATACAGAAGCTAGGGGTACGAACTGAAACAGCATCGATGCGCCAACTTATCCGTACTGTCAGAGCAGTTGCAACAATACAAGCGGATGAACGCAAGTTATATACACTAGTCACTAAATTCGAAGGATGGATTCAACGGCTTCACGTCAATACTACCGGACAAGCAGTTAAGAAAGGCGAAATATTGATGGATGTTTACAGTCCTGAGCTGATTACGGCACAGCAAGAATATCTTCTTGCTGAGAAAGGGTTGCAAGCAGCTGCAAACAGCGATCCGGATATTAAAGCTGTCATGCAAAGGCTGGCTAACAGTGCGTTGCAACGATTGCGCAACTGGGATATCTCGGAAATTGAATTACAGCGTCTGCAGCGCGAAGGCGCTGCCAAAGAATACGTTACATTGCGGTCTTTAGCCAATGGTGTTGTGTTGGAAAAGCCTTCTACTGAAGGAAAGCGCTTTTCACCCGGAGAAGTGCTTTATCAAATTGCCGATCTCTCTCGAGTATGGGTGCTAGCTGATGTCTTTGAACAGGATCTGAGCATGATTCATCCTGGGCAAAAAGTCACCATCAGAGTTGATGCTTATGCAGAAAAAATATTTACTGGAAAGGTCGATTTCATCTATCCTAAAGTAACACCGGAAACGCGCACAGCCATTGTGCGTATCGTTCTTGACAATCCGACTGGTTTGCTCAGGCCAGATATGTATGCTCGCGTAGAGTTTGCTTCATTTCATACTGATAATACAGTATTAACAATTCCCGATTCGGCAGTGCTTGATACGGGCACACGTCGTATGGTGTTAGTTGATCTTGGAGAAGGCCGATATGAACCGCGTACGGTGAAGTTGGGTATTAATGCGGACGGTTTTACAGAAGTATTGGGTGGGATTCAGGCTGGTGAGGCTGTGGTGGTCAAGGCGAATTTTCTTATCGATGCGGAAAGCAACCTGAAAGCGGCGATGAGCAATTTTGGTCATGGCTCACATCGTTCCAAAACAGACGAGGAAATACAGGAAAACTCTGCGAAGCTTTCTGCAAAATCTAAGCCCATCGTTCACCTTGGTGAAGGAAGCGTTGAAACGATAGATTTCGCGCGTGGAGTGATTACACTTGCGCATGGGCCGATTGCCAGCCTAAATTGGCCATCCATGACGATGGATTTTCGGTTAGCCGATCCAGTATTGCTTCATTCTTTGGTACCTGGACAGAAAGTAGCGTTTGAAGTTATTGAGGAACCGGTAGGTGAATACATCCTTACTCATATACATCCAGCTCAAGCAGGTTCTGAAGTCAACCGACACCGAGGGCACTGATATGGTTAGCAAAATAATTGAGTGGTCAGTTCGGCATGTTTTTTTGGTCCTGCTGGCAACATTCTCAATCATTGCCTGGGGGGTATACGCTGTATCAAAAACCCCCATTGATGCAATTCCTGATCTATCCGATGTTCAAGTCATCGTCTATACCGAATACCCAGGGCAAGCACCGCAAGTAGTTGAGGATCAAGTTACTTATCCGCTGACTACGGCAATGCTGAGTGTACCCAAATCAAAAGTGGTTCGTGGATTATCATCTTTTGGAGTGTCGTTCGTTTATGTCATTTTTGAAGATGGAACTGACATTTATTGGGCTCGTTCACGGGTACTGGAATACTTGAGCTTTGCAGCCAACAAATTGCCGGAAAACGTCAGACCCGCACTCGGCCCGGACGCAACTGGGGTAGGATGGGTTTATCAATATATTGTTACCGCTAAAGACCGGACATTGGATGAGTTACGCAGTATCCAGGATTGGTTTTTGCGTTATCAATTGGTAGCGGTAGACGGAGTGTCCGAAGTAGCCAGCGTTGGCGGATTCCAGAAAACCTATCAGATCACGGTCGATCCACGACGCTTGCAAGCCTACGGCATTTCCCTCAGAACGGTAATCAATGTGGTCGCTCAGAGTAACCGCGATGTAGGCGGGCGAGTGATCGAACTCACCGAAACCGAATACATGGTGCGCGGGAAAGGCTATCTTCGCGGTATCAGCGACCTTGAGAATTTGGTGGTAAAAGCACATGAAGGCATGCCTGTGTTGCTACGCGATGTAGCTCGTATAGAATTGACTCCGAGCGAGCGGCGTGGGATTACTGAATTCAACGGGGAAGGTGAAGCTGTTTCCGGCATTGCAGTGGCCCGTTATGGAGAAAATGCGCTTGATGTCATCCATAATGTGGAAGTAAAAATCAACGAACTCAAACCTGGCTTGCCAGAAGGAGTTGAAATCCAGCCAGTTTACAATCGCTCCGAATTAATTGAACGAGCTATTGCAACGCTTAACGAAGTATTGATTGAACAGGTCATTATCGTGGCGCTGATATGTGTGGTTTTTCTCATGCATGTCCGTAGTGCACTGATAGCGATCCTTATTCTGCCAATCGGTGTGATGATCGCATTCATTGTCATGTTTCATTTGGGGATCAATTCCAATATTATGAGCTTGGCAGGCATTGCTCTTGCCATTGCTGAAATGACCGATGCAGCCATTGTGATGATCGAGAATGCCCATAAACACCTCTCGCGGCTTGAACCACAGGCTTCCGCTGCTGTGCGCATGAATACCATCATTAAAGCATGTCAAGAAGTCGGTCCAACTCTGTTCTTCAGTTTGCTGATCATCACGGTATCATTCCTGCCGATATTTGCACTTGAGGCTCAGGAAGGGCGTATGTTTCAGCCTCTCGCGTTTACAAAGACATTCGCCATGGCAGGCGGTGCTCTACTTTCTATTACATTGGTTCCAGTGCTCATGCTGTTATTACTTCGCGGTCGTATTCCGCATGAACAGGATAACCCATTGGGAAAGTTGCTGATTCGTTTGTATCAACCCATCATTTCCTGGGTTATCAAGTGGAAAAAAAGCATACTTGTTACCACTATTGCAGTATGTGGTTTGACTATGTACCCAGCTCTCAAGCTCGGGACTGAATTCATGCCGCCGTTAAATGAAGGCACGTTGCTATATATGCCCGTGACACTGCCTGCCATCTCGATTACTAAAGCTGCAGAAATATTGCAAACGCAAAATAAAATCATCAAAAGTTTTCCGGAAGTCGAATCAGTCTTTGGTAAGGCGGGACGTGCTAATACCGCTACCGATCCGGCGCCATTGGAAATGACAGAAACCATTATTAACTTAAAACCGGAAAACGAATGGCGTGCTGGTATGACTATCGACAAACTCATTGCCGAACTTGATCATGCGTTGCAAATTCCCGGAGTGGTCAATGCGTGGACAATGCCTATCAAAAACAGAACCGACATGTTGGCAACGGGTATACGTACACCCATTGGTATCAAGGTTTTCGGCAACGATCTCGGTGAAATAGAAAAATTGGGTAAACAGATCGAGGCGGCTATAAGAACAGTGCCGGGCACCACCAGCGCATTTGCTGAGCGAACTACTGGTGGCTATTACCTTGATATTGAGCCAGATCGTACGGCACTTGCTCGGTATGGACTGGCGGTGGGTGATTTGCTTGAAGTCATTACGATAGCACTAGGAGGTGAAACGATTACTACGACAGTGGAAGGACGCGAGCGCTATGGAGTTACCGTGCGTTACCCGCGCGAACTAAGAAGTGATCCGCAAGCAATTGCTACTGACGTATTGGTTACAGCCATGAATGGAGCAATGATTCCGTTGGGCCAATTGGCACAAATCAGCCTGAATCAAGGGCCTCCAAGCATTCGTACAGAAAATGCATTGTTAGCTGCTTATATCTTTGTGGATGTTCGCGGTCGTGATATTGGTGGTTATATTGCTGATGCGCAGAAAGCTGTGCTTGAACAAGTAGAATTCCCGCCTGGCTATTATGCAACCTGGAGCGGACAATTTGAATATATGGAGCGCGCGACTGAGAAACTGAAATTGGTTGTGCCGGTTACGCTTCTCATTGTATTTGTTCTGATCTACTTGAATTTCAATCGCTTGACCGAGACCCTAATTGTTATGCTATCTGTTCCCTTTTCTCTGGTCGGCGGTATCTGGTTGATGTATTGGCTCGACTATAACATCAGTATCGCGGTAGCAGTAGGCTTCATCGGTTTGGTCGGCATTGCGGCAGAATCGGGTATGGTGATGCTGGAGTTTCTCGATCAGGCACTAACTGAGATACAGGAAAAGCGCCAAGCCACAGGTGAGAAAGTTACCATTGCAGATCTCTATGCAGCAGTGACCGAAGGCGCTGTAACGCGGATACGATCTGTCATGATGACTATTGTCGGCAGTATTCTAGGTTTGCTGCCTGTTATGCTGAGTAGTGGCGCAGGTTCCGAGCTGACCCGGCGCATCGCGGCTCCAATGGTTGGCGGCATGGTTTCAGCGATGATACTCACTCTGATTATTTTTCCTGCCATTTACGTGCTGGTTAAGGAAATATCGATCCGGCGTTCACTTAAAACGTAAGAACTGAATGAATGGTCGCGATGAAGAAAGATCTCAGTTATATTCCATTTTTAATTTTCACTGGCTGACGCATTGTCCAGGTGAACATGCTGATGGGCTTGGCCAACATGTATCTGCTGCGCAGGCGGCTGCTGACGACTTGAGGAAAAATCCGCTCAAAATGCCGCCGAAAAATGAATTACCGGGAATCCGTGTTCAAAAAAACTGACAGTAATACCGAAAAAGCTGAAAGCCGCTAATTGTTCAGCGGTTCCTTAACAAATGATTATTTTCTGAGGATTAGAGTAATCTAAAAAAAGATTAAGTGAATGAATTAAAAAATATTAGATCATAATCCTCTCTACTGTCAAACCAATCTCTCCAGTATGCTAGCCCTAGGCAACACTACATGCTCCGAGAGCAGATACTGTTCAGCGCGCTGGAACATTTCATCCGGCAAACCACCTTGTTGCTGTGTTTGTGTTTTTCCAACCAAGTTTGCAATTTGACTTGAACTTGCCTCAACACAATCCAAAATTGCTTATATTCTTGATACACGTGAAATATTGAGATTGAATTCCTTTAGACTCATTTTATTTTTTAAAATATTGAATCATGTCAGCACATAAAGGTTACGGACAAACTTGGTGGGGAGCGCAGTGGCTGAACTCGCTTTCACAGATCGACTATGACAATCGATTGCCACGGGGGCGCAGTTATGCCAATAAAGGTTCGGTGACGAAAATTGAGATTAAGCAGGGAAACATTCATGCCAAGGTGAAAGGTTCCCGCCCCCAGCCTTACACGGTGAAAATCGAGGTTCCGGCCATGTCAAAATCGCAGACCAAGGCTTTACTCGATGCTTTGGCACCCAATCCGGTGGTTATCTCAAAAATGCTCAATCGTGAGTTGGACCCCGCTGTTCTGGAGCGAGCCAGAATGCTGAATATCGCTATCTTTCCGGCGCGCTGGTCGGATCTTTCTATGCACTGTTCATGCCCGGATTGGGCCGTGCCTTGCAAACATTTGGCTGCGGTAATCTATTTGATCAGCCGGGAAATTGATGGCAATCCTTTTGTGGTGTTCTCATTGAAGGGAGTCGATTTCATCGAGGAGCTGAAAGCTCGCCATATTTCGATTGAAAGTGAAGCCAGGGCAGCGCTGCTGACAGTCGACGATTTGTTGGGTCAATCACATCAAGATGCAATGACGGTGCAGGATGCTGCTGATGCGGTGGACTATCGTGTATGGGATTCTAAGCCCAAATCCACGAAATTTTCAGATTAACTGGAGACGATGGTTTACCCCCACTCAATTCTTGCCAAAATAGCTTCGAGATCAATAGGACTGCGCTTGCCCGTGAATGTATAGTGTCCAAGGAAATGCAAATGTTGCCAAGCTGCTGGTGAAATTCGTCTGAGCAGTTCTATTGCCTTATCATTGCCAACTGCTAAATAAAGACTCCTGCACAACCTCGCCTGCCAGCGCAATAACGACTAAAATAGAGGCAGTTAAAAGAGGGTTGGAGCAAAAGATGCAGATGAGTTTTGGAACACTGGAATTGGCAGAGCGATTGAAGCGAGATAATATTCTGATGAAGATAGATGCCCTGATTGACTGGGAGGAGTTACGTCCGAAGCTTAGGGGTTTATACAAACGCGAGTTATCGCATGGTGGAGGACAGGAACCATTTGATGCGCTGATGATGTTCAAAGCGATACTGCTAGGGCAGTGGCATAGCTTGTCGGATGCGGCATTGGAGCAAGCGCTGAGTGTACGTATTGATTTTCTGCAATTTTGTGGATTGTCCTTATCGGACGCGATACCGGACGAAACTACTTTGTGCCGGTTCCGTAACCGGCTAGTGACCGGCGACCGGCTAGATGATCTGCTGGCCTCTATTAATGAACAGCTTCAATCACACGGATTGATGATCAAGGGTGCGACGGGAGCGGTAATTGATGCCACGC
>CADEDO010000069.1 GCA_902826115.1 uncultured Nitrosomonas sp.
CTAACAGGCACATCGTCAAATCGGGTGATTGTCAGATCGGGTCTGAATTACTACATTTTAAAATAGCTCAAGAGTCATCTTGATATGTGGAATGCCGGCTTCCATAAATTCTTTTCCTGATGCTTGGAATCCAAATTTTCCGTAGAAATTTCTGGCGGTTACTTGCGCATTTAGCTTTGCTTTGCGCATATCTCGCCTAATCATTTCTTGCAATATTCTTTCCATTATGGCGCTACCAACTCGCTTTCCGCGCCATTCTTTTAGTATTGCCATACGTCCAATATGGCCATCAGGCAATAATCTCGCTGTACCAATAGGTTCTGCATCACTATTTAGCGCAAGTATATGCATACTGATCGAATCAAACTCATCCCATTCCAGGTCTTCAGGAATTTGTTGCTCAAGAATAAAAACTGTTTTCCGAACAAAGCGTAGGACCGTTTCATTTTCTTGCCAATTTAATATCCGTATATGATAAGAATTCCTCATAAAGACTAACGATATTATAAAGAAGTGCTTTCACTTCACCTTAAAGGGATGGCGCAATAAAATAGTATCTTCTCTATCAGGTCCAGTAGAAATCATATCGATCGGTACTTCACATACATCTTCCAATCGCCTCAGATAATTTTGTGCTGCTTTTGGAAGTTGATCAAAATCTCTAATTCCAGCGGTACTTTCCGACCATCCAGGAATTTCTTCATATATTGGTTCACAATTATCCAGGTCTTCAGCTCCCACTGGCAATATATTGCTACTACTACCATCGCTCAACTTATAGCCAATTCCCAGATTGAGGCTTTCCACACCGTCTAATACATCAAGCTTAGTAATACATAGTCCTGTTACACCATTTATCTGAATAGAACGTTTGAGTGCGACCGCATCAAACCATCCACACCGACGTGGTCGCCCTGTTGTTGATCCGAATTCATGTCCACGGGTAGCTAGATGCTTACCAATATCATCATTCAATTCCGTTGGAAATGGTCCAGAACCAACTCTCGTTGTATAAGCTTTTGTAATACCTAATACATAATGTAACATTTGTGGCCCCACACCACTGCCTGGTCCCGCAGCTCCGGCCACACAGTTACTGGATGTAACAAATGGATATGTACCATGGTCGACGTCCAATAGCGCACCTTGCGCACCTTCGAATAATAAACTCTTGCCAGCTTTATGTGCATCAAATAAAAGTTGAGGTACGTCTGCCACCATCGGTTTAATTCTTTCCGACTGACTTAATATTTCTTCCAGTGTTTTCTGGAAATCTATACTGGGTACATTAAAATAATTCTTTAGTACAAAATTATGATAATCAAGCATTTCAGCGAACTTTTCCGCAAAGCGTTCACGATGAAATAAATCTTGTAAACGAATTGCACGTCGAGCCACCTTGTCCTCATACGCTGGGCCAATACCGCGTCCAGTAGTTCCAATCTTTCCAACGCCCTTTGCATTTTCGCGCGCAATATCTAATGCAGTATGACATGGTAATATTAAGGGACAGGCTTCACTAATCCGTAGTCTACCTCTGACATTGATACCATTATGCTCAAGCATATCAATTTCACTAAGTAAAGCTTCCGGTGATATCACCACCCCATTGCCAATATAACAAATTACATTATCACGCAAAATACCTGACGGAATAAGGTGTAGTATGGTTTTTTTATTACCTATCACCAAAGTATGACCAGCATTGTGCCCCCCTTGAAATCGTACTACGCCTTGCGCGTGATCCGTCAACCAATCAACGATTTTTCCTTTTCCTTCATCACCCCATTGGGTACCAATGACTACAACATTTTTAGTCATATCCCTAATCTCTAAAAAACTCTGATTATAAAAATTAAATTTCCTTAACTACCCACTCACCATTATCTAACACTAACTGTCTGTCACAATCTAAAGATTCATTTTTCTGTCCAGGTCCAGGTAATTCCATAACAACTATTTGCCCTGCATGGCGCAGTTGCTCAATTTTCAGTTCCAACGCCTTGTTTTTCCCCTGAAAAGGGGCACGAATCGCTTTTGGATACAGATCAGAGTTCACTAGTCGCGATATCTCTCGCAAATCCATGCTAAACCCCGTAGCTGGGCGTGCTCTCCCAAAGGCCTTGCCAATTTCGTCATAGCGTCCACCCAAAGCAATTGCATTTGAGCACCCACTCGCGTATGCAGCGAACACCATACCCGTATGATAATGATATCCTCGCAAATCAGCCAAATCGAATGCAATATTATCAACAGCTGCTTTTAGTTGTTCTTCTATCGTGCTTAGCTCATCGAGTGCAACTCTAATTTCTGGATAGTCAGGCAAATGTTTATAGGCTTCTACTAAAACCTTCTTGTCACCATATAGCTCTGGCAATAACATTAGAGCTTCACACGTATTTTTTTCTAGCCCTAAACATATTTCTTTTAAAGTTGAAACATCCTTAGCTTGCAGAATGGCAAATAATTCAGTCTCGAGTTCCCGTGAGATATCTGCATGTTTAATTAAGCTCCGGAAAACTGCCACATGCCCCAGATCCAAATGAATATTACATACATTTGCAATCGATAAACATTGCAACATCAGTCGCTGAACTTCTAAATCACTATCTAAACCAGAATGACCATAGAGTTCTGCACCGACTTGCAGCGGTTCTCGGGTTTGTGTTAAACCAAATGGCACCGTGTGCAATACACTGTTGGCATAACATAGGCGAGTTATGCCCTCACAGTTCAATAGATGTGCATCGATTCGAGCAACTTGCGGCGTCATATCAGCACGCAATCCCATCATACGACCACTTAGTTGATCTATCACTTTGAATATACGCAAATCCATATCGCTACCGCTTCCTGATAGCAGAGATTCTACGTATTCAAGCATTGGTGGTATTACTAATTGATAGCCATGAACAAATAGCAAGTCAATAATCTGACGACGCATTATCTCGATATGTAATGCTTCATCAGGCAATATATCCTCAACATATTCCGGAAGTAACCAATTACGCATATTTACAATTGACAGATTTGTGTGCGAGATGAATAAAAAACACTAGCTTACAACAAGAAGCAGTGCCAATCCGATGATCATTGAAGTCAAACCAACAAAACGTATCTGTTGATCATTGATTTCAATTAATTTCCTGAATGCTTCTCGCCAAGTCTGAGGAGATAGGAATGGTAACATGCCTTCTAGAATTAACATTAATGCAATCGCACTCAGAAAATTTTCCCACATATAGACGATCCCTGCTTAATCAAGCATTAATCAAGCTTTCTAAAACAAGTATAAAAAAACAAGAGGTTCTGTTTTAATCGAGTATAAAAAACTACGATTTCCAGAACCTCTTCATTAATTATACAAAATAAATTACATATACTTTTTTACTAATCGAGAAACACTCTACATTTTTCAGAATTCTTGAGAACTCTGAATATATCAATTCAAATGTCCAACCTATTTACTTGTTGCAGGATTCTTCATATATTTGAAGAAATCTGAAGTAGGCTCAAGCACCAGCATATCGCTCTTGTTCTTGAATGATTGTTTGTAGGCATCCATGCTGCGCCAGAAAGCATAAAATTCGGAGTCTTTCTGAAATGCCGTAGCATAAGTTGCCGCAGCCTGACTATCACCATCACCCATCGTTTTCTGGGCTTCACGATAAGCCTCAGCTAGTATGACTTCTCGTTGACGATCAGCATCAGCACGAATCTTCTCTGATTCGGCAGCACCAGTAGAGCGTAATTCATTAGCAACTCTTTTACGCTCGGCTTCCATACGTCTATATACCGACTCACTTACTTCTTGCGGTAAATCTACTCGCTTTAAACGAACATCAACAACTTCGACTCCAATAGAACGAGCATCAGCATCCGCCTTTTGGCGCATAATCTCCATAATCACATCGCGTTCACCTGAAACTACGTCATGAACAGTACGATTACCAAATTCGTCACGTAAACTTGCATTGATGGTTTGTGCTAACCGTGTCTGTGCTAATCCTTCATCACCTCGAACACTAATATAATATTGTTTCACATCGACAATTCGCCATTTAACAAACAAATCTACCAAAACATTCTTTTTTTCAGAAGTAATAAAACGCTCAGGTTCTTCTGTGTTCATTGTCAAGATACGTTTCTCAAAAAACCGCACATTCTGCGCAAAAGGAATCTTGAAGTACAAACCGGGTTTAGTTTTAACATCAATCACTTCCCCCAGTTGAAATAGAATTGCTTGTTGTCGCTCATCTACAATATAAACAGCCGAGCTGCCCAGAAAAAATATTGCAATGATGATACCTAAAAATATGGATGTAAAATTTTTCATCTATCTAATCTCCCTTTCACGACTGCGGAAAGATTCTCGTGTTCGTATAGCATTATCAGGTGCTGATTCCTGTGCAGATGGTGTTGTAGTTACAGTTGAAGCTGATGTCGACCCTGTCGTTTGAACCAACTTATCCAATGGCAAGTATAAAAGATTATTGCCATTTTTCTGATCTACTACGATTTTACTTGTATTAGAAAGCACTTGTTGCATCATATCCATATACAAACGCTCTCGGGTTACTTTGGGTGCTTTGCTATATTCAACAAGAATCTGCTCAAATCGTTTAGCATCACCTTCCGCACTGACAATCACTCTTTGCTTATACCCTTCAGACTCTTGAATCAACCGAGCTGCATTACCCACTGCTCTTGGAATCACGTCATTAGCATAAGCCTGACCTTCATTTTTTTGACGCTCTCTATCTTGCCCAGCTTTGACTGCATCATCAAATGCAGCTTGAACCTGCTCTGGTGGTTGTGCATTCTGCATGGTTACTTTACTGATAGAGATACCTATTTCATATCGATCTAAAATCTTCTGCATTAATTGAGTAGCATTAGCAGCAACTTGCTCGCGTCCTTCGTAAAGAACATAGTCCATTTTACTTTTACCAATTACTTGCCTAATGGCAGTTTCTGCAGCCTGCAAAACAGCATCATCAGGATTCCGATTTTTAAAAAGAAAATTTTCTGGATTGTTCAGAATATATTGAACGGCAAACTGGATATCAATGATATTTTCATCATCAGTTAACATCAATGATTCTCTGAGCACCTTGCTTCTTACATTATTTCGATAGCCAATTTCGACGGTACGAACTTGACTGACATTCACCATCTCGACTTTTTCGATAGGGTAGGGAAAATGCCACCGCAAGCCTGCTGGTGCTGTATCAGTATATTGACCGAACCGTAATACCACACCTCTTTGTCCCTCATCCACAATGTAGAATCCACTAGCCAACCACACCACGGCAAGTATCACCAGAATCAATACAATATTTCCACCACTCTGTTGCTTTGGAATTTTATCTCTCGATCCATCATCACCTCCGTCGCTTTTTTTCTGACCAAAAATACTGTTGATCTTTTTATTGACATTGCGGAGAACATCATCCAGATCTGGCGGACCAGAGTCGCCTTTATTTCTTCCCCATTGTGGATCATTTAATCCCATAATCATTCCTGTTTTGTTCGTTCAAAAAAGTTCTTGTACCGTAGCACAACTTCCAATTACTTTCTTAGTATCTTTAGAATTCTCGTACAATTTTCTGGAGTTTTCTGCAATTGCTTCTGTCAATGCTTGCCTTACAAGCTCTATACCTTCACCAGTCTTTGCACTTAAACGAATGCGAGATATTCTATCATATTCATCGCGTATGCAACCTTTACTGGTTGTTCCTAAGTCGATCAAATCTATCTTATTTAAAATTAAAACTTGAGGAATAGTATCAGCACCAATTTCTTTCAGTATTTTATTTACTTCATCAACTTGCTCATCTCGAGCTGGATTACTAGCATCTATCACATGAAGTAGTATATCGGCCCGAACGGTTTCTTCAAGCGTTGCTCGAAAGGCTGCCACCAAAGTATGCGGTAATTCACGAATAAATCCTACTGTATCAGAAATCACTGCAGAACCACTTCCAGCAAGATACAGTTTTCGTGTAGTTGTATCCAATGTGGCAAATAGCTGATCAGCAGTATAGGAATGCGCACGGGTTAATTTATTAAATAGCGTTGACTTACCTGCATTGGTATAACCGACAATGGATACTGACAATACTTCTGTGCGCTGCCGTGATCGCCTTTGAACATTTCTTTGCCGTTGAAGTATCAATAATTTTTCTTTCAGTAATTTGACTCGCTTTTTAATCAGTCGACGATCCGTCTCTAACTGAGTTTCTCCTGGACCGCGCAAACCAATGCCCCCCTTTTGTCGTTCAAGATGCGTCCATCCACGTACTAAACGAGTAGCAAGATGTTCAAGCTGTGCAAGCTCAACTTGAAGTTTTCCTTCATAACTTTTAGCACGTTGAGCGAATATATCCAGAATCAAACTGGTACGATCAATAACACTACAGTCTAAACGTATAGATAAGTTTCGTTGTTGTGCTGGCGATAGATCATGGTTAAATATAATCAGCGAAGCTTGGGTTTTCGCTATAAGCTGCGCTATCTCATTTACTTTTCCGCTTCCAACATAGGTCGTAGGATCTGGGCGAGAGCGTTTTCCTTCGACAACAGCCACCACTTGAAGCTTATCGCTTAAGGCTAATTGCTGCAATTCCTGCAAACTATCTAAATAGGCATTCTCACCAAAATCGAGACTGACCAGAATTGCTGTATCAGCAGCTTTTAATCTGTGCATACCTGAACTTTCAGGCTCTAAGTATCACGTACTTCTGTTACTTCAACGGGAATAGTCACTGCTCTAGCAGGTACAACTGTAGAAATCGCATGTTTATATACCATTTGCGTAACGGAGTTCTTTAGTAGCACAACATATTGATCAAATGAATCAATTTGCCCTTGCAATTTAATACCATTCACTAGATATATAGAAACTGGAATATGTTCTTTCCGCAATATATTCAAAAATGGATCTTGAAGTAACTGTCCCTTATTACCCATGGGTAATTCCCTATTCTAATTATTGGTTATTGGAATAGTGACTCTACTTTATTTTCAAATGTAAATCTATACCCGATTGCATCAACACTTGAACCCCATGATATTAAGAAAACAATTCCTGAGAGCGCTATTATTTACACTAGAGCAAATAAGTATGTATCAGAAAAAAGCATCCAAGCCATGTATAGCTTGGATGCATAAACTCAAATTTAACTCAATTATCTCGACAGTATAGACTTTAAGAAATTTGGGTTCTTCAAGTCAATACAAATTAGAATGGTATAGGTTTGGGTGTATTGTTATTTGAAGGCGGCAGGATAGGCATTTTAATATTAGGTTGCTCACCCGTTAGTGTCTTCAGGAAAGACACAATACTATCAATCTCTTTCTTATTGAAATCACGATCCAATTGAACCTTTCCCATTGTTTTAACAGCGTCTTCTAATGAAGCTGCAGCGCCATCATGAAAATAGGGATAGGTTAATTCAATATTACGTAAAGTAGGCACCTTGAAAACATTTAGGTCAGTATCTTTTCCAGTAACTGCTTTTCTACCTTCTGCTTTACTAGCTGTCTTATACGGATGGTGAACACCAAACTTTTGATAAAGGGCGCCACCTACCGCCGGTCCATTATGACAGCCTGAACAACCACTACTCTTGAATAACTCATATCCTTCCAGCTCTTGTTGATTCAGAGCTTTCTTGTCACCCTCTAACCATTTATCGAAACGCGATCCCGGTGTTACTAAGGTTTCCTCAAAAGCGGCGATTGCGGTAGTTACTCGATCAATATCAACCTGATCGGAGCCAAATGCTTTTTGAAAATGTGCACGATACTGAGGAATAGATTGTAGAACCTCAACAGCTACTTTATGCGTAGATGCCATTTCTCCTGGATTGGCAATTGGGCCGCCCGCCTGTTCTTTTAAATCCTTAGCACGCCCATCCCAGAATTGCGCTAGATTCATGCTAGCATTTAATACAGTTGGAGCATTAATAGGCCCTTGCTGCCATGCGTGACCTATTGAAGTCGGAATATTATCTGTCCCGCCCATGCTAAGATTATGACAAGAATTGCAGGATATGAAGCCTGATTTTGATAAGCGTGGATCTAAAAACAACATCTTACCCAATTCAACCATGTCAGCATTCTTCACATTTGCAGCTTTGATGGGTTGGATAGGTTCATTGGCCGAAACATTCATCGAAGTGACAAGAGCGCCGATTGACAACAGCGACGCAACCAGTGTACGTATCTTCATCTGTATTTTCCCTAAAAAACGGCTGAGATGGCGCAGCCGATTACGCCTGATGAAACACCCACAAATGGGAGTCTTAAATAGAACGATGCAGTGATCAATACATTTCTGTATATTCACTGGATAACTTAATCCCTCCTTAGATAATTTATTTCTGCAGAAAAACTTTGAACAATGATCGAATTACTCATTTAATTCGAGTTGATCAGTTAAGATTCCACCTGTTCCTTTAGTCACGCTATCCCTATCATAACCAGTGTTTGGATAAGGATCTGTTTTTAGTAGACGCGACAACTCTGTCAACGCCTGCTTGTAAACTTTACGTTTAAATTCAACAACGGAATCTAGCTCAACCCAATATTGATTCCAACGCCATGCATCAAATTCCGGATGCGAACTTCTACGAAGCGATACATCACTATCACGCCCAATCAATCGCAGTAAATACCAAATCTGTTTCTGTCCCTTATAATTCCCACGCCACTCACGCCGTATCCATCGATCTGGGACTTCATACCGCAGCCAATCGCGTGTGCGCCCAACAATCTCTACATGATTTGGACGCAAACCCACTTCCTCGGTTAATTCCCGATACATGGCTTGCTCTGGGCTTTCTCCTGATTTAATGCCTCCCTGTGGAAATTGCCAAGAATTTTGCCTAATTCGTTTGCCCCAAAAAACTTCGTTCTTTGAATTAAGCAAAATAATACCAACATTGGGGCGATATCCGTTACGGTCAATCATGTGAATTACCCATATGACCAATCAAATGCCTGGATTTTTTCATACTTTACTAGAGATTGAAAGTGTCCATAAAACAAAAACCCATACTTTCGATATTGTTCTTGTTTTTCTTGCCCATCTACAATTGAAAATCAATATTCAATAAATAGATGAATCTACACCGGTTCAATTATTTCAAGGTAAAATTACTACAACTTTATTATCATAATGGAATTATCTCATGCGCGTCTCGCAATTTTTCATTTCAACACTTAAAGAAGCCCCCACCGAAGCAGAATTAATAAGTCACAAATTGATGTTACGCGCTGGATTGATAAAACGTCTTGGCAGTGGATTATATACGTGGATGCCCTTGGGTTTAAGAGTGCTCCGGAAAATAGAAAATATTGTTCGTGCAGAAATGAATAAAAGTGGAGCCATTGAAGTTCTGATGCCTGCTATTCAACCCGCGGAGCTGTGGCAGGAAACCGGTCGATGGGATGTATTCGGTCCACAAATGCTAAAAATAAGAGATCGCCACGAACATAGTTTTTGTTTCGGTCCGACCCATGAAGAAATCATAACCGACATAGCTCGCAAAGAAATCAAAAGCTATCGCCAATTACCCCTCAATTTCTACCAAATACAAACAAAATTTCGTGATGAGATTCGCCCCCGTTTCGGTGTAATGCGTGCACGAGAGTTCTTAATGAAAGATTCATATTCATTTCATACGAATGAAAACAGCTTAGCGCAAACTTATCAACTAATGTATGAAACCTATAGCCGCATTTTCACTCGCCTTGGATTGAAGTTTCGTGCTGTTGCTGCTGACACTGGCGCTATAGGAGGCAGTGGCTCACATGAATTTCATGTTTTAGCAGATTCTGGCGAAGACGCCATCGCATTTTGTCCTGACTCTGACTATGCTGCCAATATCGAATTGGCTAGCTCACTACCCACCCGACAAGAACGTGTAGAACCTACCGGCATTATGCAGAAAATATCCACACCTGAGAAAAGAACATGCGCTGAAGTTGCAGACTATCTCAATGTTCCACTGCAGAACACTGTAAAAACACTCGCGATAAAAGCCAATGATAAAATATATTTTCTACTGCTACGTGGCGATCATCAGCTCAACGAATTAAAAGTAAGGAAAATACCTTTCTTATCAGAATATCAGATGGCAAGCGAAGAGGATATCCTACAGGCTGCAGGAACAGTCCCCGGATATATCGGTCCAGTAGGAGTAGAAGCTTGCATCATTGCTGACCATACTGTTATTAACATGAGTAATTTTGTTTGTGGCGCAAATGAAGAAGGCTACCATTTAACCCATGTGAACTTCGGTCGCGATCTGAAATTACCGGAGCATATATTTGATATCCGAAATGTTGTATCGGGTGATACATCCCCAGATGGTAAGGGAAAATTAGAAATCTGTCGTGGGATTGAAGTTGGGCATATTTTTCAATTGAGAACAAAATACTCTGAAATCATGAAGGCTAGCTATCTTGACGAATCAGGCCAATCGCAATATATGGAAATGGGATGCTATGGTATCGGAATTTCACGTATAGTAGCTGCTGCCATTGAACAAAATCATGATGAACATGGCATAATTTTTCCAACTTCGATGGCACCTTTTCAGCTTGTTATTGTTCCAATCGGATTGCACAAAAGTATTCAGGTCAAAGAAACTGTGGAGAAATTATATCAACAATTTTCTGATGCTCACATCGAAGTACTGTTAGACGATCGTGATGAGCGCCCCGGCGTCATGTTTGCTGATATGGAATTAATTGGTATTCCGCACCGGATTGTTGTCGGTGAGCGAGGTCTGAAACAAGCTCTTGTTGAGTATCAAGGACGAAAAGACCAAACATCACAGCCCATACCTATCAATGAAATTTTCTCATTCATAACGACTCAATTATGTATCAGCTAATTTACGCGATATTAATCCTGCTGTCTTCCACCAATTTGTTGCATGCAAATCAAGATTATAAAGAGTTAGCAGCCAGCACCCAAACGATTACATTACACGAGACAAGCGACCAAGCTGTTTCATATAGTGATTATGCCGCCATGACTGATAGCATCACTTGGCTTGTGAGCATGAGTCGTCGATTAGAGAAATTCATACCCAATCTAATAGAACGCGAAGAATTTCTAAGAACAGTCTATTACGAAGCAACTCGCGCGGGGCTCGATCCCCAACTCGTGCTAAGTATTATCCAGGTTGAAAGTGGATTCAAGAAATATGCCATTTCACATTCGGGCGCACGCGGCTATATGCAAGTAATGCCTTTCTGGGTAGATGCCATTGGTCATCCAGATCACAACCTGTTTCACTTGCGTGTCAACTTGCGCTATGGATGCACGATTCTTCGTCATTATCTAAATAAAGAAAATGGCAACTATTATCGTGCACTGAGTAGATATAATGGCAGCTTGGGTGAGGCTGCGTATCCTCAACTTGTATTCAGCAAATGGGCGAGTAATTGGCGATATTCTTCATCTTCGCCTAATAGCTAACAACCAAACTGCTTCCGATTAATTAGAGCTTACTCAGAAATTCAGCGATCAGATATGCGCTACCAAGTAAGAA
>CADEDO010000070.1 GCA_902826115.1 uncultured Nitrosomonas sp.
GATGAAAATAACACTTGCAAAATGCGTCTAATATTTTACCAGACAGCTTCTTAGGGAAAGCTGGTGACAACCAGTAGATTGAGAGATGCGGTTAATGCCTCGTCGCTTGCAGTGAAGTTATTTTTTAAAATTATAAAGCGATTAGTAATGGTGCGTAAATAAAACAATTGAGATGCACTTGTCAGGAGTCTTGGCTTGATTCCCCTAGAGCGTAAATCAAACCTTTCACTGTTTGATTAAACAGACTTGATTGGAGAATTGCATAGATTGTTCACCAAATACTAAGGAAGCGCTGATTAATTGACTGCACGAGCGAATTGCTTCGTTGCGCGGTACTCACTCCCTCGCCTATCAGATTGATATGTCTCGGTTGTTGCGTTCCGTGCGCCTCGCCTTTCATCACGTTCGTTGAATTAATCAGCGCTTCCCTAAGTTTTGGTAACGCGGGTAAGTTTTCCATCTCTGCCCTTCGTTTTGTATCTTGATTCAGCAAAACGAAGGGTTTCACGTAAATTATCCTGTGTCAGTTGCAGCTACAGTTAATGCGACATACTCACTATCGCTTATCAAGGAAATGCCGGTACTCTTGGTTCTGTAGTTTCAACTTCCACTTCAGGCAGATGTTTCTTCACTCGTTCTTCAATTTCATCCACTCGATCGGGTGATACATCGACTAACACTAAGAAATGACCGGCTTCAATGGCTTCTTCAAACTCTTTGGTTCGTCGGTTACCAACACTCATTCCTACCATGCCGCTCAACCATGCTCCAACACCGGCGCCCACAAGTGTGGTTGCCAACAGAACACCGCCTGCGATAACTGTTGATGCGGGAGGCAGGATCACCGCAACCAATCCAGCGAGCATACCAGTCGATCCACCAAGGGCTAATCCCTGTTCTACTGCTGGAATAAAATCACTTTTTTGTAACAAACTGGCTTCAGGCAAATCTGCAAGTGGCGTCCCCCGCTTTGCGATCACATGAATATGCCGTTCCTCGATTTTTGCCATCAATAAATCATCTACGATGCGGTTGGTGACATTAATGTCAGGAACAAGAAAATAGATTCGTCGCATGATAATCTCCTAAAAAAAGCGTTGTTGTGTACTGCTTTATAAAAAGCTGATCGAGATATTTCGTCAGAACATAAAACAGCTGTCATCATTCTCAATTCCATTCCGATCAGCTCGATCTGCCAAGTTATTCCTTGCCTTTGCTGGTTAACGAACCTAGAAATGCTTTGACATCATCGATAAATCCAGGACCGACTTGCCGACCCAGCTGATGTTTTGCCATTAACCGAATCGCTTCATCGAGTGTTTCAACGGAACCATCATGAAAATAAGGTCCTGTTTTGGTGATATTTCTAAGACTGGGTACTTTAAATACCTTCTTGTCGGTTTCAAGTCCGGTCACTTCAAACCTTCCCATGTCTTTGGTTTCATAAGGCTCGACCACACCTATTTTTTTGTAGGAATTTCCACCAATGACGACGCCATTGTGACAAGTGACACATCCCATATGCATGAACTTCGTCAGGCCTCTTTTCTCGCTGTCATTCAGAGCGCTTTCATCACCGTTAAGAAAATCGTCGAATCGGGAAGGAGTGAGCAGGGTGCGTTCAAAAGCACCAATCGCTTTGCCGACATTTTTGTATTGGAAAGGATCTTTCTCATCCTTAAAGGCTTCTGCAAACAGGGCTTTATAATCGTCAATTTTTTTCAATTTGTTGACGACTGCCGCTTCATTGGGCATGCCCATCTCAACGGGATTCAGAATAGGACCCAGTGCTTGTTCTTCCACATCTTTTGCGCGTCCATCCCAAAATTGGGCGATATGAAGCGCCGCATTCAAGGTGGTTGGGGAATTCCTGCCGCCGCGTTTACCTTCATGGCCGGGTGATGTAGGCTGGCTATCGACACCATAATTATCCAGCCGATGGCAAGAGCTACAAGCAACCTTGTCGTTGACCGAAAGCTGTGGATCCAGATAAAGTTTCTTGCCCAGCTTGATCAATGCTTCATTTTTTTTCTCATCAATGATGGATGCGGGCAGGGGTTCAAAAAATTGTTTTAAGGCATTTTTATCTGGTTTGTGATGATCGCCATGCATTCCACCCATGCCGCCATGATGGCCGCCTTCGTGCATTTCATTATGGGAATCACTTTTGGAATCACTTTTCTTCGTGTCATTTTGATGGTCATGACCACTTTGCGCATAGCTATAGGAACTGAGCATCAGTGCCAGGAATAGGAATGTTTTCATTTTGCCTCCGTTAAGAATCTGAATAAAAAGAACATCAATTGCTTCTCGTATCTCGTAATATGACCAAATGATTAACTCTTTGATGAATAATAATTAAAGGAAACAGTTTTTAAATCCCCTTTGCATTCATTGCAGAATGGCAGTTGGCTTGTTCATTGTATACCTAACTTGCATTGATTACAGGCAATGTCCGGTATCAATTCTGGCCGCTAACAAAGTAATGAGCTTTAGGGGATAAATGTTTATTTAGGGAAGCGCTGATTAATTGACTGCACGAGCGAATTGCTTCGTTACGCGGTACTCACTCCCTCGCCTATCTAATTGATATGTCTCGGTTGTTGCGTTCCGTGCGCCTCGCCCTTCATCACGTTCGTTGAATTAATTAGCGCTTCCTTAGCTAAATAGGATTTATGGTATTGAAATGATTTCTTGTTCCCAACCATCCCGATAACGAAAGCGCAATCGATTTTGCTCCGTAAAAAAGCCAGGTTGATCAAGAATACCATTCGAGCGCAGTGCTGCCGCTAATCGATACCGATACTGCTGTCCATCTAGTTGCACTGAAACTGTGCCGTCAATATGCGTTTGCAATTGTAGTTGTAACGTACTTCTGACTTGGTCACGTAATTGCGCCATATCATGTGCACAAGCATGTAAGCGTTGTTGAATGCCGTCTTGATACTTGATGATGGGATTGCCGTCTGTATCAATTGTAATACCCGTGACTCCCGTAGCTGATCCTGAGGTAACCTCCATATCCGGTTGAAGGCACATGCGTTCACCCGATGGCGAGTCAATTTCAAATCGATCCCCGAGCCATCCGATATTGCCCCACCCCAATCGTAACATCTCGCCCATTGCCTGAACCTGATGGTGGAATTGACTACGCAACTGTACTTCCAAACCGGACTGTGAACGTAAATGCAAATGACCTTCTTCAGTTTCTCTTGTGTGCTGTTGAACCGTATTTTGGTATCTCAGCGTCAGACCGGTAGGAGCCACACTCAAAATTTTGCCATTTGGTAAGGTAATGGTGAACACGCCGGTTTCTGCATCTTTAACCACGATTGCGGGTGTCTGGCCATTATTAAAGAATTCATTGGCAATATTCTCCAGATCTTGGATTGTTGTGAAATTGACTTGGCAATTTACTCCGCACTGTGGTGAGTCATCCGCTTGTGCGAATCGAATTGACAAGGCCGTTAAGGTAATAATCAATACGATAGGAAAAAATATTTGCTTCATGGTAGATCTCCATTCATGTTAGAGGCACAACACGCTTGCTGTGCTTAATCGATTGATTGGGTTATAGTGTTTTGACTACTGAAGCAAAACACCCCGCCGCAAGCAGCGGGATGTTGATGACATTGTTTATTTACTGATTCTTTGCAAGAAAACGAGAGTCAGATCTAAAGAGGCTAAATTTATAGTTGTAGAGTAGCGTCAAACTCAAGTTAATCATCAACTGGTTGGCCTATATAGATACCGGCCCAACTGTATGTGGCAGTGACATCAGCCATGCTCGCGCTAATTGCCAATCTTTTATTTCTATATCCATCTCTTTCCAGACCTAAGGTAACGATATAGAGCTGGGACAAGGGTACATTGACAGTGGTGCCGTCTTCATTCTCAGCAACGATAACCGTTTTTTTGTCCAGAACATCACCGGTCATTTTGGTATCTAAAACGGTTTTAATGGGATCATTCTCATGCCTGGCATAAATACCGTTACTGCCGTCTGATTTTTTTGCCTTGAAAGCAACATTTTCCTTATTGACCGCGGCGAATGCAGAAGAGCGCCATCTGGGTGGTTCACGATCGTCTGTACTGCCTTCATCCCCGCCACCTACACCAGGAGGTGCGCCTGTAAAGCCCCAGAATAGAAAATTAGCAAAGGTATTGGCATCGTTGGTACGGGCAATCATCCTTGTTTTCTTTTCCAACAGGTCATGAACAAATATTCCCTGGTTTCTAGGCTCGTAGAGGGTATAGATACCGTCATTGGATGTGCCATTATTATCTTGATCCAAACAAGACTGAATGACATCCTGGTTGCCATCGGTCGGACAGGTGAGTACTACCGGTTTCCATCCTGGACCACCGCTAGCAGGATTGAGCGCTCCCGTACCCCATGCACCCCAGAATGAAACATATCTGCCATCGAATGACAGTGCTTCACCAAAGCGAGTGAATTTTGCTCCAATGACTCCAGGTACCGGCATGCCGATTGTCACCAATGCCTTAAGCTGCGGATTGGTTTCGAACCGCGCATGATAGATTCCACCGGCTGTGGGTGTTTCTTCATTATCAAATCCTGCAAATACGACTTGCTTATTTGCGCTGCTAGGCGGTGCTGTTGATCCAAAAACAGACGATGTGGGGGCTCCAAATTGATTAGGCATCGGTAAACCAGTCCATGCGATTGCTTTGACTAACGCGGTCGTTGGATTGTTACGATAGAAGATACCGGTTTTGGAAACTGAATTATCCGAGTAGTTACCTTTGAAGGTCACTCTATTGGTTTCAGAAATTGCCGGTGCTCCCGGAAATTGATCAAACCGAGTAGCGGGACTGCCTGCATCCAGAGCGATACTGGGTACCTGATAAATGGTAAAACCGGCGGTGACTTCAAGGTTTCTGACGCCAGTTTTTAATCCGCCAAACGGATTGGCATAAACACCGGCTGTGCCGCCTAGTTTACCCAATACCGGATCGGTCCAGGTGGGTTGGGATTGCCCCCGGAAAGCGACTGTATTGGCAACTTTGTCAATGCGTGGGAATGAAGGGAATTCGTTAAATGTCGCTGGTTTCGGATTAGTGATATTGTTTGGCGCCGGAACGACATCCGTGGGAGGAGTCGTACTGGCAATGACTTTGATGGGGCCATTGTTCCACGACATGTTGCGGATAAATACGCCACGTGTTGGTTCTCCTCCGCCTTGGCCACCAGTAGGCGATTTAGCTCGTCCGCGGAATACCACCAAGGCACCATCATTTAATGACGGCTGGTTATAGCTGAAGAATTTCTCGCTTGCGATACCGGGCGGACTTGTGTTGTTATCCACGACAGTGCGCCAATTAAATTTTATATCGTCGGCAAAAACCAGCTGCGCGGAAAATAGCACGTGAGCGCCTATGATGATGCTTAAACTCGTTCGGGAAAAGTTTTTCATTGTTGATTGCTCCCTAAAAGGAATTGAAAGGTTTTGATTTAAATGCTTCAAAATATCTTGAAACATGAATCAGTATCCCACTCGCTCCTGACGCTATGTTGATCTACATCAACTGCAGAGATACTTATTCCACCCTAGGCGCATGGTTTTCCAAAGTAAATAAGTCAATGCTTATTTCTGGGTAGGAATATTCTTATATATCAGACTGATGCATGCAGTCGTGTTGGGATTGCTACTTGAAGAAATCGACTAGGTAGGCGATTTTACAAATAGACAAAGTTTGATTGCAGATGAGAAAATCTCTGGAGTGCGTGGGCATGGACTATCAACAAAAATCCACTGGAAACAGAGTCATCGTATCAACTTCTCGCTTTTCCACTGCGCTCTAAAATAGAAATAAATGCGATTTTGTCAGCGTGAACTGGATAGGTGGAAGTCGATCGGATAATTTCATCAATTGTTGCCAATAAATGAGGGTAAGTAATGAAAAAAATCGTTGTTGTTGTTTGTGTTGGTTTCATCCTGTCTTCCTGTACATGGGTGAGGGTTACTTCGCAAGGCGAAGGCGTGCGCTTGGTGCAATCGGCCAAAGCAGTCGAGCCCTGCAAAAAAATCGGGAAAGTGAATACAAAAGTTGTCAGTGAAGTGGTGTTTAATCGTGATGCAGAGAAAGTTGCTGGCGAACTGGCAGATCTGGCACGGAATGAGGCAGCTACGTTAGGGGGTGATACGATTGTTCCTACCTCAGAAATCATTGATGGAAGACGCAGTTACGATGTTTATCAGTGTTTTCCAAGCAAAAGATAAATGACTGACCGATGGATATCGCTTTTTTTCTATTAAAAATGAATGCGCTGTTAGTGCAAGCCGATCCCCATTGTCGCTGCCGATCAATTGCCTGCCTAATGGTTTTCCTTATTGAAAAACAATAGTTTCCCCAATATACATCATTGTGTTGACTAAGATAATATGTATCCATATCGTCTTACTTGGAGTTAATATCATGAGCATAACATTGGGAAAATATCTTTTAGTTTTACCTGTACTTTCTCTGTTGGTCGCTTGTGCACAATTGAGCCCGTTAGACGCACAAAATGCAAATAGCAGAGTAAAGGCTGAACAGGCCAGAACCCACTACGATCATGCTAATTTAGCGAACTACCATGATATTCTGGTCAAGGAAATGGCGGCAAAAGCCAAAGAGAAAAAGCAAGTGCTTGTGGAATATGAAAGCAATAGACATAAATATGGCAGGCTAGGTCAGGATTTGGAATCCCATACTACGGCCAATATTCGCTATTACGAGCAAGCTGCGAGAAACGCACAGAGAGAAGCAGATTTTCATCGAAAAATTGCAGCAGAATTATTGCAACGTGAATCTGTCAAGCCAGCAGCTGTTCCCGGCCAGCATGATGGGAATGCGATTAAAGCAGAGCTGAATGTTTATGTCGGTAATTTATAAACGCTTGAAAAAAATAGCTTTGGATTTAATCAGGTAAAGAAACATAGTCACAATACGCGGTAGAACATTTTCAAAACGCCCATGGTAAAAACCCTGGGCGTTTAATTTTTTGTACTGATTCCAGTTGTCTTCAATTTCAATCAGATTGCCATTTTCTTGCCATCAGTTTTTTGACTTTAGCCTCATCATTGACTGTATTCTTTTCTGTTTTCTTTTCAACTGCTAAAGCTTTTCCATCTGTGCATGCGCAGTGATCGTTTGCCGTACTTTAGCCGGTACCTGAGATATGACTACCACAGGGAAAGTGGACTGCAGTGCCGGATCAGAACGCTGCTATGATCATCTCAGGTCTGATTGCGACAATGGATAACAACTCCCCCTATTAAAGGAAATAACATGACTATAAGACCGAAGATTATCATTTCGTCACTTGACGCTATCAGACTGGAAAAGCTGTTGGAATCACTGCCCGATTCTGTATTCCCAGGCAAAGATGATTTGGAAGTTGAGCTTGCTCGTGCAGAAGTGGTGGATCCTAAAGAAATTCCATCGACTGTGGTGACAATGAATTCAACCGTAAAATTCGAAATCGTATCCACATCAAAAGATTTTTATTTGACATTGGTATATCCCAAAGATGTTGATGCCAATGGCGGTACCATTTCCGTACTTGCGCCTGTGGGAAGTGCGCTGCTGGGTCTTTCCCAAGGTGACGAAATTGAGTGGCCGAAACCTGGTGGTGGCGTGTTGCAAGTGCGCATCAAAGAAGTCACTTATCAACCAGAACGCTCTGGTGAGTATCTGCGCTAAATAGGCTTGCGGCCTGCTAGCATCGGAATGTGGAAAATACTGACCCTTTAAAACTTAAGGTTTTTCCGTTTCGAATAGTATGGCCTGCATGGGATAGCGCATGGGATTTGAACCATATTCTTTTTTAAACGCTTCCGTCAACGTCTCCACAATTTCATCAGGATTAACGCCGCCGCGGTCTCTAATTTCAAAAAGGACTGGCGAGTACACCAGCGCGCGTGCAAAGGCGGATACATCGAGAACATCGTATTCATGGCGCTGAACCGAGATTACGATGGGATCAAAGCCAGTATGTATCAGTTGTTCTTTGAGCGGATCAATTTTGTGACAGGAAACGGGATCGAACAGAAATCGGGGCGTATCCGATGGAAAGAATCGCTTTAACACTTCAAAGCTCAAGCTGGCGAATGGATTATACCGCTCCGAATCCCAGACACGGAACAGGTAACGGCCTTTGCGTTTCAGCACCCGATGCACCTCCCGAAACGCCGTTGCTTGATCGAAAAACATGATTCCGAACTGGCAAACTACCGCATCGAACGCTTCGTCAATGAACGGCAACGACGTGGCGTCTGCATTTTGGAAGGTAACTTGCTCGTCGGGGAGAAACTTTGTGCGCGCAAGTTCCATCATCGAGTCGCTGATGTCAATCGCAGTCAAGCGAGTGTCTTTAGCCAGCAAGTTACGCAAATGCCGGGTGACAATGCCAGTACCGGCAGCAATCTCAAGCACATCGTGGGGCGATTGTTCTGCAATGCGCCGTGCGGTATCTAATCCATAGTGGTCAAAAAGCACCGGGCCCAGATCGCGATCGTAAGGAATCACGACCTCGTCAACATAACCTACCATAGATAATTCTCCAAAAAATGAAATGGATAGAAGAAGAAAAAAGTAACTCGCTCGATCATTAATTGACTGTTGTCATATGTTTGCCTTGAAAGGTTTTTCGCCATTCACTGGGTGTTACATCAAGCCTGTGCTTGAAATGTTGGCGCAGTGACGTGGCAGATTGAAAACCTACCTGCGCGGCAATGGCATCAATTGGCAAGGAAGTGGATTCGAGCAACTCCTGACTCCGCTGTATGCGCTCAACAATCAACCATTCACCAACAGACATGCCTGTGGCCTTGTAAAACTGCCGCGTGAAGGTACGTCGGCTCATCTTGCTATACTGCGCCAGTTCGTCCAATCCATGCGCTTGATTTAAATGGTTTCTCAAGTAATCCAAAAGCGTATTGATTCTGATGTCTTGTGTTGAAATAGGAATGGGCCGCTCAATAAATTGCGCCTGACCACCTTCCCGGTAAGGGGGAATCACCATGCGCCGGGCCAATCTGTTCGCGATCACGCTACCGTAATGCTGACGAACCAGGTATAGACAACAGTCAAGTCCAGCGGCTGTTCCTGCGGAAGTAATCAAACGATCATCATCGACATACAATGCATTGCTGTCCAGTTTTACATCAGGAAAACGGCTGATGAAATCCTGTTCAAACTCCCAATGCGTCGCAGCCCTGTGATTTTTCAGTAACCCGGCATAGGCAAGCACATAGGTACCCAGACAGAGTCCGACAATCTGACTACCTCGTGAATGTGCGGTCACCAAGGCATTCAGCATTAACTGGTCTGGTTTTTCGGCAGGATCCCGCCAGGAAGGTACGATGATGATATCCGCTTGCGCCAGTTCATCCACGCTCAGCGATGATTCAACACTCAACCCCTCATTCGAACGTAGTGCACCGGATTCATTTGCAAAGATCCTGAGTTCGAATAATTTCTGATCATGCAAAAGATCACCGAAAATAATGCACGGCACTGACAAGTGAAAAGGGCTGAAATGGTTAAAGGCAACAACTGCAACTAATGGGACAGACATGATGAAACCTCGCTGATTAGAACGTTTTCAGCATCTTACGACTGATGCTTATACATGATTCGACCATTTTAACCAATGACCTATCTGACAAGGCTGATTCATCGTTCCGGTTTTGAATCAGAATGTATAAGATTCACCGTCTTCAGGTACCAATACTCGTTGTATCATGGCCTTTTCGCTCAGAAACTCGCGCAGTTCCTTTCTGGATAACGTAGCATGGTTCACCGCTTCCATGTGACTGGCAATGATGGTTGCCTCAGGCGCGGCTTGATAGACTTCGTATATATCCTGCTTACCCATGATGATTGATTCGTTGCCAATGACTTGGGCATCGCAGCTATTGAGGACGACGATGTCAGGATGGTATTGCTTCAGGCTGTCTTCAACCGCTTGGCACCAGACCGTATCCCCGGCGATATACAATGTTTTTTCGTCCGGATGCTTGAAAACGATGCCGCTTACTTCTCCCAGCAAGTCTTTCATGTCTTCCAGCACCTTAGGTTTGCCGTGCTGGCCTGGTGTTTTGATCAGGGTAATGCCCTCATAATCATTACTTTCACCGAGCACGCGAATGTTGCTAAACCCCGCCGACTTCACCGCTTGCGCATCTTTTTCGTGTTGCACAAAAAATGGCATATCTTTGGGAATGGCATTCTTGGCTGCTTCGTCCCAGTGATCCGGATGATCATGCGTTAAAATAACCGCATCCACATCAACGATCTCGTTGACAGGCATCGGCAATTCAGACGTTGGATTGCGGATGTGATCGTTGATCGTGCCGCCAAATCCTGGCACTGCTCCCTTTTCTGCCAGCCAAGGATCAATCAATATTTTCTTGCCTGCATAGTTAATCTTAAGGGTTGCGTTCCGAATTTGCGTGAATTGCATTTTTATATACTCCTCTATCAGCATTTGATGGAGTTTATTATGAATAAGCTATTGGGAAATGACAGTGGCCCGCGGGACTTTTCTCATGATATTCGGGCCAAAAGCATGCAATTTATCGGTAACCATTCCAAACGGTTTGCTGTTACCTCGTAACCGAAACCATTTTCTGTTCATGCGCAGGGTAAAACAGTAATGGTTGTTGTTGCGGATAGGCAGTACGCTGTGGTGCTTATGCTCGGAACTGATTACTCTTGGATAATTCCAATAACTTCTCGATGCCCACGGGTTCTTCTTTGAGCAAAGGCACGACGGCATAGCGCTGTGCGTGCATGGTCGATACGGTTTCGATATCAGCAAGCTCATTACTGGCGCGCTGACACAATAAGGTCGACTTCACAGTGGTCGCTGCTAGGCTGTTATTGATGATCCAGGCCCACGGTTCAATACCGGCGCGGCGCAAATCGGCTTGTAGGTTGGCGGCTTCCAGCACCGGTGTCGTTTCCGCCAATGTGACCAGTAGCATTTTGGTTTGCTTGGGGTTTTGCAGTTGCATCATCGGCGTGGTGTAGTGCGCGATGGAATGGCTATCCATTTGTTTGGCAACTTCGCGATGATAAGCGCCGGTGGCATCCAGCAACAATAATGTATGCCCGGTGGGTGCGGTATCCATCACCACGAATTGCTTTCCCGCTTCGCGGATAATGCGCGAGAATGCCTGAAATACCGCAATTTCTTCGGTGCAAGGCGAACGTAAATCTTCTTCCAGCAATGCTCTGCCTTGCGCATCCAGATGCGAGCCCTTGGTTTCCAGAACACGCTGCCGATAGCGTTCGGTTTCAACGTGCGGATCAATCCGGTCAACCAGTAGATTATCCATAACGCCACTGAGCGTTTC
>CADEDO010000071.1 GCA_902826115.1 uncultured Nitrosomonas sp.
CCCATCACCCAATATGACCCCACTCTACTTCTATTACTACTTTAACCTTTCTACACAGTCACTAAAGAAACTTTAGCGACTTATAAGAAATTCATAATTTTTTTGAAAATCTTGCTCTGATATTTCACAATACCCATACTCTTAACTAGAAAATTTAATTTTATTTAAAAAATAATTTTTTTCAAGTACAACAGAAATCTTCACCACTCGCGCCAGCCACAAATTAGTGGAAAATAAATTCCCAATTTGATGGGTCGGGGATCTATTTGTTGCATAAATATCGCATAGCGATTGAGCTGAGACCTATATCGAACTATCTCTCTATCGAGAAAACCCTGTATATCCGAACCTTCATGACTACTTGTTTTATAATCTATAATCCATCGAATGCCATTGGAATCACAGAAAGTTCTATCGATCACCCAACTCATTGATTCATTATTGACGACACCAGTAATTCTTAATTCATTTTGTGCAAGTCGTTGAGTACCCAAAATCCATTGTCCACGCGTGTCATTGATTGCATTCGTCAACGCCAAAATGATGCGGTCAACAGCATCTCTTATTTCTTGGTCACTTCCAGTCATGCCGCTAGCAAATAAATTTTGTCTAAATTTATTTTGAATTTTGTGTATTCGTGCGGAATCCCATCCGCGCATTTCATCCTCTGCGATTTGCTGTAACCATCGATGCACAACATTACCCACATGACGAGCCATTTCACTGACCCATGAGAATTCTATTTCTTCCTGCATTTCTTTAGTGCCATATGATTGTTGCCAAATCACGGACTCGGGAGCTTCTGGCAATTTCCAATCAACCTTCAACCGGCAAATGTTCTGTTTACAAATAAATTTGGCAATTGATTCCTTGCTTCTCTGATTTAACAGAACATTTTCAGAGAGAAGATATTTTTCTGCAGCATGATTATATATCGACTGGACAGCCGGCCAAAGTTTGCGTAACAGCGAGCCTGGAGCAGGTTGCTTAGGTATCACCTTTCCAACAACATCAGTAGCTAACGCAACACCACCCAGTAAGTATAAGAATTTTTTAGCTCGTGTCGCAGCAACATACAACAAGCGATCTGCTTCATAAGCCTCCTTATTTTTCTCAAGCCTCTCTATCCAAGTGTAGATGGAATCATTATCCATTCCTGTTTCCTGAATAGGAGCAAGAAATAAATCTGAAATCCCCACATACCTTTCATTCAGCACTCCTTTATGTGGTTGCTCCATCCATTTGAGTAGCTGTCGATCGCTATTGCGCGGTGCTCGACCAAGTCCGGGCACAATCACCGTATCAAATTCGAGCCCTTTAGCTTTATGTATCGTCATGATTTGCAGAGCGTGATCTCCAATCAAATCTGGCGATGCATAGAGTTTCTGTAGTCCCCTTTCAAAACTGGCCCAATCTCGAATGTTACTTGCCTCTTCTTCACCTTCCAGATAATCCAGATAAATTAATGCATTATCTAAGCCATTAGCTGTATCCCCTTTAGTTGCTGCTTTCAATGGATAAGTGCAGTTAGGACCGCCCAGCGCATACCAAGTTACTTCAACTGCCATACGCAAGGATTGACGTTGCCGGTTTTCTAGGCATGGCTTCAATATTTCCCGCACACGCCGGATTCTCTGCATGGCATCACTCGAAAGGGCATCCCAATGACTTTCATCACAAAGCATTTCCCATACTGTCATTTCTTTTCTAAACACATCAAAGTCATTTTTTTTTCGCTCAATCTTTGTCAATGCATTCATATCTTTAAGAAAAAGACCGCACCAGGGTGCTCGTAACAATGCAAACCAAGCAAGCCTATCAGCAGGATTGACGAGTGCACGAGTGAGCGCGAGTAAATCCTGCACTACAGATTTACGATAAAGCGGTTCTATTTCGATGGCACGAAAACTCAAACCCACCTCTTTGATTCTATAAACGATTTCATTTAAATGATTACGATTCCTCACTAGAACTGCGATGGTATCGGTGGGATTCCTCCGTTGATTCTGCAAAATAATCTCTACAACTTGACAGGCTTCATCTGCATAGTTCTTCTCAAAGTAAGGATGGATGTTAACCGCAACACCATCGATAGGCTGATGCGTAGCCAGTGAAGGCGTGTATTTCACGGCACCTGAGGCAATATCCTCATCATTCGGCATAATTTGTGCAAAAGTTTTATTCACCCAATCGATAACACCCTGCTGTGAGCGAAAATTAGCATTAAGAGTAATTGGTTGCAAAATAAGCTGACCGATACCTATATTACGCGCTTGCAAAAAGAGTCCGACTTCCGCTTCACGAAATCGATAAATGGATTGCATTGGATCTCCCACGGCAAACAGGCTGCGACCATCCCCCATTTCCCAGCCAGCAATCAATTTTTCAATTAACTTAAACTGACTGATGGAAGTATCTTGGAATTCATCAATCAATAAGTGTTTGATACGATAATCCAACGCTAACGCCAAATCGGTAGGGAAATCAGCGTCACCCAATGCAATCAGCGCTCCTTGGGCAACTTCTGAAAAATCCACTTTTCCACTTGCTTGGAAAATAATCTTGAGTTGCGCCACCGCAAGCGGTAGCAGCCTTGTGATCGCGCCCAATATTTCCCACTGTTTATCGGAATAGCAGGCGGGAGGAAGTTGGCGCATATCATGCAGCGTTTGACGAAAAACACCATCCGTGCCCAGTGAATCAATCAGCATTTGCAGGCGAGCCTTCCAGGCCTTGGCAACCTCTTTCTCTAATTTGTTTTTACCCGAAGGAAAGCCTTGGGCAGTCGTCAATGTTTTGCGCCAATCACCCACTTGGGTCAGTAACAACTCAGCAATGCCTTGCCAGTGCTCAACATCGGCCTTTGATAAATCACACAATCCATCACAGATAGCAATATCTGAAGATTTATTTTCAGCCTTAAGATTAGCCGCAGCATAGCGTACCAAGTCAAGTAACTCATTTCGTATTACTTCTGGAAGTAGTCCGGAAATATATCCAACCACACTTTGGCGAGAATTTTTAAGTGATGTTTCTAATTCATCCCTAGTTCTACCATGCAAATGACGTAACCAATGATCACGCCTTTCCAGCATCTCAGCCAATAGCGACTCAATTCGCCCTCTATCATTATCCAGATGCGCGAGTAATCGAATCACATCCTGAGCAATCGCATGGTCTTGCTCTATCCAGGCAAGCGTTGCTCGCGCTGCTTCAAGATATAAATCCGATGCGTCCTCGATCGTTTCTGGTTGGGCGCCAAATTTTGACAGCATTGGCATTTGCCGCGTCAAAGATGCACACAGTGAATCGATAGTTTGTATACGTAAACGTTCTGGATTCTCAGCGATATGCCAACCGGCTTGTTGATTTCGCTGCATGACAACTGCGGATAATTCGCGATTTAGTTTTTCATAAGCAGTTTCAGCATGTATCGGCTTTTGTTCCACTTCAAGCGCAGCTAAAACACGTGCGCGCATTTCTGCCGCCGCTTTACGTGTAAACGTAATCGCCACAATTTCTTCCGGCGCATCCACATAGGCTAACAATTTAAGATAGCGCTGAATCAGTAATCCAGTTTTTCCAGAACCTGCTGGTGCCTGAACGATGAACGACTGTGCGGGATCCAGTGCACGATAGCGTTCCTCAGCATCGGGAGTCAATCTAACCTCAATCACTCTATTCTTCCTGCTCGATCGGCGTTTCACCAATCCGCTCATAAATGCGGCAAAACAATTGCATATCGCAGTATTCGCAAGTCACGGGAAAGTTCTTGGGATCCACCTTGGCATCGCCACTGGAAAAACCATCTGCCAAATTGGTTAACAGATGTTGCCAGGTTGCAATTAATTCTCCCCATGAATTAAATGGCTTATCTCCGTTTAATTCTGAAAAAACCTTTGCTCCGGGCAGCAAGCCCACATCTCGCACAATTCCGGTCAATCCCATGGTGCCTAACTTTACCGCAGCAAAAGCTACCCCAGCAGCCTGCTGCGTTTCTGTCATCACCAAATACAATGGCAATTGAGGCTCATCTGGACGCTCTCCCATCATTGTTTGAATGGATTGCTTGCGCGTTTTGTAATCAATTACGATATGTTGCCCATTGCCCAATTCATCCACGCGATCCAGACGCCCATGCAATATCAGATCCCCTACTTGTATAGTGCGCTTTTCCTCAATTGCAATCACTGTAAATGGATCACGTTTTTTTTCTTCCTGCAACCATTCACGAATCAGACGGACCAATCGCTGTTGCTCGATTTGCGCAAAACGGTCAGATAGCGCAACAGGCTTGTGCTGCTGCATCTGCAGCACTGCATATTGGGCAGCACTATCTAACAAGTTCTCAAGATCGTGAGGATCAATGGCATCAAGCGCTTCCTTGGTTTTTAATTGACTCCAAATATGCGCTAATACTTGATGCACTAATGAACCCCTTTCCATCGCATTCAAACCTGTGTGGGGCGCATCTAAGCTGTCTATATGCAATCGATGCTTCGCCCAAGCGCGAAATGGACATGCCGCATAATCCTTGATTACGGATGTACCGCCTTTGATACCATACTGGATAGTTTCCTTATCCAATGGTGGCGCTTGGCTGTCTTCTAGGTATTCCAATTCGCCTGATTGCATGATCAGATCACGATGCTGAGTAATCGCCGGAAAAACAGGTTGACCTTCAGGTATGCATTTAATGAGCAAACTGGGTTTTAACTCATGACCATCACGATCATCACTAAATTTTGGAAAACTTAAAATAACTTCATTGGCACCGGATATCCATCCATTTGTCAAACGTCGGGAATACGCCAGAGATTCTGCTGTTGAGCAAAGCGGCAATTTCGCTTCACGCTGCAATTCAATCGGCAGAAATGGATTTGGTCGGGAACGTAAGGGCCACTGTTCATCCGATAAACCCATGACCCATAGATGATCAAAATCCATACCTGCTGCTTCCAATATGCCTAAAATCTGAATTGGCACATCAGGCGTTTCTGGTTGAAACAAGGTATCAGCGACCATTCTCCTCAGACGACCGACCGCTTCAGCGTAACTGACTTTCGGATTTACATGATCCAATGTCGCAAAACTGGCAACAACCTCATGCCATTTCTTCAATGTCTGAAATTCAGTGGAGTCCAACCCACGTTCTCCAGGAAAACCAATGATCTTTAAGGCCTCAGAAAAGATTTTGCTGAACACAGCGTGCCTATCTGATTGAGATATCTGAGTGCGGCGAAATTCGATTAATGCCGATAAGTGTTGTATTAGAATCGGGCATCCAGCCTGGCCACCAGCCTTCTGTGCCAGTGTCATCAGCCTGTCCAAAGTAATCATCGGCTCTGCATTGCGTCGTATGCGGGCATCCAGTAACGCACGCTGCTCCCTTTCAGTTTCTGCCCCTGCGAGGAAAGGTGAACGCAACCAATGACTCACTCGGTTGAATTCAATTTCCTGTCCCAATAATGCCAAGCATACACAAGCAGCATCAACCAGCGGATAAGTAGTTAGTGCCTGACCCAGTGAAATATTAAATGGAGCAATGGGTCGCACCGCACCTGGAAATGTAAGTCTGATATCCGGATACATAACTGCATTAAAAACTCTGACTATTTCACTCCGATAATCGGCTAATGCAGGCACCACAATACCAATGCGCGCTGCACTATTAGCTTCTACCTTAGCCCGTGCCCACTCTGCGGCTTGGCGGATCTCAGCGCGATTATTAATACATCCGATTCGAAGCGCGCAACCCGAATGTTGCTGATCTTTAGAAAAAGTACTTGCAACCACAACGTCACATCCGGTACTAGTCAGCTTCTTTAAAAAAGTAATTTGCTGCGGCGTATAAATATCAAAACCATAGCAAATCAATGAAGTGATTTTTTTTATATGCAAATACTCATACTGTTCTGTGATCAGATCGCATATGCGCACCTGGTCAGATTGTCGGCGATGTGCTGTTATTTGTTGATAAGACTTGATCCAGTCCAAAAATGCTTTGCCATCTTCGTTAGGATAATAATTCTTAAGTTTCGGAATAAGCTGCCGCTCATGCGCCAGTTGCCAAGCCTCCCGAACCCATTGAGCGGTTTGTGGAATTCTGAGCAGTGATTGACCAGTGCTGGAGGATTCAATAACTGACTCCCACAATACTTGTTCCTGCACATCGGATAATAATTGAGGTAATACAGATGATTGACTTAAATAGAGTGTATCAAGGTAGATACGCTCTATTAAAGCAGCGAATGGTAAGATATCAGAAGAGTACCAAACAGCCAGTTTCTGGTTGATTTGATTCTGATTAAATTTCTCTTTAAGCGCTAATGCAAGTCTTCGGTTAGGAGTGACAACCGTAGCGCCAGCATTGATGCGCTTAAGAACCTCATTAAAAGGGATTTTTGGGAATTGTACAGAATCAGACATGCGGTATCTAAATTACCGCTATTTCTGCTTAGCGTTGTAATTTGTCTAATTTATCTTTGACACTAGCCCAATCATCCGCATCAGGCAGTGCATCTTTCTTCTCGATAATAGGGCGCCATTTTTTCGATAACTCTGCATTCAACTCAATAAAATGTAACTGCTCATCGGGCACATCATCTTCAGCGTAAATTGCTTCCACTGGACATTCTGCAACACATAATGTGCAATCGATACATTCATCTGGATCAATGACTAAAAAATTAGGACCTTCACGAAAACAATCTACAGGGCATACATCAACGCAGTCTGTATATTTACATTTAATACAATTTTCAGTTACTACATAAGCCATGACAACGATTCCTTGCTTGATACTTTTATAGAATTTCGCATTTTAACAGAATTTTAATCAACAACGCCATCACCAAAAAGCTTCTAATCACAATTCATTTCAGTGGATCAACCCGTTTGATCGGGTTCTTTCCGCCGAGTATACTAGCTTTAGTTTCATTTTGTTCTGTTAGCTTGATTCTCCAAGATGATCGATAAATGAGTGAATAATCACTAGTTTTCGATCATCTTTGTTATAGCCCTTGATAACACAGCATCCGATGTCTACGATCGAACTTACAGGAAATAAATAACCAAGATGTGTTTTTCAGCAGAAGCAAGTTTTGCAGTAGGGGGCACACTTCTAATTCTGGGCGTAGCAACCATTCGGAAAGTTATCCATAAAAAAGACCTTCCAATAGCGCTTATTCCAATTATTTTCGCTCTCCAACAGATGGTAGAAGGATTATTGTGGATATCATTAGTGGAAGATGATTCTCTTCAAATCCAATTCTGGCTCAGTCAAATTTATGGCATTTTTATAGGCATAATCTGGCCACTTTTTGCACCATTCTCGGTTTATTATTCAGAAACAAACTGTAAGCGCAGGAAAATTATTGCGTCTATCGGAATTGCCGGTGTTGGATTGGCGACTTACACCATCGTAGGTCTAGCAAAACAACCGATCGTTGCAGAAATTATCAATTACAGTATCAATTACAAGCATGATGTCAGTGGCTATCAATTAGTCATTGTTTTTTATTTATTGGCCACATGCGTTCCATTTATTTTCTCCAGCTATAAGCAGCTGTATATTGCCGGCATTCTGATAACCATTGGTTTTTTTGTGGCTTATTTAACTTTTCTGCAAACTTTTGCTTCGGTTTGGTGTTTCTTCGCAGCCATATCAAGCTCGATGATCTATTTTTATTTCGTGCATCGCATCAAAGAACCACTTATTCCCATATCATAAGACAATGCTGACAACTTGAATTAAGTCCGCGCTTTTTAACGATAAAATAATTGATTGCATCACCCTATTTTATAGCACAAAATTCATTTTTTAACTTTGATAGGCGATAGCTATGCACTATAATCAGAAGTATTTTAGAACCACACTATCTGCTTGTTTATTCCTCGCACACTTCTCTGCACAAGCCAATCCAATTGCATGCTTTGATACCAATATGGGAAATTTTTGTATCGAGCTTTTTGAAACACAAACACCGGTAACAACAGCCAATTTTCTTAGTTATATCAATAATGGCGCATATACACACGGAATCTTCCATCGCAGTGTTCCTGATTTCGTTGTTCAAGGAGGTGGTTTTCAGATAGTCGACAGCGCTGATGGAAAATCACTTAACCCAGTAACTGTGCTACCTCCGATCATCAATGAATACAAGATTTCCAACGCCCGCGGAACCGTTGCGATGGCAAAACTTGGCAATAATCCCAACAGCGCCACTAGTCAATGGTTCGTAAATCTTGCTGACAATAATGATCCTAGAAATCCACAAAATCTGGATATCCAGAATGGCGGCTTTACTGTTTTTGGACGTGTGCTCTTTGATGGGATGAGTGTGTTTGATGCGATTGAAAAACTACCTATAAGAAACTTGGGAGGAAGCCTTTCCGCAACACCACTAAAAGATTTTGATGGAACTCAAGCTTCGTTCAACAATCTAGTGCAGATCAATCATGTTGCCGTTACGAACACAGTAGGTGTATTTAGTGAAGGAATTCTGAGCTTTCCTGTCGATATTGGAACAGGCACGGCATTAGCCGTCAGTTTGCGGTTAATCAAAGATAATCCATCTATTGTATTTGAATTGGATTTAACCAGCGTTACATCTTTGGCATCAAATCCAGCCAGCATTGCAACCTTCTCAAGCCAAAACAGCCAATTACACATACCATCCGTCATGATCAATGCTTCTACACAAATCAATAATGTTGTCATGTCTTTAACGAATGCAGAATCATATCAATTCACTTTGCTAAGCTTTGATCAAATCAATTAGCCAGCAACAAATAATCTATCGATCATCATAGTTGATTAGTTAAACCGTACCTTATGAAAAAACCAATTAGTCGAATTCTTATCATCAATGACGAGAAATTAATTCTGAGAGAATTCGTTAAAGGGTTAAACGCTGCCGCAAAATCGATGGAGAATCCCTTTGGCATTATTTTCTCCGGAGTAACCACTGCCCACGAAGCACTGCAGTCCATTGAACAAGACGGAGACATTCAGGCATTAGTTGTAGATGACCGACTATACACTTTAAAAAACACTGCCAAACATGCGCGCGATCTACAAATGACTGCATTAGATTTGGTTCAGAAAATCACCTATTTCCGTCCTGAATTAAACATTTACATCCTGATTGCCCAAGAACAAGAAGATGAAGTAGTCGATGCACTGTTTTCTGAAACAGTGGATGGTTATTTCTATCGAGAAGAGCGTGATTATCGAGGAATGTACCGTATCCTCAATGCCCAGCTCCAGGAAAAGGCGCGCACACCTTTTTATGACCAACTCAAAAATTATGTATTGATGGCAAAGGATGCCTGGCATACACCCGGACATTCATCCGGGGATTCACTGCGTGATAGCCCTTGGGTAAGCGATTTCTACGAATTCATTGGTGAGCATATCTTCCGAGCGGATCTCTCAGTCTCTGTTCCGATGCTTGATTCGCTAATGGAGCCAACAGGAGTTATTGCTGAAGCTCAGAAAATTGCTTCGAAAGCTTTTGGGGCGCAACGCACATTTTTTGCCACCAATGGCACTTCCACGGCCAACAAAGTCATTTTTCAAACCTTACTGGCACCGGGTAATAAGCTGTTATTGGATCGAAATTGCCATAAGTCGGTCCATCATGGTGTCGTACTTTCGGGCGCTCATCCGATTTATCTGGATTCCTCAGTTAACAAAAAATTTAATATTTACGGACCAGTTCCTAAACAAACTCTCTTTGATGCCATTGAAAAACATCATGATGCACAAGCTTTGATACTTACTAGCTGCACTTATGATGGTTTACGCTACGACTTGCCGCCGATTATTCAAGCTGCTCACGCTAAAGGTATTAAAGTGATCATCGATGAGGCTTGGTATGGGTTTGCACGCTTTCACCCTGCTTTCCGCCCTACTGCACTGGAAGCAGGTGCAGATTATGCAACTCAAAGTACTCATAAGGTTCTATCTGCCTTCTCGCAATCCAGCATGATTCATGTCAATGATCCTGACTTCAATGAGCATATTTTTCGCGAAAATTTTAATATGCATACCTCTACCAGCCCGCAATACAGCATGATTGCAAGTCTCGATATATCACGCAAACAAATCGTCCTGGAAGGATATAAATTGCTTTCAAGAACACTTGAGCTGGCAAAAGAATTACGCGCTCAAATCAATTCAACGGGAGTATTTCAGGTACTGGAACTCTCCGAACTACTGCCAGATGAAATAAAACAAGACAATATTCAACTCGATTCCACCAAAGTGACAGTGGATATTTCTCGCTGTGGATTTACCGTAGAGGAACTAATTCAAGAATTATTTGAACGCTTTAATATTCAAGTGGAAAAATCCACATTCAACACTCTGACTTTATTGCTTACCATCGGCACTACTCGCAGCAAAGTATCACGTCTATATGATGCTTTAATGCGCATTGCACGTGAAAATCGAGCTCCTCGACGATTATATCAAGTATTAGAACCACCGCACTTTACTGAATTGAAATATTTGCCGCGCGATGCTTTTTATTGTGGTGGTGAATTGGTGCCACTACTTGATGAGCAAGATAAAGTGAATCCTAATTTGAATGAACGAGTATGTGCAGATCAGATCACGCCATATCCACCTGGAATTCCTGTACTAGTTCCCGGACAAATGATTACAAAAGAGGTCATTCAGTATCTGGCAAATATGCTACGTTCGCAAAAACGCATTGAGGTACATGGCATTATTTATGATGGTTATCTACCATGCTTAAGAATATTGACTATTCCCGAAGAAAAAAATCTTAAGAAGCTAGTGTCTGTCGACAATTATAAATAAATATTTAATAAGCAGAATAAAACTCCTAATATTAAAATCTCTATATCGTCAATAGAACAAGTTGCGATAACCCGATTGATGCACAGAAACAAGTCCTGGTCAAAGCACGAGCAGATATTGCTTTAAGCAAGCTAATAATAAACAAGCGCTTTGCATTTGATGATTGAAAACATGCAATGTCGAGAGTGGCTTAGCCGAACTACACTCAAATCTGGCATAGAGAATCAAGCAGCACTCTGTTTTGATCTATTGTATGTTCAATACCGTTAACAAATTTATCGCCATTGATAGCGTTAACTAACAGATTATAGTCTTTCAATCGAAATCATTTTTTCTGTGCTGTTACCACTAGCTTGAAACCTTCGTTAGTCCACCCTGAATAATCCATAACGATATGATTTTATGTAATTAGTAGATAAATTTGAGCGGTTAAATTCACCAGTTCTTGGTAAAATTGCAGCAATT
>CADEDO010000072.1 GCA_902826115.1 uncultured Nitrosomonas sp.
CTTGGATGATCTTTCATGACTGCAGTTTCGGTTAATTCAATGGTGACTCGCTCCGGTGGCACCCTCCAGAGATTAAGTCCTTGTGCGACGAGTTCAGTGAGCTCTGGGTCCAGCAAATCGTCTGCTGAGAAATTGATCGAGACGCCTGCATCCAATCCGGCGTTGCGATATTCGTAACATTCTCTAAGCGCTGTATGTAGCACCCAAAGCGTGAGTTTGGGCATCAGCTCCGTTCCTTCAGCAACTTGTATCAGCCTGTCTGTCCGGATGGGGCCGTGGCTTGGATGGTCCCAGCGTAAGAGGGCTTCAGTCGAGTCTATTTTTCCGCTGGCGACGCTGATTTGCGGTTGATAATCCAGATGCAATTCACCCGCTTCAATAGCATTGCCCAAATCCGACCAGAGGTCGATTTGCAAAAGCAGTGAGTCTTCCGTTTCTGCAGCAAAAAGCTTGATGGGTTCTTGTTTGCGCCTTGCCTGACGTATCGCCGAACTTGCGTCGCTCATCAATTGATCCAGCTTGCAGTCATTGCTACGATTCAAGGACACTCCAATGCGCGGCGATAGAATAATGCTGCGCTTACCTGCTAAGAAAGGCGGGGACAGGATTCGTAATGCTTTATGCGCGGCTAACATCGCATGTGCATCCGATAGCAGGCCGATCAGCAAACAACTGATTTGATAGCGGCCAGTTATGCCGACCAAATCTTCCGAATTCATGGCATTTCTGAGCCATTCAGCGCTTCGCAGGATGATATCGTCGACCATGGCGAATCCAAGCACACCATCCAACTCGGCTAGTCGTTCGAAGTTGATAATCAATATGGCGCTGCGACAATCAGCAGCATTTTTCTGATCATCCAATGTTTTGGAGGCTATTTGCATAAAATCCTGGTAAGAAAGCACAGCCGTGCGTGCTGGTGGAATGGCAGGCTGGAGTAATTTACAAATAGTATTGCTTGGCATCGATTCCATAAGCTCCCTGGGGTAGGTCACGGGTGATGGTATATTGAACTCCCCCAGGACCCGGAGCAGTTGTTCTCAAATCCAATGTGATCGGAGTGTCATATGGTTTTTTCTGCGCATCACAGATAATCATGACGCTAGGAAGAAATCTTTGTGTGCGGTTATGCGTCAGTACAATGGCCACTTCACCCGTGTTGAGTTCAACAAGGCTGCCGACTGGGAACATACCGATGCATTGGGTAAATTGTTCCACCAATGTGTAGTTAAGTCCGCTATTGGAATTATCCCGTAGTTCCTTGAGTGCCTGAAATGGTCTTAAGCTTGGCATTCCCGGTTGAGGTGCAATCAATTCCTCATAGCAATCAACAATGGCAGCCATTCTTCCATAGGCGTGCAGTTTGTTAGCGTACAGGCCATGCGGATAGCCGCGGCCATTTTCACGTTCATGATGCTGAGCAATGATTTTGGAAACTTCTTCCGGAATATCTGTCGATTGAGCGATGATTTCTTCGCCATAGCATACATGTTGCTTGATTAATTTGCGCTCGGCCGGTTTGAGAAACAAACTGCTCTTTGTTTGAATGTCTTTGGGCAAACGTAATTTGCCGATATCCATCAGTAATCCACCTAAGCCAAGTATCGATAATTCCTTGCGCGGAAGACCGATGTGGCGACCGAATGCTAGTAAATGGACGGAGGTTTTTATTGCGTTGTCGTACAGTTCTTTGCCGGTTGTTTTGAGTTGGGCAAGCAGTAGAGCAGCATCAGGGTTACGCACAACACTAGCGCACAGTGTGTCGACTACTTCATGCGCTGCGCGTATATCAACTTTAAGGTTGCGTTCTATATTGATGTTGATGTCGCTGAATAGAGTGGAAGCGATGTTGTAGGCTTTGGTGGCGGCAGGAGTTTCTTCTTTCGCTGTGCAAGCATCGGTGTAGGTTTCCAAGTGCTGAAAGAATGTGCTCAGCGCTTCATGTTCTTTGGCGCTCTTTAATTTGTCATTTTCACTATAAATACTTAACGCAATATCAGAGGCGGTATGTGGGGTAAGTTGCCGGGCAACGAATGGTTCGCTTCTGTCTATATCTATATGCACATGAATGCAATAGCGTTTAAGTAAATCAATATCCTCCTGGGATTGGATTAGGATGCCTTGGATCAGATAAGGTGTTTCAAGCCAAGGACGATCAAGTTCGCTGACATACATTCCGCACTGTAGGTCATTCACGCTAACTTCGATTGTTTTTTTGTTGACCATCGTGGAAATATTGGCTGAAAGATGGAATAACGATCTTATCGGTCAGGTTGTTTGCTGTGTAATAGAAAAATAACAGGCATGAATTCTTCATGCTTTTTGTTTTAACGGCTACTTCGTGGATTGCTTGAACAAACTGTATTAGCGTGGAGGGGTAACAAAGAATTCGCGCATCAAGAAATCTTCGAGTCCTGCTGTGTCTTTTTCGCGCGCAGATAAAACGACGACACGGTGGAGGCGGTGTGATTCCCAGTTGAAGTCCTCTTTATAATGTTCTCGAATCAACTGGATCATACGGCGAATGATGGCGCGTTCAACATCGCCATCGGAACCGGCTTCAACTTGAATCATTTGTAACCGAGGATTGCTTTGTCCTGTTGTCCATGCGCGGAATGAGAATTCCGCTGTTCTTGGACCTATGCGGAGAATCTGAAAGATTCCGCTGGTGCCTGGCATTTGCAGATTGCGCCTGACATTGGCCATGCGGACTTCATCTGCGGAAGGTTGCGCAGGAGGGCTGGCCGCCATGTCCTCCTGATTATCGAAAATTCCTTCTGAGCGGCGGCGTGCCTTGGATTGCTTAATATATTCGGAAAGATCCGCAGGCGCATCTGGCGCAGCCTTAGGGGGTGTTTTGGTGACGGATTTTTCCTTGACGGGTTGCGTCGGTGCGGGTTTGCTGGGTTTCTCAGGCGCTTTCTGTTTTGCCTCTGGGCGCGATGGGCTTTGAGATGGGCGTGGCGGTAATTTTTGCACAGGTTTCGGTTCTGCCTCTACGACTTTAGGTTTTTCCTGAGATGGAGCCGGAGTGCTTGGCGCAGAAGCTGGCAGCGAGTTTTTTGCGTCCTCGGTTTCGTTTAAATCGATAAAGCTGGCTGCAATGGGTGGTGGTGGAGTGATCGGTTCGACTTCGGGAAGCGATAGAAAAAAACCAAACCCCCAAATGATCAGTAGCCAGACGATTACAGCCAGTGGCAATGGCCACCATAGGCGAATTTCGGACGATCGGGAGCTTGCCATTATGTGTGGATTATTTATGTTTCACCGCGATCAGAAAATGCTGGGCGCCAGCAGATCGCGCTCGTAACATGGCCTGTACAACAACGCCCTGTGGGGCTTCACTATCCGCAGATACAATCAATTTCTGTTTGGAATCTGAAAGTAGCGGTTTGAGTGTAGTCGCCAGTGTTTCCAGAGTCACGACCGTTTGATTGATGAAAATTTTGCTGTCTTTGGTGAGTGTCAGCGTAACCGGTTTTTCAGCGCTGAGTTTTTCAGCCTCGCCTTCAGGTAGATTCACTTGCAAGGAATCCAAGTTCTGCATTGATAGGGAAGCCAGCATAAACGTCGCCAGCAAAAAAAACATCACATCGATCATTGGAATGATTTCGATTCTGCCTTTCTGTACGGTGCGGGATTTACGAAGCTTCATGAATATTGTCCTGTTGATCCAGACGGATATTATCAATCAACCGAGTACCCAGGCGTTCCATTTCATCCATGGTCAGCGATTGCAAGCGTGAAAAATAATTGAATCCGAATAATGCCACCAACGCAATTATTAAACCTACAACAGTTGCAATCAGAGCTTCTGCAACACCGCCGGTTACCGCTGTGGGGTTAACCACACCTTCACTGCCAATTACTTGGAAGGCACGCATCATACCCACGACTGTTCCTACAAGTCCAAGTAATGGTGCCGCAGTTACGATGGTTTCTAGCGCCCAGAGCCGACGCGCGAGCGCTTCTTCGATGATCTGAGCTTCATCGGCAGCACGTGATTCTGTCCACCAGGAAGGTTGGTGTCGATTGGAAATCACTACTTCAAAGAAACGTTTGTAGTAATGTCGCCTATCCAATCCTGAAAGAATTTTTTCCAAGTCTTCCCATTTGAAACCATAGGTTTCCACAAGATTTAACAGGTCATTGGAAAGGCGAGCATAGCGCCAATAGACAAATGCTTTTTCAAGCATAATTGCCAAGGCAATAACTGCCAGTAAAGACAAAGGGATAATGATAATTCCCCCCAGCTTCAGCATGACCCAGGCTTGATTTAGTTCTTCCATAATTAACTCCAGATTAAGGATATTCATAAAGCTGTCAGTTGTTTGTTAATATTTATTTGAATGGGTTGAACACAAAAATAGACACTCAACCTAGCTGTATGTGATGTCTACATAAAATATATTTCTATTCCAGATATAATTAAATTTTTAACCGATATATCATCGTGCAATTACATTGCATCATTGAAGAGTGTCTAGCACTAGGTTGGATGGATGCTAAGAATAGTTGAAAACATCAAGACTTGGAACTATTTAATAGCAAAATGGCTACTTCTTTAGCATGGGTCAAGTTGGTTGTGATACCTATGCTTTTTGTCTGTAATCAGAGACTCCAATCAAGGAATAGCAAATTAAATTAGCCCAAACAGAGTGATAAAGAATGAAAAAGTGTTTACTGATGATTTTCCTGTTCATGTTTGTAACACCTGTACAAGCACATTGGATAGCTTTGGATTCTGCTGCCAAGCAAGGCGAAGCGCATTATTTCGATCCAGATACTCTACATAGAGATGGTCAATTTAGAAAAATTTGGATGTTATCCAGCTATGATGAGAAGCAGAAGGGAGGCTATTACTCAGTTAAGTCATTGTATGAACTTGATTGTATGGAAAATAAAGCTAGATCAATCACTATGCTGCTTTATCCTGACAAGGAAGGTGCTGGCACTGTGATCGGTGCACATCATGAAGAATCTCAGGACTGGTTTGGTTATTCAGTCAGCTCTATTTTTAAGTACATTGCAGACGCAGTTTGTGACAAGCGGAAGTAAACTGTTCTGAATTAATGCAGTAACAATTGTGTGAAGCGTGATTTTTTAACATTAACCTCCTTGATTCATTTTGCTTTTCTCATTTGTTCTTGTTTAACAATGTAGCGTTGTATCATGGCTTCTGTTTTTGCAGGTAAACCTACAAATTCACATCCTGCTCGTTGGCATGTATGGCCATTGTGCAATGTCATGGGATGTGTGTTTTTTATTTTGATCGTTGTTTGGACGGTACCAATATCAGGAAGTGCAATTTGACAGTTCTGGAAAGTGGCTTCTAATTCAAAATTGATAGCAGCGCATTGATCAATGACTCCGATACCTCCACAACTGATGTCTAGCAAGATCAATTCAATGGGTGTCAGTTTGTCTTTATCAGGTGCTGGAATAATGCATTTAAGAGGTCTGGCAGTGGGGGTGGAAATGCGAAAACTATTCCTTCTCTGTATGCGGAGTAAGGATTTTGGAATATTAACCGTAAAGGCATTTTTGCCTTCAAATTCTGATTTTTTAATCTTGTCGCAAGTAAATTCTATTTTGATTTTGTTTTGCATGGTAACAAATATCAATTCTTTAGACTGTAATGCTTGCTGACTAATTTTTTCATTTGTGCCATAGTCTATGACTATTTCTTTCTTATCATCATTGATATTCAGAATAGTTGTTAGAAAGAAACTGTTTCCGTAGCCAAGATATAGCGTAATTAAGGAGTTTTCCTGCTGAAGTCTGCGGAGTATGAAAAGAATATCAACTGTGGAATAAATACGATAATTTTCGTATCTTTCTTTTTCTGAGACTTTGGTGGGTTCTAATAACTTTGGTGCCTCAATTTGCTCATCATATACTTGCATGTTTAATTGCTCCTTATAATCTGTGTGTGAGAATCCTGATTGATCGATAAGCTGGCTTTGCTCTGCTCCAGGCGATAGAGCCACGCTAATAATTCAGCAACGGCAACATAAAGTTGTGGCGGAATGCGATCATCTAGGTCAACTTGCATTAATAATGCGACCAATTCACTAGATTCGTGCACATAGATTCCAGCTTCTTTAGCACGTTTGATTATCTCTTCAGCAATAAGTCCACGACCTTTAGCAACAACTTTTGGTGCGATCTGGCCTTCCCTATAAGCGAGTGCGACTGCTGTAGAATTAGGGTCAGCTTTCATCATTATGCTGCACTTCTAATGATTGAATGTTCAATCCTGCTGACTGCATATTCATTCCAAGTGGAGATTGATTGTTTCTTAGTAAATTGAATGTTTCTACTTGAGAGGTATCCAGTTTGATATTAATACCTTGAGCATTCAGTATGATGGTGGCTGTTATTTCCCCAAGCTGTGGAAGTGTTAGATGAATCTTCGTGCGCCAATTTGCTGCGTCGCCAGACTCAATTACACTATCCTGATGTTGCTCATGAATTTCCCAATCCATAGGCTGACCTTGCCACACTTCGCCGCGCCAAAGTAAATATCCTGTCTCTAGGGTATTGAGTTGTTGCTGGACCAAAGGAATGCTCTGCGTATGCACAGGCATGTCAGAGCTAATTGAAGCAGATATTTTATTTGGTTGATCAGCGACCACTAACATTAATTTTCCTTGAGGTTCCTGTTGTAAGTTCTCAAGCGTATTTTTTCCACTAATCCATTGCGCTTGGTGTGATTCATAGAATAATCCACTTTGAGAAATTGCTTTCTGCAATAAACCGGGTAATTCGGTGCTATTTATTGATGCCGAAGTCAGGATAGGTGCGGAGCTGGTGAGTAATGTTGTGGAGGCTGCAGGGGGGGAGGTGCCTGTAGATGCTTGCTTTACTGTATCTTGTTGCATCAAACTACCGAGAAAGCGACCGGTGGGGCTGATAACGGTGTTATTTTCGTTGATGTCTGATGGAAAATTGTTGACGATAAGAAACTTTAGGTCTGGTTCTTGTGATATGAGCATCAGCTCCAGTTTGCTACCAGGTTGAAAGTTCTCTGGTAAGTGCATTTGTAAAAGCTTATCTGCAACTAAAACACGGGAATTGCCATTGATTAATCGTGTTTCAATAGATGCCTGATATTTCTGACCTGATTCAAATACTGCGTTAGGGTTTTGTGAGTCGAGAATGGCTGTTACAGGAGTGACGGGTGTAACAGATTTTATCTGTGTTAGGGGAGTGATTAAATCGGTTTTGAGTGTGATCGGGTTCACGACGGTTCATTTTTTGTACTATGCAGTTATCCAGTACAGTATATTTCAGTATTTTTTACTTGATGCTTATACATTGTTAGGTAATTGATAAGCTTGCTGTAGATTACGTGTGCGGCTATTGGTATTCAAGATATCCTGTAATTTCACCATCCAAGGTTGAATGAGTGCTCTAATTTGAGCGTCATCTTCCAGTATCTGGTGAATGATAGTGACTTTCTTTTTGAGTTGCTCTTTATCGAGAATGGGTTCTGCATCATTTTTTTTGAGAGTTTCAGTTAATCTTCTGCATTCTTGTTCCAATGAGACTAATTGATCCCATTCGTTATTTTGAGCAGCAGTTAGCATTTTGCCTGTTGTCGTTAAAATAGCTTTATAAGTCATAATTATTTGTGTGCTATCCATTGTATTCATATATCCCTGTTTTTAAATGTACAGTCTAGACTGTGATTGTTTTTGTTGTTTGAGTTTTGCCTGACTCACCAATTTCTTTCCAAGCACCATATAATTCAGCTAGCAGCTTATGGACCTCATTGACTATTTCAGGATCGCTCTGAATGTTGGCTATTAGTAATCGATGTACCATGTAATCGTAGAGTGCTTGTAGTTTGATCGCTAAATCGCCGCCTGCACTCATATCTAAACTAGCTTTAAGCCCATGATCAATAATCATGATAGCTTTTGAGATCATTTGCCCCTTTTCTGCAATTTCATTGTGTTGCATATGCATTTTGGCTTTAGCCAAAGCTTCTTGTGCACCTTCGAATAGCATCAGAATAAGTTTGTGAGGATTGGCTGATTCAATGCCTGATTCAACACCAACGCGCTGATAAGCAGATATTGCATTATTCATGGAAGAATACATTCTCGGCACCTTTTATATTGTGGAAAGTTCTTTATTAAAATCAGGCTGTATTAGTTTGCACCAGGTAATCTAGGCAATTGTTGTAGCAAGAAATTGCTGGTTTGGGTCATGCTGGCGATTGAAGCATCTAATGCAGTAAATTGTGCTCGTATTCGTTTTTCAACATCTACAAGGCGACGATTTAAAGTTTCTCTCTGAGATTCGATATCTTTAATTGAGGAGTTAATACCATCTATGCGGCTGTCAATGAGGCGGTCATCTAGCATTTCATCTAGTAATTTATCCAATTTTGCAGCAAAGCCATGCGCGAAATTGATATCTCCTCGTGCACCTGTACTGCCTCCAATGATATTCAGGACTAATCCACTACTGTCACCAGCACCTGTCAATGTTTGACCCGAACCAGTAGCCGTAATGCCGTTGATAGTGCCTGCTACATCAACTCCATCAGTGGTGGTGGGTGTACCAAATAAATCCAATTTTCCATTCCCACCAGTAATTGCTACTGTTGATTCAGAGCCATATTGGTTGGAAGTAATCGTCAATTTTCCAGCTGATTCGCTTGCAGTTACCTTAATTCCAGCTGATGAAATGGTTGAGGCACCATTGATTTTTGATTGGATTTCAGCGGCTAGCGAGGCAGCTGTATAAGTGCCTTCTGCAAGGGTTATGCTTGCATTGATACCATCAATAGTGAAATCTAACTTGTTATTGCCCGAATTGATTGCCAGTGAAGCTATAACACTTCCTGTTGCGGAACCTTGTGTTGCAATTTGACTGATATTTAATGCATATGTGCCATTAGCCGTGTCAGATTCTGCTCTGACAAATGACACTAAGCTATCACTGGTTTTTCCAACGGAAGCAAATAGGGTGGATACATCTTTTGTAGGATCACTAAGTACTTTGGATAGCTTTGTTGAATCAAATTTAAGTGTGCCATCTGCTTGAAAAGAAACACCTACTTCTGATAGTAAGCTTAAGCCACCGCCGGCTGACGTCAATGGATCTGAAATGGCACTTCTCAGCTTTGTCTGAATTGATCGGACTGTCGAATCGCCTGTCAAAATTGATGCTTGCTTGGTTTCTGCATTATATTTTGAAAGATCAGTAATAGTCTTATTCAGGTCATTAAAAGATTTAACAAATCCTGTTATCGCTCCCTGGATGCTGGCGGTATCACGAGTTAAGTTTAAAGTGGTTGTGCTACCTACATTTGTTTTTAATAAATCTAGTGTCACCCCTTCAAGCGCATCAGTAATTTTATTGGATGCTTTGCTAATTGAAATGCCATCTATCACCAATGTGGCATTGCTAGCTGATACCGTTTCAGCAAGATTAGTGGTGCCGCCGGTCGATGCATCATAAACAAGCTGAGATAATCCCGCATTATCAGTATTATTGCCATCCGCATCGGTCGTGGTTATTTTTAAAGCATTGCTCAAGCCTGTGTCTTCTGAAGCAATCACCAATCGATTACCACTTCCATCATTTACGATACTGGCAGTTACTCCTGCATCGGCCAGATTGATTGCATCACGGATACCAGCCAATGATGAATTATTGGGGGAAATAGTAATGGATTGTGCAGCTTTATCTGGATTCAGCGTAAACGTACCGCCACTATAAGTGCCAAACTGGATAGTCATCGTGCCGCTACCAATAGTAGTGCCGGTAGTTGCGAAGTTGGCAGATTTTAATTTCTGCGATTGCGCGAGTGTTTGGATCTCCATGGAATGGCTTCCGGTGACTGCTTTCGATGTTGCGCTCACGCTGGCTAGTGTCGTATCGGTAATGCTGGCTGCTACGCCAGTAAATTTTTCCGGACTAGCCAGCGCAGCAAGACTACTTTGAAATGAAGATACTGCACCTTTCAAGCTACCGAAGGCCGTAAGCTTGGTTTGTTGCGTAGCTTCTTTGCTATCGAGAGCTGACAGAGGGCGGCGTTCTACAGCCATTAGCTGGCTGACAATGCCGGTAACATCTAAGCCTGATCCGATTCCTGGAGATGAAAGCATTTTTAAGCTCCGTTCCTAGTAGAGAATGTTAAGTTATGCTTTGTCATTTAATAACAGACCTTGCACTTTATCCAAGGTACGGGCAATGCTAATGGCTTCTTCGGTTGGAATCTGCCGGATGACTTCATCCGTGTGAATATCCATTACTTTAACCACTGTTTTACCCGTGTCTTGATCTACCGAGATACGTAGGTTATGGGCCAGATTATCGACCACCCCTTGGATTTTTTGCACAGCTTCCTTAACCTGTTCTTCAGGTTTGGGATTGCTGGCTGCAACGGGTGCTGGCGCAGTAACTGCTTCTGGTGCAGGTGCAGGTGCTTTTGGAGCAAACGATGCCACAGCGGGAGCTGGTGTCGTCATGCCTGCTGCGCTTAATTGATTAATGTTCATGATTAAATTCCTTAAAGTTGAAATGAACGCGGAACAATCTTGTTCTAGCCCCGCGTATCATTCGCTTTATTTAATGTATTAATGCGCCGTGTTGCTTAACGTAACAATGACAGAACATTGTTGGGTAGCGAATTTGCTTGCGCAAGAATCGCAACCCCTGCTTGTTGCAGAATCTGTCCACGGGTCATGTTGGCAGTTTCCGTTGCAAAGTCGGCATCTTGAATCCGGCTGCGAGAAGCTGACAGATTTTCAGAAGTGCTTTGCAGATTGGCAATGGTTGAGCTGAAGCGGTTTTGAATTGCACCCAAGTCACCACGTGAACTGTTGATTTGGGCCAAAGCAGCGTCCAGAGTTTTCAGTGCCGCTTGTGAATTAGTTGCGGACAATAAATCCAGCGTGGCGACTGAACTGAAAGCACTGACTGAAGTTCCGAACACATCGGCATTTCCATTACCCGCAGTTATCTGACCTGCAGAGCTGGCAAGTTCAATTGTGCCGGTTATGGTTGTTGAGTCCGTTGCAGCACCACCTGTTAATGTTCTGGTAGTTGTTCCTGCTACGATATCAGCCGTTTTGGTAGCGCCGGTATTGTTGAAATCTACAACGGTAATGTCTCTGCCATCCGTGGTCGATAGGGTGATGACGGATTTATCGCCAGGAGTCGCGAATGAAGCAGTAACGCCAGTAGTTGACTGCAAGCCATTAATTGCGGCTGCAAAGCTGCTTAAATCCGATTTGTCGGTGACAACGGCGGATACTGAACTGCCATTTAATGT
>CADEDO010000073.1 GCA_902826115.1 uncultured Nitrosomonas sp.
CATCCAAGTACTCTGGATACACTGTATAAGTTGAAAGATATGGGACTCAAGCTAGCCATGGATGATTTTGGAACAGGGTATTCTTCCATGGCACGTATGCTGGAATTACCATTGGATGAGGTCAAAATCGACATGGTATTTATCAGAAACATGATAGCGAGACGCACCCATGATCGAATTGTCGATTCCATGATCAGTCTTGCCCACCGACTCAATCTGCATGTAGTGGCCGAGGGAGTGGAGGATATGGCCACTTATGAGCGTTTGCGAGAATTAGGATGCGATGTGATCCAGGGCCATCTCGTTGGAAAAGCAATGCCCCTTCCTGAATTCATCGAAACAATCATTCTGCAACCACGCAATTTGCTAATAAATACATCCAACGTGACAAAACCATAAGGCTTATGCCGCCGATTCAATCCGTATCTGGAATTAAGAATTCGGTTTGATCGATCGGCAAGCCTGCATGCGTAAAGAATTCCTCACTTAACTTGGAAATGGGAACATCCTGGCATGCCAGATTAGCCATCAATTGCTGGTCTTTCTCGATCGCAACCCCGTCTTTTGCGCCCCAGCCCTTACCTATGGCGGTATAAACAATATAGTGGTAGTTCCCATTGATGAATCGCAAATAACCACCGCCTCCACCTGCGAACATCATCGTTCGCGCCTGAATGAAACGAGCCGAATCCGCTGTCTCGGTCAACGCCGGGAATACCAGTTCCAAAGCACCTCTTGGTCCAAATCGATATTGCATATAACCATTACTGACTGAGAAATCCCTGGATGCGCACACTGAAACCATTTTCTTGCCAAACGAGCAAGAAAATATAATCTGCTCCTGTGCCTGACAATGCGTCTCTTGCGCCCATGCAGGCAGCGAGATCGCAGTAATCAGCGCTCCAATCCAGACAATTGCGTTAAGTTTCACGGTGATGATTGTCAGGCTAGCAATGCATAGTAAACATTGAAATGCTTAATGCGATCATCTAATCCATTGGTGCCGCCATTGACTTTCTTGGTTATTTTTGTCACGACCGCATCGCTGGAACCTTCGTCAGCCAATTGATTCAATAAGCGAACATCCCAGAACCAAGCAGCCGACAACAAAGGATACTTTGTGGCAACCAAGTCGGGATCATTCAAAATATCCTCGCTGAGGGATTTAGCAAAAGCATGGTAATTATCTTTGCCGGTCAACTGGATATAGCCCCTGCCCCTAAATTTGTAACCTTCTTTGCTGGCTTCGTCGCCATTGCCCATTCTATTGCCATAAACCCGCGAAGCAATTTTCTCGGGCTGACGCGCATAACTATCTGCCAGGTTATTGGGAAAATATTTGGAAAAGACTTTCCTCAACCCGTCGGCAGAGTAATTTAAATTTTCCACACTCACCTTAAATTCAGCGCTTTCATGCGCACATTGCGCAAGAAAATGCGCCAATCGTAGCGGCGTATTGATCGCAAACCGCTCAGCGCAATCGGGAATTTGATCAAGTACGGCATCTGGAATATGTGCCCTCAGTCTATCTATTGATAACATCACTACCCTCCAATCAATGGATACAGTTTGATGATTCTTCAAATTACACGTGATACCTAAACTTCGCCATTATAATAGCAATTTTTAGCGACTCCTCTTTCGATGACCACAATTAAGCCTCTCCCAGAATTATTGATTAATCAGATCGCTGCGGGCGAGGTGGTCGAACGTCCTGCCTCGGCACTCAAGGAAATATTGGAAAATAGTGTAGATGCGGGTGCAAAAAAAATTACCGTACAACTGCAACAAGGGGGCGTCAAGCAAGTTCGCGTCATGGATGATGGCATTGGTATCGCCAAAGATGAGCTGCTGTTAGCACTGACACGGCACAGCACCAGCAAGATCAGTACCTTGGAAGATTTACACAAAATCACCAGCTTGGGTTTCCGTGGCGAAGCACTGGCCAGCATCGCAGCCGTGGCAAGACTAACTTTAGCCAGCCGCAAAGCGGAACAAGATCATGCCTGGCAACTGCATGTCGATGGCAAATCCATTTCTCAACCAGAGCCTTCCCCCCTCGCCTCGGGAACCATGCTGGATGTCAACGATTTATATTTTAATATTCCCGCAAGGCGTAAATTCTTAAAATCCGAAACCACTGAGTTCGCGCACTGCGATGAAATATTCAAGCGGATCGCGCTGGCGCGGGCTGACATCGAATTTGTTTTACACCACAATGGAAAAGTTCGCCGCCAGTTACGAGCCGGGAGCTCAGCACAAAGAATCCAGTCTGTACTGGGGGAAGAATTTAGCCAAACGTCGGCTATAGTTGATGAACAATCAGCCGACATCCACCTGCATGGCATGGTAGCCCTGCCCGCTTATGCTCGCTCTTCACGAGATACACAATATTTTTTTGTGAATGGCCGTTTTGTCAGCGACAAACTCATTTCGCACGCATTGCGTGAAGCGTACCGGGATGTATTGCATCTGGATAGGCATGCGGCCTTTGTTCTATTTCTTGACATTGATCCTGAAAGCGTGGATGTAAATGTGCATCCAACCAAAACAGAAGTCCGTTTCCGTGAATCCCGCGCACTGCATCAATTTATTTTTCATGCGATCAACAAAGCATTGGCCGCACCCCATCGGGAAACGGAAACTCGTCCATCTGCCCCGGTCATCGCATCATTTCCCAGTTATCCGAGAGGGGAACCGGCAAGCGTCAACACTGTGGCACAACCAGCCGGTTTCTATGGCACTTTGTTTGGCAGGGAAACGAATGCTTATGCACCAGCACAGCTAAACACAGCGACTGTTTCGTCCACTACGAGCACAAATCCATTGCCACCGATGGAAGACAAACAGGATAGCCATCCCCTCGGCTTTGCTCTGGGTCAACTGCATGGCATTTATATTCTCGCGCAAAATACTCGCGGCCTGGTGGTTGTCGACATGCACGCGGCGCACGAGCGCATCATGTACGAGAAACTTAAAATAGCGCTCGATCTGCAAATCATGCCCATGCAACCGCTATTAATTCCGGTCACTTTTCATGCTGACAGCCTGGAAATCGCCTTGGTAGAAGAAAATCAGGCCACGCTGGATCGGTTGGGATTTGAAATCGCAGTGCTTTCGCCCACGGCACTGGCCGTGCGCGCAGTTCCGGCGACACTGCAGGAGGCTGACATTGTCCAACTCACCCACGATATCCTAAACGAACTCCGTGAATACGGCGCCAGTCAGATTTTAACCGCCAAGCGCAACGAAATACTGGCCACTATGGCTTGCCATGGCGCAATCCGCGCCAACCGCAGGTTGACCATCGAAGAAATGAACGCTCTGCTGCGCGAAATGGAAATCACTGAACGCGCAGATCAGTGCAATCATGGACGACCCACCTGGTTTGAAACCAGCTTGGCTGATCTGGATAAGTTATTTATGCGTGGTAAGTGACATCCAAGCTTCAATCTCGTTACTGCATGCTTTCATGTCATTCAATCAATAACTGATCCGCAGCACCTGCCTGAATGATGTTTATACGCAAATACCCAATGTCAAGAATCGCATACAGCTTAATATCAGCGATAATCGAAAACCAGTCACGTTGACACTAACCAAAGATAGCAAAATCTTTATTAATCAAACAGCCGTAACCCTGGGAAAGCAGAATAGAGAAATAAGCACTCCGATTCAGACAGTTCTCTACATAACCATTATTTTTACATGAATAAACTCCGTCACCAAGACGGAGTTTATTTAAAATACAGCTAGATGTTTTGTTTCCTGCGGAATGCGGTAAATCCCAATAATCCCAATCCAGCTAACAGCATGGCATGAGTTGATGGTTCGGGCACAGGCAACGCTACCAGATCGAGGGGACCATGGATCGGATGACCAGCAGTAAATTCAATTCCAGTGCTAGAACCATTTTCGAACTTGAGAATTTCATTGCTGAAATAGCTCGACACCAAAATATCACCCGCATTAGTAAATGCCAAACCGTGGGCACCGCTCAGTCCATAAAACGACTTGACCAAGTCTCCAGTGAAGATGTTGTAAGCGTCAACGTGTCCACCAAAATAGTCGCTGACATACAATAAGCCGTCCGGACCGAACGTTGTGGAATTGGTAGAACCTGTCTGAGGTGTCGGCAGGGTACCTAGCGACGCACCGGTCGCGCCATCGAAACGATCGATATGATTTGAGAGCGTCCCAACGTAGAGGTTTCCATCAGGGCCCCAAGCAAGATCATAGTAACTATCCCCAGGATCACCAGTAGCAAAAACACCCATCGATGCCCCGGTCTTTCCATCGAAGCGAAATACCATGCCGTTAGCGTTAGGATCAGTCACATAGAGATTTCCATCGGGCCCAAAAGCCTGATTACTGGGAATCATTGCAGGGTCAGACGCGAATGCGCCCAAGTATTCTCCCGTATGACTGTCGAACTTCAGCACACGGTGATCTACTGTTGGGTAAATCTCAGTGTGTTGCGAAGCAACATACAAATTTCCATCGGGACCGAGAGTCATACCATAGGGTACATTCATCCCGCCAGCCCCGGCGGGGACCAATACATCAATAAAGGCACCCGTGTCTGCATCATAACGCAGAATGTTGCGCCCCTCGCGATTACTGACCAACAGGTATTCATCGGTGGCATACGCCGAAGAACCTAACAGCATCGCAAGTACTAAAGTCATCAATCTGAGCACTCTGCGCCTAGCGCAAGCAAAACCACATCGCATCATGACAGTAGCTATTAACAACCTCAGTTTAAAAATAACATTTTCTTTCATGCTAATTTCCTCCCAGAAAATTCTTAACTGATAAAGTAAATGCGATCAATTCATACCACATTTATCTTATTTTCTAGTCTTAATCTCTCATAAAAGCAGAAGAAAACAGAATTCAGTATAAACATAAAACAAATAAATAAATAAAAACCATAAAAATATGATCTTCAAAAAATTAGCATCATGTGAAGACCAATTATTTCATCACATTCAAAGCTTATTCAGATTGATCAATAAAACGTGAGAACCTTGGATTCATTTTCTTTAATCGGAAAAATGAATGCTCTGCTGCGCGAAATGGAAATCACCGAACGCGCAGATCAGTGCAATCATGGACGGCCCACCTGGTTTGAAACCAGCTTGGCTGATCTTGACAAGTTGTTTATGCGTGGAAAATAAATCAGATAGAGCAGCGGCAGATTTCTTTTGCGTGCCCTGGCACCGCCCCTTGTCATTGAATCGATGGATCATGTAAATCATTGTGATCCATCAAAAATAACTTTAAGCTATCATCGATGGAAAGTTCAATCACTCAATAACAATCAAAGCTGCTTTTATTCAATGTTCAAAATAAGAAAGGGCTAATACGATGAGTACGGATAAAACGAATAAACACGCTCAGGCTACATCGGATCAACGGTCTGATGATAACAACAATGCCTCTCAGGACGCTCCGCCCCCAACTGATAATACGCACTTGTCTGACTATTGGCCGTCACTCAGAAAATGGTCGATCACCCATTGGTTCTGGATTTCCGCTCATAGCATCAATTTCCTGTTTGCATTCTTCGCGCACACACCCAGCAGCGGCATTCCCATTCTTCCAGGCATTATCTTCACCTGCATCATTTTCGTACATATTTTTTCTGATCCGATCGGACCGCTCCCCGCTGAAGAACCTGATTCGGAAAAAAGACAAAGACTTGAAGAAAAAAGAGCTCAGCAAAGATACCGATGGATGATTTTTGCTTACAGTTTTATGTTGCTTTCACTACTGCTGACTTTCTATCCCTTTATTAAACCCTTTCATGAAAAGCCTGTTGAAACACTGCGTAATCAACCGATTGCCGTATTCATTGGCTGCTCCTTGAATGGCACCAGCAAAAACTTAAGTTGCCCTCAATCAACACCCGTTCCTGTAGAAAAAGAGGCGAAAAATGAACCAGTGGTCGGTGCATGGGCGATCAATATTGGTGGCTATGTCAGCACTTGCGAAAAAGACGCTGATAATAAGACGACAACCTGCCAAGTACGTGACGGCCTGTTGGTCCCGCTTTATTTCATTATTCTGGCGCTGATGGGAGGCAGCATCAGCTTAACCAGGCGCTTGCCGGAGCTTCAAAAGCAAGTCAGCACAGAGCATATTGCAACCGAGCAGCAGCCCAAACTTACGCAATATGAATTCCGTGAGCATTTGATCTTTCAAATCGTTCAATTTATCTCAGCGCCATTCCTTGCCATTCTTGCTTATTACCTGATTGACCCGAGCAACACGACTAATGCCGTGGCTTTGGCATTTACCGCCGGATTTGCGTCAGAAACCATCCTGCTGATGGTGCGCTCGATTGCCAATAAAATTACACCGTCAACCAGTACCGGCCCCCAATATGGCGCCATTGCCGGCATCGTGACATGCGGGGAGAACAATGAACCGCTTGCGGAGAAAGTCGAAGTATTCCTGTCTGAGTCGCCTCAAATCCGTTCCATTACCGACGAGCGAGGATTTTATTTATTGGGCAACATACCGGTTGGCGAGCATAGCATTAGCATCAAATCGATCGATCAAGAACAAATTCTCAAAAAAGACACAGTAAAAATTGAACGTGCGCAAGCAATCGTCAAAAAAAATGTAACTATTGAACAGGCATTGCGTTAGTAAGGATCCCAATGATTCTTTTTGCGACAGCAGACAATTTATTCACACCCCTAGGGAGAAACGGATGCAAACACAAAAAATACTTATTATTTCCATCATGATCATCACACTCAGTAGTTGCGCGACCATGACCGACACACAACGCGGCACCGCACAAGGAACCGCAATTGGCGCGGGTGCGGGAGCAGCGATTGGCGCACTCATCGGTGGCGGGAAAGGGGCTGCCATCGGAGCAGGCTCTGGCGCTTTGCTAGGGGCGGGCGCTGCGTACTTATGGTCGCAAAAAATGGAAGAGCAAAAAAGACAAATGGAAACCGCCACCGCCGGCACGGGCGTACAGGTTACACAAACTCAGGACAATCGCCTCAAACTGAATATTCCCAGCGATATCTCTTTTGATAGCGGCCGGGCTGACATCAAACCGGGGTTCAGGCCGATTCTGGATAACTTCGCCACCAGTTTGCAAAATAATCCCGGTACTGCCATCACCATTATCGGACATACGGATAACACCGGCAGCGATGCCATTAATAATCCCTTGTCGGTTAACCGCGCTGCCAGCACGCGCGATTATTTGGCGAGCAGAGGGGTATCAATCAATCGCATCCAGATTGACGGCCGCGGTTCTCGTGAACCCGTCGCAGAAAATGACACGCCCGCAAACAGGGCGGAAAATCGCCGCGTTGAAATCTTTGTGACTGAAGTGCAAGCACCCCAGCAAACGCCTCCAGCAGCACCTAATCAATAAGATTGAGCTTTAATCAGGCCCCACCGGCACTGCTGCCGGTAGTGCCCATCGCGCGTCTATGGCACATACCCCCGCTCACACTGGCATTAGCCATACAATTGCCGCTTCAGTCCACAGCGATTGAGTATGATGGCGCTAATTTCTTCGATTGAAATACGTGTCGTATCCAGATAGGGAATATTGAATTGACGAAACAGCGATTCCTGCCATTGAATTTCCTGCTGACACTGCACCAGGGACGCATACTGACTGTTCGGACGACGTTCCTGGCGGATGAAATGCAATTGTGCAGCGCTGAGCGTCAATCCAAATAATTTACTGCGAACATTTTCCAGTACTTTCGGTAATTGCAAAGCAGGCATATCTTCTTCCGTCAGCGGATAATTCGCAGCCGCAATGCCGTATTGCAATCCCAAATACAGGCAGGTGGGCGTTTTACCGGAACGCGAAACACCAATCAGAATGATATCGGCATCGGCAAAATTCTTCGGATTGACACCATCATCATGCGCCAATACATAATTGATCGCTGCAATGCGTTTGAAATATGACCAGTGATGCTGCAAGCCATGCGAACGCCCTGCCATACGGGCGAAGGGTTGATTCAGCTCTACTTCGATGGGATTGATGAAAGTCTCAAAGAAATCAAATACCCGGCAATTGGCTTGCTTGATGATCGTAAGAATTTCCGGCTGCAGCAAGGTACTGAACACCAAAGGCCGTTGACCGTCGCGTTCGATGGCATGATTAATTTGCACGAGTACCAGTCGGGCTTTTTCAAGATCGTCCAGAAACGGCACATTAATAATCTCCCAATCGATGCCATCAAACTGAGTCAATAAACTATGCCCAAGCGTTTCCGCCGTAATACCGGTACGGTCCGACAAATAAAAAACCGTGCGCCTTTGCTTAATCACGATGCAATTTTGCCAAATCCAGCCACGTTTCGACCACAGAATCGGGATTGAGCGACAAGCTGCTGATCCCCTGTTCAAACAACCAGGCAGCAAAATCCGGATAATCTGAAGGCCCCTGACCGCAGATGCCGATATATTTTCCCTGTTTGTGGCACGCATCAATAGCCATTTTCAGCAGTTTCTTGACTGCCGGATTGCGCTCATCGAACAAATGCGACACCAGGCTGGAATCACGGTCGATACCGAGCGTTAGCTGGGTCATGTCATTCGAACCGATGGAGAAACCATCGAAATACTGCAAAAACTCTTCAGCCAGCAACGCATTGGAAGGAATTTCACACATCATGATCAAGCGCAGCCCATTCTTTCCACGCATCAATCCTTGCGTTGCCAGTAACGCGGTCACTTGCTCGGCTTCGGTCAATGTACGGCAGAATGGAATCATGATCTCAACATTGGTCAGCCCCATGTCATTGCGTACAGTCCGCAAAGCCTGACATTCGAGCTCAAAACAATCCCGGAAAGCCGGCGCAAGATAGCGCGATGCGCCCCGAAAACCGATCATCGGATTTTCTTCGCTCGGCTCATAGCGGTTGCCAGCAATCAGATTGGCATACTCATTCGACTTGAAATCGGATGTACGCACAATCACCGGATGCGGATAGAAAGCGGCTGCTAACGTGGCAATACCTTCGACCAGTTTATCCACGTAAAAGCTGACCGGATTCGCATATCCCGCGATGCGGTTGCTAATTTCAGCTTTCAACGCATCGGGTAATTGATCGAACTCCAGGAGCGCTTTGGGATGAATGCCGATCATGTTGTTGATGATGAACTCCAACCGGGCAAGCCCAACCCCTTGATTAGGCATGCGGGAAAATGCAAAAGCATGCGACGGATTGCCGACATTCATCATGATTTTCACCGGCAAATCCGGTAATTTGCCGGTATCCGCGGTAGTATGCTCGAAACGCAACAACCCAGCATACACATATCCCGTATCCCCTTCGGCACAGGAAACCGTAACCGTGGAACCATCCTGAATGCGCTCGGTTGCGTCGCCGCAACCCACCACCGCAGGAATCCCCATTTCACGCGCAATAATGGCTGCATGACAAGTGCGCCCTCCGCGATTAGTCACTATCGCAGAGGCCCGTTTCATAATAGGCTCCCAGTCCGGATCGGTCATATCGGTCACTAACACATCGCCGGGCTGAACTTCATGCATCTGATCAGTGCCCATGATCAAGCGGGCTGTACCCTGGCCAATTTTATGCCCAATCGCGCGGCCTTCGACCACCACGCTTCCTGGGTCATTCAGCTTGAATCGTTCGATGACCTGACTGGCACGGCTCTCAACCGTTTCGGGACGCGCCTGTACGATGTACAACTGCCCATCCAATCCGTCCAAGGCCCATTCAATGTCCATTGGACGACCATAATGCTGTTCAATGATCATGGCTTGACGCGCCAGCGCTTCCACTTGGATATCCGATAAAGAAAACCGGGTGCAGCGCTCAGCTTCGACATTGCGCGTCAGCGTGAAGGTACCTTTGGCATCCTGTTTATCGCCATAAATCATCTCAATGGCTTTGGTACCGAGCCGCCGCGAGAGAATGGCCGGATGGCCAGCATTCAATCCGCGTTTGTACACATAGAACTCATCCGGATTGACAATGCCTTGCACGATCGTTTCACCTAAACCATAGGCAGACGTTATAAAAATCGCATCACGAAAACCGGATTCGGTATCGAGCGTGAACATCACACCACTGGCTCCCAGGTCGCTACGCACCATTTTCTGAATACCGGCAGACAGATACACCTTATCGTGCGGGAATTGTTGATGTACACGATAAGCAATGGCACGATCGTTATACAGTGAAGCAAATACAATTTTGATCGCAGCAATAATCTGTTCCAGTCCATGCACATTCAGCAGTGTCTCTTGCTGGCCAGCAAACGATGCATCTGCCAAATCCTCAGCAGTTGCCGATGAGCGCACCGCAAACGAAATATCCTCATGGCCAGCGCTACTGGCAACCAGCTGCTCATAAGCTTGCGATATTGCCTGCAAAATGGCATCCGGCAGGGTTGCATCGAGCACCCAGGCACGGATTGTTTTACCTGCGGTCGTCAGCGCATTGATATCGTCGACATCCAAATCATTCAAGATTTGATTGATCCGTTCAACCAATCCATTGGCAATCAGAAATTCCCGGTAAGCTTTAGTCGTGGTGGCAAAGCCTGTCGGCACATTGACACCTGCCTGTGAAAGGTGGCTGATCATTTCACCCAACGATGCGTTTTTACCGCCCACGCGATCTACATCGTGCATCGTCAATTGATCAAACCAGGCGATATATTCAGTCATAGAAAACTCCTATCAATAAATCCGATGATACCTTATACGTTTTTTAACAGAGGACAATGTCCGGAAATTGCATGGCGGCATGATAAATCATCTAGGTAATCGGATGCCTGCCGCA
>CADEDO010000074.1 GCA_902826115.1 uncultured Nitrosomonas sp.
GTACATAAGTTAGATGAAAATCTTAAGCGCTCCACATGACAGAATGATGACAAATCCGTTTTCAGGAGAATTTACTCAGACACCGCTTGACATGGTCAAGTAAGGGGTAGATATACCCGTGGTGGGGCGTGCCAGGAAGAAATGTCACCATTCTGATGGTATGAAGTTTTCTTAGAATGGAACTAGCTCGCAAGACGCTTCACGTGACAAAATGTTAAGTCGACGGCTTGCGGTGATAAAAATAAGCGCGAAGGTACAAGCTACACCTGCTAAAAACTAAATCACTACCAATCTGTGGAGAAAATAAAGTGGTGCGGATTTAATCAGATTTTTTAATGCCATATAATTTCATCCTATAAGCAAAGGTAGACGGTTTAATGCCCAGTAATTCCGCGGCGCCGTCCGTGCCGGATATGCGCCAGTTTGCGTGCCGCAAGACTGCATACATGTTTGCTTTTTCCTTCTCACGAAAAACTATCTCGGTAACGAATTCTGTTTCCTCGATGGGTATATAGGCCGATATTTGCTTGGCTTCATGGCTGCCGGGCATCGCGAGATCGAGTCTGAGTCGCTTGCCTTTTGTCAGAATGACAGCCCGTTCCATGACATTTCTAAGCTCTCTGATATTACCCGGCCAATGATATTTATTCAGACTGTCAAGTTGTTGTTGAGTTAATGATAAAGGCTCATGTCCCAGTTCTGTGCAGATGCTCTGCAGGAAATGGACTGCTAATGGACCGATATCTTTGATACGCTCCCTCAATGGCGGCACTTCGATCGGAAAAACACTCAGGCGATAAAACAAGTCTTCACGAAATCGTCCGGCATCGACTTCGTCCTTTAAGTTACGGTTGGTTGCAGCAATAATACGGACATCAATTTTAATTGTTTTATCATCCCCCACACGCTCAAATTCATGTTCTTGCAAAACGCGTAATAATTTTCCTTGTAAATCCAGAGGGATCTCACCGATTTCATCAAGGAAAAGAGTGCCGCCCGCTGCCAGATGAAAACGTCCAACCCGGTCGCGATGAGCACCAGTAAACGATCCGCGCACATGCCCAAAGAATTCGCTCTCAAAAAGATTCTTAGGAATAGAAGCGCAATTCACTTTCACCAGTTGCTTGTCAGCTCTGGCGCTATTCGCATGGATTGCACGTGCAACCATTTCTTTTCCAACACCGGACTCACCCAGAATCAGCACACTGGTCGGCATTTTGGCGACTGCTTCAATCTGAGCAAGCGTACGTTTTAAGGCTTGACTTTCGCCAATAATCTCGCCGAAGTTGATCGTGATATTGATTTCATCACGTAGATAATCACGCTCATGCTCCAGCAAGTCTTTCAATATTTTGATCTGCTCATACGCCGCTTCACGTTGCTGTTCGTTTCTTTTGCGCTCAGTGATGTCTCTATAGACAACAACCGCCCCTTTCAGCTCGCCATTCTCACGAATAGGCGTACTGATATATTCAACGGGAACTGGCGTGCCGTCTGTGTGCCAGAAGAATTCATCATCTCCCTGGTGTATTTCACCATCTGTAAATGCACGATAAATCGGGCATTCGTTACTTGGATATGGCCTGCCGTCCAGATGGGAATGGTGGTGGATGTTGTGCAGCGACTTTCCAATGACATCTTCGGCACGCCATCCCAGAATCTGGGTCGCTGCCTCATTTACAAAGGTTGTATTGCCTTGCGTATCAACGCCGTAAATCCCTTCTCCCACCGCTTTAAGAATCAATTCATGCGTCTTTTGCAATTGATTGAGCTCATTGATCGCACGACTGTATTCTGCTGTTTCTGTAAATACTAGCAGCGCATATTGTCGTTTGTCGTCTGCTTGTTCTATGCGCCATGCCGACAGAATGCCCCGAAGCGTAACGCTTTCGGTATGGTCCTGTTCCGACTGTAGCCGCGACAGCGATACCGGCCTGCCACTCATCACAATACCGTTCTGTATAACCTGTGTAATCTCCTTGACGAGCGCAGCATCGTTCTGCTGGTTGAATAACGCCTCGAACGGGTATGAAACAGCATCGGTGCCCGGCAGCTCCAGATATTTTCGCCAGACCGTATTGATATCACGACAGGCATATGTTTCATCGATAATCGCCGCAAACAACGGTGAATGACGGAAGCACAAATCAAAATTAATTATCATAAAAATCACAAATTTTTGTGAATCGTATCATAGAAATTTGGAAATCATAACTTTTTGATACCGCTATAATTAATAAATTATCTATTAATCAATACATTATAAATTGGCACGATTGTTGCGATAAAGAGGTTATGACAGTTGCTTATACACTATGAGGAAATGTCATTTTTTAAAATCGTTTAATGATTTATGAAAACTAAACTAAAGAGGCATCGCTATGATACAAAAACAAAAAATGGGATTTATGATTGCAATCATTCTTTTTTTAGCGGCTACAGCTAGTTTCGCAACTAGTGCCAATGCAGCAAGTGGAAATGAAGGAAAAAGTGATTCTTCTGTGATGGCAAAAGAACAAGACGGCAGTGTCAGCAAAAAAGAATTCGTGAAACACCATGAGTGGATGTTTGATCAAAATGACACAAACAAAGACGGTTACCTTAATCCCGATGAAATGAGAAACCTACACAAAATGGTGAAAAAAATGCATGAGCACTCTGAACATAAATAATAACTAGTGTATCGGTTTTATTTGAAGCTTTAGGTAAACACTCCACCGGCTAAAAGCCGGTGGCTTCATGGTTTTGCATCCTCCTTGTCTATCGACTGGGCTTGTAAAGTCTGTTCTTGCCGTTTCTTGCTTGTGGCCAGGCGATAGGATTCGCCATTCATTTCGAGAATATGGACATAGTGAGTTAAACGATCCAGTAACGCACCGGTTAATTGTTCCGATCCCAGAGAACACTTGTTCATCACGTAACCGCTCCAATATTCGCACCGCAGTGTGTCGCTGCTTAACATGAACTTGTCTGTCAGCTTCCAGAATGGTATCAATGATGCCAGTGAATCCCGCAAGCTTAGGTGAAACGAACTCGCGCTTGCGCCGATAACCGGCGGCACTGCATATTGACACATCTTCTTGACAATCTTGCGGTTAATTCCAAAATATCGCGCAGCTTCCCATTCGCTTCTGCCTTCTACCATCACCGCTCGTCGAATCTTCACCTATAGTTCCACTGTATACATCTTCATCGCCTTTCACTTGATGCTCATCACATCAGCTTGCAGGGTTTAGATTGGTACACTTTTATCGATCATTCCAAAATAACTCACAATTTTTTGCGAGTTATTCCTCAGAATATTGAGAGTATCAAAATTCTGTTTTAATATACAAACAAAATATACATATAAATCATAATCTTGTTACTTGGCATGATTAATGCAAAAGAACCTTGCGATCAGCTCCGGTAAGAAAATTTATGAAATCAGCTAATTTTAAAGAAAAAGGAATGATATGATTTTTGCAAGAATATTTGGAAGACTAAGAAGATTTTGTCTATGTTTCATAGGGATGATATATCTGGTTTGCACGGCGCATGCGACCAATCCAACCGCAGTTCCGGCAAATACGAATATGCCTGCCGTGGCAACACCCGCCGCAGCAGCAACTGCAATCGGTGCGGGCAATGCAGGTTTCGATAAATCCAAAGTACCCTTTGTCTCGACACCATCGCGTCCCGGTTTATTCATGCTGCCCCCGACCACACCAGGCTATTACTCATTCTGGGACATGATCACAGGCAACAAACGTGAAAAACCTCCCGTCGCGCCATACGCACCTTTTGCGCTTTTGACCACTCCGGCATACGACATTGATTTTCGCTATTTGGCTACACCGGGACATGAAAAAGATATTTTTGACCCCGTTAAGCGAATACAGTTAGGCGACGACTGGTTACTTTCTTTTGGAGGTAGTTTCTGGTATCGCTATACGCATGAAACGGATAGTCGTTTAAATACAGCCGGCATTAATAATGACTTTCATCTGTTACGCACCCGCTTCCATGCGGATCTGTGGTATCGCGATAAAGTGCGGTTATTTGCGGAGTTACTCGATGCGCGCGCATTTGGTGCCGAACTGTCTCCGTTGATCACAGATAGGAATCACGCCGATTTGCTTAATCTGTTCGCCGATATCAAACTGGGCAATGTTAATAACGGCCCTGCTTATATTCGTGTCGGTCGTCAGGAATTAATGTATGGTTCGCAGCGATTGATCTCCACGCTGGATTGGGTCAATACCCGTAGAACCTTCCAAGGTGTCAAAGCTTTCTGGCGTACGCCGGAATGGGATGTTGATGCATTCTGGACACGCCCGATGATTACCGAAAAAGGTAATGTTGATAATTGGGATACACAACAAAACTTCTTTGGCTTATGGGCTACTCACAAACCTAAACCCGGTCACTTGATCGATCTTTATTTCCTCAGCCTGGAAAACGACCGGAATCTCACCCCGACCAATATAGCGCGAGGAAACATTCTGCAGGGTAATTCCCATGTTCATACTCTCGGTGGCCGTTTTGCTGGAAATTTTGACAATTTCCTATATGAACTGGAAGGTATGTATCAATTCGGTCGACGATCCAATCTGGATATCTCCGCCTTTGCCGTGGCTACTGGCGTAGGTTATCGTTTACCTATGCCAATGAATCCGCAAGGCTGGATACGTTATGATTTTGCTTCCGGCGATGGCAGTTCTACTGATGGCAGAAGCAATACATTTAATCAGTTGTTCCCATTTGGCCACTATTATATGGGTTTCCTCGATCGTATAGGCCGTCAGAACGTACATGACATTAATGCACAATTTACCTTGCATCCCATGCCATGGATTACTTTTATTTCACAATACCACCGATTCTACCTGGCGAACGAACGCGATTATCTGTATAACGCAGCGGGCTTGGCGACATTCCGGGATGTCACCGGTCAGTCCGGCAGTCATATTGGGGATGAAGTAGATTTCCGACTAAATCTGCACGTAAATCGGCATCAAGATGTACTGGTTGGATACTCAAAAATGTGGAGTGGCGATTTCCTGAAAAAACAAGCACCAGGCGTCTCTCCGGATCTATTCTATGTTCAGTACAATATCCGCTTTTGATAATTAGATTGAGGGGGGCCTCAATGTTGCATTTTATTCTATTGATGTTTCTCGGTATCGCTGCGATAGCGAATGCGCATGGTGGCACACCTGTCATCGTGCCTGATACGATGACAGAGCGTGTTCGAGCCTGCACCATCTGTCATAGTGCTGAAGGCAAAGCAGGGCGTGATGCTTATTATCCCCGCATAGCAGGTAAACCGCACAGGTACCTGTTTAATCAGTTACGCAATTTCAGGGATGCCAGGCGCTATTATCAGCCGATGGCCATTCTATTGGAAAACATGTCCGATGAGTATTTATTGGAAATAGCGCAATACTTTTCTTCATTACAATTGCCCTATCCAGCGCCTGAACAAATTGACATGCAACCCGAAGAAATCAAGCTGGCAGAGCGTCTTGTCTATTCGGGAAAGCCGGAGCAGGATATTCCGGCTTGCAGTACCTGTCATGGTGATAGTTTGATGGGTATGGAGCCTGCTATCCCTGGTTTGCTGGGATTGTCGCGCGCTTATATTACGGCTCAACTCAGCGGATGGCGCAATGGAGGCATTATGCGAAGCCAGACGTCGGATTGCATGTCTGACATTGCACAGCAGCTGACTGACGAGGAAGTCAATGCGGTTGCGAAATGGCTAGCGAGCCACGTTGTTTCAGGAGAATCCAGCTCACTCGATGTGCTTTCACCGGAGCTGGCGCATCGTTGCCGCCAAAACATCCAAGAAAACGGAGGTGCACAATGAGGCATTTAACGATGACATTCATTATCAGCAGTTGGGTATGCATTGCTTTGCTGTGGGGGTGTATCGTATTTGCGGCAGATACGGCTACTGACGAACCTAAACACGCTATCGAGAAGCAACAAGCAGCAGTATATGGCGCTTATCTAATCCGCGTGGGTAATTGCATGGGATGTCATACGACCAAAGGCGGTCAGCCATTTGCAGGTGGACGTCGCTTGTCGACATCATTCGGTATTTTTGTGACGCCCAATATTACGCCCGACAAAGCAACAGGCATTGGTCTATGGAGCGAAGAAGATTTCTGGCAAGCGCTGCATCAGGGCAAGTCGCGTGATGGGCGGTTGCTGTACCCCGCTTTTCCCTATACTGAATATACCAAAGTGACGCGGGAAGACGCCAATGCGATGTTTGCTTACCTGCAATCGCTACCGCCCGTTTCGCAATCCAATCCACCGAATGATATCTTCTTTCCGTATAATTTTAAGCCATTGCTAGCGATCTGGCGCGCGTTATATTTCAAAGCAAGTAGCTATGAACCGGACCAATCCCAAAGTGAAGCCTGGAATCGCGGCGCTTATCTGACGCAGGGACTGGGGCATTGTAATGCCTGTCATAGCACCCGTAATGTGTTAGGTGCCAGTCAGGATGATGCGCTGACGGGCGGGCAGATCATGGGCATGAATTGGTATGCTCCTTCTCTGTCTTCGCAACTGGAAGCGGGTGTGGGTGATTGGGCGATTGAAGAAATCGCTGCATTGCTGACAACCGGCATAACCCAACGTGCCGTTGCATCAGGTTCCATGGCGACTGTCATCAGGCAGAGCCTGCAATATTTATCGCAAGCAGATGTTCACGCCATGGCAGTTTATCTAAAATCACTCACAGCAAATGAAAGTGGTAACGTGCCTGGCGTCAGTTTTTCGGTGATGTCGGGTAATTTGCGGAGGCATCTGGATTTGGGTGGGCAGCTGTATGAGGAGTATTGCCAAACCTGTCATGGCGCTGACGGAAAAGGTGCGTCAGGCATTTATCCTGCGCTGGCCGGTAATCGCAGTGTGATGATGAAGTCGCCAATAAATGCCATCCACAGTGTACTGAATGGCGGTTATTCACCCACCACGGCAGCAAATCCTAAACCCTATGGAATGCCACCGTTTCAACAGATTTTGCGGAATGAAGAAGTAGCACTCGTGGTGTCATATATTCGCAATGCCTGGGGAAATCGTGCGAGCCTGGTAACAGCACTGGATGTTGACAGGAATAAAGGCGGGGGCTATTAAGGGAATCTTGTTGTGTTGACACCGGTCGAAAATTGACCAGAAAAGTGCAGTTGTACCGATTGAAAATTGACCAGGTAATTCACGTATCTTGCCTAAATTTTAGGCGGGAGAATTTAAGGAGTGATTACCATGGTTATGTATGCAAAGATACGACGGATGTATTACCGCGAACATCTGTCAATTAATGAGATTCAACGCCGAACGAGTCTGTCACGGAACACGATAAAGAAGTGGTTGAAAGCGCCAAACGACAGCGCGGTGAAATACCAAAGAGCGAAGAAGCCTGGCAAGCTAACATCATTTGAATCCAGGTTGCTGTTGTCGTTAGAAGCGGATGCGCATCGTTCGAAGAAGGATCGGCGCACAGCATTAATGTTGTTCAAAGAGATATTGAACGAAGGCTATACAGGCGGTTATAGCATTGTTTGCGATTTTATCCGTAGATGGCGTAATCAAGGCAGTCAGAGTAAATCGGTGTATGTGCCGCTGCGGTTTACGTTGGGTGAGGCCTTTCAGTTTGACTGGAGCGAAGAGTGGCTGGTGATCGGCGGCATACACCGCAAGGTGTTGGCAGCACACACCAAACTATGCGCCAGCCGTGCTTTCATGCTATCGGGCTATCCGTCACAAAGTCACGAGATGTTGTTTGAAGCCCACACCCGTGCATTCACAGCTTTTGGCGGTGTACCGAAACGCGGTATTTACGATAACATGAAGACCGCTGTGGATAAGGTTTCCAAAGGCAATGGACGCGTGGTGAACACGCGCTTCTTTGCCATGACCGCACATTACCTGTTTGATCCAGATTTCTGCAATGTAGCTTCCGGCTGGGAGAAAGGCGTTGTCGAGAAGAATGTTCAGGATATGCGCCGCCATATCTGGGCTGAGGCCAAACAGCAGCAGTTCAGTTCATTCGAAGAACTTAACTGTTGGCTTGAAGCGCGTTGCCGCACCTTGTGGTTAGAAATACAGCATCCAGACTATACCGGCATTACGCTTGCCGATGCGCTGGAACAAGCACAACTTTATTTGATGCCAATGCCAGCGCCATTCGATGGTTATGTTGAGGTATTGGCGCGGGTTTCCAGCACTTGCCTGGTCACACTGCAACGTAATCGTTATTCTGTTCCCTGTCATCTGGCCAATCAGATGGCGGCGGTTCATTTGTACGCGAACCACATAGAGATCGTTTGTGACAATTCTGTGGTCGCTAATCATTCCCGCTTGCTGGATTGTGACCAAGTCAGCTATGACTGGCAGCATTATATTCCGGTCATCGCGAAGAAGCCGGGGGCTTTGCGCAACGGCGCCCCATTTGCTGAATTACCAATACCCTTGCTGCAGTTGCAGACAGCACTTCGGCGCAGAGAACGCCAACAAGCTGACCGAATCATGGCCAAGGTATTAAGTTTAGTGCCGACACATGGACTGGAGGCTGTGCTGGTTGCAGTTGAATTGGTGCTGGAATCAGGTGTTCTCAATGCCGAGCATGTCACCAATGTGCTCACACGCTTGAAACAAACTGATTCACCGGCGCAAGTGGAAACGACTCTTAAACTCAAAGAAGAACCGCAGGCAGATACTGCACGCTATGACCGCTTGAGCAAGCAGGAGGTGCCGCATGCCTGACATATCCGCACAATTCAAAGCACTGAAATTATATGGCATGGCTAGCTGCTATACCGAACTGAGGCAGCAGTATACGTCAGACCGGATAGCTGATCTTGATTCGGCAGACCAGATTCTGTCTCAACTGCTCCAAGCCGAGTCAACCGAGCGCAATATCCGTTCCATCCGCTATCAAACCCAAGCCGCCAGATTCCCTGTGCAGCGTCATTTGCAGGGCTTTGACTTCGGTCAATCCAAAGTCGATCAACAACTTATTTATCAGTTGGCTACGATGGAATTTACCACCGCCGCACAAAATCTTGTGTTGGTTGGTGGTACCGGAACCGGTAAAACGCATCTGGCCATCGCAATCGGTGTTTCAGGCATACAGCACCACAATAAAAAAGTGCGTTTCTACAGTGCCATTGATCTGGCCAATATGTTGGAGCAAGAGAAAATCGCTGGCAAACAGGGAAGAATGGCGATGAATCTGTTACAAGTAAACCTGGTTATTCTAGATGAACTGGGTTATCTGCCATTCTCACAAACAGGCGGTGCCTTGCTGTTTCACTTGCTATCCAGGCTTTATGAACGTACCAGCGTCATCATCACTACCAATTTGACATTCGCAGAATGGAGCAATGTATTTATCGACGCCAAAATGACAACCGCGTTACTGGATCGACTGACGCATCACTGCCACATTATCGAAACTGGCAACGAGTCTTTCCGTTACAAACAAAGCGCTGCCAGTGCAAAAACTAGAATACAGGAAAGAGAAAAAGAAAGATCTTCTCCAGAAGAGAATCTTACAGATTTGTAACGAATTCAATTATTTTAAACCATCAACAGGAGGCAAAAACTAAACTCAGTCTGGTCGACTTATCCACAGATGCGTAGTACCCTACGCACTGATTTCCCCTGGTCAATTTTCAACCGGCACAGGTGGTCAATTTTGAACCGGTATCAACACTATTTTCTCTTAACTGGAGTGTCCGGTTTCAGTAAACCACGTCAGCTCGTTCATTTCAGAGACAACCCACTCAACTGCGACAATTTACCGCATTGACCCATGAATATTCATGACTGATACTAACCTGGAGGTTAAGCGAACTGAATACACCTCGATTCTTGTTAAAAACGCTTTTTTAGAAAACAATGATGAAAAAAACACTAAAATATGCATTGCTTCTAGCTGGCCTAACTTCACTGAATG
>CADEDO010000075.1 GCA_902826115.1 uncultured Nitrosomonas sp.
TGGTAATCCCCCCATTATTAACTGAAGTTAAAAGTAGAGGTTAACGCGCTAATTGAGCGAGCTTTTGTTTTGGTGTTATTCCCCCAATGGCGGTGTTAGGCCGTTCGTGATTATAGGTCCACAACCATTTTGTTGCATAGTCCTGAACTTCGGCAATTGATTCAAAGCAGTGCTGACTTAACCAGTCATAACGCACGGTTCTGTTGTAACGTTCAATATAGGCATTTTGCTGAGGTTTACCTGGCTGAATGAATTCCAGCTGTATTCCATTCTTTGCCGCCCAGCCAGCTATTGTGCCACTGATGTATTCAGGACCATTGTCACAGCGAATCCGATTAGGCTTGCCGCGCCATTCGATCAGGTGGTTCAGCGTACGTATGACCCGTTCTGTTGGTATGGAAAAATCCACTTCAATACCCAACCCTTCACGATTGCAGTCATCCAATATATTCAATAGTCGAAAGCTGCGGCCGTCTTCCAGCTGATCATGCATAAAATCCATTGACCAAGTTTCGTTGATTGCTGACGGTGCCGCTAGTGTCACCGGTTTGTCGCGTTTGAGCCGCTTTTTCGGCTTGATCCGCATATTCAGTTCCAACTCCCGATAAATACGGTAAACACGCTTGTGATTCCAGACAAAACCCTTCACATTGCGCAAATACAGAAAGCATAAGCCAAAACCCCAGTTTCGCTGGTTGTGTGTCAACCGCAGCAGCCAATCGGCAATAATACGGTTATCAGCACTGAGACCAGGCCGGTAACGGTAGCAGGTTTCGCTGATACCATAGATATCGCAGGCTAGGCGGATACTGATCTCTCTTTGTGTAACAGCCTGTTTAGCCATGTCGCGCCGCTGCCAGGGCGCTACCACTTTTTTTCAAGCGCCTCCTTGCGTAACTCGGATTTTAACCGCTCTTCGGCATATATCTTTTTCAACTGCCGGTTCTCTTCTTCCAATTCTTTGAGCCGGGCTATCATCGATGTATCCATACCGCCGTATCTGCTACGCCATTTGTAAAATGTCGCATTGCTCATGCCATGCTCTCGGCACAGTTCAGGCACACCGGAATCCCTGCCTCAGCTTGTTTGAGTATCGCCATGATCTGGCTATCACTGAATTTCGATTTCTTCATTGCAGAATCCCCTGTCTTTAAATTACAAGAAAATTCTACTTTTAAATCCTGCTATCTTTCGGGGGGATTACCACATTATCAAACCCGCTGTACAGCATAGCAAGATATATTGCAGTATATCTCTATGTTTTATAAAAAATCATCGGCTGCATTCATGTTTGGAATATAAAAATCCGAATCAATATGAGGTAGAAACAGAAAGATTGAAAAAAGTTGATTAACTGGTTCGTCCAGATATAGTTGATCTCATCAGTTAATATGAGAATTAGAGTAGGTATTATTCGCTTATTTACTGTTTCCGATGAAAGATGCTAATTTTATAATATAAGTCATGCATAGTATTCACATTTGATTTATAAGAATTATTGATGTAATTTAAAGCAGAGAAGTTTTCGAGGAAGAGCGTCTCATTAAAGTTTCATATTTAATTTGTCGTAGCTTGCCAAGTAGATATTTATAAGCTTAGTGATTGCATCATGGAAATAATGTGAAGGGATTAAATGAATTTAAAGTTGCTCTATATTTGCAATCTATGAGGAAGTTTTATGGCACTTACATTTGTACGAGTAGCATTACTGGGAGCAGTATTGATTTCAGTTTTAGGATTTTCAGCGTGTAATAGCGAATCTAAGGAAAAAAGATCAGGACAAGCTTTGGTCAGTATTAGTGGTAAAGAAGTTACCGTACTTCAACTTAACGACGAGTTAAGACGTTCTGGTGTTCGGGCTGATCAATATGAAGCTGCTAGTAAGCAACTATTGGAATCGTTAATTGCTCGACAATTAATCGTGGATGAAGCATTACGTATTAAGCTAGATAGAACCCCCGATGTTATGCAAGCTCGCGAACGAGCCAATGCACAGGTTATTGCGCAAGCATATTTGCAAAGCATTACAAGTAAAGTTGCCAAACCGACCAAGTCTGAAATTGATGAGTATTTTCAGCAGCATCCAGAGTATTTTTCACAGCGCAAGCAATTTGATATGACTGTGGTACGAGTGGCTACTAAGGACATTAGTGACGAACTTAAAGTAATTGTTGATGCTGCTAAATCGATTGATGAAGTAACTATTTGGTTAGATAAGCATGGCGTTCAGTATTTTCGCAATTTAGTGTCGCGTAGTACTGCAGATTTGCCATCTGAAATGGCGGCTGTATTAAGAGAGAAAGGTAAGAATCGTGTCTTTATCATTAATGAAAAAGAGAATAGTTTGTTAATTTCTGTCAATGCAATAAAGGACAGTCCAGTCTCTGCGACTACAGCTGCTGGGCAGATTGAAAAATACTTAATTAATCAGAAATATAAGCAGGCAACTGATGCGGAAATTGCACGACTGCGGTCATTAGCAAAGATAGAATATCTTAATTCTAGGGATTTAGAAGAAACAACTTCTCAATCAACAGCTGATATAACGAAAAATTGGAATCTAGCTGAACCGCCTACAGAGAGGACAATTGAACGTGGTATTATGGAATTGAGGTAGTTTTTTGGCACTTAATGGTTTTTTGTTATCAATTTAATGCGTTATGGATTAAGGATTTCATGCAAATGATATATGTTATGAATAAAGCAAAGCTATTAATATTAATCTCCACATTATTCACGATGATATATGTTGGTCATGCAATGGCAGGAGAGGTTAAAGAAGGTGTTCTGAGTCCGGGAGATGCATTAAAAATATTTATTTATGGGCATCCGGATTTGACTACTGAATCAAAAGTAAGTGAAACTGGGTATATAACTTTCCCGTTGCTCGGCGAAATATTGGTTGATGGATTAACTCCATCTGCAGCAGAAAGAAAAATAGCTAAATTACTGGAGAGTCGAGATATTCTCCGTAAACCTCAAGTGAATATTGTTACCTCTTCATTGCAGAGTCAGATGGTATCTGTTTTGGGTAATGTTCGTAATCAAGGTCGCTATCCGATTGAAGGTAAACGCAGCTTGACTGATATTCTAGCAATGGCGGGAGGGGTGCTTCCAGACGGAGGGGAATTGGTTACACTGATTCGTTCGGATGGTAACAGATTTATCAAAGAAGTGATTGATGTGATTGAAATGACCCGCTCTGGTGATTTAAGCCGAAATCTAAATGTACGCAGTGAAGATCTTATTTTTGTTGAGCGTGCTCCTAAGTTTTATATTTATGGCGAAGTGCAACGTGCGGGAGCTTATAGGCTGGAACGTAACATGACAGTCATACAGGCACTCTCGGTTGGTGGTGGATTGACTCCGCGAGGAACAGAACGTGGGTTGCGTATTCAACGTCGTGATGCTGAAGGTAATTTACAGATACTTACTGTTGGCTCTAGTGATTTAGTTCAACCTGATGACGTAATTTATATTAAAGAAAGTTTGTTCTGAAATTTATTTTTAAAACTGAATTAATTCATTATGAATTAATTACCGTAACTAATTTAGTTTTGCACTGAGACTTTACCTATGGATCTTTCCAGATTTTTTCTTATCATATTAGCTCGTCGTAAACTAATTTTGTTTACACTTATGGTGACTATATCTACAACTTTGCTGGTGAGTTTGCTACTGCCAAAAAGCTATAAGTCAACAGCTACTTTGGTTCTTACACATAAGGGTGCGGATCCAGTTACAGGAATGGTCTTGCCTGCGCAGCTGATTACAAGTTATATGGCTACCCAAATAGATGTCATAAAAAGCTCAAAAACTGCATTGATGGTGGTGGATCAGCTTAAGCTTGATCAGAGTGAAGCGATTAAAGAAGCGTATGAAGAGAGTAACAGTGATATGGAGTTGCGTGATTGGTTAGCTGGCGCGCTTCTTAGCAAACTGGATATTGATACTTCGCGTGATAGTAGTGTAATTGGTATTGGTTTTAAAAGTTCAGACCCTGAGTTTGCTTCAATCGTAGCAAATGCCTTTGCGAATGCTTATCAGGAAATCAGTATTCGCCTTACAGTAGAACCTTCACAAAAAGCGGCAACCTACTTTACAAGTCAGCTTAATGTATTGCGCGACAGATTGGAAGCAGCGCAGAAGAAATTATCGCAGTATCAACATGAGAAAGGCATTATTGATGTGGATTTTCGGCTTGATGTTGAAACAAGGCGACTTAATGATCTTTCGAGCCAATTGGTAATTGCCCAGGCAGAATTAATGGGTGCTGTATCAGAACGAGAAAATAAGCGGGATGGGGAGAGTCATAGCGTAATTAAGAATCCGATGATTAATAATCTTAAAATAAGTTTATCGCAGGCTGAGTCTAAACTTTCAGATATTTCTCAGAAATTTGGTCGCAATCATCCTAGCTATGCTGGAGCAGTAGCTGAAGTTGAGAAATTGCGTTCTGAATTATCTAAGCATATAAAGACTTCAACGCACAATGCTGTTAGTCAAGAAGAGGAAATACGTGCAGCACTCGAGGATCAGAAGATTAGAGTATTAAATCTTAATCGAGCCAGAGATCAACTTCAGCTTCTCGTAAGAGAAGTTGAAGGCGCTCAACAAGCATATAACAATGCGATGCAGCGGTTAAACCAAACTACTCTTGAGGGACAATCAAATCTGTCAAGTGTTTCTATATTAGATATGGCAAAGATTCCTGATAAACCGGATAGTCCTAAGTTGATGCTTAATATGATTTTATCAGTATTCTTAGGGGGGGTGTTAGGATTGGGGGTTGGTTTGCTAGCAGAAATGATTGATCGGAGAGTGCGTTCACCTGATGATCTAGTAGATATACTCCAGGCGCCTGTTCTTGGCGTAATAAAATGGGAGAGGAGCCAACAAAAGAGTCGTTTGCAATCAGTTTTGCCACGTTTGATAAGATGAAACAATCTAAGTTTAGAATAGGAAAAATAAAATGACATCCCAAGATTCCTTAGAAACAGAAAAACTTAGTGATTTCAACTCTATTAGTACGAATGCATCTATAATTCGTAAGTTTAGTATCGGAAGAATTCTGCTTGATATGGGGAAGATTACGCCAGTTGAGGCAGAACGTGTGTTGCGCTTTCAGAAAGAGAATGGTCTACGTTTCGGTGATGCCGCCCTAAAATTAGGTTTAATTACAGAAGCGGATATACAGCTGGTCTTAGCGCAACAGTTCGATTATCCGTATTTATTGCCTGGACAGGGAAATCATCCGCCAGAGTTAGTAGTTGCTTATCAACCATTTGGTGCTCAAGTAGAAGTTTTTCGTGCAGTGCGTAGTCAATTAATGTTAAGGTGGTTTACTTCAGGACGTAAAGCTTTAACTATAGCGAGTTGTAATCCTGATGATGGAGTGAGTCTTTTTACAGCTAATCTCGCTGTGGTGTTTTCACAGCTTGGCGAGAGAACATTATTAATTGATGCTAATTTGCGTTGCCCACAACAGCATGAGATTTTTAATTTAAAGAATAAGCAAGGTTTGTCTGATGTACTGGCTGATCGTGCAAACATTTTTGAAGTGATTTCTAGAATAGATTCTTTCGTTGATCTTTCTGTTTTGCCAGCAGGTACACTTCCACCTAATCCTTTAGAACTTCTTAATCGCCTATCATTTGATAAGTTAAGCAATCAACTTGCGAATCAGTTCGATGTTATTCTTTACGATACTTTAGCTTTCTCAAGTGGATCTGATGCATTAGCCGTAGCATCTCAAACGGAAGGAGTATTGATAGTTGTACAAAAAAATAATACCCGTCTGGCTGATATCAACAATATGAACGAACAACTCAAATATAGCGGCATTGAAGTTGTTGGTTCAATTTTGATTGATTTCTAATAAAATAAATATGTTAGCTATACCACAGAGATTGCTTCATTCAAAATCACTTATATCAGAGTGGTTACCAATATTAGTGGGAATATTGGTTTTATTTATACCCACTTTCTTTACTCTTATCAATGGAATATGGACTAAAGAAGAACATGCGCATGGACCAATTATTTTGTTTCTTTCATTTTGGCTTATGTATCGCAAGTGGCCAGAGTTATTATATAAAAAAGAGAGAATCTCAGGCCAAACTGCCGGGTGGGTGATTTTTTTTATAGCGTTAACTCTCTATATTATTGGTCGTTCTCAACAGATATTATTATTCGAAATAGGCTCTTCTGTTCTAGTTTTAATGGCGATTTTACTAATTAAATTTGGTTATATTGCCTTAAAAATAATGTGGTTTCCACTGTTCTTTCTATTGTTTATGATTCCACTGCCAGGCCAGTTGGTTAGTTTACTTACGATGCCAATGAAGATGGCGGTCTCTTATGTAGCTGAGAACATTTTATTCTGGATAGATTACCCAATAGCACGAAATGGGGTTGTTTTACAAATTGGGCAATATCAGCTTCTTGTCGCGGATGCTTGTGCTGGATTACAAACGTTGCTAACACTGGAGGCATTAGGATTATTTTATTTAAATCTCATTCAGCATGGTTCATTATTTCGTAATGTAGTATTGGCTATTCTTATTGTGCCAATTTCATTTACCGCCAATGTGATTCGCGTTATTGTACTTACTCTGGTTACTTTTCATTATGGTGATGCAGCTGGGCAGGGCTTCCTGCACGAATTTGCTGGGTTAGTTTTATTCATTACTGCATTAATTTTAATAATGAGCGCAGATGGATTATTGCAATATTATTCTAAAAAGCAATAGACTAATAATCAAGAAAGCTTGTGGAGCTTTATATAAAAGACATTTCATTTTTATAAGACGAACCAACTTTTAATGAGCTATTGCATTATAAATTTCTTAGTTAAATATTAATTACATTTTTTCAATGATTTTGGGTCACTTTTTCTGATCTGGTTTTTTAGGACGTTCAATTGAGAAATACGGAAGAATTAATGAGAAAATCTTTAACAATTAGTACTATGCTTGGATTACTGATGGTGTCATCGAGTGTGTTAACTATGGTTTTAACGCCGTCTATTAAAATTGCAGATCAGCGAGTGGCCACTAACCTTGAGGTTATGATTCCTACTAGTTTTGGGGATTGGAGTATTGATAAATCAATTATACCATTGCAAGTTGATGCTGAAACTCAAGCTAAGCTTGACAAGATATATAACCAAACAATAGCTAGGACTTATGTCAATTCACATGGCGAACGAATTATGCTCTCTGTGGCTTACGGTGGAGACCAAAGTGATAATTTGGCAGTACATAAACCTGAGGTTTGTTATTATGTGCAAGGTTTTGAGATTTTTAAAATCTTCGCTGATGAGCTTATAACTCAATATGGTAAATTACCAGTCAAACGTTTGCTTGCAGTTAAGGGTAATCGCAATGAGCCGATTACTTACTGGGTAACAGTGGGTAATAAAGCTGTGTTGCCAGGATTAGATCAAAAATTGCAGCAGCTACGCTATGGTTTAACTGGGAGTGTGCCTGATGGTATGTTGGTTCGAGTTTCTTCTATAAGTACTGATAATGAAAGAGCTTATCAGCTCCAAGCTAATTTTATACAAGACTTGTTAATAGTAATTGATGGCAAAGACCGTGTTAGACTTATAGGTACTTTCGATGCGTGAATAGCTATAATTTTAATGTGACTGCCTGAGTGTGTAGTTGAATTAAGAAACCAACATATCTATCAGTAATATTACCGATAATTAAATAGGATTTTTAACTATTAAAGTTAAAGAAGTTCAATTGAATTTGTTAATTCTATTACAGGTTGCTGTTAAGTTCTAGTTAATCGGATAAGTAGTGAAAATATTGGCAGTCTGATTTTTGAAAAATTAAAGAGTAACCTTCCAATAGATTTATATATTAAGAAAACTACAGTGAAAGATTTTTAGAAATCTGATATCGGCTATTTATTTCAGGGTGAGTTAAGTTAACAGATTCTTCAGTCTAGTTAGTCAATTATGAAATTCCTAAATTTGTTAATATTTAATAACTCACATACGAGGATGTTGGCTACTATCACGATGATGGTTGGTGTTCTATTTTTGTCGATATTAAGTGGTGTACTCGCTGCGTATAGTAATGTAATCCTTCTGGTGCCTTTGTTGGCTTTGTATGGTCTTTTTTTTATTCTTGCTGCGCCTGTTTCATGGATAATTTGGATTATATTCTGGGCAGCATTTGTGGTTACTGGGCCGAGCGCATATTTTATACGCTTTACTCAGCTTCAATGGTTGACTGTTTTGATGGGAGCAGCATTATTGTTGCCAGTGCTTCTTCATCTTCTGCGTAGCAAAAATCATATTCAGTCAATTCCGGTTTCAAATGACTTATTTTTACCAGTTATTTTTCTTCTGCTAGTGATTTTTTCAACTGTCATTGATCACCCTCAATTTGCCGATTTTGTGAATGCATCCCGTCATTATTTATTCATGTGGCCATTAATGTTAGTTTTTATGTTTGGCCTAGTTCGACCAGAAATGCTGATGCAATTATGGAAAGCTCTCATGCCATTAGCTATTCTGCAGTTACCTATGGCGCTTTATCAATATTTCTTTGTGGTGAAAAAGAGTACTCGACTTTCTCCCTGGGATGCGGTTGTTGGGACATTTCCGGGTGATATTTCAGGTTCTGGTGATAGTGCAGGAATGGCTATTATGCTATTGATTGCCATTATGGTTGCTATTGCGTTGTGGCGTGGAAGTAAATTACATGGCGTATGGGTGATCTTGGTCGTGTTGGCCGCCCTTGTTACATTGACTCTAGCGGAAGTGAAGGCGCCGATTATGCTGCTGCCAGTTATGATTGTTCTCTATTATCGTAGAGAGCTATTGCAGCGACCGGTAGAGTCGATCGCGATCGTGGTAGCAGCATTTATGGTGGTTGGGGGCTTGTTTCTAATGTACGAAAAACTTCATTATAATGATAGACCTGCGCTCATATATAATAACTCTAATCAACCTTCTTCGACCTATGAATATGTGGTTAGAGCATTAAGCCCTGATAATGAGTCTAAAGATTTAGGTCAACTGGGGCGTACTACACATCTGGTAAAGTGGTGGGAGATCAACGTTAAGAGCGGTGACCTACAACATAGTTTGTTCGGGTATGGTATGGGGGCAACTGCCGATACCAGAATTGGTGTTGGTGAATTAGTCAACAGATTTCCTTATCAGATTAATATATCTTCTTCGGTTGTTTTGCTGTGGGAGACTGGTATTCTAGGACACCTTATTTTCCTTCTTATTTTGCTATCTGGTGCCTGGACTTCTGGGTGGATTGCTAAGAATGAATGTATTCCAGAGACTCATCGAATTCTGCTTAGAGTGGGTGAAGTTGGTTTGTTTTTGCTTATTATGACATTGCCTTACAAGAATATACATTTTTATTCAAATCCCATTCAGTTTCTTATGATGCTCATGCTTGGTCAAGCAGCTTATTGGTCGCGCTTCGTAAGCAATAATTCTAAAAGCAAGTTATAGTAAAAATAAATTTTAATTTTTTGTAATTTCTCGATACTTTGCTTAAATACAACTTTGTTAGAATTGTCAGTAACCAGTTTTCTAATATGTAATTAATTCTGTGTTCTGTTGATAAGGTTAATTGATATGCTGGTTTCAGTAATTTGTTAGTTATTTGATTGCTCTAAAATAAACTTTTCCAAGGACATTTCATTATGCAAGGTTGGCTCAAAGATGCTTATGAAAATATTATTCC
>CADEDO010000076.1 GCA_902826115.1 uncultured Nitrosomonas sp.
GGCCTGTTAAGTACTGCTTGAATAAGTCAAACTAATAAGCCAAGCGAACACTCAGATTAAAGAATCGTCCGCGACGATACTGCCGCGTAACTTCATCGCCTTGCGTGATGCGGATATCATCATCGAGTAAGTTTTGCATGGACGCTTGCATGGATAGCCCTTTGTACAAATTCTGACTGAGTACAAAATCCAGTTGATGCACCGGCTGTTCATATTTGTCCGGCGCACCCAGCACGCCCGCCGCCATGATGCGCTTGCTGGAAATGTTGTATAACAACGTAGCTTGTGTTTTCCAGGCAGGATTGTCATAACCGATCTGGAAATTAAAAATTTGCGCGGAATGCCCTTGCAGCGGCCTGTCGTTGGTTGTTTGCGCGGTCAGATTCTGAGGAGTCAGTTGTATGTTGGACGCTGACCAAGTGTAGTTGCCACCGACATAAAAATTCTGCAACACCGGATGTACAAAATCCAATTTCTTGAGTAGTTCCAGCTCAAACCCGTAGATATTGGCCTTATCCGCATTCTGATAAGTATTGAGTCCGGCGCTGCCCTGAACCGCAACCAATTCAATGGGATTGGTTAAATCTTTCCAGAAAAAACTGGCAAAAATATTTTCTGTTGGTGACAAATAATATTCCCAGCGTGCATCCCAGTTGGTAATTGATGTTTGCTTCAAGAGCGGATTGCCGACGGTTTCCTGGTTGGTATTGATATCAGTAAAAGGCGCCGACGATAGTTCTCTGAAATCCGGTCTTGACAATGTTTGACTGAAACCCGCGCGCAATTGTTGCTTATCGGTGAGAAAGAAAGTGGCCGTTGCCGATGGCAGCATATCCACTCGGTTGAGTCGGGCAGTCGTCGGTTTATTATTCAGGGATACTGTATTCACTTTCTGATCATTGTCTTCCCAACGCACCCCGCCCGTTAAACTCACCCGGTCATATAACAACCAATCCACTTTTCCATAATAGGAAAGCAGATTCTGTGATGCGTTATATTTATCACTGGGGCGCGTCACATCGCGCAATTGAAAGCCATTGGTTCCAATATACTGAGGCTGCAAAATGCTTTCGAGTGATGATTGCCCAATGATGGATTCTCGACTGGCGTCCGGACCAAATCGAAAATAATTAAACCGTTGAATATTGGAATCTCTGGTTTTTGTCTGCGTAATAAAACCGCTATTCAAGGTTATCTTATGGTTGCCAGACAACTGCCATGGCAATTTTCCATCAACCCGCCAACTCTGATCCTTGTCAGTCAGATCTGCATACATGACCTGATTACTATCCGCGCGCTGTGAAAAAAAATAGTTGCCGGTTAAACGATTGGAATCAAAACGATAATCGCGCGTATTAGGCTCGTCTCTGTTAGCGGTCGCATTGGTATACAACCAGTTAATGGAGAAATCTTTTAATCGATCAAATCGATGTTCACCGCCGACCTGATTCATCAATAACTGATTGGAAAAGAACTTCAATCGCGTTCTGCGGATATCGCTCGTCTCCGTATCGGTAAACCCTTGAGAGATCCTGGCTTCATCAATAGACTGGCGCAAAAACATGGTTTTGGCAAATATCTTGTGAGTATCTTTGTACTGAAGTTCTGTTCCCGCATAACCGGTCACATGCACCTCCTGCAAGGATCTCTGCATGTCGAAATCCTGTACTTTTTTCAGATCGGCAGACACAAATTCACGCACTAATTCATTTTGTTTTCTAAATTCCTGCTTCCAGCCTGCCGCAGCGATATAACCCAGTCTAAAATCGCCCAACGCAAAACTGTCTCCCATCGATGTTTGGAAACCGGTATCAGGCCCACGTGTTTTCTGATTGACATCCCATACGCCTGACAAATCCTCGCCAAACTTTTCGACTTGCGCGGGAGTCACTCCATTCGGATTGAAAACAGATGCTGGCTGCAGATTGCCATCCTTGGTTGCTTCAGCCAGAGAATTGGGCATTGCGCGCGCACCATCGTCGTAACTGGTGAAATCGGTCCCGCCTCCTTTGTAGGTCAAGCCTTTCTGGAAAGTCGTGTTATCGTTGACACCGGTTTGCAAATTCAGATTGAAGAAAAATGCATCCGGTATGCCGCGCGTGCGCAGCTCCACCGTGCCACCCGCAAATTCCGCCGGGCGATCGGCCGAATAGGTTTTTTGCACCAGCACGCTTTCAAGAATATTGGTCGGAAACAGATCCAGCGGCACGACTCGCCTGGTCGCATCCGGGCTGGGTATGGCAGCGCCATTCACCAGTGTAGTGGTAAACCGCTCGCCCAATCCACGGATAAAAATAAACTGCCCGCCCACCAGCGTCAGCCCGGAAGCCCTGCGCAGCGCACTGGCCGCATCGCTGTCACCAGCCCGGCTGAATTGTTCAGCCCCTAAAACGGTTGCGACGGATGTTGATGTTCGTTGTTCTTCAATCACCGAGGCAACGGTGCCTGCGAGATGCGGCTCCAACACCACATATTCAGCCAATTCAACACCGGCGGGCGTTAGCTTGAAACTAAGCTCGGTGGTTCGCGCATTGTCAATGGCCACTTCATCTTGCGTCTGGCTGCTGTAAGCGCTATGCAATAACGAAACACTATAGCTGCCTGCCGGTACCGTCGCCGTTACCCGCCCCTGCTCATCGGTTCTCAGTTTCTGCTTTGAGCCGCTGAGAAAAACCTGCACATCTTTGAGTGGTTTTTGCGTTTCTGCGGACAGCACTTGAACCGCGATGGTTCCTTCGCCTTGATCGCCTTTTTGTACTGCGGCTCCCTCCAATCCTGCCAGTGTGCCCACCACCGAGCTTTCAATATTCAGCAACGGCTTTTTCTTATTGGGATAAAAAGTCACGAGAATCTGTGCATTTTCTGCCGGACGCAGCGGCAAATCGAAAACAAATTCCTGAGTTTTGGTTTTAAGCTTGAATTGATAAGATCCGGGAGGTAATTTGCCAGCCAAACTCCCATTCGCATTGGTTTTCAGCGGCGCATCGGCATCAGCGCGCCAGCTATAAGTCGCAGGAATCGCTTCAAAAATCAGCTTCGCACTTGATTGCTCATTGGATTCGCTGCTGATGGACAATTCGGCATCTTCAATCGGCAGTCCATTCTGAAAAAGATGGATGGAAAATTCCGCTTTTTCGGTCTCTGCCCAAAGGGAAGGGCTGATCAGCATGGTAGCGACGAAAATCAAACATGAAAATACAGACCGTTCCCATCGATGAGGGTTATGCGGTATTTTGCACCAATGATGGAATTTGCAACCATCCAACATGGCTTGCAAAACAAAGGACCAGGAATATTTATAAGTTTCAACGTTCATTTGGCGTATCAAGCCCCCTCTCCACCTGCAATCCCATTGCGCGCGAAGATCAATTTAAGTAAATAGGTTAAGGAAACAGTGTCAGATAGACGTTAAGGCGGCACCGGAAAGGCAACTGGCGAAGTTGCCCGGGCAACATGCGCAGTGGGTTGAATACGGTCGGATTTACGTTTGGATCGTGCCGCAAAACACGCACCACACGATGCTTTCGCTTCACGTAACCGCATTACGTACATTGCCATGGTTCGGTTTTGCAAACTTCCATCAATCGACGAAGTTCGGTGCCTTTTCTAAACAGCTCGGCATTTTTCAGGTGATCCAGATGCTTATTGGCTTCAGGATAGCGCCGGATTGAAAATAAAGCATACGCCAGCGCATAGCGCACATCCTGATCTTCCAATAATCCGGTTCGATACAGACTGGATTCCATATTGGCAGCGCGTTCATACTGCTTAAGCGCCAACAGAATGGACAACCTCTGTTTGAATTTCACTTTCTGATCATCGATACTTTCGTTGAGCGTCAGCGCCTTATGAAAACGCCCCGCACGTCGATAAATTTCGGCTGCTTCAGCCTGTAGCTTCGGATTCAATAAGGCGGCTTGCTCGAGAATGAATGCCGCTGAATTGAGTTTTCCCTGATCCAGGTAGGTGTGCGCCAGCAGTTTTGCCACCATTTCATCCTGAGGAAACTGTAACCGCGCCACTTCCAGTATATTCAGCGCTTCCTGAAATTCCCGACTGAGCCTCAGAGCATTTCCGAGCGCGATATAGTCAGCTGCCACGGCTTTCGACCGCTTCAAATAATCTCTGCCGAGATTGACCGCTTCCTGATACAGCCCCAATTCGACAAAATAGAACACCTTACGCTTGAGAAAACGAAAATCATCGGGAAAAATTCTCTGCCCGTCGTTTAACGCATTGATGGCTGCGCTGGTATCTTTCAGGTGCCAATAGGATTCCGCTTTTAAAGTAATCAAAGTGGCATCCTTGTTGACCTGATCACCCGCTTTGACAATGGCCTGAATGGTTTGCTGATAATCTTTCAGTCCGAAGCAAGCTTGCGCCAGATAACTATAAATCGCCGGGTCTTTCTGTCCATTGGCGATCGCTCGCTGCAAGCTGTCCTTGGCGGCTACCAGATCATCCAGATTCAAATAGGCCAGGCCTTGCAGCGTATAAAACCTGGCCAGGTCTGTTTTCTTATTGTCCAGATCAACGCTTTGCAATGCCAGCAAAGCGCGATCACTATGACCGTCTTTGAGCATGACTGCCGCAAGCTCAATAAAATCCGCAGTCTGCGGCTTCTTCTCGGCTGCTCCTACTGCATGGCTGGCATATCCAAGGATAAGCGCGATCATGAGGTAATGAATCTGCCTGGTTATCGGGTATGGCATGATAGGTATCGACATTCCGTCAGTGATCAGGAAAGATCGAAACGGATTTTTTGTTTCGCCCATACTTTCACTGTATCGCCTTTGTATTTTGCCGGTTCGAAATGCCATGCACGAATGCCCTGTACGGCAGCCGCGTCGAAGATTCCCGATGGATTGGATTCCAATACTTGCACTTGATTGACAGAACCATCTGTTTCAACCAGCACTGACAACACCACATACCCTTTGATGCCTTCCTTCTTGGCAGAAGGGGGATATTTGAAAGTGCCTCTGGTCACCGGTTTGGGTGGCACATCAACTAAATCCGCCGTCATTATGGCATTGTCCGTTTTACCTAACAGGCCATCATCCAGTCTTCTGCCTTGCCCGTCATCCAAGCCCAGCGATCCCATATCAATACCCGACAGGGCTGCGCCAAACCCTTTGAACGGTGCGGCTGCCTGTTGAGGGCGGGCCGTTTTTTTAGGTTCAACTTTCTTAATCTCTTTTTTAGGCTCCGGTTTTATTTCCCGAACCATTGCGATATCGGTCACTTCCTGAGCAGTTTTCTTTTCAGTCTCGCCCGAATAACGATTCATCCAGAATATCAAACCAAAAACCAGTATCAATCCAAGTAGCATGGATACCGCTCCCGCCAAGTGTTGTTTCAATTTCATCGTTTCCATCTTGTTCCCTCCTTATCCTGCTTCTTTTTTAGTGGCAACCCCTACACTCTCGGCGCCTGCCAAGCGTGCTTGATCCACAACTTCAACCAGTTTCCCCGCAGGGACGCCATCATCCGTCACCACCAACACCACCTTGCTGGAAGCCGTGTTCAGCAAATCCCGCAGCTTGCTTTGTATCAACCACATGCGTATCGGTTCGCCATCCAAAAAGGTGTCGCCATTGCGATCGATGAACAGACGAATCGCCTTGCTGGAGGCAACCACCGAGCTGCTCGCTTTGGGCCGTTCCAGTTCCAGTTTCATATCTTTGACAAAAGTCGCTGTTACCATGAAGAAAATCAGTAATATGAACACCATATCAATCATTGGCGTCATGTCGATCACGGCTTCGGCTTCCGCAGGTTCGTTGTTTCTCATTTCATGCTTTCCCGTGTGTGGTGGACGTTTGATGACACAGCAGATCCTTGACCTGAGAAAGGTCTTGTTCAATTTGCTGTTGCCGCCTATTCAGAATGCTATTGGCTAACACACCGGGCACCGCTACCGTCAATCCCATCTGGGTGGTAAACAGAGCCTCAGCGATACCGCCGGCAATACCGCCCGACTGAGAATGCAGCGTCATGGTCGATAAGGATTGAAAGGTTTCAATCATGCCGGTCACGGTTCCCAATAGCCCCAGTAGAGGCGCGACAAGCACGACCACGCGCGTGAGCGAAGCAAACTTTGCAAGTTCCCGCTCATAGTCGTAAAAAGCCGCATCCAGATGACGCCGCAAGTTTCTGACGCCTTTCTTTTGTAACCCAATACCTTGCTTGATCGCTCTGGCGATAATATTGCGCGCCGGTTTGTCATGATGCTGCTGATACAGCTTGACCATATCGCGCACCCCCATCAACTTCGGATCTTTCATGACCCAGAATCGATACCCCACTCCATACCAAAGCAACAAGGTACAGAGCACCAGCGGGAACATGACCGCTCCGCCGATTACAAATAATTCCTTGATCCAAATAATCAGTTCAGAAAAGTTCATTTCAAGAATTCTGCAATGACAAAGATGTGTCGTTCATATCTGGCGCAGACGCTTCTTCCGAATCCAGCGCACTGCCCATAAATACATTCACAATTCTGAGCGCCGAATGCTCCATGTCGCGCTTGATATTTCTCGCCCAAGTCGACAATAAAGAACCTATTAACAAGGTCGGAATGGCAACAATGAGGCCTAATTTAGTCGTCACTAACGCAATCGCGATACCTTCAGACAATAATCTTGGATCGCCGGTACCAAACTGCGTAATCGAGTCGAAGGTTTCAATCATGCCGGTGACCGTTCCCAGCAAACCCAGCAGCGGCGCCACCGAGGCGATCACCAGAATGGCAGGGCCCAATCGATCCAGGGGTGCGGATTCTTGCAGAATCGCTTCGTACACAATGCCTTCCATGTGATCCCGGTCATCTTTCAGATGACGCAACGTATACAGCAATACCCGACCGATGGCGGATGATGCGTTGTCTTCACATTGCTTCTTAGCCACTTCCAGATCGCCCTCAGCCAGCTGATGGATGATTTGATCCGATAACTTCTTCGTATCCGCGCTGTTGGCGCGCAACAGGAAAGTGCGGATCAGGATAAAAAATCCACCAATAAGGCCGAGTATGACGATGACCCAACCGATGGCTCCGCCCGAATCGATATGTTCGAGCAAGGTTTGTTCGTGCATTTCGTCGACGGCGGTAGTGCGCGACTCAAACAGGAATAACTCTAGCGTGTCCGGCTGTTCGTTTTTACTCAACGCCATGGCGCTTTGCGCGCCTGCGCTTTTCCAAACTTTGAATTCCCCGCCTCCGGCTGGCGCTAAGCTGCCGCTGCCATCGGGGCTGACGCCATAAGCGGCGATATTGCCCAGATAAATCAGCGACCCTTCCGCTTGTTTACCGTTTTCCAGAAAAAACTTGCCAGGTTTTGTCTGAATGGCTCCAAGCCCCTGAAGCAAAGACAAGGCTTGCTTAAACAAGAAATCCACCTTGATCTGATCGTTCCCTTTCGCTTCTTTCATCGTCATGGGCATTTCGATGCCATGATTCTTAAGAGTTGCTTCCGCTTGCAGGTAAGTCGTTTCCAAAGCATCGCTGCGTTCTGTGACGGCAGCTTCTTTTCGTTCAATTTCTGCTAATTGCGTTGTCAGCTGGTCAATTTTTGCCGAACGGTCTACCGAATTGCGTTCCAGCACGCCAATCTTTCCGCTCAGCGCCTGCTCCTCGCGATTTGCAGTGGATTGATAGTTTTTCAGGCGCTCGGTCAATTCCCGCTTCTGCGCTTCCAGAAAGGCGTATTCCCGTTTGTAGGCAGTTTCCAGATTGATGGCTTCCTGCTTGGAGGAGCTTTGCTTTTTAGTAGCCGCCGCTTCAGTTTTTTCTTCGGGCGCTGACACCGATATGCTCTCTGCAGATTCTGCAGCTTTATTCTCTTTGGCATAGACGGGATTTGCCATCGTCAACGCCATCAGCAGTAACGCTATCAATAATAGTAATTTATTCATTTTCTCAACGGATTTGGTATTTCAAAATAACCCTGGCGTATCTGTTTCTTCAATGAATCAAATAACACTCTGATACGCTCAACTTCATCGGTGCTGTCGACAGTTTCAAATTTCCATTCCCCACTGGCCAACCGTTTCGCCATCCCCCCCCTGTTATCTCTGGTCTGGAACAGAAGAAACACCGTGCCCAGCTTTGCAATATCCACCAGCACATTTTCTCCATCCAGCGCGATGGTTTGCTGATAAATTCCATTTTCCTTGCTCAAGCGAATTTCATCTTCAATCAACGACCACGCATGACTGACTGCTTTATTAGGATCAATCAATTGATTAGTTAAGTTGTTTTCAAGATCTTGGATGGCTTTGATGCGATCCTGCGTTTTAAATGGAAAACCGCTCTGGACATGTGATTTGTAGTCATTCAGAACGGTTAACAATACCGGTTTCAGGTTTTCACCTGATTGCTCGGTTTTTTTTGTGTGCTCGGTCATCTTTGCAATGGAGTGCTCCAATTTCTCAATGCTCAGCTTTTGCCTTCTTTCTTCAACACTCAGATCTGCCAATTGCGAATTGAGCGTAACGATTTTGCTGCCATGTTTTTCCTTCTCGGTATCGAGCTGTGTCTGCAGTGTCTCGACTTCACCACGAATCTTGGCCAGTGCTTTTGCCAGATTGTCGACACTACTGGCCATTGCCACCGAGGCATAAAACATCAGCATCAGCACTACGACGCATGCCTGTGTCTTTTTCCAAAAATGTTTCAGCATAATTCCCATTGATTTAAATATATTGAGTGAAACGGATAATACCCACCATGCGAGGTCAATCCCTCTTTAGCATTGCGTGCATACTACAAGTTGAATATTTCATTTTCATGACATTCCGATGTCATGAAACTTTCACGCTGGCGTCATCAATGCTGGATGTGGATGCGTGAATAGGAAAGATGCCAACGATGACCGTTTCAGCTCGGCATCGGTGAGCGGTGTGCTATGACAAGGATATATTGCAGAAAAATGGGATCAGCAAGGCAAACTAATACTACGCAAATCCAGCCACTGCCAAAGTGATTAGATTTAATAGATTCCATTGTTGACAGCACTTCGCACCAAGACCCTACTGGTTTGTCAGTGTGTTTGACACTGCTTTGCCTTTCCTGTAGTTTCAATTGGCATGAAAAAGCGTGTTTATTTTTCCCTATCCCCTTTCTTCTATACCCCAAAGCATTCATGAGTTCAGAAAAAATCGCACTGACACAGACTGTGCAAAAAGGAGGCTGTGCCGCTAAAGTTGCGGCCTCGGAGCTGCGTCGGATTTTGCAGCAAGTAAGATTCCCACCAGCGCATCCCGCTTTATTGGTGGATGGCGGGCTATTTGATGATGCCGCCATTTATAAAATCAATGAAGAAATCGCTCTGGTTCAAACTTTGGATTTTTTCACTCCTATCGTAGACACGCCGAAACTTTTTGGTGAAATTGCCGCCGCCAATGCGCTCAGCGATGTTTATGCCATGG
>CADEDO010000077.1 GCA_902826115.1 uncultured Nitrosomonas sp.
CGGAATTCTTACTTGGTAGCGCATATCTGATCGCTGAATTTCTGAGTAAGCTCTATATAGGGTTTAACCGAAGTCGTTTCCATTATTGTTGCACTACTTATCCGTTATGCATTTATTTTATTATTGAGTTTTAATGCTAGAAACAATGAGCCTTGTCGGGATCAACGGTACATGACCAGCGTAGTTGGCGAATTCCAGCCAATTTGTTAACGACATATTCCGCTTTTAATTGTTTATTTTGTTCAATTGTTAAAGCGGCTTTTTCGGGAATAAAGCGTTCCTGACTCCAGAATCTAATTCTACAAAAATCATCTCCAGAGCGGCATAGTCTGTTTATTGCAGCGCTATAGATCGTTTTATCTGTATAAACACTGTGATCAATAAGTACCATATGAACAAATTTTCCAGAACTTCCCATTTCGATGGAACGAACGACGCGCCACCCGGTGCCACTTTCTAATTGGGGGAAAGTTTCTGTCTCTGTTTCCGAATGATCTTCTCCTTCATGAGAAAAAACACTATAAGGTGTAGCAAGTATCAAAAGTAATAAAACGCTGGTCAATAGTTTATGCATAAATTCTCCTTGGCTAATGCCAATTTATTATTTATAAATATATTCTTTTAGTTTTTTGTTAACACATTGCTTCCAGATAAATTTTTACTTTTACTGGATAATTCTTGCAACCGGGCAGTATACTCGAAAATCAGATTCTGAACATTATTGACAATTTGGTTCCCTTAAAAATAGCTTCTGCAACAAATCATATGGAAGATATCGGTAAGTAATGATCTTACAATTTAATTTAAAGATGGGCTTTAGATTTTCTTCTGAAGTAAACTTGGCAAACTTTAAAGAGGATGCACTGGTATGTTGCTGGTATGTATGATCGATACGAATAGAATAATAAAAGCCTTAATTTATGTGCAATTAACTCGCCGATGATCAGAATTTTCCATTTGAATGTTGTTGATCATCACAAAGATTTTCTCGGATATTTTAAGTTGATGCTGACTGCTATGGTTCTAGCTGGTAAAGTAAAGTTGGATTGGGGCTTGAGTATATAATTCTGATGATTGAGTTAGTTCCGAATCAATCTTTGCACTTAAACTGCAGTGTTACAAGCATCCCTGATGCGCTATAATCACATGTCTCATTCCACTAATTAATCCATATAAATGTTGCAAGGTATGAATCTCGCATGTGTTCGTGGCGATCGCGAGCTGTTCAGGGGTGTTAATTTCTCTCTTGAAGAGGGCGGTCTCATGCAGGTGCGCGGACCTAACGGTAGCGGTAAAACCAGCCTTTTGCGCATGTTATGTGGCTTATCAAATCCTGCTGCTGGTGAAATTCGTTGGCGCGGTACGGCGATTCGTTCGTTGAACGGAGATTATTTTGCAGATATGACTTATATTGGTCATTTGAGTGGAACTAAAGATGATCTGACGGTTATTGAGAATTTGCTGATTTCGAGTGCGCTTGCAGGTTTTGAAATCGATATGCAAGAAGCCAGTGAGGCGCTTGAATATATTGGTTTAGGTAGCAGGCAAGTATTGCCCGTCAAAGTGCTATCACAAGGTCAACGCCGTCGCGTGGCTCTGGCACGTTTGCTGGTTTGTAAAACGCCTCTGTGGATTCTTGATGAACCACTGGTTGCATTGGATGTGATGGCTGTTAAATTGATTCAGGAATTGTTAGAACAACATTTAAAGCAAGGTGGTATGGTGGTAATGACAACGCACCAGGAGATTGACATCACGGCAGCATCCATTACGCAATTGCAATTAGCCTGAAATTTTATGTGGATAATTAAGCGCGATCTGCTATTAGCTATAAGACGTCAATCCGATGTGTTAACGACTTTGTTTTTCTTTATCATTGTGGTTAGCTTGTTTCCATTAAGCGTAGGGCCAGAAATGAATATGCTACGAGTGATGGCTCCCGGTGTAGTCTGGGTAGCTGCCTTATTGGCCTCAATGTTATCCTTAGGCAGAATGTTCTCAAATGATTATTTAGATGGCACGTTGGAACAGATGTTGTTGTCACCTCAATCGCTATCACTCCTGGTACTCGGTAAAGCTATCGCACACTGGTTAGTAACAGGAATGCCGTTGGTATTAATGGCACCTGTTTTAGGTATTCAGTATGATTTACCAGTTGATGCATTATTGGTTTTAACCGTATCGCTGCTGCTGGGAACTCCAGTGCTTAGTTTAATCGGAGCAATTGGGGCGGCACTGACGCTAGGATTGCGCGGAGGTGGTGTATTGGTTTCGTTATTAGTTTTACCCTTATATATTCCTGTGTTAATTTTTGGTGCTGGTGCAGTTGAAGCAAATATGTCTGGGGTTAATTTTGATGCGCATTTGTCACTAATAGGGGCATTCCTTCTCGTGTCACTGGTTCTTGCACCTTGGGCGGCAGCATCTTCATTAAAGGTTTCATTGGAATAAAGCAAATCCTTCAAAAATATATTGCAATAAGCTATTGCATTTATTATTAAAATATTTTTCTAGATACTTTCAATGTGCTGAATTTAAAAATAAAAAGCGATTCTTGATTTTGTGTTTTTAGTATAGAATTGGCGGCTGCAAAATTGAGGGCTGGGTTAGGAACTCAAATTTAATCTGAAGAATTATAAAATTTAATATGGCTATTAACTGGTTCAAGTATTCTTCCCCTGCAAGTTTTTATTCGCTAGCAGGAAAAATGATTCCAATATTTTCATTTGCTGCAATTGTATTACTTGTAGCCGGACTCTATGTTGGTTTCTTTGTGGCTCCTACCGATTTTCAACAAGGTGAAGCCTATCGAATAATTTTTATTCATGTACCAGCAGCATGGATGTCGATGTTTTTATATGTTGTAATGGCCTTTTGGGCAGGTATTGGTCTGGCCTTTAATACACGACTTTCTTCAATGTTCGCGACCGCAATTGCCCCTACGGGAGCTATGTTTACCTTTATCGCACTTTGGACTGGTGCTTTGTGGGGAAAACCGATGTGGGGGACATGGTGGGTATGGGATGCACGATTAACCTCTGAATTAATTTTGTTGTTTCTTTATATTGGTTTTATGTCATTACAAGCTGCTATTGATGATCCTCGTCGTGCTGATAAAGCCGGTGCAATCATCGCTCTGGTTGGTGTGGTAAATATTCCTATTATTTATTTCTCAGTGCAGTGGTGGAATACCTTGCATCAAGGTGCATCGGTAAGTGTTACACAAGCGCCAGCAATGGCAACTACCATGCTGATGGGGATGTTGATTATGGTTTTTGCAAGCTGGATGTATTCCATTGCAGTAATCTTAAAACGCACACGTGTCATTATTCTTGAGCGAGAGAGTCATACAGCATGGGTAGCAGAACTACAAAGGAAGGAGACTGTATAAATGAATTGGTCAAGCGCTTCAGAGTTTTTCTCGATGGGTGGGTATGGGCTTTATGTTTGGGGGTCATATATCGTGACATTTATCTGTGTAATCGGTGAAATTCTGTTAATTTCGAATCGTCGTCGAACTTTAGAGAAACGATATAGTCTCATTCACGACTTAAATAAAAAAGAGATGCCAAATGAAACCACGTCATAAAAAACTTACGATTATTGTTGCAGGGGTTGCTGCATTGGGTATTGCATCTATGCTGGTATTGAATGCTTTTCAGAGTAATTTGGTTTTTTTCTTTAGTCCATCACAAGTTGTCGCGAAAGAAGCACCTATTGGAAAGAGCTTCCGTATTGGTGGATTAGTTGAAGAAGGCAGTGTGAAACGTGAAGATAGTAGTACAACAGTTCGTTTTTCGGTAACAGACACCATGCAGACTATTCCAGTCGTATATACAGGTATTCTTCCAGATTTGTTTAGGGAAGGTAAAGGTATCGTTGCTCAAGGAAAAATATCTGCAGCTGGTATTTTTGAAGCAGATGAAGTGCTAGCCAAACATGATGAGAATTACATGCCGCCTGAAGCAGCAGAAGCACTAGAGCAAGCAGCCAAAGCACAGAAAGCATCTTTAGTGCAATAAGCACTATTGTTTAACGCTAAATATCGTATTGTTTAATCCTGAATAATCATTAACCTATAAGCTAAAATTATGATTCCAGAAATTGGTAATTTTTCCCTAATTCTTGCTCTTCTTTTGGCCTTGACACAAGGAACACTACCTATCATTGGTGCAGCACGCGGTATTCCTTCGTGGATAGCATTAGCTAGACCGGTAGTTCAAGGACAGTTTGTTTTCGTATTAATTGCATTTTTATGTCTGGGATATTCTTTTGTTAGTAGCGACTTCTCAGTAATGAACGTAGCAAAAAATTCAAATTCCGAATTACCCTTTCATTTTAGATTGGCTGCTACCTGGGGTTCTCATGAAGGTTCTCTATTACTATGGGTATTGATGTTAGCTGGCTGGTCTGTAGCTGTTAGTATTTTTAGCAAGCAATTGCCGGATGACATAGTAGCAAGGGTTCTCGGTGTTCTGGGTCTTGTTAGTGTCGGTTTTTTGCTATTCATGCTATTTACTTCTAATCCATTTGATCGTTTATTGCCAGCAGCAATGGAAGGTAGCGATTTGAATCCTTTGCTACAAGATGCCGGTATGGTGATTCATCCCCCGATGCTCTATATGGGGTATGTAGGATTTTCAGTCGCTTTTGCATTTGCTATTGCGGCGTTGCTCAGCGGGAGACTTGATGCTACTTGGGCACGTTGGTCACGCCCTTGGACGATAGTTGCTTGGGTTTTTCTGACAACTGGCATCATGTTGGGTAGTTGGTGGGCTTATTATGAACTGGGTTGGGGCGGTTGGTGGTTCTGGGATCCGGTTGAGAATGCTTCATTCATGCCGTGGTTAGTTGGAACAGCGTTGGTTCATTCCTTGGCAGTTACTGAAAAACGCGGTAGCTTCAAAAGTTGGACCGTATTATTAGCAATATCTACATTTGCATTAAGCTTATTAGGTACATTTTTAGTACGGTCAGGTGTTTTAACTTCTGTACATGCTTTTGCTACTGATCCAGCCCGAGGAGTATTCATACTTGCATTTTTAGTTATAGTAATTAGTTGTTCATTATTATTATTTGCATGGCGTGCACCTAAAGTTGGTTTGGGTGGAAAGTTTGATTTGGTTTCGCGTGAATCATTGTTACTGGCTAATAATTTATTATTATTGGTAGCAGCTGGCAGTGTTTTATTGGGAACACTCTATCCGCTAATTATTGACGCTCTCAATCTTGGCAAGCTATCGGTTGGTCCTCCATACTTTGAAGCGGTATTTGTGCCGGTTATGACACCAGCAATTTTTCTGATTGGTGTAGGACCTATTGCTCGCTGGAAGCAAATGAGTCTGCCTACATTAGTAGTTCGCTTGCGTTGGGCTTTTGCGGTTAGTGTGATTTCGGCTTTGATCGCACCCTATCTAATCGGTGAATGGAAACCGCTGGTGAGCTTTGGATTGTTGTTGGCTTTTTGGATAATTGTGTGTGCCTTGGTCAACGTGAAGCACCGTATTAGCAACAGTGGGCAAGGAAGTATATTTGCTCGATTAGCTAGACAATCGAGAAGTTATTATGGAATGCATTGTGCTCACTTAGGTGTGGCTGTATTTATTATTGGCGTGACTCTGGTTAACGGCTATGAAACTGAAAAAGATGTCCGTATGGATATCGGCAGTAAAGTGACTGTTGGAGGATATACATTCCAGTTTAATGGTGTCAGTAATGTAGTGGGTCCTAACTATAAAGCTGTTCGTGGTGATATTGATGTCATTCAAGACGATAAAGTTATTCGTGCTTTGCACCCTGAAAAACGTACCTATAATGCATCAGGTATGGCAATGACAGAGGCCGCGATTGATACAGGCCTATTTCGCGACCTGTATGTGGCATTGGGTGAGCCACTAGCAAATAACGCATGGGTTGTTCGTGCTTATCATAAACCATTTGTAGACTGGATTTGGTTGGGATGTTTATTAATGGCAATTGGTGGTGTGCTTTCTGTAACCGATCGTCGCTATCGCTTAAAAGTTTCCAAGACTAGTCAGAAAGTTACTAAGGGTATGGAAGCAGAATCCATACAAGAAGAGGTTCCTGCAACGGCTAATGCATCAATCAGTAATTCCGAGTTGGTTACGGAGACAAGAAAAGTATGATGCGATATTTAATTCCGCTATTTGCTTTTATGATACTAGCAGCATTTTTGCTAGTTGGTCTTACATTAAACCCGCGCCAAGTTCCATCGCCACTGATTGATAAACCCGCGCCTGTATTCCAATTAAATCATTTGCATGAACCTGAAAAAGTCATGGCATCACAAGATAATCTTGGTAAGGTGTGGATGTTAAATGTCTGGGCATCATGGTGTGTTGCTTGTCGTGATGAGCATCCCTTATTAGTACAGTTAGCTAATTCAGGGATTGTTCCAATATATGGTTTGAATTACAAAGATGAGCGTACGACCGCGATGCAGTGGTTAAAACGTTATGGAGATCCCTATACAATTAGTATTGTCGATCAAGATGGAAAAGTTGGGATCGATTACGGTGTTTATGGAGTTCCTGAAACTTATGTGATTGATAAAAAGGGAATCATTCGACATAAACAGATTGGCCCCGTGACAGTGGATGCTTTACAAAAAACAATCATCCCGCTCATTCTTGAATTACAGAAGCAGGTTTAGTGAAAACTCTTTATATGTTTAAAAATTATCATCATTATGATTGGATTAGTTTACGTCAGATGAATAAAGCAAAAGCATTGATACTAATATATTTATTATGCCTGTGTATTATGCCTTCCATCGCCTTGTCAAAGGAAGCTGTTCCGGTTGCAGAAGATCCTGAGGTTGAAAAAAGGATGTTGGCACTCACTATGGATTTGCGTTGTTTAGTTTGTCAGAATGAATCCATTGCTGATTCTCGTGCTGATTTCTCCAATGATATAAGACGTGAAATTCGTCAGCAAATTAAAGCAAACAAGAATGATCAGGAAATTATCCAGTTTCTGGTTGATAGATACGGCGATTTTGTTCTTTATAATCCGCCCGTAAAACCAACAACGGTATTTTTGTGGTTTGGTCCGCTTGCTTTATTCATTATTGGATTGGGGGCTCTAGTAGTTTATCTCCGGCGCAGACGTGTACAAATAAAAGAAGTAACGCTATCAGAAGCGGAACTTAAGAAAGTAGAGTCTTTGCTGAACGAAAATAAAGGTAAGAACGTATGACGTCATTTTGGGTTATTTCTGGTATTTTTATCGTAACAGCATTGTTATTTATAGTTCCTACCTTATTAAGAAATCGAGATGTTCAACATGAAAATTTAGAGCATGATGCAGTCAATATTACTGTGTATCGTGATCAATTAGCCGAACTTGATAAAGATTTAGAAAACGATATCCTAACCCAGGAACAATACAATAAGAGTAAGCTAGAGTTACAGCAACGCATGTTGCAGGATGTTCCTGAGGAAGAGAAAATGATTATCAAGACAAATAAAAGAACTCATAATATTGCATTATCAACTTTTATCACATTGGTTTTACCACTTGCAGCGGTTTTTTTGTACTTGGCAATTGGAGATACTCGAGGATTGTTACCGCAAGCTCAACTTGCAAATGCAACTCAAATGAATCGAAGTGGCGGCAATGAGTCGCCTGCTGGGCATGATAATTTCTCATCTGTTCTGGAAAATCTTATTGCACGATTAAAGGATAATCCTAACGATATTGAGGGCTGGATAATGCTGGGGAGAACGTATGCAATAATGGAGCGCTATACTGAAGCAAGTAATACTTATGCAAAGTTAGTAGAATTAGTTCCCGATAACCCGCAAATCCTCAGCGATTATGCTGATGTATTGGCTATGAAGAACCAAGGAAGTTTGGCGGGTAAACCTACTGAATTAATTCATGCGGCATTGCGAATTGATCCTCAATATCCTAAAGCATTAGCGCTAGCTGGAACTGCCGAGTTTGAACAGAAAAAATTTGCGCAAGCAGCCGAACATTGGGAAAAACTACTAGCTGTGATACCAGCAGATTCTCAATTAGCAAAATCCGTTAAAGACAGTATTGATGAAGCTAAATCGCTAGCTTCTGGTAATAAAGTGATCGCATCTGCTTCACAAGAAAATAAAGCACCACAACAAATTAGTAATCAATCAGAAAAACCTGTGGAGGCGGCAACGCCATCCTCGGCTATTGCAATTTCTGGCCAAGTAACTATTAATGAGAATCTGGCATCAAAAGCTTCGCCTAATGATACTTTGTTTATTTATGCACGTGCAAAGACAGGTCCTAAAATGCCACTGGCAATTTTACGTTTGAAAGCAAGTGATCTTCCAGCGACGTTTACTTTGACTGATGATATGGCAATGACGCCTACCATGAAAATGTCCAGTTTCCCAGAAGTGGTTATTGAGGCTAGAATTTCTAAATCAGGGCAAGCTGTTCCTGCAAGTGGCGATCTTCAAGGTTTTAGTCAGCCTGTGAAAATTGGTAATAATAATATTGCTATAGTGATTGATAAGCAAATTCCATAGATTTGTCCTGTATAAAACACTTTCAAACACATGGTCTTAGGAAATATTAATGGTTCAACTTGAGCACTCTGTAGAAAATTTTATATTACCTTCTACTAGCGGAAAGGATTTCTCATTAGCAGAAAATAGAGATAAGTATGTCATTATTTATTTCTACCCGAAAGATGATACACCTGGGTGTACCTCAGAAGGTCAGGATTTCCGCGATCACTGGGATGCATTTAAAGAGAGAAACTGCGTAGTAGTAGGTATTTCCAGAGATAGCCTTGACTCACACGAAAGTTTTAAGAAAAAAATTGAATTGCCTTTTGAGTTGCTAAGTGATGTAGATGGGATAGTTTGCAAGCTATTTGATGTAATTAAAATGAAAAATGTATATGGCAAACAAGTTCTGGGTATTGAGCGTAGTACTTTCGTCATAGATACTCATGGCATATTACGAATGGAATGGCGCGGTGTTAAAGTACCTGGACATGTCAGTGAGGTTTTAAATTTTGTTGTTCAGGATACTTAGTGGTATCAGTTATATCGGAACTGAACTGATTTCTTTCTTGAGCTATAGTTATTTTGTTGTATAGAGAATCAAGCGACATTTGGTTTCTAATTTGCTACATGTTTAGTATCATTAACAAATCTAGCGCTAGTGCCTCTAGTGCATTTCAGATAAGCCTGGTATCAGGCTACTATTAAACTTGATGCCGGAGTAGGGGTGATTCCGGCTCCTTAGAACTTTGACTTCAATGTTTCCTGGTCTCATTTGCATCTGATGCTCAAGTAGATAGAGCTTACTCAGAAATTCGGCGATCAGATATGCGCTACCAAGTAAGAATTCCGGTTTGAGATGAACTGGCAGGC
>CADEDO010000078.1 GCA_902826115.1 uncultured Nitrosomonas sp.
CATAAAGATTGGGGACAGATCATAAAGATTTATGGACAATGGATTCCTCCATCAAAATAAATCAGCTCATAAACGCAGTTCAATATCGATGCGGCCATGAAGGATGCGGACAATCTCAATTTGATCTTTCCCCTTATGGCGATAGAAAATCAAATGCTTTCCAACACCATATTTATAATAACCTTCGCAAATATCATTGCACGCATGTCCTATTTCCGGCTCTTCAGAGAGATCATGAAAAGCGATATCAAGTTGACTCAAATAACGTTTCTGCTGTGTCTTTCCAAATTCTTTTTTTACATAACGACCAATCAAGCGCATATCAGTTTTTGCCTTCTGAGTGAGGATAAATAATCCCATCTAATCTTCACTTTCCAATTCATCCAGGATGCCTTGCAAAGAATAGTTGGACGAGCCGCTCTGTTCTCCTTCAATCAAAGCATGACGTAATACCTCCAGTTTGGTTTCACGTTCTTCAAGCAAACGTAACCCTGCTCGAATAGCTTCGCTGGCAGAACCATAACGCCCCCTCTCAATCTGGTGAGCCAGAAATTTTTCAAAATGTTCACCCAGTGTCACACTTGTATTCTTTTGTACAGGCATAACCGCCTCCATGCAAAAATTACAAATATACAACTATATTATTTATTGGTATATTACAATAATTAAGCACGTATTAGATTAGATCGTTTAAGTCTATTTTTTTATTAATAGTCTCAACTCTATCGATGTAAGTTATCACCAGATTTATGCACAAATGATTTAGCATTAGCAACAACCTATATGAACTTCAAACCCATCAAAACTGATGCTGACTACCGTGTAGCGCTGAAAGAAGTGGAATCACTCATGGCAGCCGAACAAAACACGCCGGAAGGTGAAAACCTGAATATGCTGACAACGCGTATCGAAGTCTATGAGCGCAATCATTATCCGCTCAATCTACCCATGATTTGATTATACGAAGGTAGAACTATATTTTGAAGGAAATAAGATCTTATGAGTGATACTTCACCCCATCGACCGCTTAACACTGCCGAGGCATTGTCAACTGGATCTACATCGCCTTTAATCTTCATTAGCCACGATACTAGAGACGCTGATCTTGCCGAGGCCTTCAGCAAGCTCTTGAAAAGTGTCAGCGCTGGAATGATCAAGACATTTCGTTCATCTGATAAGAAGCCCGGAGATGGAATTGACTTCGGTGAGGAATGGTACAGGCGTTTAATGGAAAAACTCCAATCAACATCTGATGTAATTTGCCTTTTCACCGAGCGCAGTCTTGACAGACCATGGCTACTTTTTGAAGCCGGTGTTGCAAAAGGGAAACTTGATACACCAGTAATCGGGATCGCATTAGGTGTACCCTTAAACAGAGTCACTACAGGTCCATTTTATCAATTCCAAAATATGGATGATAGCGAAACCGATCTGACAAAACTTGTGCAACAACTTGCGCGTCGAATTCCAGGTCTGGAACTTGACGTAGACGTTCTCAAAGTACAAATTCAATCATTCAAAAGTACAGAAGAACATATACTTAAATCTCTTGCAACTACTAGCAAGAAGAAGACCGTATCTGAAGAATCTGAGGATAGTGAAGAAAGCCCATTCGCAAAACTCATTGAAGAAATGAAGATTCTCCCATCACGTGTGGCTGAAAGGATCTCCGATACAGGTGATTCAATGCGTCGTACCAAAATTCGCCGTTTTAATCCAATGCTATTTGAAGAATTAATGATGATAACTGAAGAGCCAGACAACCCCATCACAATCCTTATGGCTGCCAGCCTTATCCGTGATGACATGCCATGGCTTTACGAGTTAGCAATTGAAGCTTATAGAACTGCCAAATCTGGTGATATTGAGGCTATAAAAATGGAAATAAAACGGATACGACATTTTTCAAAATATATACAACACTCTAAATTTTTGGAAAGAATGGGATTTCGCAACGAAGAATCCTTTATGATGTCCATGGAATTCCCAAGAATGATTGAGCATTCATTAAGTCGCATAATAGAATCGAAGTCATCGCAAGTAGTACGTCGCGGCATACTCAATCAAAGTAATGATAACGTAAATTCTCAATAATACTCGTTTATTAGAAGTATATAATCTACTTAGAATGAGTTTAAACTTAGTTGCTTAAAAAATATCTCTTAAACACAGCAAATGTTTTGAAATGACACAAAAATAGCAGAGGTGAGCAATAAATGATTGATATATCAGAAATAGACCAAGGTTCGATTCCCGCCGCCTCCACCAATTAAGCGTTTTAAGAAATCCAGTAACATCTATAAACCTGCCTAAGTGCGGGTTTTTTTATTGATTATACGGTTCGGTATGGGGTAGCTATTGTCTAATAGCATCCAACTTTAGATAGGGGTAACTCTTCGGGGTAACTTCGCTTCGCAAAAATGAGTTACCCTAATACCGCCAAGCGCTTCGCTGAATATTGATGTCCTGTGATGCCGTCTGAGCTAATAACTGGCGGAGATTCGTCACTTTCAACAGATTGGCGCTCCCAGTATTACTGTCTGGTCGCAATTAAGAAATTGGATAAAACTAACGATTGAGAACTCGAAGCTATCCGCCGATCAACAGCCGCTAGTGATTGGCAGCTTTCATGCTGGCAATGGGTGATCCTGAAACCCCGGATCGTTCTCGCGAGATCACGCCTGATTGGATATAGAACGGTACTGGAAAGGTGGAATAAGTTGCTATTCTCATTTGATCCTGATGAATATATGGCGCAATGTTTAATGTAATCAATGACTACACTTTTTAGGTAAACATCAGGTTAAATTTGGCATTTTGTTGATTTGAATCAATGAATCTAACTCTGATTCGACTGAAAATTTCATTTCCACTAATACATATTGTTGGAGGTAATGATGAGTATGCTAGCGTTAGAAGACGTTAAAACATTTAAGAAATTAGGTTTTAATTTGACAATCATAAGCGTAGTGGCGGTGGGTTTGATTATTATCTCGATGTATCTTTCGTAAGCAATCGATGCTAATTCTAAAATTTTTTAATTTTAGAATTCAGTGAAATGCCTCGCCTCTTAGGGCGGGGCGTCAATACCGTGAAGTTGGGAAAGTTATAAAAGTACAAGTGTTTTTATGAGATTCTTAACCTTTTCTTCTGCTGCTTAACATGGTTCATCATTGCATGTTCATTGCTAAGATGAGCGGGTTATTTTTCAAAAACTCAACAGAGATACTCAATTTTTGATGTGGTTTCCAGATCATTTTAAGTGTCAGTGAACAAATAATGAGTTCGTTGTTGGTTATCCGTTCAATAGTGTTTCAATCTGAAGTTTCTTCATTTGCCTAAGTTCATGCATCTTTTTCGTTTCAGAACGCGCCCCTTCAGGGTTAATCAAATTCCTAAAGAAACAATCTGATAAGGGTTATTAAGTGCGGAAAAATAATCAGAATATTCCTATAGTCATTAATTTTTTAGGTGGATACCATAGTCACCTACTGTTTCAGTGGTTCATTGATAGAAAGTATTGCGCACCATCTTAAGCATAAAGTTGAAGTATTGATATCACTAGATTGAGATAAAACAAATTCTTGAAAAGAATAGGAGAGTCTGTTTTGTAAAATACATTACTCAATGGGAAATCCTCTGGGTGATCACAAGCGAATAATTTTATTTTTTCCAATCGAATGCTCTAAAGGCACAATATTTTTGCTATGAATGGAATCGTGAAACGAGGCAGTTTGATTAGATCAGTACGTTTATACAAAATCCCTTTAATTTATTAAGTTGGAGTATGGTTCAAAATTAGCCATATTTTCCTTATTCTCATCTGATGACAAATTCTTCATTACAGGCAAATGCTCAGTGTAGCAGCCAGCATGAAATTTCTTTTTCCGTAATATTTTATGGGTATTCTATACTTTTATAGAATATGATTAATCGCTTGGATTACTTTCAAAAATGAGGTGTCCAAATAATATTCCAGAAAGGATTTTGAATGATTGAGCGTGCACTTGATGAACATGTCAGTATCGCGATAACAGATAAAAATGGGAAAATTGAATACGTTAATAACAAGTTTTGCTCCGTTTCCAAATATTCTTCAGAAGAAATCTTAGGGCAAGATCATCGTATCGTTAATTCCGGATATCACTCTAAAGCATTCATGCATAATTTGTGGAGCACCATTACTCAAGGTAAAACCTGGAAGGGTGAATTGAAGAATCGTGCGAGAGACGGTACTTTTTACTGGGTAGATACAACAATCGTTCCATTTTTGGATCAGAATGGAGTGCCTTATCAATATGTGGCGATATGGACTGATGTCACAGGTTATAAGCAATTAGAAGAAAGAATGGAGGAGCAAGTGAAGGAATTGGCTCGTTCAAATGACGAACTCGAGCAATTTGCTTATGTCGTGACGCATGATTTGCAAGAACCGCTGCGTGCCATTAATAGTTTTGTGCAACTGCTAAAAAAATATTGTGACCATCAATTAGATGAGCGTGCTAATGATTTGATATCGCACGCCGTAGCTGGTACCAATCGGATGCAAGTGCTCATTGATGATTTATTGACTTATGCACAAGTTAATGCGAATCAAACCTTAATCCAAGTGGATTGTGAGAAATTACTCAATAATGTCTTAACGGATTTGTCGGTCATTATTGGTGAATGTAACGCGTTGATTACTCATGATAAGCTGCCTATGGTTACAGGCATTCCTTTTCAGTTGATTCAATTATTTACCAACTTGATCAATAACGCGCTTAAATTCCAAAGAGAGCAGCCGCCTAAAATTCATATTGGTATTGAAGAAAACTTAAATGAGTGGATTTTCTCGGTCACTGATAATGGCATTGGTATAGAAGAGCAATATCTGGAGCGTATTTTTAGGGTATTCCAACGATTACATAGTCGCAGGGAGTATGTGGGCACTGGGATTGGTCTGGCCATTTGTAAGAAAGTTGTTGAACATCACGGCGGTAGAATATGGATCAAATCAGAACTGAATGTAGGGTCTTCGATTTATTTTACAATTCCGAGAACTAATTAGTCATTGATATGCACTTTAGAAGAGATACCTGTTCAAACGTAATTTTAATGATCGATGATAATCCTACTGATGTATTATTGATAAAAGAAGCTTTTGCATTTTGTGAGGGAAATGAGGAGATTTATGTAGCAGAAGATGGTATCCAAGCCATAGAGCTTTTAAAGCAACAAGGGCAATATCTGCAGGCACGTCGACCAGACCTAATCTTATTGGATTTGAATATGCCTAAGAAAAATGGATTTGAAGTGCTAGGGGAATTGAAAGCCGACCCGGATTTTAGAAGCATTCCTGTCATTATTTATACGTCTTCGGTGGCTAAAGAGGATATCAGAATGGCTTATCAGCATTATGCAAATGGCTATATCAGAAAGTCGGTAGATTTTGATAACTGCATCAAAATTGCAAGATTGATCAAAGAATTCTGGTTCTCAGTTTCAATTCTCTATAAGCCATGATTTGAAATGACCATACCCAAAATTCATATTTTACTGATTGAAGATAATGAAAGTGATGCAATCCTTGTGCAAAGCGATTTGCAGCAGGCGATGGGTGATCAAATTACTTTGGTTCATACAGAGCGACTGGATTCTGCGCTTAAATTAATTCGAGAGCATACCTTTGATTTGATTTTATCTGATCTGACCTTGCCAGATAGCGATGGAATCAAGACTATCAATCAACTGCGTGAAAATGCTGCCAGTATCCCGATTGCAGTACTATCTTTTAGAAATGATGAGAAACTTGCCATAAAAGCCATTAAAGCGGGTGCGCAAGATTATCTGGTAAAAGGCAGTCTAACGGAAGGTGTGTTGGCGCGTGTTATTCGCTACTCCATTGAAAGAAAAAGAATAGAAGAAAGTATCAAAAAGGCACAAAAGCGATTCCAGACTATTTTTGAAAAAGCGCCGTTAGGAATAGCATTAATAAATTTGCAGACAGGAAAATATTACGATGTAAATCCGAAGTATGCCGCCATTGTCGGTAGAAGCGCGGCAGAACTTCTCAGCATCAATCAATCCGATATCATTCATCCAGATGATTTGGCATCCTATCAGAACGATATCAAACTGGTCGTCAATCATCAGATGCATGATCCCAAACTGGTTAAAAGAATTCTGCGCCTGGATAATTCCATTATCTGGATCGAAATGTCCATTGTGCCTCTCGAGCTCTTGGGGGATCTCGAGGTATGTTACTTATGCATGATTGAGGATATTACTGAACGCAAGCGTTTAATCGAGAATCTGCGTCATTTAACAACCCACTTGCAAGACGTCAGAGAAGAAGAAAGAACCCGCATAGGGCGTGAAATTCATGATGTGCTGGGCGGAACCTTGACTGTCCTGAAAATGGATCTGGATTGGCTCTCAAAGAAAATTAGCGCTGATCCCATGCATGAACGTATTAAGTCGCTATATGAATTAACCGGGGAAGCCATTGAGACGGCACGCAGGGTTTCCGTCAATTTGAGACCCAATGTGCTGGATAATTTAGGGTTATACGGTGCTATTGAATGGCTCATACGTGAATTTGAGCAGCGTACTAATATAAAGTGTTCCTTAGAATCAACTGTCTCAGATTTGTCTTGCATCAATAAGCAGCATGAAACCAGTATCTTCCGGATTATTCAGGAGATATTTATTAATATTACCCGGCACTCAAAGGCTACGCGAGTCGATGTCGAGCTTTTTGAGAACGAAGAGGACATTGCCATATCTATCAAAGATAATGGCGTAGGAATTACCGAATCACAATTACTTAGTCCCGCATCTTTTGGAATAATCGGTATGAATGAAAGAATTCAACAAATTGGTGGTAAATTGGAAATTAGTGGCTCTCCTTGGCAAGGAAGTGTTGTCACACTAAGAATCCCTCTGATGACTACTGAGGTACCACATGAGGAACCAATCTATGATTAAAGTTCTGATTGCAGACGATCACGCCTTATTTCGTGATGGGCTTAAAAGAATTTTTAGTGAAATAGAAGACATCGATGTCGTTGCAGAAGCTGTCGATGGAAAGGATATTCTAAAGAAAGTGCGAGAATGCGATTGGGATATCGCGTTATTGGATATTAATCTTCCGGATATTAACGGATTGGATATTCTAAAAAGAATTTTGTCGGTCAATTCGGCTTCGCGGATTCTGGTTCTAAGCATGTATCCCGAGGAAGAATATGCGATTAGAGCAATACGCTCAGGAGCCTCTGGATATTTAACCAAAGATAGTCCGACCGATCAATTGATCAACGTGATCCGCCGCCTTGCCAAGGGGGGTAAATATGTTAACCCGGAACTTGCGGAGAAGCTGCTATTTAATCCAGTATTGGATTCGGAGGCATTAACGCATACTACTTTTTCAGATCGAGAGCTGCATGTTTTTAAACTGATCGTTGCCGGAGAATCTTTAACCGCCATTGCTAATAAGCTTTCGCTCAGTGTTAAAACGGTTAGCACCTATCGGTCGCGTATTTTAGAGAAGATGGATATGAAAAATAATGCTCAATTAGTGCGTTATGCCATCCAACACCGATTGGTTGAATAATCGCGTTCTAAATTCGATTTTTAAAAGCATTCAGTATCACTTGTTTGAGAATCGCCAATTTTCCGTGAAAAAAATGTTCGGCGCCCGGTATGAAAGTGATGGGCTGCGATTGGGGCGTAGCCCATGCCAATAATCGGTCCGGTAACACGATATCGTCTCGGTCTCCCTGGATGATCAACGCATACTGTGCAGTTTCTGGAACAGATGGCGCATCCAAGTTAACAACCGAAGGTGCAATCAGAATAAGATATTCTGGATTCAGCCGCTTTGCTGCATGTAATTGGATGGCTCCGCCAAATGAAAATCCTGCCAAGAGCAGCGGCAAGTCAGCAGTATGATCGTTAAATTGATGGCGTAGCATTTGTGCAATCGTAATGGCATCTTCCGTTTCGCCACGGCCATGATCATAAACTCCCTCACTTTTTCCGACACCTCGGAAATTAAATTTAGCGACTACAAATTCCAGTTCAAGCAAGGTAGTAAATAAGGTATGGATGACTTTATTATCCATTGTTCCACCATGTAACGGGTGCGGGTGCGCAATGATGGCCAGTCCTTTGGGAATTGACCGGGGTTCTCCCAGAATCACTTCAAGCTTGCCAGCAGGACCATCAATAAAAAGATTTTGGATTACGGAAGAATTCAATGGATGATCCTACAAGCGCATAGTATTGATGCTAAATTTTCAGGCGTTCCACAATGCGCCCTTTGATCAGATGTTCTTCAATGATTTCATCAATGTCGTCTTTATCGATATAGGTATACCATGTCTCTTCCGGGTATATCACGATGACTGGCCCTTCGTCACAGCGATCAAGACAGCCTGCGTTGTTAATGCGGATTTTCTTTTTGCCATCCAGTTTTAATGATTTGATACGCTGTTTGGCATAGTCGCGTAATTCTTGAGCTCCTAAATCATTACAGCATTTAGCGCCGCCTTCGCGTTGATTGGTACAGAAAAAAACATGGTGTTGATAATAGCTCATCAGTTTTCCATTAAAAATGTAGGTAGATATCGTTAGTTTAGCGTAATTTTATTTCTGTCCAAATTCGACTGAGTATCCGGCGTTGCTTTTGATCAAGATCGGTGATCATTTCAAGTCGGGACAAAGCGCTTTCATCAGGAAATATGACTTCATTTTGTATCAGTTCCGGTCGAATGAATTGCTTTGCTGCTTGGTTAGGGTTGCCGGATCCAATGAGATTGGTTAATTCAGCAGAGTTTTTTCCGTCCAGCATAAAGTTTATAAACTGATGGGCAATATCCGCGTGTTTTCCACTCTTATGCAAAACCATGCTATCCAATGACATTACTGCGCCTTGCTTGGGTATCGCATAATCGATCTCGAAATGGCGTCCGGTTCTTTTTGCATCGTTCGATGCCTGAAACAGATCGTTTGAATAGCCATGTACGACCCATAAATCACCAAGGGCGATTTCCCGAATATAACTGGTGTTACTGAAGGCAGCCCAATAAGGCTTTGCACGAATGATTAATTCCTTGGCCTGATTCCAATGCGCTTCGTCTTGATCGTTCGCTGAATAACCCAGATAAATC
>CADEDO010000079.1 GCA_902826115.1 uncultured Nitrosomonas sp.
CTATTTGAGTTGCAGGCTATTTTTGACCGATTTTACGCCGCCGACACTGCTCGCAACTTCGATCGCTTTGCCAATACTGGCAGTAGATCTTACAAAGCCGCTGAGTTGAACGATGCCTTTGAAAGTTTCGACGTTGATCTCCGCGGAACTCAGTGTAGGTTCTTTCAATATGGCTGCTTTTACCTTGGCGGTAATAACGGTATCGTCAAGATATTCACCCGTTCCCTCGTGACTTTTCGTTGACGCGCAACCCGTAACGGTCAGCAAGGTCACAGCCAATAAAGATGCCAAAAATAATTGAGTAAAGTGTTTCATGATTCAATCTCCAGTTAATTGTGATGGTTTAATAAATAATTGTTTAATCCTGTGCTTACTGTTGTGATCGTAGCCGCAAAACCAATAGTGATCTGTTCGGTAGCATACATAGAAGCGAAGTGTATGGAGGATATCTGATGAGGTTTTATTCATGGCCGGATGAGAAAACCTGATTACAGAGCATTACAAAACATTATGTTCGATACCGAACAGACCATCTTTCAGCTTCCCGTTAGTATTCAAAAGCAGTGAATCCTGGCTGCATTAAGCTTGGATCCAATAGAAAAATGCTTATGTCGCTGACAGTTTTGTGAAAGGAAATGTTACGTGCCCTTGATTTAAAAACGCTTTAAGGAAAACTATGAAAACCATCAATGAATATAAACAAACAAGTTCGGCAAAAAATATACTGATAATTGTTGGTTTATCGGCTGTGCTTGGATTGGCGGGTTGTCAACAAGAAGGTTCCGCAGAAAAAGTAGGCAAGAATCTGGATCGTTCGATTGAGAATGCTGAGCAGAAAATTGAGGAAACGAAAGAAAAAGCAGAAAAAAAGCTGGATGACGCTAAAAAATCGATCAGCGAAAAAACTGCAACCAGTGATCAGTATGTCGATGATTCCTTGATTACTATGCATGTAAAGAAAGCGATTCTGGATGACCCATTGCTTAAAGTATTTCAAATTAAAGTCACTACGGTAAATGGCATAGTGCAGTTGAGCGGTATGCTCGATTCCAAGGAAAGTATCGACAGGGCGATTGAAGTGGCGACCAAGCAGGAGCATGTGAAATCTGTAAAGAATGAGTTGACTTTAAAAGCAGATGTTCCGAGTGAAGAATAATGGCTTACCCGCGATGGGTCATGATATTGGCAATTCTGCTGGTTACTGCATCGGCAGCGCATGCCGCGGCTCAAAATGATACTTACATTGCAGGTTATGCGACGGGGGTGTTGAAGCATCAGTTGATGCTGGATATTCCCGCAATGACTGTCCAGGACGGCGTTATTATTTTGCCGGCAGGCAGTTTAGGTACTGCTGATCAAACGAAAGTTATGCAAATGCTATTGGCAATTCCTGGCGTGAATGCGGTTAGAGTGTCAGAAACTGCCAGCCAGTTGCCGATGGTCAATACTTCGCCACAACCTATCAAGCAACTTTCCGATACAGTGGCAACAACAACTTATCCAACATTGTTACCAACGGGATTGCTACCTTCCGGTCATTTGTTCAAGCCCTTATTGGCAGATCCCCGTTGGGCACATTTCTCGGCTGCTTATCGCCATTTCCAGAATGACAATTTTGATGGCAGAAGTATTGCTTCCGTTAGCTTTGGTGAAACGATACCGATTTACCGCAAGAATTTCGGACAATCAATCGCACAATGGGAAGTCGGACTTCAGGCTGGGGTTTTTAGTGATTTTAATCTCAATGCTTCATCTTCGGATCTGGTGAATTCGGATTTTATTGCTTCAGTTTATTCAAGTATCAGAGCAAAACAATTCTCAGCCTTTGGCCGCATTTATCATCAAAGTTCCCATCTTGGCGATGAGTTTCTGCTACGTAAGGAGAATGCCTCGTTTGATCGCGTCAATCTCAGTTACGAAGGCATGGACCTGAGATTGTCTTATGAGTTTCCTTATGGCGTGCGCCTATATGGAGGGGGAGGAGGGCTGTTTCATAAACAGCCATCAGCACTAAAAGTGTGGATGGTGCAATATGGTGCTGAATTTCGAAGCCCGTGGCGCTTAGATTTTGCGTCTATGCGCCCAATTCTTGCAGCTGATTTCAAGAATTTCCAAGAAAACAATTGGAGTACGGATATATCGGCCAGAGCAGGTGTTGAGTTCGAGAATTTCCAAGTACTGGGTAGGAAACTTCAAGTGCTGGTGGAATATTTTGACGGACATTCTGCGAGCGGGCAGTTTTTTAAAAACAAAGTGGAATATATCGGCGTGGGAATTCACTATCACTTTTAGTCAGAAACGGATGCGGAGGTTGGAGAGAGAACCTAGGTTCGCTGTAATTTTATCTCCGGCACTTTATTGCAGCGGCAACGATGTGAGTGACCAAAATCAGAACATTTCAAATACCTTAATAGTAGATCGAATGACAAGTGAATCATGCTGAATTGGCTATGTGCTATAGCGAACATACACCATTGCAACAATGAATTATGCTTTGTCAGGTGTCGGGTTTATATCAAAAAGGAGAATCAAATGGAAATCTTGAAATTAATTACAGCGGTGATATTGAGCGTGGGCATGAGCGGTTGCTTATCGTTTGGTTCAAACACACCGGGTCCACAAGGGCCGCAAGGACCAGCCGGAGGTAGTGAGAAGATTATCGTGGTTCCAGATCGGTCCGACGAGAAAATAATCGTAGTGCCAGCAAAGTAGCAAAAATATCATATTAATCAATTTTTTAACTGTACTCTCCAACTTCAATTTGTAAGCTATTAAAAACAAGTGATGGAAAATGCAGAATCGATGTAAAACATAACGAAAACTCAACTTGGAGCAAAGCAAATGAAACTATATTACTCACTCATAATTGTCGCCATCATTTTGGTGTTATCTGCCTGTGATCAAAATAAAACAGGCTCGGAGAAGGTAATGGATAATGCCAATGATATTCTCGATCGGCGCCCTGGCGAGAAAGTGCGCGATGCAGCGGAAGATGTCGGTGATGAACTCAAAGGCGCTGGCAAAGAAATAAAAGAAACAGTTAAAGACGCGACCAATTAGTCTTTGCACTGCAAGCCTCCGCATGGCAAAGCGGAGGCTTTTTTTTTGCTAATTAAATGCTAAAAAAGCAATGGGATCAATTGGATTCTTAGTTTTCCCAGGTCATGAGATTGGCGAGAGGGTGGAAAAAATCAGCCTGCGAAGTTCATTCGTGCTTTCGTATAGAACAATTGAACTGTACTAGCTCATATTACAAGTTAGTACAGTGACTAGTTTGATTGAATATCACCACCATCATTAACGCAGATCGCCAGTTTTTTTCTTGACAGTTCCCGATGGATTGGTTTGATGCACTTTAGCAGGATCGACTCCGTTAGGATTGAAAAATTGTCCGCCTATATTTTCATTGCTTTTATTTTCGGAAGGTTGTGATTGTTTGGGTAAATTCTCATTATTATCAATTTTCTTCTGCGTCAGAGATTTATCAGCAAATGCTGCTGTAACCACTAGCAAAAAAGCTGTGCCGATAAAAACCACCACCACCCTATTTTTGAGTTGCATCATGAAATTACTCCTAACAATAGATTAATTGGGAGATTGCATGATCCTCAATATATTCAAGCCGGTCGGTGCGCAACCACACATTCAATGCTCAAATACTCAAAGTATCTGATTGGATGTATGTTGATCTCGGAGATAGCACAAGTACATCTCTGCCATCTATTTGGGTCGTGGGCGTGGCAGTTTCGCCTGCACTGAATGGAGTCGCCCGGCACGCAACTCGACGACAGCTTTCGCCACGGCAAGTGCGACATTGCGCGTTTCTTCCTGCATCGCAACATCCTTGTCTAGGGCATCGTGACTGGTCGCATAGGGTTCGAAATATCCGATGTAGCGATCCAATCGTGCCTGAGCCCCGGCATCGATAAAACCCATCCAATCGAGCCAATCGGATAATGACCGGCGTGCACCTTCAATACCAGCTACATCACCATGAACGATCACTCCATAGGCGCGTCCGGCCAGGTGCTGTGGATAGTCCCATCCAGCCATCTCGAGTGCTTTCGCTTTGCCTGCATTCTTACCCGAAGTCGAAGTAGGATCAGGATTGCCGCCATCGGCGCAGACCATACGATCTATCATCAGTTTCAGAGGCCCGGGACTCTGGTACCAATATACTGGGGTTACGATGATCACTGCGTGAGCGGCAGCCCAGCGCTCATAAATTTCTGCCATCCAGTCATTGTTTTGATTAAGGGAGTGATTGGGATAACAACTGCATGGCCAATGACACAAAGGCATGGCCGTCGACACACAACCTTTGCATGGATAGATATTGCGACCGTATTCCGAGGTAATCAGGCTAAGATCGAGTAAATCAACCTGTATATCAGTATGTTCAAGTGTTTCTCGGACAATTTTTGCAAGCCGGAAGGATTTGGACATCTCGCCCGGGCAGGTTCCATCGTTGCGTGCCGAACCACAGATTAGCAACACCCGTGACGGAGTTGAAGGTTCCTTCCAAAGCCGTTGGGCTTCTTCGATACGGTGCTTTGTGGCCATCCATTCGACTGACAATTTGTAATCTGAATCGACGTATCCCGGACCGGCCCGTTGTGTGAAAGGGGCTTTGCGACCATCGGTGTAGGCTTGCCAAGCGATTTCTTCAAGTCGCGCGATGGATGCATCCTCACTCCGGAACGATGGATCAACGAATGTGGCACGAAACCGAACACTAAATTCAGCGCGATCAAGCCGACCTGAAGTTTGGCCCTTGCGAATCTCGATCACTGTCGATTCTACCGCTAGGTTAATGGAATTGGTGTTGTCGTTGTCGTGTTGATTTTCCATAAGATATTCCTTTACGAGTCAAAATCGACGATGGATAAGGCACCATGCGCTATCGATTAGATCCAATCATTAATTGGATCCAAGCATAATGGACTAGGGAATTGCCGTCTGTGCGGTGACTAACAATGATTTCGTGCGAAAGCTGTGTATCGCTGATTGTTTCTATAGTTGACACACTCCCCATGAACCCTTCAGTTTATGGGAAGCGTTACAAATTCTGATTAACGGTTCATTCCTGAAGGAGGTATTGAGTTTCCTGTAGAAGGAATATTCGGCTTCGATCCGGAAGGGATATTAGAGTTCACTCCAGTGGGATCGCTTGGATTTACCATAGCCGGATTGTTTGGGCTGACTCCAGCAGGATTGCTCGGAACAGGATTGGACTGTAATTTCTGCACGGCATCTTTATCATTCGTTCTATTCAGTATTTGTGCCGGCTCAGCAACTGCCGATGCACTCGCTATTATCAAAGCCGCACTGATAATCAACGTAATCGCTATATTTTTTCCTTGAATCATCATGGCATTCCTTTTAATTGAATTAGAAGCTTAATAATCCTCTGAATCTTCATATCGGTCGGTGTGCTACCACACGTTGATCAAGAATTTAGGTAAAGCCGGATCTTCCGGTGGGCTATGGTCAGTGAGCAGGCATCACATAATCAACGGTCAGTAACTCCAACAAATGTCCATTGGGGTCACGAAAATAAACACCGCGTCCGTCATAGTTGTGATTGATTTTCGCATTATTGGCTTCACTCGGTCCGCTGCCATATTGAATATTTCCGGCTTGTAAGCGTTCGAATATTTCATCGAATTCTTGCTCGGAAACCTTGAACGCATAGTGATTTGAATCAAACTTATCCCTGCTATCAAAATCAAGGCACAAGGTATCATTGACACGCACTACGATGAAACGCGAAAATTCACCGATATTTTCAAAGCCAAATAATTTGCAATAGAATTTGGCAGACTCGACATTATCAAAGCAAGGTACGATCGTGTGATTCAGTGTAATAGCCATCATTTCTCCTTCGACAAAACAACTTTCCAAAATCAACGAAACTTCTAGGGAAGCGCTGATTAATTGACTGCACGAGCGAATTGCTTCGTTGCGCGGTACTCACTCCCTCGCCTATCTAATAGATATGTCTCGGTTGTTGCGTTCCGTGCGCCTCGCCCTTCATCACGTTCGTTGAATTAATCAGTGCTTCCCTAGTATTTTAAAGATGCGTTGAAAAACTTTCACTTGGTTTTTAAGCAATGACTGCAAATCAACGCTTGTAATTTATTCTGTTAAGCTCCTTATTCGATAGCAGTTCTCAGTAGTTATCTAATGTCATTTCGTGAGGTTATTATGAACTACTCTTCAGGAATTGTTGTTTTGCCGTGGTGGGGAAACGGGATTGTCTTTTGAGTACAGACTCATATCAGTATCCCTGCCCTGATTCCTGATGATTGGATAGAAAAAATATCTACGCCCGACATAGTACAAAAGGGCTTGCTGTCATGCTCGTAATACTGTTTCAACTCTTAGGTCTTACCATGCAGGCAGTTGTCGGCACCGGATATTTTAGGTTTTTTCTAAAAGAAACGATGAGGCTTATTTCCACATCACGTTACACTCAGCCTTGGCTGCAGCAGTCAGCAGCTCAATCAGAGGCAAAGCTCTATCAGCCATACTGACCATCAGTTCTTCATCCTCATCCTCCACATCATCATCTACTGGCGATGGGGACTGTTCTGTACTTATGGCCGTTGTTAATCGATCCAACGCCATAGGAACATCTACTGCCAAAATAGCACCCGGTACAGTCTTGCTATGTCCCATCATTTTAAGCATGGCAAGGGCAACGTCTCCAAACATCGTTATGTCGGCATGAGTATCGGTTGTAAATGTCACGAGCATATCAATCTCCTTGAATCAAGTAAAAATGTACAGTTCCACGTGGTTGTCATTAAGTATCAGGATAAAAGAACCATAGCCTGCTAACGCATCTCTTGTCAGCACCTATTGCAAGATCTTTTTTCCTGACTAGCAAGTTAGTCGCAGCCACGCAGCAGAAAGATAACAAACAAAATTGGTATGGGGATTCCTAAGAGCCACAATAGAATGTAACCTATTTTTCCTTCTTGCTGCTTTTTTAGGGCTGATGTAATGTGCAGTGAAGTAACGTTTTTTAGGCGACTAAAATAATTGGTTTTCAGCATAGCGACTCCCTGTTTAATTTTTAGCCTCATTGACTGAGGCTGATTATGGAAAAAGTAACAGTCAACATTGCGTTTTTTTCTGAACCAAACCGCCTGATCACATTCTTTTTGACGCATTCCCACATTGACCATGTGCTATCTGAATAATACTGTTCTGCAATGGCTATCCGCACGCTTCCAGAACCTACGCCAATCACAAACCAAATCATAATCACACTGATTCGTTGGAGTTTCTCATGGATAAATAAAGAACATGGGATTCGGCACTTTACAGATTCATTTGCTAAGTTTTAAATGTGCCAGCATGGTATCCACATCACTGACAGTAAATGGATCATCTGGGCAATTATCAACTTTGCCGGGTTCGCTAAATAATTTGCTAATTTCTTTATTCTCGACAACCATTGAATAGCGCCACGAGCGGCTGCCAAAACCAAAATTCTCTTTTTTCACCAGCATGCCCATTGCTCTGGCAAAATCACCATTTCCGTCCGGCAGCATTTTTACATGCCGGATATCCAGATGCTTGCTCCATTGATACATGACAAAGGCATCATTAACACTTAAGCAATACACTTCATCGACGCCCTGAACAATGAGTTCCTGATATTTGGCATCATATCCAGGCAAATGCTTATTTGAGCAAGTGGGTGTATAAGCGCCAGGAAGCGCCAAAACAACAATCTTTTTCCCTGCGAAAATGTCGTCGGTGCTGACATCCTGCCAGCGAAACGGGTTGTCGCCGCCGATACTTTCGTCACGAACACGTGTTCTAAAAATCACATCAGGCACAATTGCAATCATGTTAAGACTCCTTGTTTTATGGGAACTTTGTTCATAAAAATCAATTGAAATTTATTCAACCATCACCAAAATATGCGGTACTGTTCTCAGCATCAGCATAAATTATCTCACTCAAAACTAGCTACAGTCCGTGCGGTAGCGAACAGATTGACCTGTGTTGAACAGGTTTCATGCTGATCGCGTACATGTACTCCGGCAAAACCCATTACCGTAGGAAAACAAACTCTGAATTGTTACCAGTGAATGAAGATTTGCGCTATGTACGATATCGCACATACGCCATTGGATACTGTGGTTAGAATCAAACCGGTGGTTAGAGCAATGAGCTTAGTAGCCATGCCAGAATACTTGGCGCCAATCTTGAATCGATTAATAAAGGAGATATGTTATGAGTACAAAAGAAGCCTATAAACAAAAGGTAG
>CADEDO010000080.1 GCA_902826115.1 uncultured Nitrosomonas sp.
CGCATTGCAGAAATAGATAAAAAAACAGTGGGGATTACCCACTGTTTTTTGTTGTGATACCTGAGCTAATTAGGTTATTTCTCAGCTTTCTTTAAATGAGTCACGGCTTCTTCCGCAGCTTTCTTTGCTAAATCAGTCGCTCCAAGCTTACCCTGCTTGATAGCTTCATCCAGATTCTTAATGCCGGCATCCAGATGTGTGTCAGCAGTTTGTGCGTGGGTTTTGGCTGTTTCGGCATGTTCGGCGATAGTTTTTCCATCAGCAGATTTAGCGGCAGCCTCCGCGTGCTTAATCGCTTGCTCTGTATGATTTTCTGCTGCAAATGCACTAACCGAGCAAAAAGTCATAATGAGAATACTTGCGTATAAATTAATAGTTTTTATGTTCATGCGTCAATCTCCAGTAAAAAGTTATTGATAAACATTTAGAATGTAACGGTATAGCGAGTCAGATTGCTTCGGTTCGCTATACCGCTGTGCTCGTTTTACTAGAAGCTTTTTTTAATATCTTTAATGTTTTCTTTGACGTCACCTAAGCCTGCCTGTGCCTTGCCGACATTCTTCTGGATATTTCCTTCAGCTTCCATGGCTTCATCGTTCAATATCTTGCCAGCAACTTCCTTAACTTTACCTTTGGTTTCTTCGAAACGGCCTTTTACTTGATCTTTATTCATGATTGTCTCCTGACAATTAATTTAAAGCGATGATCAGAACATGAAATCATGTTTCTCATCACTTGTTTATCAGAATATATGCGCTGCGAAACACAGTCTGTGCGATAGCGAACTTAGATCAGAACAAATATTTCTCGGTTGATAAAGTTAGATGCAACATAATCTACATATGCAATTGACAATATAGTTATAACACCCTGATTATGAAAAATTGTAAAGCGAAAGACTATTCGCATTAAGGACTTTAAAATCTTGGATTCAAATTTAACCTGATCTACTGCGGTCCCAATTAAAAGATACTTTCCTAATCACGTGTTTATATTATTAGCTCCAAGTAAAATTGCACACAAGCGGCCAATACAGAAAGTATAAAGATAACAATAAGATATTTTGCCAAATGGATGCTCATGTTGATTACTCCGAGTAAGATAATATGGAAGCGATCTTATCGTAGTGTTCATAACGAACATATTAGGGAAACTATTGTTTATTAATCAGACAAACCATTGTTCTCTAATCAGTAAAACCATTAGACACGTACTTTATATGCTGGAGAGAATTAAAAAAGCACAATAAAACCAGGAATCGCAGTATGAAAAAGCAAACAGGGACTACCGCCGCAGATTAACGAAACGGCATTAAAAGCGGATCATGTTTCCAGTGATTTAGAAGGAAAATAGTTTACGGATATCGTCAGATTGACAGCCATTCCAGGTTGCTGCCTCTTTTTTCGATGCGGATCGATAGTGATGTAATCACTAGATAAATTATTAAGCGAAAGTAGCGCGCCGTCATAATCAACCGCAATCGATCATTTAACTTTTATCAGGCCCGGCTGAATGGCGGTTTTTTTGTTGCGCAGTCTTTTCTTACGCTGGCCTTACAGGTCGCAAATACAACAAAAAAGCACTTAGGCAATTACGCTTTAAGTGCTTGATTTATTTGGTTGCGGGGGCAGGATTTGAACCTACGACCTTCGGGTTATGAGCCCGACGAGCTGCCAGACTGCTCCACCCCGCGTCAGAGCAGTGATTATAGCACAAGCTTATCTAAACAGGCTAATCAAAGTCTGTCGCAATGCTTGATATAGTGTTAAATTAATTTAGCATTGCGATAAATGATTGGCCCATTTGGTTTGTTTATGTCTTTGCCATGCTATTTCTTTTCTGACGACTGAGTCGATAATCTGCAGAATATTGCCAACATTCACTGGTTTTTCATCCGGCTGCTTAACATTTCCAGTTAAATTAGCATGAGGTAATCGTCCACGCTGATAATACGACCATATTTCGGTGGCATAGTCAGATTGAGCTAATTCAGGGGCAAATCGACTAAAATAGGCCGTTAAATTATCAACATCCCGTTTAATAATATTGCGCGCCTGATGATTATCAGTTGCATTGACAGCTTGAGGCAGATCAATAATCACAGGACCCCGATCATCAACTAGCACATTGTATTGAGACAAATCCCCATGAACGATACCAACACAAAGCATCTGTACAATTTGCTTGATCAAAATCCGATGATATTCGCGTGCTTGCTTTGCAGTCAGTATTAAGTCGCTTAATCTTGGAGCAACGCTACCCTCTGAATCCGTAATTAGTTCCATTAATAACACACCGGCAAAGAAATTATAAAACTTTGGCACGCGCACACCAGCAATTCCTAAGCGACATAACATATCAACTTCCGTACTTTGCCATGCCTCCTCGCGTGCAAGATGTCCATATCGACTATCTTTTTCCATCGCTCTGGCACGTCGACTGTTTTTGACATGGCGACCTTCTATATAACAAGAACGCTGTTGAAAATTTCTTCTGTTACTTTCTTTATAAACTTTAGCACAGCGAATTTGATCCCCACAGCGCACCATATAAATCATGGCTTCCTTGCCACTCATCAATTGGCAAATGACACTATCAATCAAACCTTCTTCAATCAATGGCTCAAGCCGTTTCGGTATTCTCATAGATTTTATGGAGCGCACGCTCTGCTCATGTACGCTTCTCATCCTCCTGTAATTTAAAAATGAGTAGTTTTTAGTGGTATTGAGTATGCAGTCAAAATTAAAATAACCACGTTGAGCAAATTGTAGAAAGAAAGATTTCTTTTGGGAATGTGGCAAATTGCCGCGCGACAATTTGTCACATAATAATTTTGTCATTCAAACAATTAGAAACTACCGCGCTTCAAATCTCAAAATCAAAGTTACAGTTATGAATAGTTCAGAAAAATATTGACAGAATCATTGTAGGCAATCGCGATCGGCTGTTATGCTGCACGCTAATCAAACGGATTACTGTCGACAGCAACATAATTCATATTTTTTAATTCACATCGCTTGCTGGAAGGAATTTATGCAACAGGACGAAGATCTTTTTACTCATCAGGACACACTGGCCAATCTGCATGAAAACTTGCCGCTTACTGACAAACTGGAGTTTCTGCATCAAGTGATTCGTGAAGATTTTCCATTTATTGATCGCGTAGCCATCGCTTTGTTTGATGAAAAAACAGAAATGCTCAAAACCTATACGCATAGCACAGAAGGAAATGACAGTCCGATAACCACCTACGAAGCTCCGCTCAGCTCTGCGCCTTCATTACGCACCATCATTGAGCACCGTCGTCCGCGTCTGGTCCAGAATCTCGATATTTTTTCTCACGGAAAACACGAACATACCAAGCGGGTAGCGGCCAAAGGCTACAAATCCAGCTACACCATGCCGCTTTATCAAAGCGGTACTTTCATTGGTTTTCTATTTTTCAACTCATTGGAAGAACATCCATTTGCACCTCAAATATTGCGCCAGATTGATATCTATGGTCATTTAATCGCACTAATGGTCATCAATGAATTGACCGCGATACGCACCTTGCTTGCTGCTGTGCGGGCAGCGCGCAATATGACGCACTATCGTGATCTTGAAACCGGCTCCCATATTGATCGCACAGCACATTATGCTCGACTCATTGCCCGCGAACTATCACCCAGTTATCACATTACAGACGAGCAAATTGAACATATCTTCTTATTCTCACCGATGCATGACGTTGGCAAAATTGGCATTCCGGATAATATTTTGCGTAAACCCAGCAAACTGAACACTGCAGAATTCGATGTGATGAAAACTCATCCGGAAAAAGGCCGTGAAATTATTGATTCGGTGCTTGAAGATTTCAGTCTGGGAACATTTGGACATGCCAATATCCTGCGAAATATCGCGGAATATCATCATGAAGCGATTGATGGCAGCGGCTACCCTAAGGGACTGAAAGGCGATGAGATTCCGATAGAAGCTCGCATTAGTGCCGTGGCCGATGTGTTTGATGCACTGACGTCGCGCCGCTCTTATAAAGCGGCATGGAGCAATGAAGATGCTTTCACCATGCTGCGGCAAATGGCCAATTCCAAACTGGACCGTGATTGTGTTGAAGCATTAATCAATAGCGCTGAGAAAATACTGGAGATTCAACAGCGCTTTCGTGACAACGATTTGATTTAGCGAATAAGATCAATAAATCTATCAAATTTATCTATCTTGGCTCGCCCATTTTTGCACCACCAAACTTCCTACTAGGTCCCCTTCCACGTTTACCGTAGTACGGACGGTATCGAGTATTCGATCAATCGGCAGCAAAATGGCTATCGCTTCTGCAGGCAAGCCAACAGATTGCAACACCATGACCATCGTCACCATACCGGCACTAGGAATACCGGGCGCACCAAGGGCTGCCAGCATAGCGGTAACAAACACAACCATCTGCTGTGACAAATCAAGCTCAACACCCACCAGATTGGCGATGAACAACGCTGCAACCGCCTCATACAAGGCGGTTCCATCCATATTCATGGTGGTACCCAATGGAATGACAAAACCTGCAATATCGCGCTTGACATGCAAATGTTGCTCAGCGCAGCGCAATGTAATAGGCATCGTTGCAGCGCTAGAACTGGTGGCAAAAGCTGTAATAAGCGCTTCGCGCGCTCCTAACCAGAATTTAAGCGGCGACATGCCTGTAATCAGATAAAGAATCAGTGGCAACAACACAACGCCATGCAGCAAGGTAATGCCCAACACAACCACCACAAATTTGAACAAAGTGGATAACAAACCAGTGTCTTGGGTAGCCACCAATTGCAACAATAATGCCATGATACCGAATGGCGCCAGTCGCATGATCCAGCCGACCAACATCAATATCAATTCCAGAAATTCCTGCATTAACACCAAAATATTGCGATATCGCTCGCCACCAACTACCAAGGCAATCCCGAGCAACAGAGCAAAAATCACCACAGCCAACACGTTACCTTGCGCCAATGCTGTCATTGGATTTTGAAACAGTGAATGCATAAAATGAGCAAAGAAATCCGGTAACGACATTTGCGTTACCTGAAAACTTTGCATTGCATCCTGGAACATTGCGATTTGCAATCCGCTGCCTGGCTGAAACAAATTGGCAGCAGTCAAGCCCAACAAAACAGCCAGCGCCATCGTCGAAGCAAAAAAAACCAGCGTTCCTTGCCAGACACGATTCATCTGTTGATGCAGGCGCAAATTGGCCACTCCAACCACAATCGATGTGAAAACCAGTGGAATCATCACCATGCGCAATAAATCAATGAATAATGTACCGATTAGCTTTGCAACATATAAGCTGTTTTGCGTGACACTTGACTCCTGCCCCAACATGGCAAACCAGAGTCCTAATGCAACACCCGAACCGGTACCGAGTAGAATTTGCGCATTGAGTGATAATTTTTTCACTGATTCCTATCCATTAATTAATTCTCCATTGCGAATGATGAGTCATTGTTAATTGGTCTTGCTGATGGTGAGATCAAGCAATTTTTCTGTGTTGGCTACTGCTTTAATCATTACTGGATGAATTACACCCAATCCTTGCCAATCAGAAAATCAGTATAAAGCTTGTCTTCCGCACTGCCTGCTTCCGGTTTCCAGTCATAGCGCCATTTGACAATGGGCGGTAATGACATCAATATCGATTCGGTACGTCCGCCCGTCTGCAAACCAAACAATGTGCCACGATCCCATACCAAATTAAATTCAACATAACGACCACGCCGATATGCCTGAAAATCCCGTTCACGTTCACCGTACGGCGTATCATGGCGTTTTTCCAGAATAGGACGGTAAGCGGTCAAAAAATGCTCGCCAACATTCTTGGTAAGATTAAAGCAAGTCTCGAAATCAGGTTGATTCAAATCATCAAAGAAAATACCGCCTACTCCACGGGGTTCTTTGCGATGCTTGAGATAGAAATATTCGTCACACCATTTCTTTAACCGGAGATAGTAATCATCTCCAAACGGTTGCAATGCATCCTTACAGGTTTGATGAAAATGCATGGCATCTTCTGCATATCCATAATAAGGCGTTAAATCCATACCACCACCAAACCACCAAACAGGTTCAGCGCCTTCTTTGCGTGCCTCAAAGAAACGCACATTCATATGCACGGTCGGCGCATAGGGATTTCGCGGATGCAAAACCAAAGATACCCCCATGGCTTCAAATGAACGGCCAGCTAATTCAGGGCGTGCAGCAGTCGCCGATGCAGGCAATCCCGCGCCATACACATGCGAGAAATTAACGCCACCGCGCTCTAGAACGTTACCTTCTTCAATCACGCTACTCATTCCGCCACCACCTTCCGGCCGATCCCACTGGTCGCGCTTGAACGCTTTGCCGTCGACCTGCTCAATTCCCTTGACAATACTATTTTGCAGACTGATAAGAAATTCTTTTACTCGTGGTGTATTCATGCAAACTCCAAATTTTGATTAATTTTATTCACTGCAGGTCTATGCGTATTCGAGTATTCTAAGGATTTACATACTTTTGATTTTCTTCGCATCACTCAGACAATCAATATACTTTTAAAATTTACGCCCCTGGGCAACAAACTGCATTTTACCTGCAGGTATAACACGATGAAAGAATTTCATTGTTGATATTCCTCAACTCATTCATAAAGCTGCTGATTACGCTTATTAGATAAAATACCCGCGCTTTGAAGGGTTCATCACCCATTTCATACATATCGATTCAGAAAACTCGGGACACGTATGATAGACTCATGCAAACAGTTTTAAGAGAATAATAGAATGTCTGGTAATACATTTGGCAAGCTTTTCAGCGTCACCTCTTTTGGTGAATCTCATGGCCCTGCAATTGGTTGCGTCGTCGATGGCTGTCCACCTGGGTTGGGATTGACCACTGAGGATATCCAGCAGGAATTGGATCGTCGCAAACCGGGAACTTCACGTCATGTCACCCAACGACGCGAATCCGATACGGTAGAAATCTTATCCGGAGTATTTGAAGGTAAAACAACCGGCACTCCGATTGCTTTATTGATTCGTAATGAAGATCAACGCAGCAAGGATTACAGCAAGATAATGGATGTTTTTCGCCCTGGTCACGCAGATTATACGTATTGGCAAAAATACGGAATCCGTGATTATCGTGGCGGTGGGCGTTCGTCTGCTCGTGAAACAGCCGTTAGGGTTGCAGCCGGTGCTATCGCCAAAAAATGGTTACATGAAAAATTTAATATCGTCATTCGCGGCTATATGGCGCAATTGGGCACTATTGAGATTCCTTTTAAACAATGGGATGACGTGAAACAAAATCCGTTTTTTGTCGCCGATAACAGCTATGCCGACCAACTGGAAAAATTTATGGATCAGTTGCGTAAATCAGGAGATTCTGTGGGTGCCAAGATCAGTGTGATCGCAGAAGGCGTACCAGTTGGCTGGGGCGAACCCGTTTATGATCGACTGGATGCAGAAATAGCTTATGCCATGATGAATATCAATGCAGTAAAAGGTGTGGAAATTGGCGCCGGCTTTGCCAGCGTGTCGCAAAAAGGCACGGAGCATTCGGATGAAATGACTCCGGGTGGTTTTCTCAGTAATAATGCTGGAGGCATACTAGGCGGCATTTCTACCGGACAAAATATCACGGTTAATGTCGCCATCAAACCCACATCCAGTATTCGCCTGGGACGGCGCTCGATTGATAAAAATGGCACGCCGGTCATCGTTGAGACTCACGGTCGACATGATCCTTGCGTCGGTATACGTGCCACTCCCATTGTCGAATCCATGCTCGCTTTGGTATTAATGGATCACGCCCTGCGCCATCGTGCGCAAAATGCTGATGTCAATTGCACAACACCAAAAATACCTGGCAATCTTGATACCGCAAAAAATATCTCTGTTCAAATAACAACTAAGAAAGAGGATCCAGAACCGGAAGAAGATGTATAAGCATCAGGACTGACAATTAATGTAGCTTATTCTTGACAAGACTCGCTAAATACACCATTATCGCCACCGCAAAAGAAATTGTGATTATTTGTAGAGCGACAATCGGCTTAGTCGATTACAGTTTGAAGGCATCGAATATAGCAACAAAAGCATAAGTTCGGACCCCGCAATTGCTTCAATCTGATATAATCTCCCGGTTGGTTAAAGCTGGAAGTAATTAGATTGTATAGAGCGCCCGTAGCTCAGTTGGATAGAGTACTTGGCTACGAACCAAGGGGTCGTGG
>CADEDO010000081.1 GCA_902826115.1 uncultured Nitrosomonas sp.
TCACGGCCCACTACTACATCTAGCTACCTTGGGAGTTAACCGGATAAGCACGGATTAAATGAGTGGTATGGCTGAGATACTGATCGAGCATCTTCTCACAAACAAGAAAAATCCAACCGGTTAAGGCAATTCACGTCATATCTGCATTATCAGAATCACACAAATTACCTTGGTAACCTTCTAATCCTTAAGCTCAAAAATGTATTGTAAACTTATTCCTACGCAATGAATACAACAATTTTGACTGTTCATTTTGAATGATGAATCGTCAATGAAGGAAAAGCAGGATTTACTGGATGTTCACTATAAATTGGTTATTGGATAATATTTTTGGGAATGATGATGATCATCATCATTTTAAAGAAAAAATCGGGCAGGTGAAGTCAGATATGCCCGATTTAACTATTATTCTGCTACCGGTATAAGCAGCATCCCGATTGATAATAAAAATTCCGTTTGACCGGAGGTCAATCAGGCTAGCGTAAACTCGGTTGCTTGCGGCCGAGTAGTCAGCCTGAAGGAATCTTTATGTAAACTATTTGTTTCGGATACCAGCACGATTGCGTTCTAATACGGCTGCAACAGCTTTGATATCGTAGGGACTAACTCCAACCATCGCAGCCTGTTCTTCGACAATTTGAATAAATTTCGTGATAGCAGAATCGGGTATATTGCGGCCTTTGTGGATAGCTTTCATCGTTTTTCTGCAGCGATGCATCGACTCTAGATGTGTTCCACTTTTAGTCGATGAACCACCGAGTTCATGATCGAGTCGCATTGCAAAGCATTTCGCGATGTCTGACGGTGTTTCTGACAAATTACCAAAGAAAGGTGCCAATTCGCTATCAGCCAAAATCGCTGGAAGTGCACGATCTCTCAAGAACGCATGAATACCAAAGAAACCGCCTAATCTAGAAGCAACACTTTCACTTTTAACGACAAAGGGTACTTCTTGAATCACAGGAGTGGGTTTTGCCATGACTGGATCTCCCTCAGCTATGGCCGATGTCATGCCATCTATAGAAACGATACTGCAGATCATGGCGATTGCAAGGTATTTAACCCATTCCTTTGATGATTGCACTGTGTTTGTATGCATTTTTTCTCTCCTGATTGGTAAAGTTTTAAATCGTTTTTAGAACCAGTTCATTCATCAATTTTGACTGGCCTGTTTGAAATCGATAACAAGCAGTCTCCATTTGCACTACTTTTTATCAATATTCATCTTGTTTTACGTGAAGCGCTTTAAATTGGATGCAAGAAATGCTCAGAATCCTTGATATATTGACAACCATCTGAATATTAATGTTTAAATTAATAAATAGTATCAGTTGAATCAAAAGTGCATCTGAAAGATATGAAACAACGTATAACGCAATGAGAATCCAATGAATTTATAAAGCGGATTATTTATTGGCCACAAAACCGGACAGTTCTATTGATTGATTGTCGACTGGGAGTAACTGAAAACTTGAGGAAGGTCATAAAGATGGGCTTAGTATGTTTTATAGCTTGATTCATTTTGTCAGCGTGATCACTATTTTATGATCATAGTGGAGATTCAATAGATACCGAATGCTTGAAATGGAATATCCAGCCAATAACCAAGACCACTCTGCCGATGAGGTTCGTTTGCAGTCATACGTGCTTGCTATCGGTCAACATGATGAGCAGGCATTAGAAAGTCTATATGAATCTACATTATCTAGAGTATATGGCCTGGCTTTACGTATTACGCGGAACAAACAAGCAGCCGAGGAAGTAACTGAGGATGTGTATTGGCAAGTCTGGCGCACGGCACGCTGTTTCAATGCTCAGCGTGGTACGGTGATGGCGTGGTTATTGATAATAGCGCGAAGCCGGGCATTGGATTATTTACGGCAAGAAGATGCTGCGGAAATATGCGAAGCACCCGAATTGCTGATACTTGAACCTATCTGTGTAGGCGACCCACAAGATTTGCTGATAGCGACACAAAGAAAAACGCAACTTAATCAGGCGCTATTGCAGCTTGATCCAATACAGAGGCAATTGATTGCTTTGGCATTTTTTCGTGGATTGACGCATGAAGAAATTACTGCCTATACGGGCATTGCCTTGGGTACAGTCAAGTCACATATCCGCCGGGGCTTGAAGTACTTACAAGATATTCTTGTAAAATATTCAGTTGAAAATACTTCATCATGAAAACACGTTATCCACTCGATTCCGAAGATCAACAACAGGCAGAAGCTGTTGAATCCGCTTTATCGGAAGGACTCACGCCGATACAGCCTGATCTGCAGCAACGTGCACGGATGCATGCACGGCTCTTTAGTCGTGTACAAAATAGTTTGGCTGCCGAGTCGACTCGAATCACAGTTCGCCATGATGAGGGTCATTGGCGTAACATCCGCCCCGGAGTACGAGCAAAAACTTTAAGTAAAGACCATCGGGCCTTTATTTTAGATTTAGCCCCGGGCGCCTCCTTACCCATGCATCGCCATCATGAAAATGAAGAATGCGTGGTGCTTCACGGTTCAGCTGATCTGGATGAGTTAACCGTCCATGCAGGCGACTACCATTTGGCGCACTCCGGCAGTCGCCACGGTCAAATTTCTTCAACAATCGGCGCATTGCTTTACCTACGGGGAATTCCAATCGGACACAATAAAGAAGTTGCGCGCGATTTATTGACCGCATTTTTGCCTGGAAAAGGCCGTGATCACATAACCATTCGTGCACAAGAAGGTGTGTGGTCGGCACTAGCGCCCGGGATATGGCATAAATCATTATTGTGCGAGGGCAATTCACACTCATCCATGATTCGCATGAAACCACAAGCTGTTTGGCAGAACTCTGCGGAAATCCTTGCACAGGATGAAGAGTATTTGTTACTGAATGGTGATATGTTTGTGGGTGATACCTTGCTACGAGAAGGCGACTGGCAATTTGCACCCAAAGGGTCGAAACATTTACCACTTACAACCCAGCATGAAGCCCTACTATTTGTACGCAACGTGAGCGGCTAGTGCTTTGCTTTCAAGCAACGCCGAGCCTGATTACGCCATTCATCAAAAAATCTCTGCACAACCGGGAAAATTATACTGTAGTGACAGAGAAAAATTTCCAAATCACTGTTGCACGTCCCATTCTAAATAGGCGTTTGATTGTGCCGAGATACTGTTGACAATATAGCATTTTTTGCTGATCAATTGATTCGCCAGCTTCTGGCGTGACGAGAGTGGTCTGTTCTTGTACGCACGATGCATGATTGCGCTCTTGATCTTTTGCTTTCTTAGAAACTGTGTGATCGTTCAGCAAGCATATTGGAAGAGACTCACACTTGACATTCCACAGCCATTTCTGTAGCTTACACTATACTTGCTTCAGGTGCCTTATTGAAGGTTAAACGGGAAGCTGGTGCGTTCTGATTGGATTCAGGCAATGCCAGCACTGCCCCCGCAACGGTAATTGAGTTAACCATCTGCATTATGCCACTGTGTGTTGACATGGGAAGGCGCAGATCTGGAATTTATTCCGCTCATGAGTCCGGAGACCGGCCCGAAGTCAACATTACTACAGTATTGCGGAGGGCAATCAGGAGGCATTTTGACCGGTTCTTCCTTTCCAAGCTGGTCCGTTTGTCCAATTCAAATTCTCCTTCTGCATTCCTTATTTATTGAATTTATCAACGTGCGGGTGTGCACGAGGAATCAGATCATGCAAAAATGCCGTTTTCCAGTAATGACTGCTCTATGGCTAGGCTTAGTCACGAATGTATATTCGCAACCAATGCTGATCATCAAGAATAACCCCCCACTTGTGAACTGATTAACAAAGCGAAATCCAAATATCTCATTTCAATCGAAATACCGATCAAATTAGAGCGAAGGACATAAGTAATGATGAACAACCGTGACAATCTCACACAACGATTGCTATTTTGCAATACTTTGCCCAGTCTCCCAACAATCGCCCTTAAAATCATTGAACTGGCCAATGATCCCCACGTTGATATTGGCAAAGTTAGTCATTACGTCTCACTAGATCCAGCGCTTGCTGCAAAAATACTTAAATTAGCAAACTCACCTTTGTATAAATCACGACGCGTTGCCACCAATATACGCCAAGCCGTCTGCGTACTGGGTACGCATGCTGTCGTCACCATCGCATTATCATTTTCACTGGTCAGTTCGTTAATAAAGCAATCGGGTAATAATCATAAAGCCATTAATAGCAAGAACTTCTGGCGCCGTTCGATTGCCGCAGCACTCGCCTGCCGTGCGCTTGGAGAAAAATTGGGGTTAAAAATACCGGATGATTTGCTGCTTGTCGGACTGTTGCAGGATGTCGGCATCCTGGCTTTTGACGCAATAGTACCGAAAGAATATGAAGCCGTTTTTGCAACTGCACCTAATCATGATGCATTGCTCAAGGCTGAACGCACAGCATTTGGTATTGGGCATGATGAACTTGGATATGCGCTATTGAAGCTATGGCATCTTCCGGACTATATTTCAATGACATGTATAGCAAGTCATAGTCAATCAGCGCCCAAGGAAATCGGGCCAGACATATCAGGCTGTGTTGCCGTATCTGGTTATATTGCAGATTATTTTTTAAATCCAGGAGAAACTGGAAGAATTGCTGCGGCAACCGAAGCCGCACAATCCTGGTTGGGTCTTGATAGTGCAGCGTTGGTGGAAGTCATTGACATTATGGGCGCTGAAATGAGCCCGGTTGAGGCGTTATTTGAAATTACCATCCACCGCGCAAAAGATATTTCCGGAATCCTATCTCAGGCCAAAGAATTACTGATGATGCAATCACTGGTTAAGATGCGAGAACTGGAAGATAAATCACAACGGGATGGACTCACAGGGGCACACAATCGAAGCTACTTTGATGACGCTATTCAGCGGGAATTTATCCTCTCAGCGCAACACAGTTTGCCACTCACCATCGCCCTAATTGATCTTGATCACTTCAAGAATGTCAATGATACGCACGGACATCTGGTAGGAGACGCAGTTCTCATCGCTGCCGTGAGAGCGATTTATGGTCAAATTCGTCAAGATGATGTTTTAAGTCGTTTCGGCGGTGAAGAATTTATACTTATCTTGCCTGGCTCTACACTTGCCTCGGCTGAAAAACTCTTGTCGCGGATAAAGAACAGTATTGCAGAAGTTAGATACAAACTTGATAACCAACGTTTTGTTACCGTGACTGTGTCGATTGGTGTCGCTGCAAACATGGATGGGGGAATGCGTTTTGAACGCCCGGAAGATCTAATAGAAGCTGCTGATCTTGCCCTTTATGCAGCCAAGCAAGCGGGACGGAATACGATTATAGAATGGAGTCAATCGCTTCAACTCAAATAAATTGAAAATCTATTAAGTGTGGATTCTGACTATTTCTCTGATAGTGGAGAAACTGTGCGCAAACTTCAGCTCACTCTCAACCCAGAAGCCGAACTCCTGCCTGATTGATTCCATGTCACGATGTGTACTCTACCAGACCGCCAAGGGCCTGCCTATGAAGGTTGGCGAGTGTGATGAGAGAGAGCCACATTGAAAGTGCTCAAAAGCATCAAGTGGTATCCCAGGCGCGAATACCTACGAAGCATTCCAGCAACTAGATATCCTGGAGATGGGATCTGGGTGCTGCCGATGAAACGAAAAAGAAACACTCAATCCATCATTAACCAGAAACTGGTCACGACAAAACACATTTTTCTACTATATTCATAGTATTCCATTATCCCTAGAAGATAGCAATTCATCGCTAGAATATAGTATATAGTATTATCAAAAACTAAATAATAGAGGGTTCTATTGCTCGAAGAAAAATGGGCGTAATTGTATGTACAGCTACGAATTATTGGTTGAAAGAGGTGAACTTTTAGAACAAATTAAAAGTGGAAAGATAGATCTGTTTTCAGTAATTGACTACTAAGTAGTAATAACCTAGGCGGATTCAAGAACCAACTGGCAATGCCGCAATCACTCAACAATAACAAGGTTATTTATGTGAGTTTCTAAATTATGGCAAGTAAATTAATTTGGATTTAATACCTATTCAATTTTCAGATCTGAAAGTTGGTCAACCATTATCATGGGATTTCTGTCGTCATCCCAACCTACAGTGCTGGCTTTCTTTAATTCCAATAAACAATCCCGTGGCAAAACCACAGGGAATTGCAAGTTTAATTACCAAAAATGGAGAAATGATGTTTAACAAAACGAAGATTTCAATGAAGAAACTATCGGTTGCCATGGCGATTTCTGCTATGTTTGTAACAGGTGCAGCACATGCTGCCGCTGGGGATTCTGCAAGCTACACTGCCAGTGGTTCAGCGGGCAATTGGACGTTGGATTTCACATTTACAAATGGCCTTGGAATAAATAACTTAGATATTTATTTTGTGGGCATTAATCTTCCCGGGGGTAGTTATATTTCAGCCCCATCAAATTGGGCAGATTATGGTGGCTATATAGGGTTTAACATTACTCCATTAAATTATGGTACGTCTATTCCAGATATGATTCAGGATGGAGAGTCATTAAGTGGATTCAAGGTACTTGATACCTCAGCGAGTGTCCCGTTATCGGTGGATTGGTTCGCTTACCATAATGATTGGACTGGTGGGAGTGCTAATTATGCGGGTAACTATAATCCGGTATTTTTCGGCACTGCATCACTTGTTCCAGAACCAGAAACATACGCAATGTTATTGGCTGGTTTAGGCTTATTGGGTTTCATGGCACGTCGTAGAAAAGAATCAATCGTGTAATTCTTAATTAGAGCTTACTCAGAAATTCAGCAATCAGATATGCACTGCCAAGTAAGAATTCCGGTTTGAGATGAATTGGCAGGCACGCGAAAACGGAATTTCTCTGGGCCTGCACTTTTTTGTCACCCAAAATACTTGTTGACGCCGGTCGAAAATTGACCAGAAAAGCCTGATTGTACCGGTTGAAAATTGACCAGGTAATTTCACGTATTCTGCTTAAATTTTAGGCAGGAGACAGTAGAGGTGATTACTATGGTTATGTATGCAAAGATACGGCGGATGTATTATCGTGAACATCTGTCGATTAATGAAATTCAGCGACGTACAAGTCTGTCACGAAACACGATAAAGAAGTGGCTGAGAGCGTCCGGTGATAGTGCTGTTAAATATGAAAGAGTAAAGAAATCAGGCAAATTGACTCCGTTTGAGCCCAGGCTGTTATTGGCGCTGGAAGCGGATGCGCGTCGTCCGAAGAAGGATCGGCGCACGGCGAAGATGTTATTCAAAGCGATTTTGAACGAAGGCTATACTGGTGGCTATACGATTGTTTGCGACTTTATCCGGAACTGGCGCAATCAAGGCAGTAAAGGCACTGCGTATGTGCCGCTCAAGTTTGCATTTGGTGAAGCATTTCAGTTTGACTGGAGTGAGGAGTGGCTAGTGATCGGCGGTATTCATCGTAAAGTGTTAGCTGCACACACCAAACTATGCGCCAGCCGTGCATTCATGCTCTGTCGGGTTACCCATCACAAAGCCACGAGATGTTGTTTGATGCGCATACCCGCGCATTCGCAGCTTTTGTCGGCATCCCGAAACGCGGTATTTACGATAACATGAAGACCGCCGTGGATAAGGTTTCCAAAGGCAATGGACGCGTGGTGAACACGCGCTTCTTTGCCATGACCGCACATTACCTGTTTGATCCAGATTTCTGCAATGTAGCTTCCGGCTGGGAGAAAGGCGTTGTCGAGAAGAATGTTCAGGATATGCGCCGCCATATCTGGGCTGAGGCCAAACAGCAGCAGTTCAGTTCATTCGAAGAACTTAACTGTTGGCTTGAAGCGCGTTGCCGCACCTTGTGGTTAGAAATACAGCATCCAGACTATACCGGCATTACGCTGGGTGCTAATAAACAAAAGGCTCTAAAGTTTCACGGGATTTAGTGGCAAATTCGTTGTTGGGGTTCTAAGCCCAAATCCACGAAATTTTCAGAATGGAAAGTTCAGTCGATGG
>CADEDO010000082.1 GCA_902826115.1 uncultured Nitrosomonas sp.
ACGAGGCATTAACCGCATCTCTCAATCTACTGGTTGTCACCAGCTTTCCCTAAGAGGAACGGGAAATTGGCCCAGCAAAGAATCAATCATCAAAGGAATCTGCATGAAACAAGAAATACCTCCATTAGATCCGCATCCACTGAGTGAATATGTCGCTTGGGCAGGTGGACGAAATCGCGAGCCGATATTAGGCGTATTAAAAGACAAGCTGCCGAGAGATCCCGAGCGCGTTTTGGAAATGGCTAGTGGCAGCGGTATGCACATTAATTATTTTGCACCGCATTTTGAGCACCTGCATTTTCATCCGACGGATAAAGACATTGAAGTTTTTGATAACATTAAGAAATTAACCGGCGATATCGGCAATAACAATATCGCAGATCCTATTCATTTGGATTTGACCGACCCGAAAACCTGGTTTAATCCTGGCCCGGAGAAATCTTTTGCTGCTATTTTCTGTATTAATATTTTTCAAGTGGCACCAATCTCAATTGCGGACGGCATGATGAAATGTGCTGAACATCTACTAAAAGATAATGGATTCTTATTGATATATGGTCCTTTTCAGATTGAGGGGCAATTTTCGACAGATTCCAATAAAACCTTCCATGACACATTAAGTTCTGTTGGCGTACCGGAGTGGGGATTAAAGGATATTGCCGATTTGAAAAAATCCGCTGCTAATCACGGATTGGAGTTAAAAGAAAAGATTGATATGCCAAGTAATAATTTTTCATTAATTTTCGGCAAAATAGAATGACATGCTAATCAAACACAGAAATAGTTGTTGATGAAAAGATTAGCGCGCGTATTACTTCTTTTATTTGTCATATCAACACTTTCAGGTTGTTTGTCACCCATTGTGCTAAACCGGGCGGTTGAAGTTTATGACGATGCTGCTATTCGTGCAGAATCTAAGCAACTTTTAATTAATATTGTTCGCGCTAAGCATCATGAACCGTTGCATTTCACCCGAGTGTCAAATATTGCGGCAACTTTCAATTTTAGCGCCAATGCAGGCGCCACTCCTGCATTGACTGGAGAAAGCGGTGGTTTGTTGGCGCCGATATTTGGTGCTGGCGTATCAGAGAATCCTACTTTCAGCATTGATCCGATTGCCGGAGAAGAATTTACCAAACGACTCTTGACGCCATTCAGTCAACATAAGTTGACCCTTTTGCTTCGTCAGCACTTTGATGTTGATCTTATGTTGCGAATGATGGCACAGGAAGTGCGCTTGCATCATGTTGAACAGCATACTGCCGCTCACAACCGTTCGGAACTTAGAGAGCAAGACCACCAGCATCAGTTGCGTCATCGCTCAAGACAGCACGCTATGTTTCCCGATACCCTGAATGCAATAGCGTGGGATGATCAAAATCACTTTCTTCCCGGCATTCAGCTAACAGAAGAGCAGAAGCATCGTCTCCGCAACCGACAACGCACGCATTTGCACCAAACCACTTATCATAATAGCCCATCGGACCAAGTTGGTTACGAGATGTTCCGGCGCATTGTGCTTCATCTTTCGGCCATTCAGGATCAGAAACAGTTGTATGCTGAACCATTGACACATGAGCGCAACTGGACGATTCCTGTGGGCGCGATTTCGGCGGAAGGACTGTTCCAGGCTATTGAAAAAGATTTTACTGTAAGCCACGACCAACATAAGGGCACATATACGCTTAGCAAGCAATTGCTGGGGCCTATTCTTATTACCAATTATGACCCTGATATACTCTGCTGCGAGGAGCGGGCAGAGTTATATGACTTAATCAATCCCTGGATCGAAAACGATGTCGCCTTTGATATCAGGCCAGGTTATCCCGGAGGGGAATGGCCAATCAGAGGCACTTTCCGGTTAAGAAGCTTCCATACCATTCTCAATTTTATCGCCCATTCTCTGGGTGAAGAAGCAGAGTACTACGTCGAGAAAGATCCACGTACCCCGCCCATTGCCAGAGATGAAAATCCCAGCCATACCTTGGGACTCATCATCGCGGATAAACTCCCTGCAGATGTTAGCTTGTCGACTTATTTGCATGGGAAGTATTATGCGGTAGATACAACAGGATCGTATTCTCACTGGAATCTCAATGCATTCCAATTACTTTATATCTTATTCCGGTTGACGGTTACTGATGCAAAATCTCTCGGTTTACCTATTACTATTTCTAAATGATCCTTTCGAGGAATCAAAGCTTATTCTTAGCTCAATTATATTTTGCATAATACTGCCATAGTCATAGCGTAGCTTCTCAGTAATCTATCTTGTATAGAAAGTGTCAGAAACGTAAGTTAGGTATACAATGAATTAATTAGCCGCAGTTCAAGAACCAAGGTATGGGAAATTTAGTAGGCTTTTCTCTTGAATGACACGAAGACGGTCATCACAAACCAGATAAAAACGCCTTAAAACATGCTTTTAGCGCGCAAGCTCTCACTAAAATCACACTGGTTTGCGCTGAAAAATGATTTCTTTACTTAAAGACTCTAGTTAAATGAGGAGATTCAATGCATTACGTCATTTCTGCGACTTGGGGCCCGACCGATGTGACACGGGCTGCATTGCCATTCGTTTTTGCTGCTACTGCCCTGCAAGCAGGGGATACCGTGCTGCTGATGTTGTTTCATGATGCAGTTACCATTGCTGTCGATGGCACGCATCAAAAAATGATCCCTTTCGGCCCGCCAGCAAAATTTGCCGAGGTGTTTTCCAATCCGAATGCCACGGTGCTCGTCTGTAAGCCTTGCGCTGAGGTGCGTTCCATCAGTGAAAATATGCTGGTACATAATGCTGTTTTTGGAGGAATGAACGACCTGCATCAACATACCTCCCGATCGGATGCGAAATTCATCAGCTTCTAACCGAAGCACTTGCAAAAAATACAACACAGTAACGGAGATGAATGAATTGTTGAGTTAAATCATCGAATGGCAGTGCATTGTCGACACTAACGCTTGCTCGCATGCTCTCATTCAGCTAAAGCCATGTGTCGATGTGTGCGGCGAAACCGGCAAATAATGACTGTTCAATAAGGAGACTAGCATGGCTCGTATTGTAATTTTAGGTGCAGGTATTGGCGGCGTCCCCATGGCTTTCGAGATGAAAGAAATGGTCGGAAAAAAGCACGATGTCACTGTCATTTCCGATACGCCCACTTTTCATTTTGTCCCATCAAACCCCTGGGTTCCTCCCAAGTGGCGCAAACCAGAAGATTTGAAAATTGAATTAGCGCCAGTGATGAAAAAGAATGACATCGAGTTCATTCAAAAAGCAGCTACAAACATTGACCCGGTAAATAATCAAATTCAATTAGCTGATAACTCAACCGTTGCCTACGATTTTCTGGTCATTGCCACTGGTCCGCGTCTGGCATTCGATGAAATTCCCGGCCTGGGCCCGGATGGCTACACCTCATCTGTCTGTCATGTTGATCACGCCGCCATCGCCGCGGAAGATCTCGATAAATTTATGCAAAACCCTGGCCCGATTGTCGTCGGCGCGGTTCAGGGAGCCTCCTGTTTCGGCCCTGCCTATGAATACTTGATGATTCTTGAGACGGAATTACGCAACCGGAAAATCCGCGATAAAGTACCCATGACTTTCGTGACCTCGGAACCTTATATCGGCCATTTGGGCTTAGGTGGGGTTGGCGACACCAAAGGCCTGCTGGAAAGCGCTTTGCGCGACAAGACCATCAAATGGATAACGAATGCCAAGATCGACAAAATTGAGCCTGGCCTGATCTTTGTCACTGAAGTGGATGAAGATGGCAAAGATAAGAAAAAACATGAATTACCCTTTAAGCACTCAATGCTGCTGCCCGCTTTTACGGGTGTTGATGCAGTGCGTCATGTCAATGCGGAAGGTCTGGTGAATGCGCGCGGCTTTGTTTTGGTGGATGAATATCAGCGAAATAAAACCTTCAAAAACATCTATTCCGTCGGTGTTTGCATTGCCATACCGCCCATTGAAAAAACGCCACTGCCCGTTGGAGCACCCAAAACAGGCTATATGATCGAATCGATGGTAAGCGCCACCGCGCATAATATTGCCGATGAATTGAATGGCAAAGAACCGACACACAAAGCAACATGGAATGCTTTATGCTTAGCTGATTTCGGCGATACCGGCGTGGCCTTTCTGGCCATGCCGCAGATTCCACCGCGCAACACGACTTGGTCGGCAGAAGGCAAATGGGTGCATCTAGCTAAAATTGGTTTCGAGAAATATTTCATGCATAAAATACGCAAAGGCATTAGTGAGCCTTATTATGAAAAATTATTACTTAAGCTATTGGGTGTCACCCGGATAAAAGACAAAGGAGAATAAAATGACTATTGATAGAGCAGTACTTGCAATTGCCGGCAGTTTTATTCTGGTCAGTTTATTGTTGGCACATTTTCATTCTGAAAACTGGCTATGGTTTACTGCCTTTGTAGGGGCTAATTTGTTGCAGTCGGCATTTAGCGGATTTTGCCCGATGGCCATGATTCTTAAAAAATTAGGTATAAAACCGGGCAGCGCTTTCTGATTGTGCATAATTGAGGTGTGCCGCTTTAATAACCTAACGCCCTACTCTGCTGGGTGCCGTATTGCTGATGGCGAAGCCAATTGGCAACATGGAAACAGATGATTTTTCCATTCTCTGTGATGATTTAGGAAGCAGCAGAGACGATACTCAGCCTGTTTAACATACGTAAAGATATGCTCAAGACAACCAAAGACAAACTGGCGCTTAGTCTCTTATCGATCATTGTACCGATACTGATGCTATCGAACTTATCGCTAGGCGCGGATCATGCTTTCCAGAATGTCACCGCACCAACATCACAGGAAAAATTAGCTCCCCTATCGTTTACATTGAAGCAGGCTGTTGATCACGCACTGGCCAACAATCCTGATTTGCAAATTGCCATTGAACGCATCGGTCATGCAGAAGCTCAACTGGGCATCGCCCTGTCCGCGTTTTATCCGCAAATAACCGCCAGAGCCAGCTATGAACATTCCAACAATCCGGCACAGGTTTTTTCCATGATCCTGTCACAACGCGATTTTAATGCGAATTCCATTCAGGATATTAACAATCCCGGTTATCGGCAAAACTTTCGCCCTGAAATCGTAGGAAAACTATCACTCTTTCGAGGCGGACAAGATTATCATCATAGCAAAGCCGCTGAGCTGGGTATCGACGCAGCTGAATTTGAACGCTCATCAGTGCACAATGCCTTGATTGAGGCTGTGACGATCTCGTATTACACCTACCTGGCGGCACTGGAAGCACAGAAAGTTGCACAAGATTCGATTGTCGCCATCACCAGTGAATTGAATCAAACAAAACTCAGATACGAAGCGGGAACCGCCCTTAAATCCGATGTATTATCGCTGGAAGTAAAATCGGCGGAAACGCAGGATGCTGAAATCAGATCGGCCAATAGTATTGAGCTATCCAAAACCAGTATTGCTAATTTATTGGGACTGCCTAGCAATCAGGCGTTTACCATTTTATCGCCCTCCTCCATATTAACCAAACCCAAGCTAACGGACTCGTTTAGCAATTTGCTTGCACTTGCCTTGTTGGAACGCCCGGAAATCAAGGCAGCGGCCAAGCAAGTGCAAATCAGGGAGCATCAGTTAAAAATCGAGCGAGGGGCTTATTTGCCGAAAGCGGATGCTTTCGTCAGCTACGGTCAAAATAGCCAACACCCGGGATTTTCCGGTCAGAGAGACAATGTAACCGTCGGTGTTGCCGTCGAAATGAATCTGTTTTCAGGATTCAATACCAAACAACGCATCAGCGCTGCCGAACGAAAATTGGCAGAAGTGCGCGAAACAGAGCGCAAAACCAGACTGGCCATTGAGCAAGAAGTAAAAATCGCCTTTCTAAAGCTTGAAGAGGCTTTGGCCCGATTGCGCGTTACCGAGGCATCCGTACGAGCGGCTGATGAGGCTCTCCGATTGGTCAATGAAGAAAGACGCGCCGGCATGGTTACCGTTACCCGCTACATAGAATCTGAGGTTGCCAAAAACAAAGCGCAATCCAATTCTATCGCAGCCCATTACGACGCTTTGAACGCTGAAACTGCATTAAAGAAAGCAATCGGCGATTGGAAATAAAGGGATTCTCATGCCACACACTCAACGCACGCACATCAAAAGAATCACCGCACTGATTGCCGTGGTTTTAGTCCTGATTCTTTTGCTGCTGTATATGCAAGGGACTTTTGTCAGTAAAGTATCGCCAGGACTGAGTCCGCAAGTTAACAAGCCAGATCCGTCCATGCACAACACGACTACTGTGATCAAAAAACTGATTGACAATAAAATGGCTTGGCCAGGGACGGTAAAATCAAAAACCGTTGCCAGTATCGCACCGAAAATGACTGCGCGAATCCTCGAGATTAAGGTTAATGCCGGCGATACAGTTAAACGCGGTGATCTCATTGCACGTCTGGATGAACGTGATATTAAAGCGCAGGAACAAATAGCGCTGGCTGCGCTGGCGGAAGCAACCGCCGAAGCCAATCGCGCCCAAGCGGATGAAGGACGTATCCGCAGTTTGTACAGTAAAGAGGCGGCGACACGCGAAAATTTCGATGCCGTAATCGCTCGGGCAAAAGCCGCCCAAGCTCGGGTTAATCAGGCAACAAGCACTGTTCGTGAAGTCAGAACTCATCTTGCCGACACATTATTGTTAGCCCCTTTTGACGGTATCGTGGTTAAACGCCTGCAACAACCCGGTGATATGGGATTGCCCGGCGTGCCCATAGTCAGCATGCAACTTGCCAAAGGATTAAGACTGGAAGTTGATGTCCCCAGCAGTTGCGCCGATTCTTATCACATTGGCATGGACGTCACGGTACACATTGATACCCTCAATCAAAAAATCGCTGGTCAGATTAACGAAATCAGCCCGGAAATTGACTCGCAAACCCACACTCAGTTAATCAAGATTTCACTACCCGCCATAGTAGGCTTAAAGCCCGGGTATTTTGGCTGGTTAGAACAGGCCTGTGATCAGCATGAAGCCTTATTGATTCCCGCCAGTGCGATTCAACACATCGGTCAACTGGAAGTCGTGCAGATATGGTCGGAAGGCCGGACGCAGATGCGCCATATCAGAACAGCCAAAACCTTTGGCGACCAGATTGAAGTGATCTCCGGTTTACGTGCTGGTGAGACGATCATCACCCATCCACAGCAGCAGGCGCAATAATGAGCGCCCCGCAAGAGCATAACTCCCACGCTAGTTTGACGACAAAGATTGTCAAGGTTTTCACCACTTCTCAGCTCTCCATTCTGTTTTTAATTATTTCGCTACTGGCTGGTGCCGTAGCGCTCATCCTGACCCCACGGGAAGAAGATCCACAGATCGTAGTGCCTGTTATGGATGTGCTGATTGAATATCCGGGCGCTTCAAGTGAAGAAGTTGAGAAACTGGCGGTTACACCATTGGAAGTTCTACTCAAGCAAATTCAAGGAGTCGAATATGTATATTCCGTCTCCAAGCCCGGCGCAGCAGTGGTCACTGTCCGATATTTTGTGGGTGAGAATTTCGACAATAGTTTGATCAAGACCTGGGACAAGATCCTGGCCAATCAAGACATTATTCCCTCTGGAGTCACTCAGTGGAAAGTAACTCCTGTTGAAATCGATAACGTTCCTATCGTGTTGATGACATTGTCGGCACAAAATAATGATGATTCCATGGCATTACGGCGCATTGCCGACGAATTGATCGTTTCCCTGAGAAGCGTTCGCGATGTCGGCAAGAGTTGGGTGGTTGGCGGTGAGCAACGCCGGGTTTCGGTTTATGCCGATCCGTCACGATTGACCACACAGGGAATCACTTTGGCTGAAATCACTCAGGCGCTCACACATGCCAATGTCAATCTGCAAGTGGGCAGCTTTAAACGTGACAATCGCGAAAT
>CADEDO010000083.1 GCA_902826115.1 uncultured Nitrosomonas sp.
GATCATTCATTGCAAAATTGGATTCCAATCGACCAACCCAATCATGGTCGATTTAGGGTAGTGATGCAGGAGCAAACTAACGGAGTGGATGCCACCCAAATATTTGGAGAAAACAGCGCTGATCACCGCATTCTGAATGCAGTCATTTCGCTAAGCGAGGAATATCCAAAAAACAAGATTATCCTGGTAACCAAGGATATCAATCTACGACTCAAGGCAAAGTCGCTTAATATTGCAGCAGAAGATTTCAAAACCGGGAAGATCAAAGATCTTGAATCCCTGTATACCGGCAAGACAGTAATCGGTGGATTGACTAAAGAAGTCATTGACAGGATTTATACCAATAATTTTTGTATGCCGGAAGAGGTTGGTATTCAAGACCCTATTCCCAATCATTACTTCATCCTGAAGAATACGCGAACTTCTGTGTTGGTGTTTTATAATCCTGTGACGCAGAGAATAGAACGCATAGAAAAGAAATCCGCCTACCGGATTACACCAAGAAATGCCGAGCAGGTGTTTGCTTTGCATGCGATCACTAATCCGCAGATAAAGCTCGTGACTTTGCAAGGCGTTGCAGGAACAGGTAAAACATTGCTGGCGCTGGCCGGTGCGCTTGATCAGAAAAGACATTTCAAGCAAATCTATCTGGCGCGCCCGGTTGTGCCATTGAGTAATAAAGACATCGGTTTTTTGCCGGGCGACATTAATTCGAAGCTCAATCCCTACATGGAGCCCCTGTGGGATAATCTGAAATTCATTAAAAGCCAGTTCAATGAAAAAGACAAAGAGTATAAAAAGATTACTGATGCGGTCGAGCAGGAAAAACTGAAAATTACTCCGCTGGCCTATATCCGCGGACGCAGCATTTCAAATGTCTTTTTTATTGTAGACGAAGCGCAGAACCTGACACCGCATGAAGTCAAAACTATCATCACGCGCGCAGGTGAAAATACCAAAATCATCTTTACCGGCGATATCTATCAAATAGATACGCCTTACCTGGATTCACAGAGCAATGGATTGTCGTATCTCATCGATAAAATCAAACACCATGATATTTATGCCCATGTGCGGTTGGAGAAGGGTGAGCGATCCAATCTGGCTAATTTGGCGAATCAGTTACTGTAAGTTTTAAGGCAAACGGTGATCCGATACTACAAACCCCAGTGTTATTATCAACAGGCGTTTGTAGTATTCATCAAATGCTTCATCGGTTTTAACGTGGAAGCATTCGATTGAGAGACTGGCCTTTATTTCAGATTCATACAATTAGCATAATACGTTACGGTTGCCGGCCAATCAGAAAATATCCCTAAAATACCTACCTCTTTGGCCAGCACATGCAAAGCATTGTACATATCGCCATCATTGTTGATGACAATGTCTACAGGATGATTGGGATCCGGGTTTTCACCGTTCAATGTTTGATAATAGAATCCTCCTCCTGTAGCTAACGGGCCAGAGCGCTCGAACGTCCAGGCAATAATATCCAAACCTGCTTTTTTAGCTTTATTTGCGTAGAGTGAAGGCACGATATTGCCATCTTCAGCTTCCAATAACATCCACATTGGAGGGGCAATAATTTGTACACCTTCGGATACGAGTTGCTCCATTGACGGTGACCAGGTCGCAGGGTTGCGATGATCGAATGCTGGATCTTCATAACGGCCATCGAGATAAACAGCTTGGGTTCCAAACTTGGGCTCATTTTGAATCCAGTATAGAACATCCTTAATATCAAATGATTGTGCCCAAACCTTGGAAGCTGGAATACCGGCTTGTTTATACTCGTCTATCAATTTCTGAGCATAATCTTGCTGAGAGAAGCCGTTAAACGGCATAGGAACATCCGGAGATTTAAGCTCAGGAGTCATTTTCACCCCTAGCTTATTAAATAATCGAATGCTTTCTTTATGGGTTAACAAAGTGCCGCGGCTAGCGTACAAATCTGTTCTCCATTCTGCCGTACCTTTCATGAAATCACTTACCGTTGTTGCAGAAGGATCAAAGGCATCCATTTTTCCTTTTAACGATTTGAATTCTGCCAAGGTGATGTCGCTGGTGCAGCATTTTGCAGTCGCTGCGCTGATCAGTTTGCCGTTTTCATCATAGACCGCTGGCTGAAATGGCTCGGAGCAGCGCGCGGCCAGTTCGGTTTCAAGGATATTGGTCGTCGTATGTAAATCACACTGAGAATGACGGCAAACCAGTTCCTTGTCCTGGGTAAAAGTCACGTCGCATTCAAGAATACCTGCACCCATTTTTGCGGCTGCTTGATAGGATTCTTGGGTATGCTCAGGAAACTGTAGCGGGGCTCCACGATGTCCAATGGAAAAATCACTCTTTTTGAATGGACCTGTTTCACAGCTTTCGAGTTTTTTCTTGAGCGGTCCATGATCCATGTCATTAATCAAGAAAAATGGACGCGGACCGAGCTGTGCGCTGGCAACTTTTTCAGTATTATGGCGATCCGGTTCATCGTTCTTGCCAGCCCAGCTTGCTGTCGATAATGAAAAAGCTATGGCTGCTGAACCAATCATGGCGGTACTAATCAATAATGCTATTCGCTTCATTTCCATCTCCTGTGCATTTTTTCTATGAACTTTATGGGGTTGGATATCGTGCGCCTATCCATATTGGATGCTATCAGTCGGATATTTCAGGCATATGATTAGTAAATGAAATTTGAGTGAATCTATGATGAAGGCGTTGACACCAAATTGGCTGACAACATCAGTGTTAATCCATCAGCGTTGCATCCATGATTGGATTTGTTTTCGATGGTGGGTATACCAGAGTTGACCGATATCTATCGCCTTTTTCTGGAACACCGCATTATTGGCGGAATCCATATGGTCGGGCAGGTTGTAATCTTTCAGATAATGATTGATATACAACACGCGATCCCCTAATATTTCTTCGGTCATTCTGACATTTGCCAGCATTTTCTCGCGCAGAATGATAGAAGCAATTCCTTTCGCTGACCATTGCAATCCGCCATATCCGCAAGCCTGATTCCCGTTAACCGCAAAGCTGCGCCAGCCTGATCCGATCGATAGCACTCTGATGTCACAGTCATTCCAACATTGACTGGCATGCAAATAAGCGCTTAACCCCGGGTTGTTCATGCCTACACCGCCATCCATGCGCCAGTTTCCATCTTCCATGCGTACTGGAGGATAATACGAAGGGGCGGCCGTGCAGGCATCTGCGATCTCACTGAGCAAAAAATCAAATGAATTTTCATTGGTGAAAATTTCCAGGCGATCTTGGTTCAAGTTGAAGCAAGGAATTAATATGCGCTTGCTCAGCGACGAAAGCCGTAGATTTGCCAATTCAGCTTGTAATGTTGAGCTTTTCTGTTTGCCAGTATACTTGGGGCGAATTTGCAGCTTATTGAGCAAGCGGTGCATCCAATGCGCCACCATCATTTTTTCCAGCAATTTTTCCTGCAAGGCCATTTGAATGATTTGTCCGGCGCTTATCCTGCGTCCCAGTATCAAGCAAGTGATCAATCCTCCGGACGAGGAGCCTGCGATCATGTCGAATAAATCATAAGTGGAAGTGCCCGTGTCTTCTTCCAGACATGCCAATACGCTGAGTTGAATTAACATATGGCTGCCGCCGCCATCTAGGCTTAAGACCGATTTAGATGACAACGGATTTCTCCAATTGTCTGAATACTTGATCAGGCTGTTTTCTCACTGGCAAGCCGTTCTTCCTGAATAAGGTTCTTATATTGCTCAAAGCGTTCAAACCAGAAAACCAGCTCCAGCAATCCATCGATAGGCTTCAGGAGAATAGAGCAGTTTTCCACCTGATCGCGGTCATTGCAGTACAAAACCACATTATTTTCCTAGTGGATCGTGCATGGCATCTTAAAGAGGATTTATGAATCTATATCGAAGTATTTGTTAAATATTTATGAAGTTTTTATTAAAAAGACGCGGGAAAGGCAGTATTGCCATGATTCTTTGCTGCGCATGAACAGATTCAAGTAAGATCCACTTTTAATGGTCACTTCGACGATAGCAGCACTTTAAAAACTCAATGCACGCCATATCGACTCAGAAACAGCTTTTACCTGAACTACAACAGATTGAAGCCATCATTCAGCAGGACAAGCAAACACATTTGCGCAGTAAAGTGCTGTGCCGTGTTTCTTGCGAGGATGATGAATTGCCCATCTATGCGCTTACGTTGGGTAATAGCGCGCAGGATATTCCTTGCGTGACCTATGTGGCTGGGATTCATGGTCTAGAACGTATCGGCACGCAAGTCGTCATTGCTTTTTTGGAAGGATTGCTGGAACGACTCAAATGGGATCGGGTGCTGGCGGAAATTTTGCAGCGCGTGCGAATCAATATATTGCCGCTAGTGAATCCGGTGGGCATGTTGAACTACACTCGCGCAAATGGACGGGGCGTCGATTTGATGCGTAATGCGCCAGTCGATAGTCATGAGAAAACCATCTGGTTAGCAGGCGGGCATCGAATTTCATCTCGCTTGCCATGGTATCGGGGAAAAGCAGGTGAAGTCATGCAGCCGGAGGCAAAAGCGCTATGTGACTTTATTACACAAGATGTTTTACCCGCTCCGTTCAGCCTGGTACTGGATTGTCATTCCGGTTTTGGTTTTCGCAATCAAATCTGGTTTCCATATGCCAGAAGCCGTCTTGAACCGATTAAACATCTGAAGGAAGTTTATTATCTGCGCAAGCTATTTATGCAGACTTATCCGCATCAGGATTATCTGTTCGAACCGCAATCACAGCATTATCTAACCCATGGGGATTTGTGGGATTTCCTTTATTCGCAATCGCTGGAAAGCAGAAATGTATTCTTGCCCTTAACTCTTGAAATGGGTTCCTGGCGTTGGATTCGCAAGAATCCGCTGCAGTTGCGGCAACTGCTGGGACTGTATCATCCGATCAAACCCCATCGGCTTAATCGCGTGCTGAGAAGCCATTTGATACTGATGGAATTTTTATTGCACGCTACTTTATCGTATGAAAACTGGCTGAATAAAAGCGATGCACAGGAATTGGAGCAACAAGCGCTGGCGATGTGGTATTCATGACGGGTAACGAACACTTTGTGCTGATTCGAGGATTGCTGCGTGAAGCACGACACTGGGGTGAATTTACCGGAAGTCTGCAGCAGCAATTTCCCCACGCCACTATTAATACGCCGGATATTCCGGGTAATGGCCGGTTGCATCAGGTTACCAGTCCAACGACCATCGCAGAGATGACCGAGGCATTGCGCGAGCAAATCAATACAAACCAACCGCTCAGATTGATCGCGCTCTCCATGGGTGGAATGATTGCGAGTGATTGGATGATTCGCTATCCGCATGAAGTGGAAGCTGCCGTGCTGATCAATACCAGTGCACGGCCATTCTCTCCGTTTTACCATCGTATGCGTTGGACGATCTATCCGCAAATTATAAAAATGATTGTGCACTCTGCGCAGCAGAGAGAATCAGATATTCTGAGTCTGACATCCAATCGCCACAGTCATGACAGTAAACTATTGGAATGCTGGAAACAGTGGCAACGGCAAAATCCGGTATCTAACGCGAGTGCCGGAAATCAATTCCTGGCAGCCGCAAAATTTTCTATCACGGCTAAACCGCAACAGCCCGTATTGATTATTACCAGCCGGGCAGATCGCCTAGTGGATTATCGTTGCAGCCTAAAACTGGCGCAAACCTGGGGGGGGGATTATAGGCAGCATGAAACGGCAGGTCATGATTTGCCGCTGGATGAGCCGGAATGGCTGGCACAAGTGATTAAGCAATGGTTTGATTCAGATTTTGCATTAGCTACTGGATTTAGGTAATGAAGTAAGATTGAAAGTTCATGGTGATTTCGTGCGCGCTATTCGGAATAAACCTATTCTTGCGATTCACATGATCAATGTGGAGATAATTAATGCTCGTGTTACTATGTCTGAAATGAAGCATCACGCTTACCGAGTACTCGGTTGAATCTAGTGTTAGGGCCATTTGCACAAAAATAAGCTGGTTGACGGACAAGCGACATTAGGGGGGCGAGAGCACCATGAAAGGTATATTCAGCACACATTAATTCTAGCGCACGAAGCTGTTTATAAGTCCCGTCAGCAAACTTTTCTGGAAGAGAGCGAAGCTCAGATCGGTGAACAAATCGTGGCTTAAGTGTTGCACCGCATGCTCTGGCAGATGCTCTCAATAAACAATCCAAATAACTTAGCGGAACGTGAGGAACACTGTTTTGGCGATACCGATTCTTTAGGTATCTAGCAGTGAAAAAGACTTGAATATCTTCATATTTAATTAGCTTTCTTTCATGTGCCGCGGCGAAAATTTTACCCCATGAGAAAACATATTCCCCCTGCCCAGCAAGCCGTCGAATTAGGATGTTTCTGACACTTGAAATCAAAATATCAACGATCGCAGCAACTCCAAAGTTGGACTGAGGAATGAAGTGAATTAATTCTAAAAGATCAATATTCTCATAGATTTCGTCACGATAGTCGTTGGCAGCCCGCCAATTCAAAATCAGGTTTTGAAATTGGTCTTGAGAACCTGATACCAAAATGCCTTCATCACAAATATGCTTAAAGAACAGGTTTCCGTTATTGACTAAATAAGTGGCCTTATCAAACAGAAAAGCACTAACTGAAAAGCCTTCAAGCGATCTTCTTGCTACTTCATCACTTATCTGCTTCCAATTAGACCCAAGAAGTAGCAAATCTTTGTCTGAAGTGAAATCGCAGTCACCACGTTTCCCACTTCCGAACTCGATGCTTAACATCACCGAATAACCTTTTTGAAGACCGCACCGATTGTCGCAGAGAGTATGCTAATACCAAAAATGACATTAACTATTACAAAAAGATAGCCAATTTCAGTATCAGGATCATAACCAGAGGCCCCAAGAGTAGCCATTGTTGTAAGCGTGAAGTAAATCGTTTTTACAAGTGACTGCTCTACCGGTTTTGAAAAAAGATATGCAGAGAAAGTGTAATTTGCCCACGTTGTTACTACTAAGAGGATTATCGTAGTGAGGACTAAATTACGGATTCGATATCCATAACCAAGAAGATAGCCATAAAGATATGAAGCAACGTGCCTTGGTAGATATAAATAGTATTTCTTTTTCTTTCTTATTGCCTGAATATATTCATTCTTCCTATGCCAGTGGCTAAAATAGTACTCTGCCTCATTCTTGTATTCTCGTTGTGACTCTTGATAGTAATTCTCTCGGAGTTGGTGATATAGGTGAACGGCTATATTGGCGTATTTGGTGTCCGTAATTGCTTTTCTAAACTGATGAGGTCTCGCGTACACTGAATGAAATGATGACTTGAAGAAATTGCAGTTATCAAAAACACAGTCGTGGAACTCTACTGAGTTGAAGTCAGTGCCAATAAAAAGACAATCTTTAAAAGTACACTCAGTAAATGTCACGCTGCTAATGGTGGTTTTGGAGAACGACACATTCTCGAAAGTGATGCCTGATACTTTTTGTTTGTCGAAGGTATCAGGCTCATAAAGCACATTACATATATGCTTGCTTGTTTTTAAGTGTGAAACAAGGGTAGCCCGATCAAACGTCTCGAACGGTGTATTTAGTTTAAAAAAATCATTCAACATAGTGTTGAGCTAGGTATGTTTAACTTGAATTGAGCAGCCGTAATAACACAACGTGTTAAGTATGAGGTTTATTAGATAAGTCTCATGCTATCTTCTGATATTTTATGGTAATTAGCCGGTTTAGTTTTCATCATATCAAACTTTTTTAGCTTCACAGAAATAAGACCACTAGATCATCAAAGAATAAGAAGATATTCAACGTCATTCTTTTGTCACATTGATTCTCTATCTTATCCAGTATCAATT
>CADEDO010000084.1 GCA_902826115.1 uncultured Nitrosomonas sp.
CCCATCACCCAATATGACCCCACTCTACTTCTATTACTACTTTAACCTTTCTACATATGATTGATAAACACAATTTATATTAAACATTGCATTTACGCTATCAATCTAGCGGTAGTAAAAATTGTTTTATCTTGCTTTCTGTCTATGCAACATAATTTTATTACAGTGCATATTTGTGTATTATGCTCAATAAACCCTCTGTAGTAAATGGTTTAGTTAAATAATCATTCGAACCTACCATTCGGCCTCGTGCTTTATCAAATAAACCATCTTTACTTGATAGCATAATTACAGGAATAGACTGGTAAATTGGATTTTTCTTAATGAGCATACAAGCTTGATACCCATCCAAACGCGGCATGACTATGTCAATAAAAATGATATCAGGCTGATTATCTACAATCTTGGACATTGCTTCAAATCCGTCTTCAGCTAGAATCACTTCATATCCCGAAGATCTCAAGAACATTTCAGCACTCTTCCGAATTGTATTACTGTCATCAATAATCATGACCTTAATACTTTTTAGTACATTGTCATCGTTCACGCACACTCCTTAGCAATAGATTAGAATAAATAAATTCAGAAGTATCTGATTACACTTTTGTGTAATGGATTATTTGCCATGATTTATTCGATTATATCTGTAGATTTGCAATGTGATTTCCCAGGAAATATCCAATTCCTCCAACACCGCCTTAAAAGATTTAACAATTGATTTTACTTTCTCCAAAAAGCTGGGGTAAATATAACCAGTAATGTAAAAAACTCCAATCTACCCAATAGCATCGCAAAACCACATACCCATATTTGAAAATCTGTCAAGGAAGCATAAGTAGTCGCTGGTCCAATATTACCTAAGCCTGGCCCCAGATTATTCACACAAGCCACTGCCGCAGAAAAGGATGTCATAAAATCCATTCCACTGAGTGTTAGTATCAGTGTCATCAATACAATACTTGCGGTATAAACAAACAAGAATACAAAAACTGCAAAAATGACACGACTTGATACCACACTCCTACCCAATTTAGCTGGAATGATTGCATTGGGATGCATGATAGTGATCATTTCCCGATATACCTGTTGATATAAAATACGAGCACGAATCATTTTAATACCGCCCCCAGTTGATCCCGACGACGTACAGAATCCAGCTAAAAATAACATCCATAATGGAATAAATATGGGCCACAGACTGTAATCAGTACTACTGAATCCAGTTGTCGTAGCAACGGATACAATATTAAAAGTAGCATAGCGAAGTGCGTTCAATGGATCTGGATAGACATTTTCCAACCATAGATAGCATGCTAAGCTAATACAGCTAATCAACACAATCGACAGATATAAAAAAACTTCAGAATCATATTGATAAGCACTAAAACTCTTCGCTCGCCAAGCTAAAAAATGAGTTGAAAAATTTATCCCTGCAATCAACATAAATATAATCGCAATCAATTCAATGCGCGGAGAATTCCAATATCCAAAACTTGCATCATGCGATGAAAATCCTCCCAAACCTAGTGTTGTAAATGCATGCATCACTGCATCAAACCAGTTCATGCCGGCCCATTTGTAAGCCAGAGCACAGATCAGTGTTAGGCTTGCATAGATCGACCATAACCCTTTTGCAGTCTCAGCAATACGCGGGGTAAGCTTATTTTCTTTCATTGGTCCGGGTATTTCGGCATTCAACATTTGTCGCCCGCCCACACCCAGCAATGGCAAGATAGCCACAACCAACACGATAAGTCCCATACCACCAAGCCACACTATTTCGCCCCGCCACAAATTGATTGAGGGCGGAAGTGAATCAAGTCTTGTCAATACCGTTGCGCCCGTCGCAGTCAGTCCTGACACAGCCTCAAAATAAGCCTTGCTCAAATTCAGCTGTGGAAGATGAAGCACTAACGGCAACATAGCGAAAGCTGGCAACACTGACCAGATCAGCACAACCAGCAAGAATCCGTCCCTCGTTTGCAGTTCGCGCTTGTATCGATATGTCGCCACCCACATCATCAAGCCACAACTCATGGTAATCAAAATAGATGCTTCAAACACAAATCGCGCACCATCATTACCCCACATTGCCAGCCCTAACGGGATCAACATCGTAAACCCGAAAACCAGAATCATCTTACCAAGCACATTAACAACAGCAAAAAGTCGACTCATGCCATTATTTATTTACAGAAAACCAACATTAACCTGAAAAAATTTTTCCACTTCCCGGATCATCTTTCTGTCGATTACAAATAAGATAACATGGTCCTCTTGTTCGATGACCGTATCATGATGAGCGATAATGACCTGTATATTTTTATTCGACTCAAGCAAAGTCTTTTCTTGCTCCACAAGAAGATTTTCACCAAATATCCCTTTCGATTTTGGAAACCCCCTAGCGATAGCGCCAATCGTGGCGCCCTTTGGCAATTTGATATCTTCGATCTTTCTCCCTACTACATTGGATGATTTTGCGTCGCCATGCACAACCAGCTCCAAGGCTTCTGCTGCACCACGCCGCAAGCTATGGACCGCGGCAACATCGCCATGCCGAACGTAAGCAAGTAATGAACCAATCGTAACCTGCGCCGGAGAAATCGCGATATCGATACGACTCCCTTGCACCAAATCGACGTAGGCACGCCGATTAATCAGTGAAATAACTTTGTGCGCCCCCATACGTTTTGCCAATAAAGCCGATATGATATTGTTCTCATCATCATTCGTTAATGCACAAAACATATCCATCTCGGCAATATTCTCACTTTCCAACAAGACTTCATCCGTGGCGTCACCATACAATACCAACGCATTATTGAGTTCTGCTGCTAATCGCTTACTGGCCTGATAGTTATGCTCAATGATTCTGACCTGATAATCCTTTTCCAGTGCTTCACCAAGACGCTTGCCTATTTTACCTCCACCCGCAATCATCACACGCTTGACTGGTTTATCCATTTTCCGTAACTCACGCATCACTTTACGGATATCTTCAGCCGCAGCAATAAAAAACACTTCGTCTTCCGCTTCGACAACTGTATCGCCTTCCGGAATAATCGATCGATCCTTACGAAAAATTGCTGCGACACGCGTATCTACGTTAGGTACATGCTTACGAAGCTCCTGAAGCTGCTGCCCGACAAGCGGACCACCATTCAATGCGCGCACAGCCACCAAACTCACCATTCCTGCAGCAAAATCGAGCACTTGTAATGCTTCAGGAAATTCAATCAATTTCTCAATGTACTCGGTCAGAATCTGCTCTGGAGAAATCGCAAAATCAACACAAAAATTCTCAGTAGAAAAAATTTCTGGATGCTTCAAATAGTCGGCAGACCGAATTCGCGCAATTTTTGTGGGAGTATTAAACAAGGTGGCGGCAAGCTTACAAGCCACCAGATTAGTTTCGTCGTGCTCGGTTACTGCCAGAATCATATCGGCATCTTGCGCACCGGCACTTGCCAACACCGACGGATGAGACGCATTGCCAACGACAGTCCGCAAATCCAGACGCTCCTGCAATAATGCCAGTCGAGTGGCATCAACATCGACAATGGTAATATCGTTAGCTTCGCTGACCAGGCTTTCTGCCACAGATGAACCTACTTGGCCTGCACCTAGAATGATGATCTTCAATTGAGGAACCTACACCGTTCCAAGTGATGCATTTCTAAATTCATACATGAAACTCCTAACGATTTTCGCGCACCCAATCTCGCCACTGCACAAATAATTTGGGATCCAATGCTGCAATCACAGATCGTTGCCAAGGAGAGCCAGCCCAATAATCATCTTGATCAAAGCCACACATATTGCCTCCGGCTTCTTCGAGAATAAGAGAACCTGCCGCATAGTCCCATGGCTTTTGCCCACCGTGCAGATACAAGTCAAAATAACCAGCAGCGGTATAACACCATTCGAGCGCACAAGCCCCATAATTACGCTGCGACGCATACGGGGGATAGGCGGCTACTTTTGCCGCCAGTTTCCGATCCAGTCGCTTCAAATCAACATTAGCCATTGCACTGGATAAGGCAGGAACATATTTTTTAATCGGTAATGCAACGCCATTGAGAAAAGCCCCTCCTCCCTTGGTCGCATAAAACATTTCATCAGCTACCGGGTTATAAATCACCCCCAGAACACTCCTACCCTGCTCCATCAATGCTACCGAGATTGCGAAATAAGGAAGTCCATTCAAGAAATTAGATGTACCATCAATCGGGTCGACACTCCAAAGGCCGGCTTTGCCTTTAACCCATTGCGCTTCCTGTTCTTGCTTGGTCATTTCCTCGCCCATAGTAGCCGCCGGATAAATTTTCTGTAATTCATGCAATAAAGCTTTTTGCGCAGCCACATCCGCTTCTGTGAAAAAACTGCCATCCGATTTGATCTGTCGATCCACTCGCAAATAGCGTGGCATCACAACTTGCTGCGCAACCTCTTTAACTACCGTAATAACTTTTTCTAGCACTTTTACTCCGTACGCCACTTGATCGAGCAGCCGATACTGGGAATTTGATTTTCCGGACCACGTCCCGTTCTGGCAACCTGCAACATGCCCTCAAACAAATCACGGCGCACATCTGCAGGCGCTGCTTCTTTGCGCGATGCATCCAATCGACCGCGATATTGCAATTCCAGTTGACTATTAAATCCAAAAAAATCGGGAGTGCACACAGCACCATATTGTTTAGCGATGCCCTGGGTTTCATCCCAGACATAAGGAAAGGGATAATTCAATTTATTGGCAATCAATGCCATATTTTCAAATGAATCTTCCGGATAATCTGCCGGATCATTAGACATGATGGCAATGGCATTAATACCATGAGACTTTAATTCATTCACATCACGAATAATCCGATCTTGCACCGCTTTTACATACGGACAATGATTGCAGATAAACATCACCAGCAAACCATTTTCTCCTTTCGCGGAAGCCAAACTATGGCGCTTACCATCAACACCTAACAAATCAAAATCAATCGCTTTCCAACCAAAATCACAAACCGGTGTTTCCAAACTTGCCATATCCTTTCTCTCCCTAAAAACCCTAGATATCTTTAAAAATATTACATCAGACAGTATTGCTGATCTCAAGCGCGGCCAGCCGCAACTTATCATTTATATACAAACCAATTCCAGATGACACATTTATCGATCAGATTAACGGTCAGACAATGCTGAATACTTATCGTGTTATATTATCATGAGTCCATTTACATAAATGATAACTTGCCCGGACAAGAATCCATCATGCACGCCCGCTTCTACCACCCAGCAGAAATTGCCATCGGGCAAATCATTGAGCTATCAGCTGAGAATAAACATCATGCTGCCCGCGTATTGCGACTCAGAAATGGGGATGCGATCACTCTATTCAATGGAGAAGGCGGTGAATTTTCTGCTCATATCACTCATATCAGCAAATCAAACACCACCGTATTAATTGACGCTTATCAAGCGATTGAATGTGAATCGCCGCTTCAGATAGAGCTTGCACAAGCAATCTGTGTCAACGAAAAAATGGATTGGATCATTCAAAAAGCCGTGGAATTGGGCGTGACTCGCATACAACCCATTACCACCGATCGCAGCATCGTACATTTATCCGATGATCGCGCTTCCAAGCGGCAGCAACACTGGCAAAAAATCATTGTTTCGGCATGCGAACAATGCGGCAGAAATGTTCTACCGCAAATCTATCCTTTGGTCAGCTTGACAGAATGGCTGAGTGAGAAAAAAACCACCCAATCACCGAACAATCTGTATTTAATGCTTTCCACCACAGCTCAGCAAAGCTTAAAAGATTTACCCAAACCGGCAGCAAATGCACATTGGTCACTCGTCGTTGGACCCGAAGGTGGATTTACACAAGTTGAAGAAGCCGCTATGTTACACAGCCACTTCATTCCGCTGCGCTTGGGAAAACGCATTCTGCGCACAGAAAGTGCCGCTTTAGCCACGATCGCCGGACTGCAAGCATTGTGGGGAGATTTCTGATTGCATGAACAGTGTGCGATCGATAACAATGACTTTCTATACTGATAACTATGAACTCCACTACTGATTTCGTTTCCTGGTTCCGCTCAGTAACGCCTTATGTCAATGCGTTCAGAGGTAAAACCTTTGTCATCGGCTTTAGCGGCGAGATGGTCACGGATGAGAAATTTGTTGATTTCATTCACGACATTAATCTGCTTGCCAGTCTGGGCGTAAGATTGGTATTGGTTCATGGTGCACGTCCGCAAATCCAGCTGCGCCTGGATGAATCGCAATTGGAAACGCAATCCATCATGGGCCTGCGGGTAACTGATCCTGCCGCACTACAATGCGTCAAAGAATCGGTTGGGCGCGTGCATCATGAAATTGCGGCACTGCTGTCGATGGGCCTGCCCAATTCACCCATGGCAAATGCTGCCATCCGCGTCACCAGCGGAAATTTTGTCACTGCCTGTCCTTATGGCGTTATCAACGGCGTGGATCTGATGCACACCGGAAAAGTACGCAAGATCAATGCTCATGCCATTCACTCCCGCCTGGAACAAGGCGATGTGATCCTTATCTCCCCCTTGGGTTACTCACCAACTGGCGAGATTTTTAATCTCATCATGGAAAATGTAGCTACCGAAACAGCCATTGCTCTGAATGCAGACAAACTGATTTTTCTGCTCGATGCGCTCGACATCGAAGCATTCTCTGCTGACAAACCGAAACCATTACCGCGCGAATTGACAATCGCAGAGAGCAAATCATTACTGGATAATAAAATACCGACAGCCACACCGTTAGTTCCTGATGGCATCAGATTGTCGCTGCAATGTGCAACCAAAGCGTGTGAAATGGGCGTCACCCGCACACACTTGATCAGCCGGCATAGCGATGGCGCCATCGTCCAGGAGCTTTTCACGCATCATGGCATCGGCTGCATGATCTCGCAGGAAACCTTGCAAACGCTGCGCAAAGCACGTATCGACGATGTCGGTGGTATCCTGCAACTCATTGAGCCGCTAGAGGCTGAAGGCATTCTGGTGCGACGCAATCGTGAGCTGCTGGAAATTGAAATTGATCGCTTTACGGTTTTTGAACACGATGGTGTAATCCTGGGCTGCGCAGCGTTGTATCCGTTTCCTGAAGAACAAGCCTGTGAGCTCGCTTGCTTGGCAATCCATTCGGATTATCGTGACTTGGGACACGGCAATCGTTTGCTCAAACATATCGAAAGCAAAACCATTGCCCAAGGCATCCATAAATTATTTGTGCTTACAACGCACGCCACCCATTGGTTCATTGAACATGGGTTTGTCGCAACCACACTCTCCGAGCTACCGGAGGCAAAACAAAATCTATATAATTATCAGCGCCGTTCTAAAGTACTAATCAAACATCTTTGATACCAGTGTGAATCACCGCAAACTAGTGTGATGCACTACTTTAAACACTCAAACAGCGCAGAAATGACTACGCATTCCTTGACCAACCCTATTTGACTTAACGGAGTATGAAATTAAATGGCAAGAATAGTGAAATGTATTAAGTTGGGTCGTGAAGCCGAAGGTCTGGATTTCCAAACCTACCCCGGCGAGCTGGGCAAGCGTATTTTTGAGAACGTCTCAAAAGAAGCCTGGAGTGAATGGATCAAACACCAGACCATGTTGGTCAACGAGAATCGCCTGAATCTATCGGATATCAAGGCAAGAAAATATTTGGCGGAACAACTGGAAGCGCATTTTTTTGGATCGGGGGCGGAACAACCGGTGGGTTATGTTCCTCCTGAGAATCAATTTTAATTAGAGCTTACTCAGAAATTCAGCGATCAGATATGCGCTACCAAGTAAGAA
>CADEDO010000085.1 GCA_902826115.1 uncultured Nitrosomonas sp.
CCATGGGAAACAGCCGTTAAAAAAGCCGAACTTCAAGACTTCAAATTCCATGATTTACGTCATAGTGCTGCAAGCTACTTGGCCATGAATGGCGCAAGCCTTGCCGAAATTGCCGAAGTGTTAGGGCATAAAACCTTGCAAATGGTGAAGCGTTACGCGCATCTAAGCGAAGGACATACCGCCCGCGTAGTGGCTTCTATGAATGACAAGATTTTCGGGAACGTGTAATTGCCATGTCAGAAAATATTACTCAAAGCAATCTCGAATTATGGGATGTAGATGAAGCAATTAAACAAATAACACATGATGGCCTGCTAGATACTATCGCAATCATGAATCAACCTGATTATGATTTAAGACAACTTACTCAAAGTACTATTAGTACATTTTCGGATGAACTTAGAATAAGAGGAATGTTTAATAGAGCAATAAAACTTGGTCAAATCAATAACCCAGACACCCCAACCAATTGGATAGCATGGGCAAAGCGCAATGATTATGGCATCGACCATCTTGATTGTTTTATAAACAAACAAGAAATTAATAAGCCTAAACCAAATAATATACCCGGCAAGATACCAAGAATTGCAATCGGTCGACTTGCCGTAACAGTGGCTTGGGAAATCGAGCGGGAAACAGGAAGGCGAGCGACCGCAAAAGAAGTTCTAGAAGAACTTCAAGTTTGGGCTGAAAATGGTCAAAAACATAGTGATGTACTGCACCCATCACCTGCTGGATTCAGGGGGGTGGGTGTGTATTGGATAACCGGTAAATCTTGCAAAAAAAAGTACTCATTAGCAGCCTGTGAAAAAACCTTAGAAAAATGGAATAAAAGCCGACAGTAAGCAGACAATAGACCCAATAGATCGACACCAAGGACAGTAATAAATTCATATAATTCATTGCGTTAATCTACAAATACTAGCAATTTGCTAGGAATTTTTAGAAGGTAACAGCGCAATGAACAAACAAATTGCAACCATAAAATCGCTTAATGATTCGTGGTTAACTATCAAACTACTCGCACAAGCTGAACCAGCTTTTACCGAGGCAGCAATTCGCAATCACATATTTAAAGCTTCAACCCGCAAATCAAGCAAAGGTGAAATTCCTGGAAATGGTCTAGCACCCCATATCCGCCGTGTAGGTTCAAAAGTTTTAATCAATCATGGCGGTTTCTTATCTTGGATTGATGGAGGTGATGAATGAGCGCCTTCAATTCTGGAAATTCTGTAGCCGCCCAGCGTAATCGAATCATGGATTTTTTGCGTAAACGCCCACTCGACACGCTAACAGCACGTAAAGAACTAGACGTAATGCACCCGGCTGCACGTGTGATGGAGTTACGCAAGCGTGGTATTGGAATCATAACAATTAAAATCGACAGGGCAAGCGATTGCGGGAAAATTCACCGGGTGGCGTGTTATGTGTTGGAAGTTGGAGCGGTTGCACCCGCCCCAGCCGATAAAGCAGACGGAATCCATAGACAAGAAACCGACAAGCCAGAGAATAGCATGGGCGGTGTAATATGAAAACTGCTATTCAATCAATTCAAAACGTAAAAGCATATATTCCACCTGATGATTTTTATCGTAGCGAATTACCTGCAATGCCGCCCCCGCGAGGGGGTGGGTGGCGTGATGGTGGCTTATGCCCATTTCATCTTGATAAGCACACTGGAAGCTTTCGTGTTCATCTTGAAACCGGGGCATTTACTTGCTTTTCATGTGGAGCCAAAGGTGGCGATATTATCGCCTTCATTCAGCAGCGGGACGGAATGAGTTGTCTGGAAGTAGTGCAAAAATTAACCGATGAATGGGGGCTATGATGCAAGGCATACCCCAAACATTTAACAACAAACCGCGCCGTTTTGTCTGGGAATATCGCAACAGTCTAAGTGAAACAATCGGTTATGTTGCACGCTTTGATGATGATGACAAAAAGAAAGAAATTGTGCCTTATTTCAAACGTAATAGTGGAAATGTCTGGCAATCTGGTAGCGCTATCGAACCGCGCCCACTGTTTGGATTGGATGCTCTAAACCAGACTGAGAATAATCGGGCTGTATTCATTGTTGAAGGTGAGAAAGCCGCCACAGCCCTCCAATCGTTGGGACTGATAGCTATTACTTCACAAGGCGGCAGCAATTCAGCCCACAAAACAGACTGGAAGCCGCTAGATGGGCTTGAGCTGGTTTATTTGCTTCCAGATAATGATGAGGCTGGGGAAAGTTATATTAAGGCCGTGGGCGCAATCCTGATGAACCTTGATAAACCGCCCGCCCTATCCATTGTACGTTTGCCAAACCTTCCGCCCGCTGGTGATGTTGTCGACTGGATAATATCTAAAATTGATGAGGTTTTACTGGATTGGGATGGTTATGAACCAATACCAAAAAGTGTTATTGAAAATGGTGCTTTGCTGAATGATTTTAAAGAAGCAGTAAAACAGCATAGCGAACCAGTGCCCGATGAATGGAAAGTAAATTCAGAACAAGCAAACACAACCAACTGGCAAGCGCCTATCAGCTTGGAATCTGCCAAGCTTCCGCCATGGCCGGGTGATGTGTTTCCGGGCACAATTCAGGACTTTGTAACTGCCTTGAGTGCATCTACTGAAACGCCGCCGGAACTATCTGCAATGATGGTGCTGGCAGCCATCAGCGCCACCGCACAAGGTAAGTATAAAGTACGTGTAAAACAGGATTATTTCGAGCCGGTAAATATCTGGGCATGTGCAGCACTTCCACCGGGCAGCCGTAAAACAGCCGTACAAATGGCTGCAACCGCACCGTTAGCCAAGTGGGAGAATGTGCAACGTGAAAAGTTAGAGCCAGCAATCAAGAAAGCGCAGGCAGATGATGCAACCATACGTGAACGGATTAACTATTTACGCAAAAAAGCAGCTCAGGCTAAAGACACTGACTTTGAACAGCTAAAAAAAGAGATTGCCGATACTGAAGCCAATTTACCGGAAATTCCAACAGCGCCACAGATTTGGGCGCAGGATGTAACCCCTGAAAATCTTGGGACTATCATGTCAGATAATAATGAGCGCATGGCTATCTTAAGTGATGAATCGGGAATATTCGATATATTAGGCGGGCGATATTCCGGTGGCATTCCGAACCTTGATTTATTCCTGCAAGGCCATGCTGGAAGCCCGGTAAGGGTGAATCGGGGTAGTCGCCCGCCGGTATTTATGCAAGCGCCTACCCTAACCTTTGGTTTATCTCCCCAGCCGGAAGTATTGCGGGGATTAACTGAAAAACCCAGCTTCCGGGGGCGTGGATTATTGGGGCGTTTCCTGTACGTATTGCCGCCTTCAAATTTAGGCTATCGCACACTTGATGCAAGCCCGATATTTCCAGACTTCGCCGCTCGCTATGATGGGATTTTAACCGGCATACTCAATCAGGAAATGGCTGGCAGTAAGGAAGAGCCTTCACCTTATGTTCTGAAAATTACGGCAGATGCCTTGCAAGCCTGGCAATCCTTTGCCCATAAAGTAGAGGCCGGAATGCGAGAAGGTGCAGCCTATGCTCACTTGACCGATTGGGCTGGGAAATTGCCTGGGGCAGTGGTACGGATTGCCGCCCTGCTTCATATTGCACGCCATGCACTTGTAAAGCCATGGGAAAAGGAAATCAGCATTGAAGATATGAGCGCAGCATTACGCATGGCTGATGTGTTAAGTGTCCATGCTTTGGCTGTATTTGATCTGATGGGGGCAGACCCAGCCCTTGATGGTGCCCGCGTAGTATTGCGATGGATTGAGCGTGAAGGTAAGCACGAATTTACGTTTAGGGATTGCCACTATGCACACAAGACTAGATACCAACGCACAGCCGAGCTTGAGCCGATTATGGAAGTATTGATCGAGCGGCACTACATCCGACCAAGGGCATTGAAACAAGTGCAGGGCAGGCCAAGCCGCTTTTATGAAGTTAATCCGGCAATTTTAGAAAAGGAATCCTAAGAAATTACACCACAATAACCACAGAAACCTTAAGAGCAATTCTTTTTGTGGTTATTGTGGTCAATTTCCTATAGAGAAGAAAAAATATCTTAATTAACCTTGCTAGAAATGAAAGGTACTTCCTGGGGTTTTGAATATGCGGGCAATTCGAACCTCGTGTAAATTCTAGCGTGGCAACTTTATAACTTGGTTTCTTTAACACGGCGCATTCTAATTTGCTCAACTACACTAAACAGGACTAAACAACTACTTTATAAAGTGATAAATTTATGAAAACAATTGATTTGGCAGCAGGTTTAGGCATATCGCCACAAATGGTAAACAAGCTAAAGCGGCAAGGCATGCCCTCAAACTCATTAGAGGTGGCTATCGCATGGCGTAGAAGCAATTTAGAGCCGTTTCGCACGAAATTTTCAAGAATTGGCGGCAATACAGGCAAAAAATATCAGCCAACACCCAAAGCGGCGACAGCTTACACTGCTGAAGAAATAAATGGTGTCGAGAAGGCTTTAACGAAGCTAATTCCTGAGATTTGGTTTGGCCAGATTGGCTGGTTAGGTACAGCACTCAGAGAACAAGCCGTAACAATTACCGCTGAACAATTGATCGAAGCACAAGCCCTGCTGTTTTTGATTTATATGAGTGTGGTTGATGATCTTCTAAAAACCGAGAGCCAGTACGTGATGCCGCCAACTTTAGCAACGCGCCAGGGTGATGAAGGCTATCCGCAATTAATAGCACGATTAAATCAGATATTGAGCGAAGAATCCATGCGCTAGAATCAATGATCCAGAGAACTTAAAGTTTTAGATGATGAAGAGTTGATCGTAACAAAAAGTATTATTACTACTACTTCTAAGAATTAATGACGATCAATGGCGTTGTTTATTTGAGTAAATGGTGTAATGATGATTACTTGCAAATCCAAGCATTGGGAAACCCAATAATAAACAATAAAAGGCGAATCGATGGACTTAATAGACCAAATCAAAGAACTAGCATTACGCATCAATAAAGTAAAAGACAGCATACAGACAGAAGAAGCCACCAAAAATGCATTGATAATGCCATTTATACAGATTCTTGGTTATAACGTATTTGATCCATCAGAAGTTACTCCAGAATTAATAGCTGATATTGGTTTAAAAAAGGGCGAGAAAGTAGATTACGCCATTCTCATGGATGGCAAGCCAATCATACTGTTCGAGTGCAAGAAAAGCGGAGGCGATCTAAATATCAACCACGCATCACAACTATTTCGTTATTTCCATGTAACAGAAGCACGTTTCGGGATTTTAACAAACGGTATTTCATACCGATTTTTCACTGACCTGGAACAGCCAAACAAAATGGATGAGAGGCCGTTCTTTGAGTTCCACATTCTTGATTTCAAAGATCAGCATGTTGAGGAATTAAAGAAATTCACCAAAGCGGCATTCAATATAGAACAGATCCTGAATACTGCCAGTGATTTAAAGTATACAAGAGCTGTCGGAAATATCTTGGATGAATGGATAGATAATCCTTCCGAAGATTTTGTTAAGTTAGTATGCGGCGAAGTCTTAAACGGGAAACGATTCACGCCAGCGATCAAGGAACAATTCACCCAGATCACAAAGGATGCATTTAGTCAGCTTATAGGTGAAAAAATCACCGAAAGATTAAAGATGGCGATGGATCAATCAACAGGATCAAGAACCTCGCAACAAGGGCAGGAATCCAGTGATATAACCACCAGCAATGAAGAAATGGGAGGATTCCACATAGTGCGTGCAATTTTATGTGAATTAACCGACCCAAAAAGAATTGTTATGAGGGATGCAAAAAGTTACTGCGCTATCCTTTTCGGTGATAATAACCGGAAACCTATTTGTCGCTTGAGATTCAATAATCCATCAAAGTTATCACTCGGGTTATTTGATGGAAGCGAGGAAAATATTATCTCTATTGATGAATTATCAGATATCTATAAACATGCCGACCAACTCAGGAAAACAACTGCTGCGTATATAAATCCAGATGAAATTAAAGCTATTTGAGCGATCAATGATGTCTATCGGACTATTGTTAGTGTTTGGCTTTGGAAGAATAAGACTTTTGTGGCTTTTGTGGTCAAGTTTCTATAAGTTAAAAAAATTAAGTTACAATTCACACCAAATTGAGTGGGCAGGCGAAAGCGTGATACGCATTTCTAATTCTGCCCTGACGTGTTTTATGGGGCACTGTTGGGACACTTACAGACAATAAACAGGCAAAAAACACAACAAGTGGCAATAAGAGTAATTGATTAACTCTATGATAAAATTACTTTAGTTTGTTGTTATGTGTTGTAACTTATTGATTGAATAGGACTCATAATCCCTTGGTCACTGGTTCGAGTCCAGTCAGACCCACCAACAAATCAAGAGGTTAGATTAATTTCTAACCTCTTTTTTCTTTCTGATGTGACAAAATTGTGTCATCAAGGACGCTAGAAACTAGCTCGGCATGCTGCATAAGTTGCGGTTTTGATAGGTGTGCATACCGCCTCACCATCTCTTCCGATTCCCAACCTCCAAGCTCTTGCAATACATTCATAGGTGTACCTAGCTGAGCCAGATAGCTCGCCCATGTATGACGCAGATCGTGCCATCTAAAGTTTTCTATTTCTGCTCGTTTTAATGCTTCTCTCCATGCACGAGTATTAGCCCATGCAATCGGGACACCGCGGTATGTGAATACCCTGCTTGAATGCTTGCCGACTTGCCGAAGTAAAACCGCCATTGCTACGGAATTAAGTGGAACATGAATTGCTTTTCTTGCCTTGGCCTGGTCAGGATGTATCCATGCTGCTTTTCGATCCAAATCAAGCTGGCTCCATTCCAGATTAATCACGTTTGACTGCCTTAATCCAGTTGATAACGCAAATATCACCATATCCCGCTGATGAGGTGGCAGTTCGTTAAGGAGCCGTTTTACCTGCTCAGGTGGTAACCAGCGTATACGACGCTTAGGTTCTGGAAAAAGCCTGATTTTTGGAATCTTATCGATCCATTCCCAATCATGGCAAGCTTTCCTAAGAATTGCCCGTATCAAGGCCAAATGACGGTTAGCGGTTGAAGGACTTGTTGCCTTCGCCTTGGCATGTGCAATATGATCGATCAATTCCCGGTCAACTTCATGCAGTCGCTTGTTACGTAAAAATTGCTGTAACCACCGCAGCTTTTCTTTGTCACGCTCGTGCGTTGTTTTGTGCTGTGTTTCCAGTAGAAACTTGCAGGCGGCCTCATCCCACGTATACTTCGGCTTTGCTCCCAGGCACTGAACACGCCATGATTCAGCTTTTAGCTTGTCGTGGTATTCTTGCGCCTGGGTTTTGTCGGCTGTGCCAGCAGAGCATCTAATACGCTCTCCTGCTGGTGTAGTGAACGTGATCCACCACGTATTACCGCGCTTGTAGAGTGGCATATGTTTACCTCCTTTTCTGTAACCACTCGCAACGCTTGCCGAGGGATAGAATACTGCGACCTGATGTATTCAACAAGATCATCAAGAATAAAAACCCATCGTTTGCCAAGTTTTGCGCCAGGCAATCGTCCAGATTTAGCACGCCGCCGCACTTCTTCTGCATGCATCTTTAGAAAATTGGCTGCTTCAGTGAGTGAAAGTGTTTTCATAACGCATTGGTTT
>CADEDO010000086.1 GCA_902826115.1 uncultured Nitrosomonas sp.
TACTATTGATAACATATTTTATCAATAGTAAAACTTAAAAGACATGACAAACATTTAAATCTTAATAATAGTTATGCAATGATAATAATTTAGATATAATTATAATGATCTTAAATCAATTAGTTCTTTTTGATTAAATATTATTAATAAGGATTCATTATGAATACACGTGCCATAACTGCCCATATCCCCAACGAGCTTGCAGAGCAATTAGACAAAATTTCGGCAAGAATTGATCGACCTAAAGGATGGGTCGTGAAGCAAGCTTTAACTACATGGGTAGAATTAGAAGAAAAACGTCATCAACTCACTATGGAAAGCCTAACCGATGTAGAAGCAAATCGAATTGTTGAACATGAATCAATAAAAATATGGGCAGCTAATTTAGATAAGACAATCGACTAATGGTGATCAAATGGACGACAAGCGCAGAGCGAGATCTTGTGCGCGTCTACGATTTTTTAGCAATAACGAATTCAAATGCGGCTATTCAAGTTATACAACAGCTAATCCAGGGTGTAGAAGAAATACAGAGTTTTCCGCAATTAGGTGTAAAACTGAGTGATTTTGGCGATCGGGATGTAAGGCGCGTAATCATTGGGAATTATGAAATTCGCTATGAGTTAACCGATAAAGCTATTTATATATTGCGACTTTGGCATTTTCGGGAAGAACGCTAGTAGATTAAATAGTAACCGCCTAAAATCCTATGAAACAATTCTGTCGTTTGTTTAAATGCATCCAACAATGGCAGAAACATTTCTTCGCTTTTAGTTATTTTACAAGGTCGAGATTACATGGTGATAAAGAAATCGGAACTTTACTCATCGCTTTGGTTATCCTGCGTCGAATTGCATGGCGGCAAAGATGCCCGTCAATACAATTACTGACATGAGCCAAATTAAACCCTTACCGCTAGAACAAGATAACGAAACCAAAGCGGTGTTGAAAAAACTTTCCAAGGCACATCAAGCACTGGCGGAACTGAAAGGCGTCGTGTCCGGCATCCCAAACCAGAGTATCTTAATCAGCACGTTGTCTTTGCAGGAAGCCAAAGATAGTTCTGCAATAGAAAACATCATCACTACCCATGACGAACTGTACCGCAGTGACAGTATCGCGCGGCATTTTGTCACTGCGGCGGCAAAAGAAGTGCATAACTATGCGACCGCTTTGCGTAATGGCTTTGAACAGGTCAAGCGCACAGGCTTGCTCACCAACAACGATATATTGACCATACAGGCCAGTATCGAAGAAAACCGCGCAGGCTTTCGTAAATTGCCGGGCACCGCCCTGAAAAACAACCTGACGGGAGAAACGATTTACACCCCGCCGCAACATCCCGATGAAATCACCGGCCTGATGACAAATTTGGAACGCTTCATCAATGAAGACGAACTCTGCGATTGGGATGCGCTGACAAAAATGGCCGTTATCCATCACCAATTTGAAAGCATCCACCCCTTTTACGACGGCAATGGCAGAACCGGGCGTATCATCAACATCCTGTATCTGGTGCAACACGGCCTGCTGAACAGCCCCGTGCTGTATTTAAGCCGTTTCATCAACCAAAACAAGGGGGATTATTACCGTCTGTTACAAGCTACCCGCAACACAGGCAACTGGGAAGACTGGCTGCTTTACATGTTAGGCGGCGTGGAGCAAACTTCACGGCAAACCACCACCTTGATTATCGGCATTGTCGCGTTGATGCAGCGGCACAAGCACACCCTGCGTGATCGACTGCCCAAGATTTACAGCCAAGATTTGATTAACAACCTGTTTCGTCATCCCTATACCAAGATTGAATTTGTGACGGACGAGTTGATGGTGCATCGCAACACTGCAACCAAATACCTTGATGAGCTGGTGCGGATCGGGCTGCTCTCGAAACACAGGTTGGGCAAAGATAACTATTACCTCAATGATGCGTTGTATGGGCTATTGCAAAATGTAGGAACCAAAAGCGAGTGAACGGTAAGCGCATGAGCAGCACACTCAATAAAAACGATTGTGTGTGCATGAACGCAAGACATGCACAAAAAACTACTATTTCTTGTACATGTATTAAAACATGTTGCGAAAATCGCCTTTTAATGTGCATCTAATAAGCAATATGCCCGATAAATTAACCTCCGCCCGATAATAGCTCTATGAATGAGGTTACATCTTAAGTTCCTTTCACTCATTACATTTATACATCCTGTTATCCTCATTGGTGATACATGAAATTTATCCATACCGCAGATATACATCTTGATAGCCCCCTAGTCGGTCTTGCCGCTTATCAAGATGCGCCGGTTCAACAGCTACGAACTGTTACCCGTGATGCGTTTTCCCGGCTCGTCGATGCGGCCATCGAAGAAGAAGTGGATTTTATGGTTATCGCTGGCGACCTTTATGATGGAAGTTGGAAAGATTACAACACCGGGCATTATTTTTGCCGTGAAATGGGTCGTTTGAATAAGGCCAAAATCCCGGTCTATTTACTTTACGGAAACCATGATTCTGAAAGCGAAATGACAAAAAAACTTTCACTGCCGTCAAATGTCAACGTTTTTGAATCCCGCAAACCTAGCACTTACCGTATTGAAACGCTTAAAGTTGCCCTGCATGGACGAAGCTACCGCGAGGCGGCTACGTTTGAAAATCTGGCTTCCAGCTATCCTGAGCCAATCGCCGGATGGCTCAACATTGGTGTACTCCATACTGCATTAGGTGGATATGCAGCCCATCAACCTTACGCACCCTGTTCGTTGGACGAGCTCACCGTGAAAGGCTACGACTATTGGGCATTAGGTCATGTCCATGAACATGCCATTTTACAGAAGGATCCCTGGATTGTTTATCCGGGCAATCTTCAAGGACGCCATATTCGTGAGATCGGTGAGCGGGGCGCAGTTTTGGTCACTGCTGATGAAACAGGAATTCAATCAGTTGAGCGGTTATGTGTGGATATGCTTCGCTGGTATGTAGTAGATGTTGATGCTAGTGTTGCCGCGACCTTACAAGAAGTGGCTAGTTTAGCTGGAAGGGCAATTGAACAACTGATTTTTGAAGTTACTGCGCCAATGCATTTGGCCTTGCGTGTCCGAATAATAGGTAAAACAACCACCCACGGTGAGTTGTTTGGGCTTGAAACGCAATTACGGGAAGAGATATTAGGACAAGTCGCCAGCCAAGGGGCAGACCGTATCTGGGTGGAAAAAGTAAAAATTGAGACAGAATCATCGGTTGATTCTTTAAATATTAATACACGAAGCGATGCAATTTCCGAATTGCAAGGCTTCTTGGATGAGATTGATGAGGATAAGCAATTTCATGAGTTTTTGTTATCTGAATTAAAACCGCTAGCGGATAGGGCACCGCTTGATTTAATCCGTGCTGTTCCTGAGCTGAATTACATTCGTTCAGGCGATATTGAAAGTATTGTCAAAACCATCAAGTCGGGTCTTATGGATTATCTTAGGACAGGGGCTGATTAATTTATGCGTATCTCACGACTAGATTTATTGTCCTATGGCAAATTTACCGATAAGACTATAGCCTTACCCAGGGCAGCTAAAGATTTTCATCTGTTGGTCGGCCCTAATGAAGCCGGTAAATCCACCTTAAGGAATGCCATTCAAGACCTGTTGTTTGGTATTGAAACCCGCTCTCCATTTAATTTTCTTCACCCTTACAATGAAATGCGGCTTGGTTCATTTATTGAACATGAGACTAATCTGCTGGATTTTATTCGTAGTAAAGGCCGTAACCGTACACTGCAAGCTAAAGATGGCGCAATATTGTCGGATGATGCGCTATCATCTTATCTTGGACAAATTGACCGTATCTTTTTCGAACAGATGTACGGGCTTGATCACGAACGATTAGTGCATGGTGGAGATGAAATATTGAGCGCAGCCAATGATATTGGCCGTATTCTGTTTCAGGCGGCAAGTGGCATCGGAAGTTTAGGGGATATACGCGATAAACTGGAGAATGAAGCAGATAAATTATGGGCAAAAAATAGCTCTAAAAGTCGAGAATATTATATCGCCAAAAGTCAATTTGAGCAGGCAGAAACAGCATTGAAAAATGCAGTTGTACGCACCAAAGAATGGCAGGAAGCCAGTTCAACTGTTGACCTTATTGATGTAAATTTGAGCAAATTGCGGGAAGAATACGCGACACTGGAGCAAGAACGGGTTAAGTTGGAGAGAATACGCCGGGTAGCCCCGATATTAACGACGCTTGTTGAATTTGAACGAAATGTCATGGAATTAGGGGAGATCCATACACTGCCTGAAGATGCAGCGCAACGACTGGACCAAGCGGAGAGTATTCTAGCTAACGCTATGCATTCTCAAAAGCTCTTTGAAGAACAAGCACTCAAATTGCAAGAACAAATCGAAAATTTACATCCCAATATCGCTATGCTTAAACGCAAAGAGGATATTGAGTCATTGTCCGATCAACGGCAACTACTACGAAATCACGAACGTGATATCGAACACCGCAAGATTGAAATCAAGTCGTTTTGGCAAGTCATCGAATTATCCACTAAAGAATTGGGTTGGCCTACTGAAGATGAAGCTCAAGTTAACCAACTCATACCCAGCAGTCTAATCAGGTCAACGATAAGCAGTCTAATCAGGCAAAATGACAGTCTTAAACAAAAAGTTTCAAACACTGAAGACGCATTGAGCAAACAGCAAGACGAAATTAATAACATTGATCATGAAATTACTTGTTTATCAGTAAATGAATATCAGCCAACGTTAGTCACCTCATTATCGACAGCCAGAAGCCTTGGTGATACACCCTCCCAAAAGGAACGTAATCAAGCCCAAATAAAGCGTTTATCTAAAAATCTTGGAACAATACGACTTGAATTAGGAGTCTGGGATCGGGATGTCAATCAGCTAAAAACAATCAATCTTCCAACACCGGATGAAACAACCGATTTGATTAACCGTTATAACGAGTTGAACTCAAAGTCTGTGACGTTTAAGGAAAGAATAACCCAAGCGAATTCTGATTTAAAATTATTGGAGCTTGAGATTAAGCAATACCAAAAAACTCACCAGCTCGTCACTCTGATTGAAGTTCAACATGCTAGAGGGTGCCGTGATCAAACTTGGCAAGCCATAAAAACCGGAGACAAACCCATAGCCGCCGCCGCTTCTAGTTATGAACAGGAAATCGATATTGCCGATACGCTTTCCGATCAGCGTCATGACAAGGCGAAAGAGGAGTCGGAACTTCTTTCAAAAGCGAATCGATTGGAACAATTACAATTAACAATCGATGATCTTAAAACGCAACAGGAAGTAAACGAGCAAGACTTAAACGGGTTCATTGCACAATGGAACGACTGTATGCAAGGTATAGGCCTGCCGGGAATGGGGCTTCTTAAAGTTAACCATTGGCGGCAAGTTCGTGACCAAGTGATCAATGCCGATGCTGAATTAGTTGAAGCACAGACGGCCAATGATGCCTTGCTGCAAAAAATAACATACGCCGAAGCCTCATTAGCAGAAGCTTTAAGCCTAACCCATCTGGGTGAGGGTCAGGAAGAGCTACCAACATTAATCCAATTAGCTGATGAAATGGTGGCTTCAGTTACCCGAACCCAAGAACAACGAAAGAATTTGGAGAAGCAAAAAACAAGGGCAGAAGATAAATTGCCAGAAATAAGAAATCTGCTTGCCCAAGCGAAAACTGCACTTGAGCACCATGAGGCGAATCTGAAAATAAATCTGGAGTTAGCGCATTTGCACCCTGATCTTGAAATAGGTGCGATAGAAAAAGCGCTAGGCCTAATGGAAACTATGGATAAAAACCTTGAGAAAATTCGAGATACTCGTGCCAATCGCATAGACATGATGCAAAGTGCCCTCGACGATTTCACCAAAAACGCCAAAGAACTTGCCCTGGATATTTCCCCTGATTTTGCAAACGATAAGCCGGAACAGATTTCCTTGTTGCTATCGGAGTATTTAAAAAAAGCGCTATCTGAAGACCAGGGGCTTTCTCGGTTGAAAACAGAACTAGAATCCGCCTTAAAAAAGGTAAGTGATGCCAAAAATAATATATCAGATGCACAGGCAAGTCTTGAGCCTTTGTTGCATATCTGTGGCGCTATAAATAAGGATGAACTTCGAGTTGCCGTCCAAAATTCTGACCGTATGCGGAAAATTGCCGGTGATATTGATCATGCGTTAAAACAATTACTCCAGACGGGAGATGGGCTAAATCGTGAGGCATTGAGGTCAGAATTTGAAGCGGTCGAATTTGATACGATTGAATCCCGGTTGGTAGAAATTAACGCCGAGATTAACAGGGTGGTCGAACAGCAGAATCAGTTATCCGGAGAACTTAATTCAGCACGGCAGGCATTAGCTAAAATTGCCGGACAGGATGAGGCGGCTCGGGCAGAATCACAACGGCAAGAAGCACTTGCTGGAATGGCTAATGCAGCTGAGCGATTCATAAAAGTCTTCGTGGCGGCAAAAATGTTGCGTTGGGCGATTGAACGTTACCGGGAAAAAAAGCAAGGACCGATGTTAAGTAAAGCGAGTGAGATATTTTGTGGATTGACGATAAATTCATTTAATCGCTTAGTGGTTGATCATGACAGTGAACCACCCAGACTGTCTGGGCAGCGTTCGACCGGACAATATGTGTCAATTGAAGGAATGAGCGACGGAACACGCGATCAACTTTATCTTGCATTACGATTGGCTGCATTGGAAATGCATCTTGAAAAAACGCCTCCCATCCCGTTTATAGCAGACGACCTTTTTATCAACTACGATAATGACCGAGCAAAAGCTGGCCTTGAGGCGCTAGCCAAATTATCGGAGCAGACCCAAGTCATTTTTCTAAGCCATCATGACCACATGGTACCAATGGCGCAGTCGGTTTTTGGCAGCGGTATGAATATTGTTAACTTAAGTTAGCTGATACAAAACTAAAATACTTTTAGTCAGCTGTAGTAATGAAAAGAAATAAAGCGCTGAGATCTTCAAAATAAAGGTAGTGTTAATTACAAAAATCCCAAAACGAGATTTCAGCGAATCCGAAGAACGCACTTATAGCTCACATAACAGTAAGGAGTTGGCATGCACATTCATGCGCTGCGAATAAAAAATTTTCGCAGACTTAGAGATGTACAGATTGATCTCAATTCAGATATTTCAATTTTTGTAGGTGCAAACAACAGTGGAAAGGGTTCTGTCGCATTAAGCGCAAAAATGCATATTTCGGATGAGCTGGCATGCCATCCCTTTAAACTAGACGGATTTATT
>CADEDO010000087.1 GCA_902826115.1 uncultured Nitrosomonas sp.
CGACACGGTGACGCTTAACGAGAGTGACATTGAGTTGCCGGATTTGCTCACCGACCTGCAAGACCGTACTCAACTGACGCGCAAGACCATCACGCGTATCTTGACGGAAAGTGGACGGATGAGTGATTTTAAACGCAATCCGCAGCAGTTTATCGAACTGGTAGGTGAGATTATCAACCGTCAAAAGCGCATGGCCTTGGTAGACGGTATTAAATATCAACGCTTAGGTGACGAGCAGTTTTATGCGCAAGAACTGTTCGAGCGGGAAGAGTTGACTGGCTATCTCAAAAATATGCTGAATGCAGAAAAGTCGGTGTACGAAGAAGTTATCTATGACTCCGATACCGAGCGCGACTTCGCCAGCCAGTTGGAGATGAACAACGCCATCAAGGTATATGCCAAACTGCCAGGATGGTTCCGTGTACCAACACCGCTAGGTAGCTATAATCCAGACTGGGCTGTGCTGGTGGAACAAGACGGAGGAGAGCGACTGTACTTCGTGGTTGAAACGAAGAGCAGCTTATTCACTGATGACCTGCGCGACAAGGAGAGTGCCAAGATCAAATGCGGAAAAGCACATTTTCAAGCTTTGACGGTTGGTGAGAATCCCGCACGCTACGTTGTAGCAACCAAGTTCGACGACCTAATAGCACAATTCTAGATATCAACACCTTTCCTCTGCCGAGATTGAACGTAAAATCGAAGAATAGGTTTTAAAACTACGATCAACCAAAATGGCATGCATAATTGATATTCATGCTTATATGATAGGAGGGTATAAATGCAAGACTTACAGCGCACTCAACCGCTGGACGTATATGTTTCGATATTTGAAAAGTCTCTAGACCGATATTCGACAGGAGGACTAGCTGGCAAGGACTTAGGCGCTGCTCAAGATGCGCTCGCAGAGGCGCTATCATCAGCCTGCTGTATATCTCCGCCATTCGATGGCATTAAGCTTGATCAGATGTTGCTTCAGGTTGAGGAAGCAACTACAGGGCAGCGAGATGCTGCCCTTTTGTTAATAAGGGCACTTGGAGTGGAAGGATTACTAGCTGTGGATGACTCTGGGAGCAAGGCCTCCCGCATAGTACCTACTCTTGTAGAACAGTTTGTGCCGGACATTGCAAAATACTGCAGAATTTACGAAAAAAAAATGCAAAATTTTGAAAAAGTAAAATTACTTCAAAAATTTCACTCTTTTGCACTATCGAGCTTCGATGTATTGAAGGCTTTGCCGAATGACCTTAGTGAAATAAATAACCTTGGAGAAACTATCCGGCGCCCTTTCTCGAACAAGCTGTTTCAAGCGTATTTACAGCCGTTCGGATTTGGAATAATAAAAGCTAAGGTCGAGTCGATTTTAAACCAGATATCACGCCTAGTAGAGTGTAACGACGCAAGATTTAAATCGTATTTTGATCAGTTGTCAGAAGATATTTCTGAGATCAATACATATAGCGAAGATATGTTTTCCTTTTTTACAAAGGGACCGATCCGAAATTTCGTCTATGCGGTACAAAAGGCAATGGACGGACTAAAAGACTCAGCATCTGAACGCTTTCATTGCGAACTCGTGCCAAAACATAAATACATTAATGCCGCAGAGAAGCGATATCCTCTTCATGAAATAGATCGATATATCACCTTTAAGATACCAATGCTCAATTTAGGGCCTGGGATCGCAATTGATGTTGTTACGGAAGTTGATTGCGGCAGTGAAAATCAGTCGGTACTTGTTGAGAATTCCCACCAACGGCTCGGCGATATTCCTCCTGGAGAATTTGCGATATTAGTGCATGCATATATTCTGAAAGGTACAGAACGTATCCGCATGACTATCCAACTTGACTGGCGTCAGCTGTTCGGTAAAGAAGCAAGTCATGTTTTTAACGTCGAGATCGAGGCCCAGGATTCTACCGTTGACTGGGCCTCGTTAGAAGAACTAGAGCCCTACAGCCTGGAAGTAGCCGAAGGCGACTCGTTCGTTGGTCGAGTTGCGAAACTAAAATCTATAGGAAACCGGCTTCTCAAGAAACCTATGTCCTCGACCTATATTACAGGGCAAAAGCGTATTGGTAAAACTTCTTTAGCACACGCTGCAGTAGAACATGCTCGAGTAAACGCTGGATCAGAAAATTTGCATCATCTATATTTAGAGTATGGTGAATATTGCTCTTTGTCTCCTGAATTAACTGTAAAAGCATTGGGAGATAGTGTTTTTTCTTTTTTACAGAATTTCTTGGCGCCCGGAACTCAAGTTCAGCAGCCTGATTTTAGAGGGTCACTTTCTCAGCTAAATAACATTGCAAAATTATTGGCAATGCAGACTCCATCCAAGCGATTTGTGATCGTATTGGATGAGTTCGATGAAATCCATCCAGAAATGTATCGATCAGGGGCGCTAGCAGAAACTTTTTTCGCGAATCTCCGTACTTTAGCGTCACGTACGAATTTGGCATTTATTCTAGTAGGTGGAGAAAAAATGCCGTTTATCATTAGTTCTCAAGGCGATCAACTTAACAAATTCGTACGAGAGCCCCTAGATTATTTTGCTCGAAGCACCGAATGGGAAGAATACTGCAAGCTAGTGAGAAAACCAGTTGCTGGCCTCATTAACTGGGATGATGCAGCCATAAATGAGCTTTTTTATTTAACTAATGGTCATCCATATTATACAAATCTTATGTGCTCAAAGATTGTTGCAATTTCAATCTTGGAGCGAGACACTGAAATCATTGTATCTGATGTCCGACATGCATTGAATGTGCTGGTTCCCGAGTTGGATACAAACGCTTTCGCACACATGTGGAAGGACGGAATAAGTGATGAACGGGAGCAAGCCGATGTAACCGAACTAAAGCGATTGAGAATGCTTGTAGCTATTGGACGTACTTTACGTAACAACGAACGTTCAATCACCGCAGTTATTAAAAATCTCGGTGGAGTTCGATTGCAAGAGCACGAAGCGATGCCTCTTATTGAAGATTTTTTAAGGAGGGGTATTCTGAGTGAAAAGAAGGGTGAAATTCATTTCATTGTTTATCTATTCGAAAAATGGCTAATTGAAGTTGGTGTGACTAGTTTGATTACAAGTACACTCGCGGATGACCTGGAAGTAGAGTTACTACGCGCCGAGGATAAAGCATTTGTATCAGCTTCGGAAATTCAGGCGTTATCTGATTCATGGCCTTTATATAAATCACAAATTGTTGGACCAGAGTCCATGCGTGCTTGGCTAGACCAAGTAAGTAGCTTCCAAGAACAGCGATTGCTTTTCAAAATTCTTCAGAACATACAGTTTATTCGCTCCACTGATATCGAGCAGATGCTCAAGACTGCGCACAGCCAGTTTGTGTTTTCGAGCATCGGTGTTCAACAAAAAGAGAAGCGCACTGATAAACGTCGCGATGTATGGTTGACATACATCGGTGGTCCAGGCAAAAGCGGAATCCAATATGCCCGAATGTATGCTAAAGCAAATTCCATCTCTACAGACTGTATTGTTGAACCAACTAGTATCGAGCGGCGTTTGAGAAGAACCGATGACGATTTCATTAAGCCAAAAGCGATATTACTAATTGATGATGTTGTTGGATCAGGTAAAACAATGTCGACAGGAGCAAAAACTATCGCGGACCAATGCGGAGCGATGCTTATAAATCTATCGATAAAGATTCTAGCCATCGTAATGGTATCGACAGAAGAGGGTGAGAAAAAGTTATTAACCACGATCAAGGCGACGCAGTTTTGTCCAATGGAACTGTATGTCTGCGAGTACGTTAGCCCGAATAGCTATGCTTTCCCAGGGAATGATCTTGGATTCTGGGAATCTCAAGACGAACGGGATAGGGCGAAAGCTCTATGTTTGCGACTTGGTAACGGTCTCTATAAAAACCCTCTGGGTTATAATGGACAAGGATTGCTCTTGGTTATGCCAGAAACGTGTCCAAACAATTCTCTTCCAATTTTATATAAGACAAAGCAAGGTACACCTAATTGGCGTGCATTGTTTCTTCGTCCGACTACATAGGATACGTTTAAACAAACGACACCAAAGTCCCATAGTATTTTTTCAACGCCACAGCTGACGTGGCGTTGAGCCAATTCAGAGCTTCCGAATTTTAGTCCGATTTCCAGTCCGGATTTTTGGAAACTGCTAAGCCCATCGCTATTTGGCTATTTATACCCATCCCATCGGGAAGGACAGTTATAAAAACAGCAGTTATGTTAACTTATTGATATTAATCATAGTTATTATTAATCATTTGAATATATGGTACTAGGGGTAAAAAGTTAGGAAAGGACCAAAAGTTACATAGTAATTTTGGTTTTATGTTTGTCCGCAACGGTTAGAGTATTTTGGGTGTTATGAGGTATGCTGATTTTCAAGGAGTCCGAAGCTTCATAAAATTGATCTATGAAATGGAGGATGGAGATGGAATTACCCCGCACACAATATAGTCAGGAATTTCGGAAGGAGCGTGATAAGGGGGTATGGGGAAGATTGCTGGAAGTTCTGATCGACGAGCCGGATTACGAAGCCGTAATTCCCCCAAAGAAGAACCGCACAGCACAAAGATTTTACGACAAAAAACTCTATAAATTGCGGCATCTTGTCGAAAATGCTTTCCTCCATCTTAAAAGATGGCGTGGTATTGCCACAAGATACGCTAAAAACACCGCCTCTTTCCTCGCTGCTGTACAAATCAGATGCATTTCTCTTTGGGCAAATGTCTCGTGACTACACTATCTAAGGTAAAGTTTAGAAAGGATAGAGTTAGCTGAAAATAAGGCTGCAAAATAGTTCGGGAAAAATACCATGGTGCGTTACGTACCTTTATGCATAACAACCATTTTAGACGTCCCGTAAAACGGTCGTTTAACGGGACACTACCGCTCTACCTTTTTATCCCTCAAAACACCCATGAAACTGTTCCGTTTTTCCATTTCATAAAACAAAGTTTCTATAACTCATTTCTTGAGCTTGCAAATAAATAGAAATAGCGAGATTAATCCAAATTGTTATTACTCTTGCCGTCAGGATTGGAGACAGGTGTTTTAACGCCGTTAATGTTTCTCACGTGATAGTTTGAATAGTTGCCATTCTCAATTTGTTTAACAAAATCAGGGCGACTCATATCTGCGCCCGTATAATTATCGTGGAACTTTTGATTCCTGCCAGTATTGCTTTCTTTGGTTACCGTTACTCTCTTTCTAGCCATCGTGTTAACCTCCAAATAATGGTTCTACGTTACTGTGGGTGTTCTGAGGTATTGTCAATCCGGTGATTATGGATAGCATCTCTGGGGTAATCTTGAGTTTCTCAGAAATTTTGAAAAAAGTTATTCCACAATCATCGTTAAGCATATCCGTAGAGTTTTTTAATAGCTCTGGCCTTTCCAGTGGAACTGCATTGTCATATAGCTCTATCTTGGATTGTCCAGATTTATTTAGCCTTACATTTGCTGTTCTATATTGTTGCGCTGAGATTATCTTGAGGTAATGAGCACGATAAATGATAGCCTTCAAGCTCATACCCCATCGTATTTTTAGTTTGTATATCGGCTCCCATGAAGCTTCACGGTTCGCTATAAATGCTCTAGGAAATTCTTTAACGAATGCCGATCGTGGGAAAAGAAATGCGCTAGCAAACTTATTTGCTTCAGATTCAGTAACCGTGTCGCCGGTTTCAATACCATTATGTAATACAAAGTGGCCGCACTCATGAGCCAAATCAAACCTTAGCCGACAGGGACTTTCTTTTGCATCATTACGTATAATGATTGGATGCTTTCTATTGAGAGAGAGGGCATCGACTTTCTCAGATACACCTGAAAAAGTTGTAATAACAACACCAGCATTTTCTAATGTTCTGACTATATTTTGTAAAGGCGTATCTAATCCAAGTTGCCAATGTTTCCGACAGGATTCAGCAGCATTTTCAATGTCAAGGTTAGTGTATTGAGAAATGTCGCTATTTATATCAGGAAAGTTCGGGTCTGGTAACTCAAGATATTCTTTAATGAGGTCGATCAACTGTTCAAAGATCGTACTATAAGCGCATACACGGTTTGCTAGGTTTACGGGCGTGGTTTTCCTTTTTCTAAAGTGGCATTGCTCGAACTTGACATCATTATTCGGTGGGGTGAAGAAAAAATCTTTATTCACATACAGACGTTCACACAAGGCATAAAGCATATCTTCTGGCGGCTGTCTGATGTCCCCCTCTAACTGATGTATGAATTGGCGTGAAGCAACAACGGCATGACCCAATTCTTGCTGGGTCATGCCGTTTAATAACCTAGCGAGTCGCAGTTTTTCACCATAAAATTTATTAGCAGACATTATTTTGTTTCATCGTTTCTTTTTTTCGGTTTAATACTTTTGACTTTCGTAGGTGCCGGATGTTGAACAACGGCTTGAGGTTGTTCTTCGGATACTTCACCAAGAGCTGGAACAATGTCGTCCAACGGAATTTCCCATTGGCAGATAATTGCGTCGAATTCGCTATATCCAACAAAATAGGCCTTTTCTACAGGCATATCATAAGGCGTATCAATAATAAAAAACCAGCGCAATGCAGCGAATTCACTCACATCTTCAAATAGATTCATTTGCTTAAGTCCCTCATCAGAGGGAATGAGCTTGCGTGTTGGGAGTTGATTAGGGTCGTTTCTACTAAAACGTACCGGTATTCCATCTATAGCAAAAGTAAACCTGCCTTCAGATGTTAGTATGGAAAGCCAAGGCCACTCACCAAGCTGTGACTGATAAATCATGCGCATACGGCAACACTCATACGCGCGCATACCGAGAGAAAGGCGCGTGTCTCCAATTTCAGGCTCATGCCGTTCAATAACTTCGCCACGTACTTGCACAAGTAATTGAGCGATCTTGAATAGGTATTCCTGCATTAATTGTGGAGCAAGCAGCCAAGGTTTATTTTCCATTCTATATTTACCATTCCTCAGAAGTATATTGATTTGACATCATGTCGCGAAATATTATATTTGTCAAGCAATATCTACAATAGATAGCATTATTTATTAATGTCGTGTTCTGAGAAACTATTCTTAAATAGTTACCTGTGCTAACAATCAATTTAAGGACAATACCAGCTCCAGAAAGATTTCTTAGACCGAGGTCTTAATTTCCTTTTTTCACTATATTTACTATTGATAAAATATGTTATCAATAGTAAA
>CADEDO010000088.1 GCA_902826115.1 uncultured Nitrosomonas sp.
TACTTACAGTTTCTCTCTTGGCTCTGATAAATAATCCACAATGCGACTTATACTTAAATGTCGCTCGATATCGATTTAAATAAAGATTGAGTGCAGCAATAAGCACATGATATATATGCCATAACACAACTGCCAAGTTATCAATCAAGTCGAAAAATATCCTTTCCGCTCGATAAGTTAAACCTTGAATATTGGTCTTTTCCACAAACTTATCCACAGAAAATGTGAATAATTTAGACTCATCATATGAATTAAGATAATCATTAACATATTAAAAGCTAATTCCAAATTGGCTTTTAAATATTATCTAGCGAAAACGCACGTATTCAGTACTCTGCAACAGAGTAAATTGAGTGCAATCCTCACAACAACATAAATAAAAAAATCAATATTCTGAAAAGAACAGGCAGAAACACGTTCCGAAAATGATTCGATCACAATCAATTGATCGGTATGATGATGTGGTATTTTCCATGACTAGAAACACAAGTATTTCTAGTAAATAAATTATGGAAAACTAGAAGAGTGCTCAACTGGTGCCGGGAGGGGGAATCGAACCCCCATGATGTCGCCATCGCGGGATTTTGAGTCCCGTGCGTCTACCAATTCCGCCATCCCGGCCGTGTTTATCTATTTCAAAATAAACTGAAGGCGCAATTATCACTGAAAACCTCTAGCACAGCAAGCAGCTTAGGCGAAAACATGCCAGGGCAGTATAATACGCACCATGAAAACTCAGGATTTTAATTTTTATCTGCCGACCGAACTGATCGCACAATATCCTACTGAGCAGCGCACCAGCAGCCGATTGCTCTATCTTGATAGCACTCAAAGCATATTGCAAGACGCCATGTTCTCGAGCCTGCCAAGCTACCTGCGCGCTGGCGATGTCATGGTCTTTAATGATACTCAAGTGATCAAAGCACGGTTATTTGGGAAAAAAGCAACTGGTGGCAAGGTCGAAATCATGATTGAGCGAATACTTGATGATCATCATGTGTTGGCAGTGATCCGCGCCAGTCATGCACCTAAACCAGATTCAAAATTGATATTGGCTGAGACAATTCCAGTTACTGTAATAACACGCGAACAAGAATTCTATACACTGCGTTTCGAGCATGAAAAAACCATCGCTGAATTATTGGAGTGTTATGGTCAACTGCCCCTGCCTCCTTACATCAATCGTCCCGCCAACCCTATGGATGAAGCGCGTTATCAAACTGTTTATGCAAAAAACACCGGCGCTGTAGCCGCACCCACCGCCGGTTTACATTTTGATATTGACATGATGAACCAATTGAAAGCTCTGGGCGTCATCATCACTTACGTGACCTTGCATGTCGGAGCTGGCACGTTTCAACCCGTACGGGTTGAAAATATTGCCGATCACAGCATGCATCGCGAAACATTCTATATTCCTCAAGATACTATTGATGCGATTCAACAAGCAAAAGCCTCGGGAGGGCGTATTCTTGCGGTAGGCACCACCTCACTAAGAGCACTGGAAGCCTGTGCATTGCAGCACCAGGGGCAATTAATTCCTGGATTTGGAGATACTCATATTTTTATTACACCTGGTTATCGCTTGCAAGTTGTGGAAAGATTATTAACCAATTTCCATCTTCCCTGCTCTACTTTATTGATGTTGGTTTCGGCTTTTGCAGGCATGGAAAATATTCAGCGTGCTTATCAGCATGCTGTCGCTGAGCGCTATCGTTTTTTTAGTTATGGCGATGCCATGTTGATTGAGAGGAAATCATGAAGTTTCAATTACATTCGACCGATCATGCGGCTCGCAGGGGAACTTTAACTCTAGCGCATGGCGTAGTCGAAACACCGGTTTTTATGCCGGTAGGCACTTATGGCGCAGTCAAAAGTATGTCTCCTGACGCACTTCAAGCAATCAATGCGCAAATTATCCTGGGGAATACTTTCCACTTATGGTTACGGCCTGGACTGGATGTCATTAACGCCCATGGCGGATTACACGACTTCATGGGGTGGCATGGCCCCATCTTAACTGATTCAGGTGGATTTCAAGTGTATAGCTTGGGTAAATTGCGCAAAATTACCGAGCAGGGCGTTCAATTTAGATCTCCGGTTAATGGTGATAGTTGTTTCTTGTCACCAGAAGAATCCATGCATATTCAGCGTACGCTCAATTCGGATATCGTCATGATATTTGATGAATGTACCCCGTATCCGGCAGATGAGGCAACTGCGCGACTTTCCATGGAACTCAGTTTACGATGGGCAGAACGCTCTAAACAAGCGCATGGCAATAATCCCAATGCTTTATTTGGAATTGTGCAAGGCGGCATGTATGAGAATCTGCGCGATCAGTCATTTAGTGGATTACACAACATCGGTTTCGATGGTTATGCCATTGGCGGGTTATCAGTAGGCGAGCCCAAAGCAGATATGCAGCGCATTCTTAAGCATACGGCACCACTTCTTCCCGTCGATAAACCGCGTTATTTGATGGGTGTCGGCACACCGGCAGATATTGTCAATGCGGTAGCACAAGGTGTTGACATGTTTGATTGTGTACTGCCCACACGCAATGCTCGCAATGGTTGGTTGTATACGCGTCATGGCATTATCAAGTTACGAAATAGCCAGTATCGCCTGGATACCTCTCCCCCTGATGATCAATGCGGTTGTTATACTTGCCAACATTTCAGTCGTGCTTATTTGCATCATTTGCAACGCATCAATGAAATGTTGGGAGCGCACCTCAATACGGTCCACAACCTATTCTATTATCAACAATTAATGAAAGAGATTCGTACTGCTATTGAGACCAACCAATTTGAAGAATATGCACAAGAATTTCTGGCATAAGCAGTCATCATGCTAATATATGCCTTTTTTAACAAAAGTTTCTGGAGAATACTATGCTGATTAGTGATGCATTTGCTCAGGCAGCGGCAGCGGCGCCTGCACAATCGGAAGAGAGTTTAATGACGCTAATACCTTTGTTCGGTATATTTATCATTTTTTATTTCCTGCTCCTCCGACCACAAGCGAAGCGCGCTAAAGAGCAAAAGCAAATGGTGGAATCATTACAACGAGGCGATGAGATTATCACTAATGGTGGTGTACTTGGCCTGATTCTGAATGTCAGCGAAAGCTATGTCATTGTCGAAATTGCACCGACTATAGAAATCACCTTACTTAAATCTTCTGTGCAAACCTTATTGCCCAAAGGAACGCTAAAGAGCATTGAACCCAAAGGCGGCAAATCACATAAAAATAAAGCAATTAAACCAACCTCTGTAGCCGATAACTTAAAAGCTGAAGAATCAAGCGAAACTGCTAGCAACAAAGACGATGAAACTGAAAAGAAATAATACAAAGTAGTCATCACTCACAGCAAAGCAGGTAAATATCAGTACTCAACAACCTTACTTTGTATATTTTTTACCTATTTTAAACATTTAACTAATAATCATGAACCGCTACGCACTTTGGAAATATCTGATTATTGCGGTTTCACTTACACTCGGACTGCTTTACACTTTACCTAATTTTTATGGTGAATCCCCAGCAGTACAGATTTCCCCATTACGGGCATCTGCAAGCACTGATACCGCTTTGCTACAACGAGTAGAAGACGCATTAAAACAAGCAAACATCGCTACTGATGGCATTCTCCTGGAAGGAAACAGTGTCAAAGCACGTTTTATTGATACCGACACGCAAATCAAAGCGAAAGATTTGCTCGAATCAACACTAGGCAATGATTACATCACTGCACTGAATTTGCTACCCAACTCTCCTCAATGGCTGACTAATCTGGGTGCTCTACCAATGTATCTGGGGCTCGATTTACGTGGTGGCGTGCATTTTATGCTAGCAGTGGATATGAATGGCGCGCTCGAGAAATCATTCGACCGCTACAGTACAGATATACGCAGCACCTTACGCGAACATAAAATTTCCTATGCCGGACTTGAGAAACAATCAAACAAGTTAATAATAAAATTTCGTGATATCCAATCGCTTACCAAAGCTGAAACTGAGCTGAAATCAAACTATCCTGATCTCGGTCTGAGTCAAGAGCAAATTGATAACCGCTATCACCTAATCGCTGTGATTAAACCCGAAGCTCAGAAAAGAATGCAAGACTCGGCAGTGCTACAAAATATCACCACACTGCGTAATCGCATCAACGAATTGGGTGTAGCTGAACCTATTATTCAAAAAGCTGGTGTCGATCGTGTCATTGTTCAATTACCTGGCGTGCAAGACACAGCTAAAGCCAAAGACATCCTAGGCAGAACCGCCACATTAGAAATCCGCATGGTCGATGATGAGCATGACCTGGATGCCGCTATTCGCGGAAAAATTCCTTTTGGAACCGAGTTGCATCAAGAGCGTGGCGGCAGCCCATTACTGGTCAAGAAACAAATTCTGCTGACAGGCGAACATATCACCGATGCCCAATCTGGCTTTGACAAAGACAATCAACCCGCCGTGCATATCAATTTAGATAACAGCGGATCGCGTGTTTTCAAGCAATTAACACGTGATAATGTAGGCAAAAGAATGGCCATACTTTTGATTGAAAAGAATCAAACGGAAGTGATCACAGCGCCAGTTATTCGCGAAGAAATTGGTGGCGGTCGCGTGCAGATCAGTGGTCGCATGACCAGTATGGAAGCTCGCGACGTTGCTTTGTTACTTCGTGCAGGTGCACTTGCCGCACCAATGGATATCATAGAAGAACGTACAGTCGGTCCAAGTTTAGGTGCTGAGAATATTGCCCGAGGTTTTAATTCAACATTGTATGGATTCTTGGCTGTTGCCATATTTATCATCATTTATTACACCGCATTCGGCGGTATTTCAGTCGTAGCACTCGCCATGAATCTATTGCTGCTGGTGGGCTTATTATCCATTTTGCAGGCCACGTTAACATTACCGGGAATGGCGGCGCTGGCGCTGACTGTAGGCATGGCCATTGACGCAAACGTTCTGATCAATGAGCGTATTCGTGATGAATTACGTTCTGGGGCTTCTCCTCAGTTGGCTATACATACGGGATTTGAGCGAGCATTCGGCACAATTGTGGATTCCAATATCACCACCTTAATTGCCGGAATTGCTCTATTCGCTTTTGGCTCAGGACCGGTTAAAGGTTTTGCCGTCGTGCTTTGTCTCGGCATTTTAACTTCTGTCTTCACTTCAACCTTTGTTGTAAGAGGCATTGTAAATCTAGTCTATGGCAGTCGTCGCAGACTTGATCGTGTACCTATTGGGCAATTGTGGATACCGACAAAAGACCCATCAAGCAATAAAACAATCACGCCTGATCATGATGATACTGATAAAGGCACATCTATCCTTACCAAAAATACTAAGGAACCGCTGAGAAAAGAAAGTCAAACATCTCCAGTCAGCAATCCGCAAGAAGTTATCACTAAAGTTAAATATAAGATTGATAACAACTCGCAATCTAAATCGAGTGAGAAATCTGTGAGTAAAGCAAAAAATAAACGCAAATCATCGGATATTAAGCAATCCCAATAATAATCACCGGTTAATAAGGAAGTAATTATGGAATTTTTTAGATTTAATCGTGACATTCCTTTTATGGCCTGGAGACGGTCAGGGGCCGTCATCTCGATCGTAACATTCATTCTTTCTGTATTTTTTATTGCAACAAAAGGATTAAATCTTGGCGTAGATTTTACTGGTGGAACTGTACTAGAAGTCTCCTACAGTCAAACTGCGGATCTTACAAAAATCAGAAGTGTTTTAACTGATCTTGAGATGTCTGACGCGAGTGTGCAAAACTTTGGCACTTCGCGCGATGTTTTAATACGCCTCCCCATTAAACCTGGAATCTCTAGTGCGCAGCTATCTGAAACCGTTTTAAATGCACTCAAACAAGCTGATTCTTCTGTTGAAATGAAGCGTGTAGAATTTGTGGGACCTCAAGTAGGTGAAGAATTATTGGAAAATGGAGCATTAGCACTATTATTTGTGTCTTTGGGAATTGTTACCTACTTGGCGATGCGATTTGAATGGAAATTTGGTATAGCTGGCATTATTGCTAATTTACATGACGTAGTTATTATTGTTGGTTGCTTTGCATTCTTTCAATGGGAATTCTCACTAACTGTTTTAGCTGCCATATTGGCTATATTGGGCTATTCTGTTAATGAGTCCGTCATTATTTTCGATCGGATCCGAGAAAATTTCCGCAAAATGCGAGGAGCATCTGTAACACGAGTAATCGATAATGCGATTACTCAAACGATGTCCCGCACCGTCATCACACATGGCTGCACTCAGATGGTTGTAATCGCAATGCTTTTATTTGGTGGGGAAGTACTTCATTATTTCTCATTGGCATTAACAATTGGTATTCTTTTTGGAATTTATTCATCTATTATGGTTGGCAGTTCAATCATCATGCTATTGGGAGTCAAACGCGAGGATCTGGTTAAATTAGAGAAGAAACCTCTACAAGATGATGGTGCCGTAGTATAAAATCCAGAACTAGAATAAGTTTCATTAATCATACAGAACTAGATATATAGCTTTTTCTGCTCAACATTCTAATTCTTATATCTTATGAGATTCAGATTCTTTCTATTGTTATGTATATGCATCGATAAACGAGAATCTTCAGAATACTACATATTTTATTTGAACCATTAATCATCCAACAGCTTTGGATTCAGGCCACAATAATGTGTTGATCTAAAATACAAAAGCACAAGAAATTACTATTGTGCTTTTGTAAGGATAACCTTAACCTAAGCAACCTTGGTTTGTTTAAGCAGCTGCTGATCCATCATTTTTACGTCGGCGCATAAACAGAAAAGCAACAAC
>CADEDO010000089.1 GCA_902826115.1 uncultured Nitrosomonas sp.
GTCTTGTTCCGCACCGACATGGCCCAACTGGAACCGAATGGCGTGCGTACCGTGCAAAAGCTGGCCGATTTTCTCAGGCAACACACTCAACGAAATGTGTTGATCGAAGGTCACACCGACAGCACGGGCAGCCACATTTACAACCAGGAATTGTCTGATCGACGTGCCCATTCCGTACGGATGGCTTTAATCGATAATGGAATTAGCAGTAATCGCATCGCATCACACGGTTATGGTGAGGCTTATCCGGTTGCCAGCAACGATACAGCGGCTAACCGTCAACTCAATCGGCGCGTGGAAATCATTCTGTCCGATGACAATGGCATCGTTACTCCACGTTAGAAGTAAATATTCTCGGTTCTGGCTCTATCACATCACTTAAACTAATATTCTTAATGGATAACAACAGAGTTTATTTTGCAGTAACAGTCCTTTAATGTGACCTAAGTTCGCTACCGAACCGACTGTATTGAGTGATGTGTGTATCGTGTTAATACGGTGTCAAGAAACATTATACACACTCAATCATCAGGTTCTGATGGTCACGAATAGGATTGGAAGATCCTTTATCAATAGCATTTTTGACAGGAGTCTTACATGAATGACGAAGATCGCAATACTCAGAGTACTAACAAAGGCAACGATAAAGAATCTGAAACTCGTCTGATGGGTGCAGAAAGGCTCGTTGGCAATGATGTCTGCAACGAGAATGGTGAGAGCCTGGGTAACATTAAGGAAATCATGCTGGATACAAACACTGGCAATGTGTGTTATGCGGTGCTGTCCTTCGGCGGTATCCTGGGCATAGGAAGCAAGCTGTTTGCGGTACCTTGGAACAGATTGAAGCTTGATGCGGAGAGAAAATACTTTGTGCTCAATGTGGATAAAGATCGTCTCAAAAATGCGCCGGGGTTTGATAAGAACCACTGGCCGGATATGGGGGACAAATCCTGGGAGAATCAAATGCATTCTTACTATGCAGCAACGAAATAATCAAACCGCCGATCTACGAATTTAACAACTAACGTGGTAACCAAAAGGCAAGTCATGGAGCGATGCAGTGTAGGTGTGAATTAGTCGTTTCCGTGTTAAAGCAAATTTTGGTTCGTAGCATTACTCGACATATATATTAGGAAAAATCATGAAAACTCTCAATATCACCTCACTGGTACTTGCTATCGGTATTACCTTCGGTGGTGCCAATGCAGTAGCCGAAGAAATGTCAAAAGATGAATATAAAGCTTATAAAGATAAAATTGATGCAACCTACAAGGTATCGAAAGAAAAGTGCGAGTCATACTCAGGCAATGCTGAAGACATCTGCACGGAAGAAGCAAAAGCACGTCATAACGCAGACAAAGCCAGCCTGGAAGCTAAGTATAAGCCAACCGACAAGACTCAATACGAAGCTCGTATCGCAAAGGTCGATGGCGATTATTCTGTAGCGATCGAGAAATGTGATGACTTTGACGGTAACGCTAAAGACGTTTGTATCGAAGAAGCGAAAGCCGCCAAAGTCCAGGCAACAAATGATGCCAAAGCTCAGATGAAACATTAGAAATCGTTTCTTTCACAAGAGCAAAACTAGATTGATGATCAGAATGTTTGCGATTACCCAATGGCGTCGATGAGTATCGTGAAGGGTGAATTCTCAATTGAAAGGTTGTTCTGTAATCGTTGACCTAGCAAATATCATCAACCCCAAAGCCGTACATAACGTACGGTTCAAATTAAAACCAAGAGGCTTTACTATGAAAAATGTCGACACAGTGGTAGATACCGTCACAGATTTTACGAATGAAACGATTGATAAGGCCAGCAAAGCAACCAATGAGGCCGTTGATAAGGCGAGCAAGGCTACTCATCAGGTTGCCGATAAAATGAGTGAAAAAGGCAGTCAATTGAAAAAGGCCGAGCAAAGATTGATGAAAGAAACCACCGATTATGTGCGCGATCATCCAATGACATCGGTAGGTATCGCGCTAGGCGTGGGCTTTCTATTAAGCAAATGGCTTAACAATCGCTAAATCAACAAATTTGATGCATCTGTGCGTTTTGCATAACGCACATGCTAAATAGACGATAAGAGGGGAAATTCATATGGAAACTGTCAATAAAGCATCCCATTTGGCGCATGAAGCGGTCGATAAGGCTACTCAGGCAACGCATCAAGTGGCAGATAAAATGGTCAATAAAGGCGATGAGTTGAATGATTTGGCCCATGAGACTATCAATAAGGCTACCCAGGCAACCAATCAGGCTGCTGATAAAATAGCTGAAAAAGGCGATCAACTGATACATGCTGAGCAGCGGTTGATGAAGGAATGCACGGTTTATATTCGCGACAACCCAATCACATCAGTCAGTATTGCGTTTGGAGTGGGTTTTCTTCTGAGCAGATTATTCAATAATCGCTAAACACGATGGATCCAAGTGCCATAAAAAATGAGGCGCCTGAGCAGGCTGTGGCGGCGGATGGTCAATCTGAAAATGATTCCGGCGTAGCCGGAGATATGCAGTCGTTATGGCATGAGTTGCGTGAATTGAATCACATGCACTTCCGGCTCGCGGCACTTGAAGCGCAACAAGCGGGCAACAGCTTAGTGGTCATGATCGTGGCCGGTATAATGGCCGCCGTTTTGCTAAGTGTTGCGTGGCTTGGATTTTTAGCAGCCGCCTTATTAGCGCTGAGTAGGTATGGGATTTTGGCGGATAACATTTTGTTAATACTGCTGGCCGTCGTTTTAAATTTACTGCTTGCGCTGGTTCTATGGGGTGTAATACGCAGCAAAGGCTATGATTTGCGATTCCCAGCGACCATCCGGAGCCTTCGATCCATATCACCTGCACACCAGAATAAGGAGGAATTGTGATGTTAGACACTATCTTGCACGGAAGTGAACTCAAATCTTTAGCAGCGGAAATTAAGGATGCCGAGTTGCAGGTGTTGGAATGTCAGCGTATGGTCATTGTCCGCGCTGACACGCTCATGCAGAAAACACAGCAGCAGATGACTGCTCCGGCCAGCTTGTTATTAGCAGGCGGCATCGGATTTGTCATTGGTGAACTCACTAAAAGCAAATCTTTCAAGCCTCATGGCACTATCGAAGAACCTCGAGTTGCAGAAACTACAGACATTACACAGACCTTAATGCGTGCGCTGAATCAGTTGGCCACCATCAATGCGTTATATACGTCATTTCGCACTTCCATGAAACAGACAGAAACTGGAACCCCCTGATATTACTTACTCCAATGTTTGCTGTGGCCAAGTGTAGTTGTTTTTTTTGAGTTTTTGATTAATAGCAACGGAATACACCATGAGCATCACCAATTTTTTAGCCATGGATTCATTCGTTTTGTAACAAGTTTGAATCGGTTGCATTGTGATCGGAGGCAAAGGCTATGAGTGGAATACTGGATGTCATCATTATCGGGGCTGGCAGTGCCGGTCTTGCTGCGCTGCGAGAAGTCAGAAAACGCACGCAAAGTTTCGTGATCATTAATGACGGTCCGTGGGGCACTATCTGTGCCCGAGTTGGCTGTATGCCATCTAAAGCATTAATCGAAGCAGCCAATACTTTTTACCATCGAAACACCTTTACGGAATTTGGTATTCGAGGTGCAGATTCACTAACATCTGATATTCCTGCGGTACTTCGGCGTGTACGCCGGTTACGTGATGATTTTGTCGCCAGTACAGTAAAAACTACCGAGGATTTGGGTGACCGTGCCATTTCTGGACGTGCGCATTTGCTCGGACCAGATAGACTGGAAGTCAACGGGCAAATATTGTGTGCACGCAACATCATCATTGCCACCGGATCAAGTCCGATTGTACCCAAGCCCTGGAACACATTGGGAAAACCAATCTTCACAACGGATACTTTATTTGAGCAGGAAAATTTACCCGCCCGGATGGCCGTAGTGGGAATGGGTCCTATTGGCATTGAAATGGCTCAAGCGCTTTCCCGACTTGGTATTGATGTCGTGGGGTTTGGTGGTAGTCAAACAATCGCGGGATTAACAGATCCTCAAGTGAATGCGGTTACGATTAATCTGCTGAGGCGAGAATTTTCCCTTAATCTGGGAGAAAAAGCCGAACTGACTGCTGTAAATGATGGGTTACGGGTGCAGGCTGGCGATTCGGAAGTAGTGGTCGATGGCGTACTGGCTGCACTGGGACGGCATCCCAATATCAGTAATCTTGGTCTCGAAACCTTGGGAGTTCCACTTGATGACCATGGCATGCCGCCTATCAACCCCAACACTATGCAGGTAGACGATCTGCGCGTATTTATGGTCGGCGATGCCAATGACCAAGCAGCGATATTGCATGAAGCCGCTGACGAAGGGCACATTGCAGGAATCAATGCCACTCGTTCTGTGCCCGTTTGTTTTACACGCCGAGTGCCGCTAGCCATTGTTTTTGCTGATCCGAGCGTTGCGATCGTAGGTTGCCGTTATCAGGAACTCGATGACGCAAAAACGTTGATTGGTGAGGTAACGTTTGATAATCAGGGGCGCTCGCGCTTAGGTCAATATAACAAAGGTATTCTGCGTCTCTACGCTGAGACTGACAGTGGCCGGTTATTGGGAGCAGAAATGTGCGCGCCTGCAGGCGAACATATGGCTCATTGGCTAGCATTGGCAATCGATCGTTCGCTGACTGTGCCGGAATTGCTGCGTACTCCTTTCTATCATCCGGTTCTGGAAGAAGGCTTGCGCACGGCACTGCGCACATTAGCGGCACAGCTTCCTGCTGGTAGTGAATCCGATTTGGCTTCATGTGATGCATTCAACTCGGAAGCACTGGATTAATTGGATACTTTCTGCTTCAGCAGGAGGCATATACCCGATAGTTCCAAGGAGATGTTGGTGGTTATACCAAGCGACTTAATGGTCAATTTTAAACCCAGCGCTCACACCGAATATGCTCTAATTATTCTTTAGCAGTCCATGTATCACCGGTCTTTTCATATTTTTTCTTTACCGCTGCCCAGAACCTATTCTTTATATGTGCACTACCGAACAGATTATTTGATAGTCGGCAGCTATTCTCCTTACATATGGAATTCTCCATATATTAATTTCGATAAGATAAGGATCAACAATGAAAATCAAAACAATTCAAATATTCGTTCTAACGGTAGCCATGGCATTTGCAGCATCGAGTTTTGCCGGTGAAAAAGAAGAAAAGGTTCAATGGACCAGCGTTCCTGTTGTAGTTCAAAAGACTATTACAGAAAACTTGGGGGGCGGGAAAGTTGAGGAAATCGAAAAGGAAACAAAAACAAAAGATGGTCAATCAGTGACAGTGTATGAAGCCAAAGTAAAGAAATCTGATGGTAAAAAAATTGAAATCAAGGTGGGCGAAGACGGAAAGCTCATCAAGATTGAAGATGATTAATCATCTCCGAGTTTAGTACCTCGCCACTTACGGCGGGGTACTTTATTCCCATCATTGACCGTCAGAATGATATGCCATCCTGTTCACTGTTCATTTAGTCTATAAATCCATTTTGACTACACACTTAATCGATCTGGGCGATACGAAAGGGGACTAATCTATGCGCAGACTCGAAGAAAAGACTTTCCTGTTGCTCATCGCTGTCGCTTCGCTGGCCTTCGCCTGGATATTATGGCCATTTTTCGGAGCGATTCTCTGGGGAACCGTCATGGCCATCGTGTTTGCGCCGTTGTGTCGGCGCTTGTCAGGATCAATGCGGCAAAGTCCCAGTGTTGCTGCCCTCACTACAATCCTGATTGTGATTGTGATAGTGATTCTGCCGTTAACGGCGATTACCTCATCCTTAATACAAGAGGCAGCCAATCTGTATGACCGGATTCAATCTGGTGAGCTTGATTTTGGTCTCTATTTTAATCAGGTTTGGGATGCTTTACCCGCTTGGATTCAAAATGTGATGGCGCGATTGGGGCTGACGAACCTTGGTGCGGTGCAGGAAAAACTGGCCGTTGGACTTCGGCAGGGTAGCCAATTCCTTGCGACCCAGATTCTCAGTATCGGTCAATTCACATTTCAATTCATCATCAACCTTTTTGTCATGATGTATCTGTTGTTCTTCTTATTGCGCGATGGAGATGCGTTGTTCAAAATTATTAGCAAGGCCATTCCATTGCGTACCGATCAGCAACGCGCACTTTTTACCAAGTTCACCACGGTTATTCGTGCCACGGTCAAGGGCGATATTCTTGTTGCGATGCTGCAGGGCACACTGGGTGGACTAATCTTTTGGTTCCTGGGGATCCACGCACCGCTGCTATGGGGCGTGTTGATGGCCTTCCTTTCTCTGATGCCTGCAATCGGAGCTAGTCTGGTTTGGTTGCCTGTTGCAATTTATCTGCTGGCGACCGGTGCCGTTTGGCAGGGATTGATTCTGATCGCTTTTGGCGCTCTCATCATGGGGGTGGTGGATAATTTATTGCGTCCATACTTGGTGGGCAAAGACACCAAAATGCCCAACTATGTGGTACTCATTTCCACACTCGGTGGTCTGGAAATGTTCGGATTGAACGGTCTTGTCATTGGTCCAACCATTGCAGCCATGTTTATAGTTGTTTGGCAGACATTCTCAGCGTTAAGACAGGAGAATCAGAATGATATCGGCAGTCTATGAACGTCAGTCTGTCAAAATCTCAACTATGCAGTGATAAAATGATCTTGTTTTAATCCGCTTTGATTTGCTAAGGAAGCGCTGATTAATTGACTGCACGAGCGAATTGCTTCGTTGCGCGGTAC
>CADEDO010000090.1 GCA_902826115.1 uncultured Nitrosomonas sp.
CCGCAAGCGACCGAGTTTTAGAAGAGTGGCAGTTGCCCAAACCTCCCTTCCATTTCATCCATCACTTTGAGTTGATTTTGTACATACTGACGAATAACCTCCTCGTTAGCGTTACCTATAGTTTCAACAAAATAGCTTTGTGTCCACAACTTACCTCCCCAAAAATATTTTCTCTTTATCTCTGGGCGTATACGAAAAAATTCTCGAGCTGATATGCTTTTTATTACTTGCATAACATATGCTGGTGAAATCTTCGGGTCCGTTCTTACTACCATATGGATGTGATCCACTGGAATCTCTAATTCCACAATCTCTATATCGTAGTCATACCCTATCTTGCCAATAATGCCTTTTAACTCACTTCTATATGGCTCCATAAATACTTTATGACGATATTTCGGAATCCATACAAAGTGATACATCAATCATGAATACATGATGACTATTTCTCTGCAGTTCCATAAGCGATGCGGTTAAATAGAATTTGTCCGAGCGCATGTCCAAACAGAACGTTGCGGTTTAGTCCGATGTTAAGTTTTATTTTGTCAAACACTGGTAAGCTGTCTTCATCAATTGCCTGCCTGATATTGGTTATCAGATCGAGGGAGTATGTTTTGGGCTTGGTCAAAAACGTTCCTTTTTTTGTTAATGTCAATGTGCCATTTTCAATTAGTAGTTCTTGTCTGCCATTAACTAACCATAAAAACTGTCGGATGAAGTGGTACCCAAAAACTGGACAGGTTGTTAAGCTCTGGCAAAACAGAAAAGGAGTGAAATAACCATGAGCAAGAAACGCGTACAATATTCCAGTGAATTCAAAGCGAAAGTTGCATTGTCAGCCATCCGGGGAGAAGAGACCGTGCCGCAGTTGGCATCCCGGTATGGAATCCATCCGACGCAGATCAATAGCTGGAAGCGGCATTTGATTGAACAGGCTGCGGAGTTATTTGTCCGTGGTGATGGCGCCGGCAATGACAAGGGCAGCATCGACGATTTGCATCGCGTGATCGGGCAATTGACGGTAGAACGCGATTTTTTGGCCAGAAAGCTCAATCATTGAATGTGCAGGAACGCAAGGTGATGATTGAGCGCAATAATCAGTTGAGTCTTACCCGTCAGTGCCAGTTGCTGGATTTATCGCAGTCGAGCTATTATTACCGGTCGAAACCGGCTGATGATAGCCAGCTGGCTTTGTTACGGCAAATGGACGAGCAATATCTCAAAACACCGCAATACGGTGCGCGCAGTTATGCGACCTGGTTCCGGCGCCAAGGCATCCAGGCTGGCCGGAAAAAAGCGGCATCGATGATGAGGATACTGGGGATTATCAGCATAGCCCCCAAACCCAGAACCAGCATTCCGGGAAAGCAGCATACGGTCTATCCCTATCTGCTCAAAGGGTTGATCATCAACCGGCCTAACCAGGCCTGGGCTGCCGATATCACATATGTGCCGATGGAAAAAGGGTTCGGCTATCTCGTGGCCATTATCGATTGGCATTCCCGCAAGGTGCTGAGCTGGCGTCTATCCAACACCATGGATGCGGATTTCTGTGTTCAAGCGCTGGATGCGGCAATTCAGATCCACGGCTGTCCGAAAATTATGAATACCGACCAAGGCGCTCAATTTACCAGCACTGCATTCATCGAAATGTTGCAGCGGCATCAAATCCAAATCAGCATGGACGGTAAAGGTTGCTACTATGACAACATCTTTGTCGAACGGCTATGGCGCACTGTCAAGTATGAACATCTCTATACCCAAGCATTCAGCAACTTAAAGGAGGTAAGAAGCAGTTTAACTGGCTGGTTTGACTGGTACAATCAAGAACGCTTTCATCAGGGACTCAACAATCAGACACCCGATGAAGTTTATTATCAGAAACTATCGCGTCAACAAGCCGCCTGAGCTTGATAACATTACATGACAGAGCTTAACTTTCTCTCAGGTTGTTCAGTTCAAGGGGGCCACTTCAGGAGTCCTGCAAGTCCGGCAATAGGAAGGATAATAAAAAATACAATTACAAACCCACTTGATAGTTCATTATTAAATGCCTCAATAATTCCGGAGAACAAAAGCCCGCAAGAAAAGAATGTAAAGAATAATGCAATGAATGTGTTTTTAGAAGTATTCATTGCATACAGTTTTTCCGTTGTAGAAATACACTCAAATTTTTTTCTGTTAAATCCTGGATTTAAAAATTGACTGTATTGGTACTGTAAATTTAATAAGATGTTCCTCATAGCTGGTTTTAATAGTCTTGTCCTGTAAATTTCCGATAACTGATCAATGGTCTTATTCTTTATAAATATAGGTTATTTTAAATCGGCTAAGAAGAATTTAAAATCAGTTGATCATGGCGGCTGGTAAGGAGCTGTTGGAAACTCCTCATTTTTTCTATCTTTATGCTGTTGCAGAAAAATTTTCATAACAGTGAAAAAGTACATTTTATCGAAGCGTTATCGCAAGGCCTGTACTTGAGTACACTGATGGAATGAAAATGATGTTTCGCAAAGCTGTAAAGTGATCAGGAATTAAGCATATTTTTTTTAAGCGAAGCAAGCAATGAGTTCACATATCGGAAAAATTTCGAAAAATAAAAATGAGGTTGCTGATAATTCGCCCAAACGACAAAGCAATGTCGAAGCTACTTTTCAATTGGTGGACAACAGGCCGGAAGCCATTGCTCAGCAGGAGCTCCAGCAAGCAATCCATAACAGCCCCCGTGTGCAACAATTGCAGGCTTATCAGGACATGGCCGATAACAGCCCGCAGGTAAAGCAATTGAGCGCTTACCAGGAAATGGCTGATGAATATACATCACCAACAGTACAACGAAAAGCAAATACAGGAACGCACTTACCTTCAGTTGAATCAGAACCTGTTCAACGAAAAGCAAACACAACCGGATTACCGGATCAGTTGGTAATCCCCCCATTATTAACCGAAGTTAAAAGTAGAGGCTAACGCTCTAATTGAACGAGCTTTTGATTTGGTGTTATTCCCCCAATGGCCGTGTTAGGTCGTTGGTGATTATAGGTCCACAACCATTTTGTTGCATAGTCCTGAACTTCGGCAATTGATTCAAAGCAGTGCTGACTTAACCAGTCATAACGCACGGTTCTGTTGTAACGTTCAATGTAGGCATTTTGCTGAGGTTTACCTGGCTGAATGAATTCCAGCTGTATTTCATTCTTGGCCGCCCAGGTAGCTATTGTGCCACTGATGTATTCAGGGCCATTGTCACAGCGAATCCGGTTAGGCTTGCCGCGCCATTCGATCAGGTGATCCAATGTACGTGTGACTCGTTCTGCCGGTATGGAAAAATCCACTTCAATACCCAACCCTTCACGATTGCAGTCATCCAATATATTCAATAGTCGAAAGCTGCGGCCGTCTTCCAGCTGATCATGCATAAAATCCATTGACCAAGTTTCGTTGATTGCTGACGGTGCCGCTAGTGTCACCGGTTTGTCGCGTTTGAGCCGCTTTTTCGGCTTGATCCGCATATTCAGTTCCAACTCCCGATAAATACGGTAAACACGCTTGTGATTCCAGACAAAACCCTTCACATTGCGCAAATACAGAAAGCATAAGCCAAAACCCCAGTTTCGCTGGTTGTGTGTCAACCGCAGCAGCCAATCGGCAATAATACGGTTATCAGCACTGAGACCAGGCCGGTAACGGTAGCAGGTTTCGCTGATACCATAGATATCGCAGGATAGGCGGATACTGATCTTCCTTTGCTTAACAACCTGTTTAGCTATGTCGCGCCGCTCCCACGGCGTTACCACTTTTTTTCGAGCGCTTCCTTGCGTAACTCCGATTTTAACCGCTCTTCGGCATACATCTTTTTCAACTGCCGGTTCTCTTCTTCCAATTCTTTGAGCCGGGCTATCATCGATGCATCCATACCGCCGTATTTACTACGCCATTTGTAAAATGTCGCATTGCTCATTCCATGTTCTCGGCACAGTTCAGGCACTGGAATCCCTGCCTCAGCTTGGTTGAGTATCGCCATGATCTGGCTATCACTGAATTTCGATTTCTTCATTGCAGAACCTCCTGTCTTTAAATTACAAGAAAATTCTACTTCTAAATCCTGTTATTTTTCGGGGGGATTACCAGTTGAAATCGGGTATTGAAAATCTTTCCGGTCATTCCTTGGATGATGTCAAGGTTCACTATAACTCAGACAAACCAGCACAATTACAGGCGCATGCGTATGCACAAGGTACGGACATTCATGTAGCACCCGGACAGGAAAAGCATGTGGTGCAACAGAAGCAGGGAAGGGTAAAACCAACCAGGCAGATGAAAGGTAAAGTAAATGTGAATGATGACAAAGGACTGGAGAAAGAAGCGGACATCATGGGGCAGAAAGCCCTGGATGTAAAGAAGGAGAAAACGATAAACAATGTTTCAAAATCGGTTCAAAGAAAAGAAAAAGAGGAAGCTCCGCTTGATCCATTGGTAACACAACGGGCTCCGATAACAAAAGAACCGCCGGTGTTAAAAAGCATGCTGCTGCCTTGTGGACATGAAAGCACCTGTGTGTTGCAACGGATGATCACTGTTGAACCACCGGATACTACAGACCTGGAGGTGCTGGAGAAGTATGTTTTTGGTATACCTGTTAATAACAGGAACCAAACCTTTGAACATGCAGTAAAAGGAAATGCAAATGGCGAAATGTGGTTCGAACGTTTGGAGATCCTATTGAATAATAAGGAAGTAAACGCAGCGCTGTTGGATATTCGCCGCATCATTAGACTGATAAATACTACGGAAGCAAAAGAACCCGATCATCCTAACCAGGTGTGGAGAGGAGTAAAAGCAGAAGATAACGCCAAAAGTTACGAAGCCCCTTACTCCATTTCAAAGACCGGTGCAAGCATCGCTATGGCAAATGACGCAAGGAATATCATTCTTTCAGCAGGCATATTAAAGGAGGGTAAGTTTATGTTAGGGGTATTGGTACTGCCCGACGGAAAAGTGATTGTAGCCTTATCCGGATCCAGAGCTGATCTGCTTGGACCTCTTGGTGATCTGTTGAAAAAGCCACTACCATTGTTTGATGACCAGGTGTATGACATACGTTCAATAGCGTATGATGATAAAATTACGTATAGAAGTGATGCTGAGCACGAAGCAGCAACCCTCGAGCATTTTGGTGAAGAACAAGGTAAAATTGTTCGTAAAAGAGGCCAGGATAAAGAAGACCTTGGATCATATCCTGCTACCTGTGCTGCTGCCGTGGCTTTATCAGTTGCCAAGAGTGTGAGTCCTAAATCGTTTGCAAGTGGAGGAAAGATGGGATTAACCGAAGTTTTTGTTTCCACCAATAAGCGATCAGAAGTCATGATCTATAATAAACATACATCGGACGGTGAACGGTTTACAATGGATTCTCCGGATGTACCTTCCTGTCATGTATGCCAGATGCAGCTGGGGCATGTTGCCACAGAGGTGGTGGCACTGGAACGAAACGGAATTCTTGTCCACCTGGAAATGAGTATGGATGAGAAAAAACAAGAGATGGTCCTGATGCAAAAGGAGCTGGAATCGCTGCTCATGAAACAGAAAAAAATGGATGTCATAGCCTCCGCCAAAGAGGAGCTCGAAGCACTGTTGCAGGAAGGTAATAAGAGGCAGAACGAGATTAAGGTACAATTACAGGAGACGCAGGTATTGTTAAAGCGATGTACCGATCAACTTCAGGACATGACTTTGCGTATGGGAGATTTGGACAAACGAATAAAAGAATTGGATGCATTGAATGAAGATCGAAAGTGGCAAATAACGAAAAAGCGACAAGCAGCAGCTTATGTGTTTCAATTGGAAAAGGAAATAAAAACGCTGGAACAAAAAGTAGCGAAGCTTACAAAGGATGAAACGGATCTGTCTCAGGCAGCCTCCACTTGGAACGCACCTTTTTACACAACCTGGCATGAAAAAATAAAAGAATTACAGAGCAGGAAAGAGTTTGCCGGCGTGGAGAAAGATAAGATGGATACCAGCCTGGCCACGCATCTGAAAGCGGAAAAAGGTAATCTGGCAGAAATGAAATTGGGGATACAGGACGAATCATCATCTGCAGAATTAAAAGAAAAGGCTGTAGCACTGGAGCTCACACGTAAAGAAGGGAATGTTGAAAAGACAGAAAAAGAAAAAGCACTTCGTTTATTAAAACCAGAGGCAGAAAAACTAAGCACTGAACACCAGCAATTAAATAAGTCGACCAGTGAACTGGAGGCTGAATTAGAAACATCTCTTGCCAGCACCAAAGATCTGAAGATCCGGGTTGATGAGTCATCTGAGACAGCAAACGCCTTAAGGAATACAAAACGCCTGGTTAAAAACCTGGAAGTTGCTATCTCGAAAAAAGAAAGAGAAATGATACGACTGGATATGACACGAAGTGTATACAAATAATGAATAGTTGTATCGCTATCTCCACATCTTAAGAATTAAATTTTAATAGCATTGAATACATTATTTAGAATTTGTGCTCTGTACATTTATACCTGTCATCTCTGCTACGTATGCGTTTAACGCTACCATCTTTTAATTTTCTATTATAGTGATTCAATGAATTCAGGTGCCAAAGGTAACAACTCGTCGATACGATTATTGGGTTAAATCCCATAAAGGTACGTAACTACCAATGGGATTTTTCCGGAAGCGT
>CADEDO010000091.1 GCA_902826115.1 uncultured Nitrosomonas sp.
CATTGGCCTGTTAAGGAGTCATCAACATCTAAAATGTACTACACACGATAATAATGACTCTCTCTTCCATAGCAGAAAATGCAAATTTCTCAAATTCTTTGATGGGTAAGAAATCTCAGGGTTGTTTACAGAGAGGTTGATTGAAATAAGCGGCGACTAGATAGAAAAATTCTTGATGGCAGCATCATTATTTCAAATTCAATAAAATCTTTAATTTTCCCAATGTTCATTCCAGACCAGTCATATAAGGCCATGATTGAAATTTGATATTGGCAGATTGTCAGATTTCCAGGGAACCAACTCCAATCGATTGCTTGTCTTGCTTTTTTTGCATGCTTCTCTCTGATAAACTCGGCGCTTCGATAATTTTGTAAGCATATGCCAGCTAATTGAGGAGCCCCGAATGTTCGACAAACCCAACCAACTCATTTTTTATATCAATGTAATACTCATCGCCTTTGGCGTGCTAGTGGCACTACTGACGGATTATGTTGTGATTGGGCTAATATTTGCTATCTGCGCATCGTTATTGGTTTTTGATCAAATCAGACAAAACAAATCTGCATTCACCATTGCAGACCTGAGAAAACAACTGACTATTCATGACACCGGCGGCAGCAAAGCAACCCTGATACAAACACAAATGACCGCCGCCTGCCATGCCAGTAATTCAGAATATTGGTTTAGAAATATTCGTGCGATAGGCAGCATCAGTAATTTTAAAATCAACGGCAATCATCCAGCAGCACAATTCCTGGAAAATGGTAGCTATCAAGTTTGCATGAAGCTTCCTCCTGAGTTGAAAGCGACCCAAAGCTCTGATCTGACTTTATCGTATGAATATGAAGATGCTTTTACACAAACTGAAGGCTTACTATCGCATGTCGTTGGCGATGACACGCGACAATTACATTTAGTCGTTGAGCTACCCGAAGGGCGCTCCATCACATCAGCCAAGTTTTTCTGCAGACAGGATGGGATAGAAGAAGCCTTGCTGCCACCGGTTGTCACAGGACAAACCAAGATTGAAGCGGATATCAAAAACCCGAGACTGGGTGCAGAATATTGCTTGCAATGGAATTGGTCCGAGGAAGGCATTTTCAAGAAACTGGGTCGCTTTTTTTAAAACCCAAACCCTAAGCTCATCGTGTTTACCTTGGCTAATATGAATTGCTGCTGATTGATTTGTCATCATGGAAAAATCAGCAGCAGGCTTGCAATTCAAATGGTCAAGGTTCTGCAATTCGCCTGATTGATAATAACTTTTCTCTGATCGCGTAAATACCTAAATACCATTGAATTTACTCAAAGCCTTGGCTGCTGTCAGCAGCATGACCTTTATATCGCGCGTTCTCGGTTTCGTGCGCGATGTGATGATTGCACGGATTTTTGGCGCTGGCATGGAAACGGATGCCTTTTTTGTGGCTTTTCGCATTCCCAATCTACTGCGGCGATTATTTGCCGAAGGGGCATTTTCACAAGCCTTCGTTCCCATTCTTGCGGAATACAAAAACACACGCACACCGGAAGAAACCCGCGACTTAATCGATCACATCACCAAACTGCTAACAATCACCCTGTTTATCATCACTGTCATTGGCATCATGGCGGCATCGCTGATTATTTATGTCAGCGCACCAGGATTTTCCGATCATCCAGAGAAATTCAATCTCACCGTCGAGCTTTTGCAGATTACCTTCCCCTACATTCTGTTTATTTCTCTGGTAGCTTTGGCAGGCAGCATACTCAATACCTATGGCAAATTTAATGTACCTGCAATCACACCGGCGTTACTGAATCTATCTTTTATAGGTTGTGCGCTATGGCTTACCCCCTTATTAGATCCTCCTGTTCTGGCACTGGCATGGGCAGTTTTTATCGGTGGCGCGCTGCAACTCGCTTTCCAGATACCCTTTCTATTACGCTTGAAATTATTGCCGCGCATCCGTTTGCGGAATTCGGATACTGGCGCCTGGCGCGTGATCAAGCAAATGGGGCCTGCGGTTTTTGGCGTATCCGTCGGTCAAATCAGTATGCTGATCAATACTATTTTTGCTTCGCTTCTGATCACCGGCAGTGTCTCCTGGCTTTATTATGCCGACCGATTGATGGAGTTTCCTGCAGGATTACTGGGGGTTGCACTGGGTACGATTCTGCTTCCTTCCCTGGCTAGGCATTACAATAATCACAGCACTGATGAGTATTCCCGTTTACTGGATTGGGGTTTGCGCATGACCATATTGCTGACTTTGCCGGCAGCACTGGCATTGGCTTTATTGGCAACTCCATTGATTACCACACTGTTTTATCATGGCGCATTCACTGACCATGACGTATGGATGACGCGCGAAGCCCTGATTGCGTACAGCATAGGATTGCTTGGACTCATTCTGGTGAAAGTGCTCGCCCCCGGTTTCTATGCGCGCCAAAACATCAAAACACCGGTAAAAATTGCAGTCATCACGCTGATTGCCACGCAATTGATGAACCTTGCTTTTATCATTCCTTTCCAACATGCTGGATTGGCGCTGGCCATTGGATTGGGTGCTTGCTTGAATGCCGGGTTACTGTATTACAAATTACGCAGTCACGACATTTATCAACCACAACCAGGATGGCTTATTTTCTTTGTGAAAATACTGATTGCTTTAGCGGCTATGGGAGGCGCTTTATGGTTTGCGACCGGCACTGATGCTTCCTGGTTGACCGATTCAGTAATGACACGTGCAGTTCGATTGACCTGGATAGTGATACTGGGTGCATTCTGTTATTTTGCAGCATTATGGCTATTAGGCTTTCGTTTAAAAGACTTTACCAAGCAACAGGCGATATAACACAGCGGCCCGGAAAGCAGATACAGCCAACCCAATCCGAATTCTCCATTGCGCGGCAGATGGATGACTGACATCGGAAATCCAAGCGGATAGAAAAAGATCACATGGCTTGTCAGAGAGACAACAGGCCGGTCAAGCAGTGAATACCACCGTAAACCGGGAACCTTGCCCTTTTGTGCTATCAAACGAAACCGTCCATCCATAACGCTCACAGATGCGTTGAACGATTGACAAACCCAATCCGGCTCTGTTCGTATTGCCTGAACTTTTTACCGTATAACCTTTAAATATTTGCGCTTGCACTGCTGTATCAATACCTATGCCGGTGTCTGTGACTGTTAAGTGACCGGGTGCCAACAATACCGTTACAGTACCCCGCTCGGTATACCGGAATGCATTCCGTATCAGATTGGCAACCAGAACGCTGAGAATGCCGGAAGGCGCAGCCACCACTAATTGACCGTTCTCCTCCAACACTACTTCAATCGGTTTATTGCCCAGCCATACACGTTGTTGTTCAATTACTTTACGAGCAACCGGCCCCATTTCGCAAGAAGCACCGTGAGTCGGTTCATCATTGATCTGCGCCAATACCAAGAAAGTTTCGATCAGTTCGGACATCTCGCCCGCGGCACGTTGAATCCGCTGAATCCGTTCATATTCTTGGGAAGATAAATCCGCCTTGGTGGCTAACACCTCTGCCGCCATGCTGATGCTGGTAACCGGTGTTCGTAGCTCGTGACTGACGTTGCTGGCAAACTCCTTCTCACGAATCAGCAGTTGCTGCAATTGCTCATGATATTGCTGTAACTTGCGCGTCAGCACGCCAATCTCGTCATCACCAAACTCTGACAAATCCAAGGACTCACCCGGTTGATTCTTGAATGCCATGACCTGATAAGCAAGCCGCCGAATGGGACTAATGACATAATGCGCCACTTTCCGGCCAAAGATAAACGCAATCAGCAAAGCAACCAGCGAGCATAGCTCGACCAGATGGATAAAATCACGTTCACGCTTATGAATACTGGTATCATCGAATTCTATGATATACCGGGTATCGCCGATATATTCGACCAACACTCGGTAGTCCCGTTTGTTGTGCGTCACATCGTGAATACCGCGGGGAAGAGTACGCAAGTACCCGGGAATACTGTTCATTGCATCGGGCAATGAAACATGAATAGTGATTGTGGAACGTGATTGTAAAGATCCGGATTTTTGTGGATTATCAGTCTGCTGAAATTGCTTGAGCTCAGCATACAGTATATCGTCCAATATATTGGCCTCAATTACTTTCAACGCGATCACCAAACTCAAACCCAGCAAAAGCGTTAGCGCGGCACCTAACAACAAAAACGACAAAGTAATGCGCCGACTCAGCCGTTTAGTCTTCTGCATACTTGTCCGTCATCTTGTACCCAAAACCACGTATAGTATGCAGGAGCGGTCGATCAAACGGTCGGTCAACAAGCTGGCGCAGGTTATAGAGATGGGTTCGCAAAGCATCGCTATCCGGCGGACTTTCCTGCCAAACAGCATATTCCAGTTCTTCACGAGTGATAACACGGTGCGGATTCTGCATGAGATACATTAATAACCGGAATGACGACGGACTGAGCTCGATGCGCTTGCCTGCGCGATATACTTCGTGGGTGGCTTCTTCCAGCGAGAGGTCGGCAATCTGTAATCGCGAAGCCGGCGCGCGGTTGATGCGCTCCGACAACACTTTGATACGCGCTGCAAGCTCCTTCAAAGCAAAGGGTTTTACCAGATAATCATCTGCGCCAGACTCGAAACCTTGCAATTTATTGTCGAGTGAGCCCCTAGCGGTTAACATGAGCACAGCCACTGAACAATGCGCATCCTGGCGAAGCCGTTGACAGAGATCAACCCCATCGATATCCGGCAACCCCAAATCCAGGATGATCACGCTATAATTCTTCGTAATCGCCAGATTTAATCCCGTCATACCATCTCCGGCTATATCGACCGTATAATCCAAACTTTCCAGGTAATCACTGATACTGGCAGCAATATCTTGATTGTCTTCTATGATGAGTACTTTCATGGAGCGTCCTAACCAGATGAATAAACCAAGAATACTTAATCACAGCTCGTTCAACAAGAATCTCGATAACGCTCGCTCATAGCCGCTCCTGAAATATATTGACGGTATTTCAGGATTGATCATCCGGCATATTCTGTTATTACCCTTTTGGGGGTCGAACCAGCAATATTGAAGAGCCAACTTTGGCAACTAACTGCTCGGCAACCGAGCCTACAAGAAAGCGTTCCAATCCTCGGCGATTAGCTGTTCCTACAACCAGCAGATCTGCTCCCCAATTTGCGGCGGCAGCGGCAATCGCTTCGGCAACGCCATTTGAACCATACTCGATCTCAGCTTCCAGAAGCCGGGTTTCGACACTCAAGGCGCTCAGACATGACTCGGATTCTTCCAGTATTTGAGTTCCCGCCTTTTTATCAGCATCGGAATCCCCTTTCAAGCAATGCACAATACATAATGCTGCATTATAGTTATTGGCAATATTCATGGCCTCCATCAATGCCTGCTTGGCGGTCTCGCTGCCATCGACAGCGGCCATTATTTTTTTATACATGATAAAACCTCCTTTATGAGCATTTATCCCATAAAGGGCGAAGCTTTAATAGCCACGCCCTCAATGTGCTCTGAATAGATTATATGGAAATCGCGTTTAAATCGTTACTGTAAATTACTGCTGCTATCTTTCTTCAGATTATCAAAATAACGTTTGATAACAAGTTTACCGGGTAAATTGTCATGCTTGGTGTAAACCATAAAATGAATCAGCCCATGCAGCACCATCGCAATCAGCAGGCCCTCAAAAATACCCACTTTAAAAACCAAACCGGCCGTTAAGAGTGCCAGCATCAGCGCATAGGGACCGTAATGCGTCACATGTGCCAATCCGGCAATCATTTTGTAACCGGTGAACATCATAATTGCTGCCAGTGCAAATTTCGGCAGGAAGTCAAGATATTGCGGATTAAATGTAAAGAAACAAACCACTGCGCCAATGATCAAAACGGAGAACTTGGTCATCGCACCGGCCAGCTTATTCGTGGTGCTTTTGGCCAAACCATCCAGATTGGTCATGCCATGGAAAAAACTTGAACCCATATTGGCAATCCAAATAGCCAACAAGCTATTATTACTATTGGTTTTACGTTTTAATGGGTCGATTTTTTCAATTGCGGCATTACTCATGACTTGTTCGATCACATCGACGATTGCCAGCATAGCGCAAAAGAGCAACATATAAACCATCATCATCGTTGATACATCTGCTTCCGGTAATGGCAATTTCAAATGAAGATCAATATTTTCCACCGATATCATGG
>CADEDO010000092.1 GCA_902826115.1 uncultured Nitrosomonas sp.
TGCATCAAACCAAGAAAGGCAAGCAGTGGCACTTCGGTATGAAGGTACACATCGGCGTCGATGCGCAATCAGGGCTTGTTCACACCCTGATCGGAACGGCAGCGAATGTTCACGATGTTACTCAGGCACAAGCACTACTGCATGGCGACGAAGCCGATGTGTTTGGCGATGCAGGTTATCAAGGCGTTGAGAAACGAGAAGAGAATCTTGAATTGCCCGTAACCTGGCATATTGCAATGCGTCCTTCCAAGCGCAAGGCATTGCCTAAAACAACAGTAGGCGAACTGATGGAGAAGCTTGAACATGCGAAAGCTAGCATTCGTGCCAAGGTCGAGCATCCCTTTCATGTCGTAAAGAATCTGTTCATGCACCGCAAGACCCGCTACAAGGGATTGGTCAAAAATACCGCTCAGATGTTCTCGCTGTTCGGGCTTGCCAATTTGCTGCTGGCTCGCCGGTGGCTATGCAGAACAGACAGCCTAGTTGCGCCTTGAAAACAAGAAATGAGGGGAATAATGCAAAAAATGATGCGATTCAGGTCAAAATTGGGCAAATTATCGCAATATTAAATAATCACCCGGCTTGATCTCTACTGCGCGATGAATTATTCAGCGTTTCCCTAGAATCTCCGTATTCCGGACTTATTTGCTATGAAAAATCGAACTGTTTAATGACCGACTCTATAATACTGCGAAGCTGTATGAGGTATTCACTGTCATCCAAACCTCCTAGATTGTTAGCGTGATCGCCAAATATCTCAAAAATGGAGGCTCATGATCGTTTTTCTGTAGTTTCCTCTACCTAACAAAATTCAAACTAGAAAATGTGATTCCGCAGATTATATTATTTTGGTTCTATCAATTCACACGCCATTTTTAATAAGTCTAATTGTCAATATCATATTGAAAGTAGGACAAATATCCTATTGAGTGGATTTTAAGCCTAGTTATAATGGCTGACCTTTCTCACTGAGTCAGAATGGAATTTCTACTACAAATGAACTGTTTTCCTTGTCGGAGTTAGGAGTCATCAGCTTCAATTTAAATGCCACTACTCAGAACGTCAATTTGGGTAATGGTAATGTGCAAACCGCTGCTGCGGCGCATTTGACGGTGGATGGCACCGGCCAAACCGGCAATTTGGATTTGGCTAACAATCCGTTCTATCGGGAATTCGTGGATACCATCCCGCTTACGGAACAAGCGCTTAATTTACCGGATAACAAAGGCTCAGGATGGGTGCGGGATTTGCGCGAAGCGGCTAGCTTGTCCCTTATTTTGGTAAGTCAAAGTTTTGTAAAAATTCAGCAAGGAATTTTGCAATGATAATGAAAACACCACTAGGATCAAAAATAGTTTTTTTTCTGTGCGTAACATTTTTTTTGAATGGGTGCGAATTAAGTTCTGACAACGACTCAATTGTCGACATAAGTCATATTAAAAATATGAAAGAAGGTGACATAGTTAAATTGCGCGATATATCACAAGGCGATTGGGATGTCGTTTGTGTATTGACGCCTTATTCAGGTGGACTCAGCGACTCCAAAGATGAACGAATTAATAGGATTGATCAAAAAATTCCCGAGTTGAATCTATCAATTTCCGAAGGTGATTGGCATCTCTTATTTGAGAAAGAAGGAATAGTGGTTGCTAATTCATTTAAAACAAGAAATGAGCTTGATATCAAGCAAAAAGGGTTCGATGCCATCGTACAGAAACTGTTGAATATTTATTCTTTTACACCAAGATATTGCACTGAATTTTCACAAGCAATAATTTTTAAATTTAAAGAACATGATTGGAATTACATCATATTAGGGGAAATACAAGAATGATAAACACAATCCTAGCTCAGTATGAACAAGAAGCATACGCTTCTTATGAAAATGTTACTGGCACGATAATACGTAAACCCGATGGTTCTTTAAAGAATGAGTATGGTCATAATGATGCAGTGGATGCTTATAGACATGCATATGTCAGTGCGGTAATGACGTATGATTCTAATAAGTTTGTTGCATATATATTAGGAACTGCACACGAGATAAAGGGGGAATTATTTGGAAATCAACCTGCTGGCCAGAGAAACATGGATTTATGGAATAATTCTCAGGGAAGAGATATTGGCAGTGCTGCATCATCAAGAGAAGTGATCGCGCAAAATGTTTTTGATTCGCTGCAGAATGGTAATTTGATAACAGGAACACCTCAATATTCACCAACTCTCTCTGGATGGTTTGGTATTTCGGGTATATCAAATCTTATAAACACGCTCTACCTTCAATTCAAAAGCTGGACCCCGCCGCGCACCGATCCCTTAGTACTCGACTTGGATAATGATGGGATTGAAACCATCGGTATCGGTGGCACAGTGGTAATGTTCGATCACAATGCCGATGGCATTAGAACCGGAACCGGCTGGGTTAAAAGCGATGATGGTTTTCTGGTGCTGGATCGTAATGACAATGGCACGATCGATTCAGGTCGCGAGTTATTTGGTGTCGATACCATGAAATCCAATGGTGCGCTCGCTACTAATGGATTTGAGGCATTGTCTGAGCTGGATTCCAATGGTGACCAGGTATTTGATCAAAATGATGCGGAATTTGCGCATGTACAGGTTTGGCGTGATTTTAATCAGAATGGAATTTCCACTGCAAATGAACTATTTTCCTTGTCGGAACTCGGGATCGTCAGTTTTAATTTAAATGCCACCACTCAGAACGTCAATCTGGGCAATGGTAATGTACAAACCGCTGCTGCAGCGCATCTGACGGTGGATGGTGCCGGGCAAACCGGTAATCTGGATCTGGCTAACAATCCGTTCTATCGGGAATTCGTGGATACCATCCCGCTTACGGAACAAGCGCTTAATTTGCCGGATAACAAAGGATCAGGATGGGTACGGGATTTGCGCGAAGTGGTTAGCTTATCCCCTGCGGTTGCCAATGTTTTAACGAGTTACGTCGGTCAATCGAATTATGTAGACCAAAAAGCGCTACTGGATGACTTGATGATGGCTTGGGCAAACACCTCGACGATGAAGAACAGTGTCGAACAAGCAGCCGATCAAGGTTATTTCTTAATTTATTTAAAACCCAATCAATCCTGGTCGGAACACGATACGCACATGGGTTATTGGAATACGACGAACACTGCTGTTTTAGATGCGTTGAATCCTACCACGCGTGCAGCCTACGAAACATTACAACAGAACCAGCAAGAACTGGTGGGTATGATCAGCGTGCTAGAGCGCTTTAACGGAACCCCGTTGGTAACAGTCGGCACGGATCGGGTAACGCTGGGGAATGAATCTCAGACAATAGTAAGCTCGATTCCAGATGTCGCAAATTCAGAAAGAGTTTTTGTATCGCTCTCCACTCAGCAAATTGAGTTTATGCAGCAAAGCTATGAGACGCTAAAAGAATCCGTTTATGGCAGCTTGGTGTTGCAGACGCGACTTGCGCCGTATTTAAACGAAGTGGTGTTGGATGCGAATGAATCCGGGCAAGTGTTTGTGAATTTCTCCGTGCTCAATACGGTACTTGACAATCAAAAGATCGCAAATCCTGCTGCTGCATTAGCCGATCTGATCGAATTGAATAAATACGCAGGTACTGTATTGCAGGAAAATAGCTGGACTGGCCTGGATATGCTCCGCAGCTGGATTGATCAGAACGCTGCAGGCACACAAACGCAGAGCATCCTGCAAGATTTAGGCGTGAGCATTATTGAAAGAGAGGCATTGCCGGATGACATTGTCATTAGCAGTGCAAGCAATACCAATATCAATGGGTTGGCTAGTAACGATGTTCTTAATGGTAGCGCGGGTAATGATACGTTGTATGGCAATCTCGGAAATGACGCACTTTATGGCGGAAGCGGTCGTGACTTGCTGATGGGGGGCGATGGTGATGACGTTTTGCGGGGTGGCGGTGGGGAAAATGATTATTTGAGTGGAGATATCGGCAACGACACCTATAGGTATGCCATAGGGGACGGGAACATTTCAATCAATAATAGCGATACTGCTTCAACGAGTAATGATGTACTGAGATTTATGCCAGGAATTAATCCTGTCGATGTGGTTGTTCGGCGGGATTCCAATAATCTGCTGTTAACGATAAAAGATACTGGAAAAGTGATTAATGTTACCAATCATTTTTATGAAGATGGTGGCGGCATTTATGCATTGGATACGATCGAATTCAGCAACGGCACCCTTTGGGGTAGTGCGATGATCAAGCAGATGGCCATACAAAGTACTGCAGACAATGACAATATCGCTGGTTTTGCCTCCGATGACACTGTTGATGGCTTGGGCGGTGATGATATTTTATCCGGTGCTGGGGGGAATGATTATCTGAGCGGAAATACTGGCAATGACTCGCTTACCGGCGGTGAAGGTAACGATACATTGTTAGGTGGAGAGGGCCAGGATTCACTGTATGGAAATGCAGGTAACGATATCCTCAATGGAGGCCTGGGAGTCAGCGATTATATGGAAGGCGGTGAAGGCAGCGATGTTTATTTATTTGCAGCCGGAGATGGCAATACCACGATCAACAATTTTGATACCAGTGCAGCCCGATATGATGTTTTGCGTTTTGCATCGGGTATTAGTCCAAGCGATGTTATGGTAGGGCGCTCAGGTCCTTATGATTATGATTTGCAGCTAACGCTGCAAAGCACCGGTGAAGTGGTCACGGCGCAGAATCATTTTGTTACCAACGGAATTTTCTTGTTGAATGCGATTGAATTTGCAGATGGTACGATTTGGAGCAATGCGGACTTAGTAACAAAATTGCTGACTGGCACTTCTGGAGCAGACGATATTACTGGACTTGACACTGATGACATTATTAGTGGTTTGGGTGGGAATGACAGGCTCGATGGCAGTTTTGGTAACGACATTCTACTGGGAGGGGACGGTCAAGACTATCTTATTGGTGGACCAGGCAATGATATCCTCAATGGAGGTCTGGGGGCCGATGATTATATGTCGGGCAGCGATGGTAATGATGTTTATTTGTTTGCAGCCGGTGATGGCAATACCACGATCTTGAATGATAATTATTATGGAAATAGTGGATATCATGATGTTTTAAAGTTTGCATCGGGCATTAATCCAAGCGATGTCTTAGTGAGGCGCTCAGGCGATGATTTGCAGTTGACGGTGCAAAGTACCGGTGAAGTGATCAAAGTAAACTTACATTATTTCTGGTCAAATGCATACACATTGCATGCGATTGAATTTGCTGATGGCACGACCTGGGATACTGCGCTGATCCAACAAATGCTTCTTCAAGGCAGCACAGCTAATGACAATATCACCGGTTACGCATCTGATGACATCATTGATGGCTTTGGCGGCGATGATACTTTATCAGGTGCTGGTGGAAATGATCACCTGAATGGAAATATTGGCAATGACACGCTGCATGGCGGTGATGGTAACGACACTCTATTAGGTGGAGATGGTCAGGATTTACTGTATGGAAACGCAGGCAATGATACCCTCAATGGAGGCCTAGGAGCTTATGATGTCATGGTAGGCGGTGAAGGCAATGATATTTATTTATTTGCAGTCGGGGATGGTAATACCCAGATCCAAAATTATGATGCCAGTGTAGGCCGATATGACGTTTTGCGGTTTGCATCGGGCATTAGCCCAAACGGTGTTTTGGCGAAGCGCGCAGGTGATCATTTGATACTAACTTTACAAAGCACCGGTGAAGTGATCACAGTAGAGAGTCATTTTTACAACGAATTTGCCTCGTTAAATGCAATTGAGTTTGCAGATGGCACGATCTGGAACAATGCATTGATCAATCAATTGGCTATGCAGGGCACAACCGGTAACGACAGCATCACTGGTTTTGCATCTAATGACATTATTGATGGTTTAGGCGGTGATGATACTTTGTCTGGCGGTGAAGGTAACGACACATTATTAGGTGGGGATGGCCAGGATCAACTTTATGGGGATGCAGGCAACGATACATTGAATGGAGGTCTGGGGGCCAATGATTATATGTCAGGCGGTGAAGGTAATGATATTTATTTGTTTGCGGCTGGAGATGGCAATACCACG
>CADEDO010000093.1 GCA_902826115.1 uncultured Nitrosomonas sp.
ATTTTCTTCGAGCTTTCATTGATGGAGCTCATGGTTTGCACGACCTGGCCAACCACGTTGCCGCCTTTGACAGCCACTTCAGAGGCGCCAGCCGCCAGTTGATTGGCTTGACGGGCATTATCTGCATTCTGTTTCACGGTAGAAGCCAGTTCTTCCATGGAAGAAGCGGTTTCTTCCAAACTGGAAGCCTGTTCCTCGGTGCGTTGACTTAAATCCGAATTACCCGCCGCAATTTCGCTCGATGCCGTTGTAATAGAATCCGTGCCCATACGCACTTTGCCTACCAGCTCAACCAAATTCTCATTCATGGTTTTCAGTGCTTGCATCAAATGCCCGGTTTCATTGGTCGATTTCACTTCGATACGACTGGTCAAATCACCTGAAGCAACAGCTTCGGCAACGGCAATGGCTTCCTGCATTGGTCCGGTGATGCTGCGCACGATGGTAATTGAAAATAAGGCCGCTATTGATAAAACGACACACATCATACCGATCATAAAATACAGCGTCTGCTTCAAATCGGCTACCCGCGCGGTGAGAGCGCTCACCAGATTTTCACCCGCAATGGCATTAAACGCATAAAGACCATCAATAGCGCGCGTATATTCGGCAAAAAATTCATCGGCGGGAAATTTCAACTCTTGCGCATTGATCAACTGCTGATGGGTCATCAGCATTACTTTGTCAATTTGCGCTTTGACTTCATTCGCTTTTAACTCCAATGCGGTTTTCATTTGCGCATCGGCATTCGTGGCTTTACCGATATTGCGCATCAGATCGGAAAAAAGCAGATTCACATTGCCATATATATTGGCTGCCCTCGCACGTGCATCAGGCAACAGATTGCCCGCTGCCAGTGAATTGGTCCCCAACGCACGCATTTGTCCCATGTTTTCAGCCAATCGTGGCGCGTTCACCATGGTGGCATTGATCAGATAATAAGTATTTGCCACTGAATCAAAGGAAAGACCCGACTCATCCAGCATTTCGTCACTGATCGACATAAGGTCAGCAATGATTTGAAAATGTTGCGCGGTACTGTCTGCGGCTTTCAGTTGACGTGCTGAGACCGCTTGCTGAATCTCGAGCAAACGCTGTTTCTGGGCTAACCAGCTCGACGATATCTTGGGAGACAATTGCGATGCTTTTATCTTGGCATCAACGCCCTCGATTGCTTTTTTTAACTCGTTCTGTGTCTCCGGCAAGCGGGCAGCCAAAGCATCATTCCCACTCAACATGCCAGCCGATACGCCACGATGCTGCTGAGAAAACTGAATTACTTTTTGTAACGCAATAATCGGCCCGGTACCAGCGACCTCATGTTCTGTCGTATCCAGCTGACTGAAGATTGAATTGGTGTAAAACGTAGCTGGAATCGCTGCGATGAATAAAAAAACCACGCTCATGATGGTGAGCTTTTGCGGCAAATTCATACGATCTAATATCGACATTTCTATACTCCATCAACTCTCATTATTGATATGCAAATCATTAAAACAGGTTGCTCGCGCCTTTTATGTTTGCATCAGCGCATTAAAAAACAGGTATTAAAATTCTTCCCAGGAATCATCACTACCGCCCGCGGCTACCTTACGAGTTTGCATGGATGCCGTTGCCATCGATGCGGAATCCGCACTGGAACCAGTAGCCGTCTTTTTAGTCGCAGATCCGCGATTAGGCAACTTGGTGACAGCCGATGGACGATTGCTTCTTTTCACCAGCGACGGAGCCGCCATGTGGCCATCAGACAGTTTAAATACCGTAACCGCGTGCGTTAATGCTTGCGCCTGTTCCTGCATGGATTCCGCTGCGGCTGTCGCTTCCTCCACCAGCGCTGCATTTTGCTGGGTCACTTCATCCATTTGTGTCACGGCCTGATTCACTTGTTCAATGCCAGAACTTTGCTCCTGCGAAGCTGCAGAGATCTCACTCATGATATCCGTCACCCGTTTAACCGCGCTGACAATCTCATCCATCGTGGCGCCAGCTTCATCAACCAGACGAGTGCCATCGGCGACTTTACTCACAGAAGCATTGATCAACTCCTTGATTTCCTTGGCTGCAGCAGCAGAGCGCTGTGCCAGCGTGCGCACTTCGGTCGCCACCACCGCAAAACCCCGCCCCTGCTCGCCGGCACGAGCCGCTTCCACGGCGGCATTCAACGCCAGAATATTGGTCTGGAAAGCGATGCCATCAATGACACTGATAATATCCACGATCTTTTTGGAACTCTCATTGATGGAACTCATGGTTTGCACAACCTGACCAACGACCATGCCACCCTTAACCGCAATTTCAGAAGCACCTGAAGCCAATTGATTGGCCTGACGGGCATTATCGGCATTTTGCTTGACAGTAGACGTCAGCTCTTCCATGGAAGAAGCGGTTTCTTCCAGACTAGAGGCTTGTTCCTCGGTGCGCTGGCTTAAATCAGAATTACCTGCAGCAATTTCACTCGATGCAGTCGCAATTTGATCGGTGCTCATGCGTACTTTACCGACCAAATCCACCAGATTGTCATTCATGGTTTTCAGTGCCTGCAATAAGCGACCGGTTTCATTGTTTGAATCCACTTCAATGCGGCTGGTCAAATCACCGGAGGCGACAGCGTCAGCGATATCAACTGCTTTTTTTAGCGGAGCAACAATGGCACTCATTAGCAAAAATCCGAGAACGATTGCCAGTAGTATTCCTAACGCAATGACAACCCCTGTAATCATAAAAATTTGATCGTAGTGCTTCTGAGCTTCTAAAAATTCTGTTTTACTTTCATCGCGCTGCAATTCAATCAGCTTGAGTATGGTTTCATGAACCGCATTAAATTTTGCACCGGCATCACCGATCATATTGGCAACCGCACCATCATAATCGCCCGCCGCCGCCAGACTCATTGTGCGATTGCGCGAATCGGTATAGGCCTTCCAACGCTGGGTAAAAGTCTCAGCCAAAGTCGCTTCCACAGGCGTCAAGTTAGTGGCCATGTATTTTTTCCAGACCGTAGCAATCTCAGCATCGCGCTGATCCGTCATTGCTTGCCGTTCTTTGACCAATTCAGCATTTCTTCCATATGCGGATATGGCTGCATTCAGACGCCCGCGTTGCATACCATCCAGAACCAAACTCAGATCCCCCAAAGGTACCGTGCGGTCTTCATAAACGCCTTTAAAGGAATGATTCGTTTGACTCAATCCATAGACTGAGAAAACACCTATGCCCATCAATAGCACTGATAAGAAACTGATCACGAATACTAATTGCGATTTTATCGTCATATTTTTAAACACTATAACCTCCGTTCATTTCTGCCTAAGAATAGACATTCCATTAATTAATACTCTTCTCAATCAAGCCCATATCACTGCTACTCATCAATTTTTCGATATCAATCAATATCAACATACGCTCATCAACGGTTCCCAGCCCCATAATGTATTCGGTATCAATCACTGAACCAAATCCCGGTGTCGGGCGCATCTGGTTTGCGCCTATGCTGATGACATCGGACACACCATCCACCACTATCCCCATCACGCGTCCGGCCACATTCAAAATAATCACCACGGTAAACTGATCATAATCCGCGTTGCCCAATCTAAATTTGATTCTCATATCGATAATCGGAACAATGATGCCGCGCAGATTGACCACGCCTTTGATGAACTCCGGCGCATTGGCGATTTGTGTGATCGAATCGTAGCCACGAATCTCCTGTACCTTGAGGATTTCGATTCCATATTCTTCCTTTCCCAAACGAAAAGTTAGAAATTCATTGATCACCTGACTGGTTGTCGAACTTGCTGACGCCGCTATCGTAGTCATTGTTTGCTCCTGTAGCATAATTGATATTCCTCTTATCTAAGATCAAGCCTTGAATAATCGCTTACTGACAAGTAAGTATGTTTTATATACAGGAACGCTCTACGACATCAGAAATATCTTCTTTAAAGATTTTCCTAATTATAGTGATACTTAGGATGAGGGAAAGCGGGAATAAAGCGTGAAAACCGGATCATATCTTGGATAACATCCAACACCTTTTGGATGGCTAATTTCTCATGTGAGATGCAGACTGATCAATTTTCAATAATCAATGAATCGTCAGTTTACGGCATGAAAATCCATGCTATAAATTAGCTTTTATTGATGAGGTAAGCAAGATGACCATTGAGGGTATGAATCATTTCACGGTTTTGAGCAGTGATCTGGACAGAAGCAAAGCGTTTTATATCGGAATACTAGGGCTCACGGAAGGTTATCGCCCGCCGTTCTCATTTCCAGGCGCATGGTTATATGCTGGCAATCAAGCCATTCTGCATATCATGACCGGGAAACCAATGCCCGCTCAAGCTGCCGGAGTGATTGATCACATGGCCTTTACTGCCAGCAATCTGCAAGCTGTGGTGGATAGCCTAAAGCAACATGGCATTGACTTTAAGTTGAGCCGCTTAAAAGATCTGGACAGCTGGCAATTATTCTGCCATGACCCTGACGGTGCAAAAGTGGAATTGGATTTCCCGGCCAGCGAACCCGATCCTCGACAGTAAAGGTTTATTTCTTACAGTTCGGCTTTTTACCTGTCGCGTGTGCTTGCTGCATGATTTTCATCATTTTGGGAAGATGTGTCCGTAAATCATCAATGCGTGTTGCATGCGATGGGTGAGTCGATAAAAATTCGACAGGTTGCGGTCCTTGACTGGCTTGTGCCATTTTCTGCCACAAGGTTACACTCTCAGAAGGATCAAAGCCGGCTTTGGCCATCAGTTCCAAACCAATCGTGTCGGCCTCACTTTCATGCAATCGACTGAACGGCATAATCAATCCATATTGCGCTCCAATACCGAGCATACTCAAGGCAGTCTGCCCTAATGGCGTCTGCGGTGCAGCTACCGCAGCAATCAATGAAACACCCATTTGCGCCCCCAGTTTCTGGGACATCCTTTCATTGCTATGTCGAGCCAGCACATGTCCAATTTCATGACCTATCACAGACGCGAGTTGATGCTGATTAGCCACTAAGTCAACCAATCCGGTGTGTACGCCAATTTTATTCCCGGGCAAAGCAAAAGCATTCAGCGTCTTATCTTCAAACACAACCACTTCCCAGTTACCGCCCACTTCACGCGTAATGGCTGTGGCAATACAACGCACGAATTCATTTTCCTGTCCATTTTGATTGATCGCCTTCTCATTCTTCAAATCCGAAAAGGCTTGCAGGCCCATTGCATCCAGCTCGCTATCCGGCATAAAAGCCAACTGACTTCTTCCTGTCGGGGTCGTCGCGCAGGCCGTGAGAAAAAAGATTATTAATGGGATTGCTATCCGTCTGAGTGTCATCATCAATGGTTTCCTTTCATTAGAGTGCCTAACTTCAGCAATTATTCTTACTAAATTATTTATAAATCAGAAGTATACAGCCATCATTGCATCAATAATGGCAACATGCTGATTACTTTGTTATGGATTATTGAATGTATGATATAACGCTTTTTTCAACCAGATAAAGGGGAATCCAACATGGGCGATCGCGTTTATAAGATTATCGAAATTGTCGGTTCATCAACCAAAAGCAGTGATGACGCCATTCAACAAGCCATTGCCAAAGCCAGCGAAAGCCTGCGCAACCTGGATTGGTTTGAAGTGGTAGAAACCCGTGGGCATATTGTTGATGCAAAAATTGCACACTACCAGGTAAAAATGAAGGTAGGCTTTCGCCTGGATTAATCAATCAGATCCAAGATTGTCCGGTTACTCGATCATCGACAGGATCGAACAATCTTGGAACGCATAACCAGTCAATAACACCGATAGCTGCTAATTTGTCAAACCACCGCACAATCCCACTCCAGCCAGTCTCCCGTTAACAGGCC
>CADEDO010000094.1 GCA_902826115.1 uncultured Nitrosomonas sp.
AATACCGGCCAATATACTTTTGGCCGTTGCGGAAAAAGAAGGGGGCAAACCGGGACAATGGGTGAAAAATCGCAATGGAACCCATAACGTCGGTTCGATGCAGTTTAATACCGCCTATTTGGGCGATTTGGCGCGATACGGGATCACTCCCAGTGATGCAGCACAACCCGTTTGTTATCCCTATGAACTGGCCGCTTGGCGAATACGCCTGCATATTAAGCAAGATACCGGCGATGTGTGGACAAAAGCGTCCAATTATCATTCACGTACGCCAACAGTCAATGCGACCTATCGGGCTGATTTGATGGTTAAAGCCGCCCACTGGGCGGATTGGCTGGAAGATCGCCTCATGGCACCGTTAAACCCAAAAAAATGAATTAGTCCACAATTTCTGTGGATAGAACTGTGAATAACCGCCCTATGTTACGCAACGCTAATGTCATTTGAGTTACGCCTAAATGACAGGCAAAAATGCTATGAAAACTTTGTGGGAATACAGCAGAAATGAAGGAGCAAATGATGAACAAACCCGAAACCCCAGCATTGGAAACAGATCTGAAAATGATGGACTCCGTGATAGATGAAAAACTGCAAGATATGGAAACGCCCGGTTTTCAGGCTGAATTTGATCCATTAGAGGCTGAAAGACTGGGCGCGTTTGAGGAAAGTGCTTTAAGTGAACAAGACGCTCTGGATAGCACCATAGATCAATTGCAGGGGAGGGCGAAATGAAGCCAATTAAGAAAGCTTTTCATGAACAAGTGGCTGAAAACCTGATTGAGCAACTAAAGCAGGGCACCGCACCCTGGCAAAAGCCATGGAAGCCGGGCGATCCGCTTTTGACATTACCCCACAATCCCACCACAGGTAAGCGCTATCGAGGCATTAATACCTTGAATCTGATGAGCCGATCCTATTCTGATCCGCGCTGGTTGACGTTCAAGCAGGCCGTGAGCATTGGCGCCCAAGTGCGCAAAGGCGAGCAGGGCACGCAGGTACAATATTGGAAATTCACCGAAGATCGCATTCAAAAAGATGCCAACGGCAATATTGTTGCGGACAGTGAGGGTCAGCACATTAAAGAACAGATAAAACTTGAGCGCCCAAGAGCGTTTTACGCCACAGTATTTAATGGCGAGCAGATTGATAATCTGCCTCAGTTTGAGATTAAAACTCCTGACTGGAATCCGATTGATCGGGCAGAAGAGATATTAAAAGCCTCCCAGGCTGTCATCAAGCACGGGGAATCCGATCGTGCATTTTACCGGTCATCAACGGACAGTATCCATTTGCCGCACAAACACCAGTTTCCAACCCCCGATCGCTACTACGCCACAGCACTGCATGAACTGGGTCACTGGAGCGGGCATGAATTGCGCTTAAATCGTGACTTATCTCACCCATTCGGCAGCGAAGGTTACGCGAAAGAAGAATTACGCGCTGAGATTGCCAGCATGATTTTAGGCAGTGAACTCGGTATTGGCCATGATCCAGGGCAACATGCTGCTTATGTGGGTTCTTGGATAAAAGTATTGGAACAAGATCCGAAAGAAATATTTCGTGCGGCAGCTGATGCGGAAAAAATTCAGGACTACGTGCTGGCATTGTCACAACAGCATGAAGTTGTTCAGGAGCAAGACAATTTAAACCAGCCCATAATGCTGGCGCAATCATTGTTAATCAATGCAGAGCAGAATTTACAGAGTAAGGCGAATGAAATGGACAAAAACCCATCCAGCGAACTTGAATCGAAACTATCTCACCCAGAAACCCCTAAGAATCATGACGTAGTTACGCGTCAATATCTGGTCGTTCCTTTTAAGGAAAAAGACCAGGCCAAAGCTGCCGGTGCGAACTGGGACAATACTGCCAAATCCTGGTATGTGGGAAAGAATGCAGATATACGCGCATTACAGCGCTGGTTGCCGGAGAATGTATCCGCACAACAGGAACCCGCCTTGAATCCTGAAGCGGAATTTGCTGAATTGTTACGTTCTCAAGGCTGCATTGTTGAGGGTAATCATCCAGCAATGGATAGCAGCACGCACAGAATCAAGGTTGTCGGTGACAAGGCGAGCGAGAAATCCGGTTTCTATGTCGCGCACCTGGATGGTCATCCTGCCGGGTATTTCAAGAATAATCGAACCGGTATAGAGGCACACTGGAAGGCCAAAGGATATTCGCTCACAGACGAACAAAAAGCAGCTCTTGTGACACAGGCCGCGATCAAGCAGCAAAGCAGAAAAGTCGAGCAGCACGAGCAGCAATTGAAAGTGGCTGCGGCAGTCAAGGAATTGCTGCTAATCGCACCAATTGCAGACCCTTTCCATCCTTACCTATCGGATAAGAATGCGCGCCCGTGGAACTTGAGAATCGTACCTGAGAATGCCGATGCTTTGCCCGCGGATTCTATGATCAAAATTGCTAAAGACTGGAAGGAAGCCAAAGTATTACGAGAAGAAAATCCCAGTCACATCGTTCTAACAGCCGGTGATTTATTGCTGTCAGCGCAAGACATCAATGGACAAACCTGGACAGTGCAAACGATACAACCGAGTGGCGCCAAGTTTTTTGTAACGGGTAGTAAAAAGGAGAGCCATTTCCATGTGGTCGATGTTGAGAATAGGGGATTGGCCGCACTGGATGCGGCACCGGCCATCGTGATCTCAGAAGGCTATGCGACCGCTGACACCTTATCCCAAGCCTTGGATGCTCCCGTTGTTGCCGCGTTTGATTCAGGTAACTTGTCCAAAGTCGCTCAAGTCCTGCATGAAAGATACCCGCACAAACCCATTGTAATTGCCGGTGATGATGATTTCACACAGGAATCGGTCAATGGTATCAATCCCGGTCGAGAAAAAGCCATCGAAGCCGCAAAGCTTGCGAATGGTGTGGCAGTTTTCCCGACTTTCGCACCTGATGAGCAAGTGTCACTGAAACTCAGTGATTTTAATGATCTGGCCAATAAAAGCACGCTGGGTATTGAAGCGGTTAAACGTCAAGTTGGATCGGTTATTGAACGAATCATTCGGCAAAACAAGGAACAAATGTCGCAATTTCGTACAGATATTGCACAACCAGACATGGAAGGAAAAAAACAAAAACGCGCACTGACGCAATAATCGACAAGAAAACAGCACAATGCGCGATGATTTACTAAAAATCCCTGTAAACCCATCCAGTCATGATGAAGGTGATCTTTATGAAAAAATTGAGACTCGCCCTGACACTACTGAAAAACAAAAGGAAGCGGGGCGATCTGCCTATTCAGAACTGCTTGAAGCTCATGCTCGATGGGCAGGTGGCACCTTACTGGGTTGTGATTTCCCGAAAGACTTTCGAGAAAAAGGCGGCACCACTTTCCTGAACCAATCCATTGCGTCTGGTCGGGATCTGGCAGTAATGGCGCAAATATTGCGCGATCCGCGTTATGAAACGCTACGAATCTTCTACACCCGCATGAATCGCATCGTTCATCATACGGCTGTGAGTTCCCGATTACCGGGCTCAGTCTATCTGGAAAGAATCGGACATGGCAATGATGGTTTGGATGTTTGGGTAGAAAAGACCAAATGCCAAGTTAAAGCGGATGGTTACTGGATATTGCACAATCATCCATCGGGCAATGCTACGCCATCGAGTCATGATATTAAATTCACACAAAAACTTGCGTTACTCGTTTCTGGATTTAAAGGCCATGTCGTTATCAATACCAGCCAATACAGCGTTATTGATAATATGGGCAAGGTGGATTTTGTGGATTGGATGGGTGATCGGGCAGGGGGTTATCAAAGTAATCATTATAAAAGCCATGAATTACTTCTGGAAAAAATAGCCGCACCGCAGGATCTTGCAAAGATTGGCCATGACTTAAAACAAAGGAATCAGTTTTTTAGTTTGGTCGGTATCAATGCAAAAGGTTTTGTATCATCGCTAAGTGAGCTACCGCTATCTGTACTTAATCGCCCGCAGAATCTGTTACTGGCACGATTACAGAATTTTGCACGCAATTCTGGCGTCAATATGGTATTTGCCATCACCAATGTTAATGATTTTAGACATCCCATCTTATTTAAGGCATGTGAAGCTGGCATATTAAGGGATGTGATAGCAACGGAAGGGCTGAGTTATCGTTCTTTGAGAGAAGAAAGGTTATTGGCATCGATACCCGAGGAAGTAAGTGCCATTTCCAGGAAGCCCAGAGCCTTTGTGACGGAAGAGGGCGGTTTAACCAAAAACACGAGGAACAAAGGGCGCGGTCGATAACGGACTGGATGATTATGTGTGGCGGCATTGAATATCAGGATCAGAAGATTTATTTCCCGCAGCCAGGGGCAAGTTTGCCTGTGCGGCTGCGAGATGGCAACGTTACCTGGATAGCCTGGGGCAGACGCAAGGATGAAGCCATTGGTAAATTTCCCAATGGCGGCTGGGCACGACTCAATTCCATCAAGAGCGGCAAATGGAAGCCCTGGCACCCAAGGCCAGTCTTAATTGTCGCCAACCGGTTCATGGAGAAAGATCAGAATAACGAATCCCACTGGATACCCTTGGATACAAGCATGGTGATTCAAGGGTTACTGGCAGAAAGAAATAATGAGCTGCGGGTTTATGTGGTGACCATTGCCACACCGCCTGAATATGCCTGGATACACGATCGTTGGCCGAGACTGAGGAAATTACTGGCTTAACTTAAAAAGTTGACCAGAGATGTAACGATAAACCTTGCCTGATTTCCGCTAATAATAGGTATTTTATTTATATCTTTTTCTTTGGAACAAGAGTAGTATTTTTTCATGGGAGTTATATATATTTAATTTATTAAATGTTTTTCTTTAATATTTAATAGGTTATTTAAAAATAGAATCAATCGTTCTTCAAGTTAGATTATTAGCCGTTTAAGAACTGAAATTAGAAAAGTAAATAAAAATTTATTGCAGCAGCTGAATTTTGAAAAAGCGTGAACCATGATAGTTTAAAGGCTTTTTTGTAAGCCCTTAAATTTGAGCAGTACTTCTTGTAAAGGGGGGCTGTACGTGACTAAAGCAACTTCAAGTGAAGTCATCACACTGCCGAAAGGCGGAGGTGCACTACAAGATATAGGTGAAAAATTTTCACCTAACCTGATCTGCATTGATACCGGCAACTTCATAGTACCAATCTCGCTACCTCCGGGACAGAACGATTCACAGCCCCAACTCAGTCTTGTATATAGCTCAGGCAATGATCCGTATGGACTAGGCTGGGATCTGAGCATTCCTGATGTCAGTCGCAAGACTTCTAAAAGTATTTCCCGTTACGAAGAAGCTAAGTATGTTCTCATCCTATCCGGAGCAGAGGATCATGTTCCCGTTGAAACAACTGGAACGACTGTCCGATATCGTCTTCAAACAGAAGGGTCGTTAGCGAAAATCCTTTCCCACCGTGATGCAGCCAATAGTTATTGGGAAGTCCGCAGCAAAGATGAATTGAAGAGCTTTTA
>CADEDO010000095.1 GCA_902826115.1 uncultured Nitrosomonas sp.
CACATGCCAATGTCAATCTGCAAGTGGGCAGCTTTAAACGTGACAATCGCGAAATTTTTCTGGAAGCGGGCCCGCATTTCAGCTCTGCAGCAGAAGTGGGAGCCACCATCATTAAAAGTGTTGCCGGTCGCCCAGTTTACTTGCGCGACGTGGCACATATCGAAGACGGTCCGGCTGATGTGAATCATTACACGCGCATTGGTTTCGGTCCCGCAGTTGACCACATGCCCACGATCGGCAATTCCACCGGCAGCAAACCGCATGCTGGACAAGAACGCCAGATGGTCACCATCGCTGTTTCCAAACGCAAAGGCAGTAATGCTGTCGATGTCGCCGAGGCCGTGATCGCAACCGCAGAAAAAATGCACGGCACGCTGATTCCAAAAGATATTCTGCTGAGCATAACGCGTGATTACGGTGAAACCGCCAACCATAAGGTCAATGAACTGGTTAAGCACTTATGTTTTGCCATTGTGATTATTGTCGCGCTGCTTGCCTTTTCGCTGGGCTTGAAAGAGGCATTGATTGTCTCCATCGCTGTGCCGATGACTTTGGCGCTCACTTTATTGCTGGATTACATGACCGGCTACACCATCAACCGCGTCACTCTGTTCGCGCTGATTCTATCGTTGGGTTTGCTGGTCGATGACCCCATAGTGGATGTCGAGAATATTCACCGGCACTATAAATTGCGCAAGGAATCACCGCTGGATGCACTGCTGACAGCCATCGATGAGGTCCGGCCGCCAACCATACTGGCGACTTTTACCGTGATTGTATCTTTTCTGCCCATGTTTTTTATCACTGGCATGATGGGTCCCTACATGGCGCCAATGGCTTTTAATGTTCCGATAGCCATGATTGTTTCGCTCATCGTTGCTTTTACCATCACCCCTTGGGCAAGTTATCAATTGTTACAAAGCGACTATCATCAGCATAGTCATGAAGTACCTTTAGAACTTAAACAAACTGTTATCTATCGAGCTTATCGTGCCGCACTGGCGCCATTGCTGGAGACTTCTGCACGTGCAAAATTATTTTTGCTGATTGTATTGCTTGCTTTTATCGGCTCCGTGATGTTGGCCGTTACCCGCGCGGTTCCACTCAAGTTATTGCCATTTGACAATAAAAACGAATTACAAATCATGATCGATATGCCCCGCGGCTCGGCACTGGAACAAACGGATGAAGTCGCTCGCGCGCTGGGAAGTTATCTTGCCACCGTCAATGAAGTCACTGATTATCAGATCTATACCGGTTTGGCCTCTCCCATGGATTTTAACGGCATGGTGCGCCAATATTACTTGCGCAACGGGGGGCATCTGGGTGAAGTAAGAATCAATTTATTACCTAAAGATAGCCGTGAACAACAATCGCATGAAATAGCTTTGCGTATTCGGCCCGACATAGAACGATTGGGCAAGCAATACGGCGCAAACCTTAAAATCGTGGAAATTCCGCCCGGGCCACCCGTGATTGCCAGCCTGGTTGCTGAGATCTATGGTCCGCCTGAAGCTGACATTGATAGTTTAGTGGCTGTTTCCAAACGCATCCGGGCCGATATGGAAAACACGGAAGGTGTGGTCGATGTGGATGATTTTTCTGAGGCACCGCATGACAAGGTGCATTTCCGATTAAATCGGGAAAAAGCCGCCCTATCGGGCGTTAACGTTGCACAAGTTACAGAAACGCTGCGTACCGCTGTTGCGGGACAAAGTATCGGTATTGTTCATATCGACAGTGAACGCCAGCCGCTGGAGATCGTGCTGCAACTACCTCGCGCACTGCGATCATCCATACCCGATTTATTGGCGCTGCGGGTAAAAACCGAGCATGGTGAACTGATTCCATTGAGTGAGATTGGAACCGCCACCACCCTCAAAGCTGACCAGCCCATTTTTCACAAGAATCTGCAGAGAGTAAATTATGTCGTTGCAGAAATGGCCGGACGCAGCCCGGTGGAAGCCGTGTTTGATCTCAATGACACCTTGTCTGAACGGCCTCTGCCGGAAGGTTTTGTCGCCGAGTTTGCCGGCGAAGGTGAATGGAAAATTACTGTCGATGTATTCCGTGATCTAGGACTCGCTTTTGCGGCTGCATTGGTGATGATTTATGTCCTGCTAGTCGGTCAAACAGGATCACTTACCATACCTTTGGTCATGATGATCGCGATTCCGCTGACCGTCATCGGTATCATGCCCGGCTTTTGGCTGCTGAATCAATTGATGGCCACACCCATTGCCGGTTATCCTAATCCGATTTATTTCACCGCCACTGCCATGATCGGCATGATTGCGCTGGCAGGCATTGTCGTCAGAAATTCCATTATCCTGATCGACTTTATTGAACGTATCCGTGCCCGTGCCAATGTCACACTGGCAGATGCGCTGATTGAAGCCGGTGCCATACGATTGCGCCCCATTTTCCTGACTGCGGGAGCGGCCATGTTTGGCGCATTTGTCATTATTCTGGACCCGATCTTCTCAGGACTGGCATGGAGCTTCATCTTTGGCATTTTTGCTTCTACATTGTTCTCATTGTTGGTCATCCCGGTGGTCTATTTTCTAATCAAAAGGGAAACGTGATTTTGTAAAGTTTCGTAGCCGGTGTGAGTGATGGCGTAAAATACCCTGCAAATTCATCAAACCGACCATAGCGGCGGCTCATCCATCAATGCGATCTGTTCACGCAACTCCAGGATGCGCTCTTGCCAATAGCGTTGAGTATTAAACCATGGGAAAGCTTGCTTGAACGCGAGATCTTCCCACCGCTGTGCCAGCCAAGCGGAATAATGAATCAGACGCAAGGTGCGTAGTGCTTCGATCAAATGCAATTCGCTTGAATCAAAATCGTAAAAATCTTCATAGCCTGCCAGTACATCATTCAACTGCCGCGCCATCTCGGTCCGCTCACCCGACAACAACATCCATAAATCCTGCACAGCAGGCCCCATACGGCTATCGTCAAAATCCACGAAATGAGGGCCACCGTCCGTCCATAGCACATTCCCCGCGTGGCAATCTCCATGCAAACGGAGCATACTTATATTGCCCCCTGCACGCTCAAAACAAATACGAACCCCTGCCAGCGCTTGCCCTGCTACACTGCGATAGGCATCATCAAGGTCACTCGGAATAAAATGGTTATGCAGTAAAAAATTAAGCGGCTCTACACCAAAGCTGTCTATATCCAGTGTAGGGCGTCGCTCAAACGATTTGAGTGAACCAATTGCATGGACACGGCCAAGAAAGCGTCCCATCCATTCCAGCGTGTTCCGATCTTCAAATTCAGGCGCACGTCCACCATGCTTGGGAAAAATGGCAAAGCGGAACCCTTCGAAAGTGTGTAGTGTTTTTCCTTCCCGCACTAACGCCGGTATCACAGGAATTTCGCTCTCAACCAGTTCCTGGACGAAAGCATGTTCTTCAAGGATAGCCTCATTGGTCCAGCGCTCCGGTCGATAGAATTTTGCAATCAAGGGCGGACCGTCTTCCATGCCTACTTGGTAAACACGGTTTTCATAGCTGTTAAGTGCCAGAAGACGCCCATCGCTGTGACAGCCCAAGCTATCCAGGGCATTCATGACACAATCAGGAGTCAGTAAAGAGAAAGTTGGGGTTGTCACTGTCAGCGCATCCTGCACATTCATTAATCTCACTATCAATTGATTACTGTTCTTCAATCTTGCCGCGCAAAGACTTTATGCGGCTCTGCATGGCCTTGCCTTCCAAACGCTTGATCTTGGAAGCCTTAGTCGGTTTGGTGGGCATGCGAAGTTTCATCGGTATGATGACACTTTTGATAATCTCCCGCAGCCGATTGAGCGCATCTTCTTTGTTCTTGATCTGACTGCTATACCGCTGAGCCTTTATGATAACAATGCCTTCACTGGTAATTCGACCATCTTTTAAATTCAACAATCTTTCTTTATAGCGTTCAGGTAGAGATGAAGCCTTGATATCAAATCGCAAATGAATCGCGGTCGATACCTTATTGACATTCTGCCCGCCAGAACCCTGTGAGCGGACAGCCTGTATCTCGATCTCAGCCAAGGGTATCGCAAGATTCTCTGTAATTCTCAACACGATGAATCACTCCAGGCACTGTTTTCAGAAGATCAATATTTTTAACTGCGACATTATGTCATTGATCTCGGATATCCCACAGTTTGTGATAACAAAACCTGTTGGTCGTGCGTCAATCCAAGTGCATCGGCAATCGCTGCTCGATCGATCCATGCGCGTATGACCGTAGCCAAGCCATTGCTGGCAGCAAACAGATAAACATTTTGAGTAATAGCACCAGCAGCTACCGATGCATAGGATTCTCGCTGACCTACTGGCACAAGATTCATTCGGGTATAGTCGGCCACATAAATCAAATCCAGTGGCGCATCATCGACAAAATCTTGATAACCGGTAATACGTCTTAAGTCACTGGTGGCTAGAAACTGTAATTCATTGGCTATCGCATCATAACGGTATGCTCCATCCGGCAGCGCCAGAAATACATCAATTTCCTGGGCATTCAATGCAGAAGGTGCAGTACGACCGCCATCATTACGATTAATTCCATACGCTGCCCAGAGAAGATTGGAAAGTAACTGCAAGGGCAATGGATCGGTTGCAAAATCACGGGATGAATGGCGTATCGCCAGCGCATCCATTAATGGCAGGCCGCCCTGTTTCTCCGGAGGTGGCAGTAAAATCGATGTTGTCGCACCCGCCGCAGGTCTGGGCCGCAGTTGCCCCATCATACCCAATACAAACTTGGTTAAACTGCTCATTAACGTCTCCCGGTTATTAATGTATTAAACAAAGAATACACACATCAATAATCAGACGAAACCATTCTTGACAAGAGAGAAAATCAATTCAATGAGAAAAATTGAAAGTATTTGTCAGTAGCGCAGATGGGATGGAAGTCCGATATTGGCCGACAGACATTTTTGCATCACACCAATCACCTGAATCCATTCATTGAATTAATGTTGCCAGATCATCTCCGCAGTATGTATGGGTCAGATTTCACGTCCGAATAGCCCTCCAAGGATTCGTCTGTCGATATGCTTGTCAAGATAGGCCGCACCAAACCCACCGTAGAGTTCCTTCTTCGTAACATCCAGTTCCAATTCTTTAGCCGCCAGTATTTTTTGGGTAGAAGGACGCTCGCACATCGCATCGTAAAACGTCTGTAATGCTGGATCGTCTCGGAACAGATGCATCTCGGGTATTTCGAACAATTCAGAAAACATTTGGCTAAGCTCGAGCGTGTAGAACAACTGAAAATCTGGCAGAAAAGGTTCTTTGCCAAGTAGGAACGGCTCCATTCTTGAGCCATTAACGAGTCGGGATAACCACATTTTGCTCATCAAGACAGAAAATAGATTATAAATATGTGCTTCTTTTTCAATCTTGAGTTTCCAA
>CADEDO010000096.1 GCA_902826115.1 uncultured Nitrosomonas sp.
CTGATCGTGTCAATCAGCGCCGTCAATCCGAAAACCACTGAACCACCAAGTGTCTTGCTCTTTTTAAACAGTAAATCGATGTTTTTATCAATAACCATATGATTAACAATAAGCTTGATAGCTCGTGTGAATGAGCTTAGACTCAACTATCTGTAACGCTGTCAATGCATGAGCAACTGAACAATAAACGTAAAAGAGCAGAGAAAATCAGTGAGTGCATCGTTTGAAAGCAGAGTTCGTATTTCATTTTCTCCGCCAGGTTTATCATCAAGTTTTCCATAGATTGCTCACTCGCTTTACCGGAAGGAGGACTGATTATGACCCGCATCATGATTGCTTTGATCCTGATTGTTTTTGCACATTCCAGTGTCGGCGCAAGCTGGCCTGAACTTAATTTCATTCAAGTCGCGGCCGGTTTGGATAGGCCAGTTCATGTGACGCATGCCGGTGATGGGAAGGGGCGCCTGTTTATCGTCGAGCAGCCGGGTAAAATTCGTATCGTTAGCAATGGTTCTTTGCAACCTGTGCCGTTTCTTGATATCAGTGACCGAATCAGTTGCTGTGGCGAACGGGGTTTGCTGAGTGTCGCTTTTCCACCGGGATTCTCAGCTAAAGGTTATTTCTACGTTAACTATACCAATGCGGCAGGGAATACTGTCGTTGCGCGATTTTCTGTGACGGGAGCGGGCGATGTGGCAGATCCGGGCAGTGAAAGCATCATTCTGACGGTGGATCAGCCTTTTTCCAATCATAATGGCGGTCAAATTGCATTTGGGCCCGATGGCATGCTGTATATCGGCATGGGAGACGGTGGTGGAGCAGGTGATCCGCTAGAGTCCGGTCAAGACCGGTCTTCCGTGCTAGGTAAGTTGCTGAGAATTGATGTTGAATCCGGTGTGCAACCTTATGCCATTCCTGCTAATAATCCTTTCGTGAGTGTGAGCACTGCCCGTCCGGAGATTTGGGCCACCGGCTTGCGTAATCCCTGGCGCTTTTCCTTTGATCGGGAGACTGGCGATCTCTACATCGCTGATGTCGGTCAAAACCTGTACGAAGAAATCAACTTCCAAGCTGCGAATAGTGTTGGGGGTGAAAACTATGGTTGGAATATTCTGGAGGGCACGCATTGTTTTCAGCAATCATCCTGCGATACCAATGGTTTAGTCAATCCAGCTTTGGAATATGCTCATTCTGCGGGCGGTAGATCGGTTACCGGCGGCTATGTTTATCGGGGAGGTATTTTTCCTCGCATGCGTGGCGTTTATTTGTTTGGTGATTTCGCTTCAGGACAATTGGCTGGCATGCGACGACTGGATACTGGTTTTGCATCCGCTTTGCTGGCTGATACCGGTTTTTTGATTAGCAGTTTTGGCGAAGATGAAAGTGGCGAGATGTATGTCGCAGATCTCAATGGCAACCTATACCGCATTGAAGATAATGTTCGTTACAGTGAATTATCGTTTGTCGGCGCACTTGCTAGCTATCGACCCGGCGATCCGATTCAGATCGCTGTTTCGGAAACCTCTCCGCAACGCGCCGTGGTGCAGGATTTGTGGGTAGCTATCGGTACGCCGGATGGTCGATTGCTGTATTTGACAGACCGACTAGGTGAGGAATTCAGTGTGACGCCGCAACCTTTCAAGCGCCAGATCGACACGAATGAGAGAACACAAGAGGTTCTCAATACGACGCTTCCACAAACCACCCTGCCGGGTACCTATCGCTTATATGCCATTTATAATGACCCGAACCCCGGTACTTTGGATTTATCTATCACCTTGCGTTCGAATATTGCGGAAGCGGTCGTCATGATTGGAAATTGACTGCTTCCGAATGTCATCTTTGCTATTTGGCTACTTTTGCTTACCAAGCTGGTTAGTCGCGATACATTATGGCAAAGCAACTGAAATAAACACGCCCGCATGATCAGACACGCTTGGTTGGCTGGGATCGATCAGCGTATTAAAAACCACTCGACTTTCGCGCACGTTCTTTGCCTGGTTCATAAAAATATAATCGACGCGCCTGGCAGATCCGCCGGCATCTAAAGTCGACACTTCCACCGTGCAATGCGTATCGGGCTGTTTCGCATTTGCGCATAAATTTTCTAATGACCTATTTTGCGCGTACGCATCAAAAAAACCAGCATGGATAATCCTGTCATAGAAGGGGCGTTCTACGAAAGGGGTGGTGCGAAAACGATCGATATTGAAATCTCCACCCAGAATTGCAAAGTTGCCTGGAGGGAAAGATGCTTCTAGCTTGCTAATAAACGGGAGCATCACATCCAATTGCTCACTTAATTCTTCTTGGGTGCATGCGGCGCATAGATGAGTATTGTAGATATTCAGTTGCTTGGAATTGGGGATATTGATGCGTGTCATCATCACGTTTCTGGGCAATTTGATATCATGTCCTTGGAACTTCAATTCTGTAGCGTGAGGCAAACGTTTGGTCACCCTATAATCGATTTCACAGCGGCTCAATATTGCGTTTGCCACTCCCAGTACACCCGGTAATCCAACCTCAAATGCAGTATACAAGTCATATTCATGCATGCGAGCGCGCAGTTTTTCCTGAAGATCTTGTGCACTATTCATGGTATGTACAAGGGTGCCGCCAGCCACTTCTTGTAGCAAAATCACGTCAACAGGTGTTTTTGCTGCAAATTCGGCAATCGCGTCCAAACGCTTTTCACGCGTTTCAACTTCAGAGAAAAGCAGATTAATGGATAAAATATTCAGGTGATTCCGATTTGCAACATCACCGCATTGGACTACTGGTGTATTGCCATCCTTATTTTCAGGAGATTGAGTGGCGCAACCTGATAAAACGGTGACACTGAGCATCACTAAGAAAAATATGTTTCGCATGTTTGGGCTCCTGGATAATTATGCAAATAGGTATCCGATTGTGTTTATGCTAGGTTGAAGCATTTGCACATGGTTTGCAGGTTTATCATCTATCAAAATTTTTGCTTCTTAGCGTCTATTTCAGCGAGAAAAATAATCTAGAGAATTTATTAAAGTCGAGTGTACCTCAAAAACTGTCCTTCATCCTTGAATCCACCGATGACAGAGGGCACGAGAACTTGAATAAACAGCTAAGATGCGAGATTTGAAGATATTTCAACTCGAAAGTGGTTAATCATTTTCAGAAAAATTAATTTCAGGTGGTCAGTTTGGGATGGGGCGTGCAGTTCTGAATTGGACAATATAGGTTTTGAGATGTTAAGTTAAGGTTACGATTTTCATTTATTTCCTTTTTCACTGGCTGCCACGATCCAGGTGAGCAATGAGTGCTTTATTCGGATTTTTTGGCAGTTGCAGGAAACAGAGCTTAATCAACATTGAACGCTGATTGACGGAATGAGACAAAATTTTTTGAATAATTATGTGGTTTGGGGTTGGTGTAAGCATGCTGCACTGCGTATGAGTGTGTTGTGGTGGTTCTGGTTGCTGGGTGGGTGTGCAACTATCGACCCCTTTGCCAATCTTGATGAATGGAAAGAAATCCAAAGTAAAAACTTTATCGTCTACACGAATGCTCAGGAAAAAGTTGCGCTTAATTTTGTAAAAGAATTTGAAGTTTTTCGTGCCACTGCACTCAAAATCACAACCATTCCACCGTTTGAGGAAACTGTTCCTGTCAGGATCTATCTCTTCAAGAATCAAAACTCGTTTGCTCCATTCCGACCGTCAGAGAACACTGCTGGGTACTTTATTCAAGGGAAAAATTATATTGCACTATATGCCATTCCCTTCGAAGAAAATCCTCAATACCCGATTGTCTACCATGAATACATCCATTATCTGCTTTCCAAACATCCTGCCATTATTCCCAGTTGGTTCAATGAAGGTTTGGCAACTATGTTTGAAACCTTCGAACTTAACCGTGGCCTTGTGACATTCGGAAACCCTCAATATGATCGGTGGATGTTCATGAAGCAACGAGCTAGCTGGATTCCTATGAAAGAATTCCTCTCAGATCAAACGAACTATCATGAAAATAACGAGCGTACCCATGCTCATTCGCAAGCTTGGGCGCTCATGCATTATTTTATATTTGGGAATAAACAAAATATGGCTAAACTTGGGCAGTATATCTACTTGGTGAATAATGGATACGAGTATGGTGAGGCCTTACTATCAACCTTTGGGTTAACACCGGAAGAATTATTACAGGAAGTGAAGGGTTATATCGCAAAAGAAACACTTCCCTATAGCACCATGAAACTCGATGATATTGCTATAGACCATCATCATCACATCCGTGCTCTTAAAGAAAATGAGGCTCGGCAAGTTATTCAAGATTTGAAAGATCTTGTGGATACCTTCCGTGAAAAGGTATCCCATCAGCATTAGTTGTAAAAATAGCGATAGGGTGTGTTGTGCCGATAGGTCGGAAAGCCAATTTGGACAGCAGGCAGTCTGAATGGTGATTCGCGCTATGAGAAATATTAATCAGTATAACGACAAGGTTAGACGTATGGTAATTCACTTGGCCGTCAATGGTACATTGATGAGAGGACTTGAGCTTAATGCCAACATGCTCGATGCCGGCGCAGTCTTCGTTCGGGAAACGAGAACCGTGCCAGTTTATCGAATCTGGTCTATTAACGATGTTCATCCAGCTATGGTTCGAGTTGCATCAGGCGGTGTATCAGTCATCGTTGAAATATGGGCAGTACCGCCCGAAGGCATCGCCAAGATCTTGCTGCAGGAGCCATCAGGTCTTTGCATCGGAAAGGTTGAACTTGCAGGAGGTGAGGAAGTTCTTGGCGTACTGGGGGAACCACTGCTTTGCGAGGGACAGCGAGAAATCTCTGAGCACGGCGGTTGGCGCGCCTATATTGCTACAATAAAATGACTGCTTGTGCGGTGAAAAAACGTCTTTCCTATTGGATATTATCAAGTTGTAATACGAGATAGGCGATAAGCTAGGAAATCACTATTGAAGCCACATAACAAGCTGCTGCAAATAATCGGATTAAATTTCTCTAGAAATAACTTTCAATATGAATGTTATTTCTTTCTTTAGTAT
>CADEDO010000097.1 GCA_902826115.1 uncultured Nitrosomonas sp.
ATACCTTATCTGAATCGTGAATCAGCGTATATAAATCCTGCATCGTGGATATCGAACAGATTCCTAACTCTTCAGACTCACGAAGCTTAAGACAGGTTCCGCAAGCTAAAATTGCACCGCCTATATCCGAAAAACTGTGAATCTGGCCGGTAATATCAAACTTGTCCCTATCAAGAGATTCTACCTCCACACCTTTTCCGAGTAAAAACACTGAAACAGTATCCCCCTGCTTGCGGGAGAAAATTCCAAGTCGGAAGGCGTTCCATACAGTTTCTGAGTCATTCGAATAAATGATAATTCCGAGTTTCATTTAATTTCCTTCAATTCCATTAGTTGTTCGTTAGCCTCGATAAGAAGCTAACTGTATGCAGTATAGAATTCTTGTGTAGAAATTTGTTAAATTTTTAGATTGGAATCGTGCTAATCGGATTAGGGTTAGCGTGCCAATTTCTCGTAATTCGGTATGGGTACTAATACTCCGCATCGGCAGCACTTAGATTTGTAATGATTAATGGGATGGATCTGCTGTAAAACGTTGCTTCTGCTTCTATTGCAGTCTTGACGCATTGTGACTTTCTAATAATTTGACCCAGTACACTACGGTTTAGGTTGAGCAAAGCTAATACTTAGCGGGCTGTCCGAATTTGCGTGGCCACTTCGAGATTGATATGATGGCTTCAATCAAAAATACGGAATTCTGCCAAGTTTATTTCGTATTTTTTTAGTTTGGCGTAAACAGCACGTGAAGTAATTCCCATGTTCTCAGAAACTCTTTTTATATTTCCATGATGCTGTTTCAAAGCTGTCTCAAGGAACGATTGCTCTATTTTGGCAAGAGTATGTTCTTTTACGCTTTTCCATTCAACAACACTTTTGGTTTTAGCTGGAAGCTCTAAATCCAGTTCGGTCATTTCTTTGCCACTGGCAAACAGGATACTGCGCTCAAGAATGTTTTCCAGCTCGCGGACGTTACCTGGCCAATGGTAGGCGCGGATTTTCCGCATGACTTCACGGCTTACTGATTCAACCTCTTTGTTATAACGCTTGTTCAATCGCTGAATGATCAATTGCACCAGGTAAGGTAAATCTTCCGACCGTTCGACCAAAGGAGGGATGTTTAAGCGGACTACGTTGATGCGATAGTACAGGTCATTGCGAAACAAATCCTCTTTTACGAGACTCTCCAGATTTTGATTCGTTGCAGAGATGATCCTTACATCAATCGCCAATGTTTGTTTGCCGCCAACTCTTTCCAGTTCCCCTTCCTGGATTACACGAAGCAATCGAGTTTGTGCTGCTGGCGACAATGAGTCGATTTCATCCAAAAACAGAGTACCGCCTTCGGCTCGCTCAAAGTAGCCTTGGTGTACTTCTATGGCTCCGGTAAAAGCACCTTTTTCATGCCCAAACAAGGCACTTTCAATCAGACTTTCCGGGATTGCACCGCAGTTAATAGCGATGAACGGTTTATGATAACGCTCGCTCATCGCATGTATGGCACGTGCTATCAACTCTTTACCCACACCTGTTTGCCCCTGGATTAGCACTGTTGCCACTGTAGGCGCAACAACCTCGATCGATTGCAGTATTTTCTGCATCACTGGTGATTTTGCTATGATTGCAGGAGATTGATGTTTCTTTGATGCTTGCCTGCTTTGTTTATGCCAAAGCCGTTGCATGCTTGTTTCAATTCGGCACTGTAATTCATTGATATCATTAATCTCCTTAACCGGTGTCGTGTCAGTATATTCCATTCCGGCGTGCCCTTTTGCTGCATGCGGATTGGTATAAATACATACATCACATTGGCCATCCTGACGGGCTATGCTTTTTTTGATTTCAACCTTGGCATAACCGAAGTTTCTGGCTGCGATCCCCCCGAATACGCTGGAAGTCATCCGGCATAATTCAGGGAAGCTGGTGACTTGCTCGCCGAAAGGACAACGTGAATTGGTAACCGTTATGCAGTCCGGATTACTGGAAACAAGTGAAAATTTACCGCCGATATTGTTTTTGATGCCGAGTATGAGTTCGGTATAGCTTTCACTATCGAGCTGCTCACTTTTATTGGTATTCTCCCGGTAAGTTTCTTCAAAAAAGCATCCGGCGGTTTTGGCGATATGTTCAATCAACTGCTCGCAATGCTTTTGCCCCTGTTGTTCACTGGCATGCATCAGCTCAAGAATAAAGGTTTGCAGAAAAAAAACCGGTGTTAATTCAGCAAGAGGATTCTTGTTCATAGTTTATGGATGATTTGTGAAGTGAAACTTCATCAATTGAAGCACAGCTACACTAATGTAGCAACAGCTCATAAATAACCTATTGTAATTAATAATAAAAATTATTGATCCTCAGTGGCATGGTATTTGCATGTAATTTTATTGCATCTAACAATTACCAGGTGTGCGGGTTAACAGGCCGTTGAAAAACTTTTTCGAGGCTGCCGATACAAGGCAAGAACAGGTGAATCGCAGTTTATGCTTAATCAATGAGCGTTTTGAACCCATTTTTTTAAAATCGTAACGGCAACACAGATAGTTTTTCAACGGCCTGTTAAATATCCATTATGAATCCCTTTAGGGTCTATCGAAAAGATAGATCACTTAAAGTAATTTTAAAATTGCAACCTATTACCGAGGAGACTTAACATTGAAAACTCTCAAAGATGAACTAAACACACGCGTTGCCGCATATGACCACTGGGCACAGCGTCGCCGCCATGGGCCGGCTGGACATAACAACCTGAGATTATGGGTACTTGCCTGCATGGACGAACGTCTGCCGGTAGATGAAGCGCTCGGCATTCACGTAGACACACCGGCCGGACATGGCGATGCGCACTGTTTCCGCAATGCCGGTGGAATTGTCACCGATGATGCAATCCGTTCAGCGATGCTGACTTGTAATTTCTTTGGTACTAGGGAAATCGTCATCGTGCAACATACGCAGTGCGGCATGCTGTCGGCGAATGCAGCCGATTTGGAACAGGCTTTTCGCGACAAGGGGATCGATCCGGACAATATCGCGCTGGACCCGACCCTGCCGGAGCAGAAGCTGGAGAAAGGTGCGTTCGCCAAGTGGATCGGAATGATGGATGACGTGGACGAAACCTGCTTGAAGACCATCGAGACATTCAAAAATCATCCTCTCATTCCCAAGGACGTAGCCATCAGCGGCTGGATCTGGGAGGTCGAGACGCGCCGGCTGAGAGCGCCAACCCGAGACCCTGAAAAACGGGCCAGAACCGATGTCACCTCCGCTCAATTCGGTGTCAAAGTGAAGCAACCACCTCGTTGGAGCTAAGTTCAAGAGAAAAACCTGGAAACGTGATCACTTGTTGTGCCAAGTGGTCGCGTCATAACATTTCTGAGAAATGCCTTGATTAATGGATAGGGATTCTAAATGCCAACTTATGATTACTTGTGCACACAGTGCAAACTACAATTCGAGACACGCCATTCAATCAATGCGACCAATCCAGATTGCCCGGTATGCGGGAGTACGACAGAAAAGGTTATTCTTTCTGCTCCTGCGGCGCATGGCAACATGGCGCGTGGCCGTGATCTGGCAATACGTTCACTTCAACCAAAAACCGATCCGGTAAATCACCTACACGTGCCTGGGTGCGGATGTAGTCGTCATAAGCATTTAGGATATGTTAAGAAATAACCACTACTGTCTCGTTAACTTTCACAGTAGAGTCAACTGAATATCAGACGCGTGATTATGGAATGGCGGATCATCTCGCAATGTGACCTGACGCCCCAACGGTTTAATCATCGGGGTTTTCTATACACTTTGTTCGCCGAATTTTCGAGCTCAATGGTTAATCCATCACGCTATAAAGCGATCAGAAATTCACAAAATTTGTGTTTAATCGACAACAAATAGCGTTAATTCTGGATCTTTTTTAAAGGATAAAAAGGTTATTAATGCAGTGTCATTTTGATGTCAATGGACACACTACTCCAATTTGAATCATTTGCAGTATGGCATGACGAGCTGTAATAGAGGTCTTTCATGTTGTAATGGAATGGATGTTCGCTATTTTTACGATATCGAAGTGCCAAAGTTGTTGTAAGCATAACCACTAGCGTAATCGATTGAAATTTTCAGGCCATTTTCTGGATGTATGCATGACAGCTAATATGCGAATATCTCTGTCGGTTATTTGATAGGCAAGAATGTATGGAAGATCGCTCATCACTATTTCACGCGTACCAAACACACGGCCTGGGCGACCAATTTCGGGGTGGAGTGATAGATTATTGGCAGTAGCTTTTATTCTAATTAAAACATTATAAGCAGCATTGGCGTTCTCTTGTGCAATATAATCGCCAATTGATTTTAAATCTTCTAGTGCTTCATCGAGCCATACAACAGCGCTCATGCTTTGAATTTATCTATCATGGCATCAACATCATCGCTTGAATGAAATTTTGCATTTTTCCCTGAAGCAATATCCAGACGTTCTTGAATTTTTTTTGTTTGCCAATCGTAAATTTCCAGATAGTGATCAATAGCCTGATTAACTAACCAGTTTCTGGAACGATCCAGACTGTGCGCAATTGCATCCAGCTTTTCTTGTTTTTCTGGTGCCACTGATACACTCATGCGTCCTGTTTCGCTTGCCATTTCTTATTCCTTAATCAGAAGTAATCATGTTTAATCTTGGCATAGATAAGTATGATTTGCAAATTGAAACAGCAAACAGATATTGAAACAATCATTGCTAAGAAATGACTGTGTCAAATTTGTGCCAAACTGCGGCAGAAATACCATCATTTGAGGCTGTTTGACACTGGTTTTGTGCTTGGCAAGCATTGTAAG
>CADEDO010000098.1 GCA_902826115.1 uncultured Nitrosomonas sp.
TGTTGCGTTCCGTGCGCCTCGCCCTTCATCACGTTCGTTGAATTAATCAGCGCTTTCCTAACACTCAATAATTAATTAACAGTATGATTACACTGATTGGATAAGCGAACCGGAATGTAGACTACTTAGCGACTTGCTTTGCTATCTGCCTTTTAATCTTATCGTTGAAGTCACTCAAACCTGCCTGAGTCCTGCCAGCTTTCTTTTGGAGAATTCCTTCTACTTCCATTTTCTTGTCATCCAGTATTTTACCGATGACTTCCTTAACTTTACCCTGCGCTTCTTTGATTCGGCCTTTTATCTGATCTTTGTCCATAATTATCTCCTGAATAATCATTTTAAGCGATGATTGGCATATGGAATTATCCCTGCTTATGCACTTGCGCATAACACTATGTGTAGAAACGGGAAAGATCTGTGCGGTAGCGTACATAAAGCGGAAACAAGTGAGTTTACTGCAAACAACGCGGAAAATTCCGGAATCGTCACATCATTTACTTTCGACTCATAGGTAGCTGACAAATTGCTGCACGAACCTTAGATGCTGAGCATTACTTTCTGTCGCTCATTATGTACGACACCGCACAGACAATAGCAAATACAGTCATTAAAATATAAACAATACGATGATAAATGGGCAACAGAAAATATCTAACGGTTTTAAAACATTACAAAAATTAATTGGGAGCAGTGCAAATCAGATCATGCTGCCCATTTTCTTGGTGTCCCATATCCCTTCCAGCAGCATAAGAAGAACAGCAATCAACAGATAGAGCTGGTTATAGTCTATAAAAGCATGCAAGGTCATTCTTGGCAATCACAGGTCGTAAAACCGGTGTGACGCTAACCACCATGAATTCGAACAAGGAGAATGTTATTAACATGAAAGAGTTCGGATTTTCAGCACGCACACGAAACATACTTCGCGATGCCCATGATACGGAATTACTACGCTCCGAGTTATTCAGCATTGAGCAACTGAAACGCCAAGGAGCGGTGCTGGCGGGACAGTACAAGATCGATCCACATCCTGGACCAGACCGGTTGCTGCCACGGTTAGCGGATAACGAACATGTGCTTTTGGCGGCCTATGACGTCGTCACTGCCGCAATTGCACCGGGACAACGAATCATTCCAGCAGAGGCTTGGTTGCTGGATAATTTCTATCTGATCGAACAGCAGATCAATCAGGCGCGCCGACATCTGCCACGCGGATACAGCCGTCAGTTGCCGCGGTTGGCGAATAGCTCGTCAGCCGGTTTCCCCCGCATCTATGACTTGGCATTGCAACTCATTTCCCACATGGATGGCCGTATCGATAAGGAAAACGTTACTCAGTTTATCGTTGCCTACCAGACCGTTGAACCACTCAAGCTAGGTGAGTTATGGGCATTTCCGATCATGTTGCAGTTGGCGTTATTAGAAAATATTCGCCGGGTTGCATTACGTATTGCCCGTCGACGCGAAGAGCTTAATGCAGCCATCAGTTGGGCGGATCGTATGCTTGCAACCGCTGAAAAGGAGCCGAATCAACTGATTCAGTTGCTGGCTGAGTTTGCTAATGCCGATGTGCCTCTGACCGCGCCGTTTGTGGAGGAGTTTTATGCTCGACTCCAGGCTCAAGGGCCGGCAATGGCCTTTGTTCAAACCTGGGTCGAGCAAAAATTGTTAGAACAGGGGATAACGGCAACGCAATTGTCAGAAGTGGCTGGCAGAACGGCCGCAGCCAATCAGATCTCCATTGCCAACAGTATCGGTAGTCTACGTTTTATCGGTACCATGGATTGGAGAAATTACGTCGAGTCGCTCAGCGTCGTTGAAGAAACATTACGTGAAGATCCTGCGGGAATGCATATCCTCCAGGATTTCGCCACGCGCGACCGCTATCGGCACGTCATTGAGGATGTAGCGCGAAGAAGCTCACGTAGTGAATCGGCAGTGGCACGTGAAGTCATTGCTTTGGCACAGGCTGCGGCAGATCAACTGGGTATCCAGAATCGTGCAGCGCACGTTGGATATTATTTGATTGATCAAGGACGACCAGTATTGGAGCGCGCAGTCGACTTCCAATTGCCGTGGAAATTGCGCATCAGTCGTGCGAGCCAGCATTTCAACCTGTTTCTGTATCTGGGTCCGATCCTGTTGCTGACCGTATTGGCGGCATCGGTCGCACTTATTGCATTCGACGATCTCGGACCACGAGACTGGCGCTATTGGTTTTTTGCCATTACTGGCATTATTGGCGCCTCGGCACTGGCAGTTCCAATGGTCAATTTGTTCGTGACGCTTATTTTGCCTCCGCGTACGTTGCCGCGGCTGGATTTTTCCCACGGTATTCCAGCGTCTCACCGCACTATGGTGGTCGTTCCCACTTTGCTGAGCAAACTGCAAGAGGTTGATGATCTGCTCGAAGCGCTGGAGATCCGCTACCTCGGCAATCGTGATCCCAATTTGTTTTTTGCTTTGCTGACGGATTTCCGTGATGCACAACAATGCACGCAGCCAGAGGATGAAGCGTTACTGGCTTATGCGCGTACTGCCGTCCAGGCACTCAATGCCACTTACCAAGACGACCGTCCGTGCATTTTCTATTTGTTGCATCGACCGCGGGTATGGAATCCGCACGAGCGAGTGTGGATGGGGTATGAGCGCAAGCGCGGCAAATTGGAGCAATTCAATGCGTTGCTGCGTGGCGGGGAAGAAACAGCGTTCTCGGATATTATCGGAGAGAAGTCTATTTTCGCATCGATCCAGTACGTCATTACTTTGGATACCGATACGCAGCTTCCCCGCGATGCCGCACGCTGCTTGATTGGTAACATGGCTCATCCGCTTAATCGACCGGTATACGATGCTGACCAGGGGCGCATTGTCGAAGGCTACGCAATCCTGCAACCGCGCGTTTCGATCAGCCTGACCAGCGCAGGCCAGTCGCATTTTACAAAATTATTTGCGGGCGAGTCGGGCATTGATCCTTATTCGCGCGAAATATCCGATGTCTACCAGGATATTTTTGGCGAAGGATCATTCATCGGTAAGGGTATTTACGATGTAGATGCCTTTCGTCAGGCTGTCGATGGGCGTTTTCCCGAGAATCTTATTCTCAGTCACGATTTGCTGGAGAGCGGCTATGCGCGTTGCGCTCTGGTGACCGATGTCGATCTCATTGAAGAGCATCCGGCCAGTTATGCCATAGAAGCTAGTCGGCGACACCGTTGGATACGAGGCGATTGGCAGCTTGCAGGTTGGTTGCTTCCGCATGTTCCCGGACCATCCACATCCAATAAATCGAAAGCAGAACGGCAACCCAATCCGCTTACTGCATTGTTAGTATGGAAAATATTTGACAATCTCCGGCGCAGCCTCGTATCGCCGTCGCTATTGGCATTATTGGCAGGGGGATGGCTGTTCGGTCCTGGGCCCGCATGGTTCTGGACTCTGTTGGTCGCTGGTGTGGTGCTCTTGCCTGTCTTGCTGGGAAGCGTCATCGAATTGATCCGCAAACCGCAGGAGCGTGACTGGCTGGTGCACTTGAGCTTGACCAGCAAGTTAGCTGGCCGTCCCATTGCACTTGCTTTGCTGACGTTGATTTTATTGCCCTATGATACGTTGATCAGCTTAAGTGCGATTCTGCGCTCGGGCTTACGTATGTTATTTACGCGCCGCAGCCTGATGCTGTGGCATTTGCCTTCCTATACGCGCCGCAACGCATGCCGCACACTGGCTGATTTTGTGAAAGAAATGTGGATCTCACCTGTTTCGGCAGTCGTATTAGGATTGTTATTGTGGAGCAATCAAGCAACAGAAATGTTCTTCTATGCGCCCATCTTGTTTGCCTGGTTGTTGTCACCTATTGTCGGCTGGTGGATCAGCAAACCGCTGGTATCCCGGGTACCTCAACTGACGATGGATCAGCGCGCGTTCCTGCGTACAGCAGCTCGACGCACATGGCGCTATTTCGATCAGTTTGTCGGTCCACAGGACAACTGGCTGCCCCCCGACAATTTTCAGGAATATCCAGCTAAAGCCATTGCCACGCGGACTTCGCCCACGAATATCGGCATGGCATTGCTGGCCGATCTGGCCGCGTATGATTTTGGTTACATTTCCGCAGGTGAATTTTTGAGCCGGATTCAGAATACACTGGAAACGATGGAAAAGTTGGAACGCTACCTTGGCCATTTCTATAACTGGTATGACACGCGAACACTGAAACCACTACATCCCCAATATATTTCCTCAGTGGATAGCGGAAATTTAGCCGGCAGTTTGCTCACTTTGTTAGCAGGATTGGCTGAGTTGAAACATCAACCGATTCTGTCAGCTAATACATTCCAAGGGTTGCAAGATACTTTGCGAGTGCTTGCCGAACACGTGCCGGCCTTACCCGCTTCGGATCTGGCAAAGAAAATCAAGGTTCTTGAAGATCATTTGCATACACTCACATTGAACGAATCTGTACAAACGCCGACGACCATCGATAGCTTACTGAATGAGATGCAGCGTAT
>CADEDO010000099.1 GCA_902826115.1 uncultured Nitrosomonas sp.
TGTGGTGTTGAAAAAAATCCTATGGGACTTTGGTGTCGTTTGTTTAAATGCACCCGTAGTAGCACCGATGCTACTCAACCATAAATCCTGGCCATTTGCAGTAAATTTGACGCCAACCAGTAATAACGGTTTGGATAAAGATCGTCATCTTAATCTCAAGCAATTACGTGCAGTTGATATCTCTCGAATAGGCAAAAAGCAAGGTAGGCTTGAGAACCAATATCTGCAACCAATCAAACAAGCTTTAACAATTGTATTTGATTTATAGTTTTCTTAATTGGAGAATGAACTGCTGTCTGATTCGTAATCAGTAGGTCCGCAGTTCGATTCTGCGCAACAGCACCAATAAAACAAATAGTTATAGTAGAGATAAATACTGGAAAATATTTCATTGCTACCATATTGCTACCCTTTACGTTAATGAAGGTATCCGCATGGTAAAGTTGCGACAGTACTGACATGGCTACTAATCAGCTCATTTTCATCCAACGGATAAAGTTATTAGCCGACAACTTAACTTGCCAGATCAGATAAACTGATTGTAGCAATAAATCCACCCAAGGCTTAATAGATAGCTGATCCGCCCCTCTTTTTGTCCGTAACATCCGTAACAACGTCACAACCCAGCATTGATGCTGGTTCCAGTGTTACTCTTCTATTACCTGTTATTTTTCCTTCTCCGTGACGGCACGCTTGGTTTGATCTAAAGCGCCGGATGGAAAGTTGACTTGGATTTCTACGGTCATATTGACCTCCGCGTTGGGATCCGCAGCTAGAACAGCAATAGTTTCTTCCGCTACCTGAACCATGCGCATTTTGGCAGTCAAAGCATTGATGTTCACATTACCTTGGAAGACATGGAGCTTTGGAGCTAATCCGAACAATTTTGAGAGAAAACTGAATGAGAATAATCAAATCGCGATAAACCATAATCCGCTTTTACCGGTCGAGACCTTCTCGATTCCATAAAAAACTGTCCGTCAAAATGGGACAACTCCGGGCAGACGCCTTGGACAGCGAGTAAAGTCAGACAAGTTAGCGTCGAAGGTATTGGCGCTGGTAGCCGCAGGTCAAACCTATCGGAAAATCGGTAGAGAACTAGACTTGAGCAAAAATACCGTGCTGGAAATAGTGAAGCGTGAACGAGCCAAACTGGCTACATCTAATGGGTTGCTGTAAACAAAAAGCTTAGCGTACGTAAAATTCCGTTTCGAGTGTTGTCCTCTAATCCTTTAAGGATTTATAGGGAAGACAAATTCACCCTGCCGCACGGGGAATCGCAAGTTGACAATTATAGTTATAAGTGATAAATGTCCCCTCTGCGAGGGGGTGAGGGTAAGGGCTATTTTGCTTAATTATAGCTTTGAACTCGCTTTCCTCCGCAGCAAAGTAAAAGATTCCTAATTAAAGATAAAGGAGCTCCAAGCCATGAATCCACAGCAGCAATACTGCTTACAGGTACCAAGTACCAAGTACCAAGTACCAAGTACCAAATTAATTTTAAATCTTCTCTTTTCAATATTCCTCTTATTCACCGCATCAGCATCCTGGTCAGCAAAGTATGATGCGGATGATTTCGATAATCTACTTAATGAAGCAAGTTCAAAAGGTTTCGTGCGTGTATTGATTACACTCGACGATACTATTACGCTCAAAGATATGAAAGGCAAGCTGGCTTCTTTAAAGACTGCGATGGAAGCTAAAGCCCAAAACGTTCTCGCTGAACTGGGACAAAATGCGCTGAAATCAGGCCACTGGAATAACGGCCTCGGCCAAATGGGCGCTTATGTGAACGAAGCTGGTATTCGTGTTTTGGCGGGCAGCAACAATGCGCTTACGTTTACCCGCGATGTAACACACGCATATCGCATTAAAGTAGCCGATGCTGATGGCAGTCTTGACGCAATCGAGAGCTTAATCAATGCAAGTAGCTCTGCTGATGTAGAAGTTTTTCTTAATGTTGATACAGTCGATTATGACATTGATAGCTTTGGCAACACCGTATTCAAGCCTACTGTGGGAATGTCAATACAGGCTCAGGATATACTCGAAAATATTTCCCAACAGAATTACGCTAAAGGAATCAAAAACCAGGAAGCGGATTTTTCAAACAGACCAGTAATCCGGGCGAATATTGATAGAACTGCATTCTACGCACTCATAGAACGAGATGATATTAGAGCCGTCCGACCTATTGGTTATACAGATGCAAGAACCGCACAATGGCCGGAAGAAGTACTCGAAGCTGCCAGTGAACACGGAGAAGCGGAAGTCATGATCACTCTTCGCGGTGGAGAACTATTCTCACCTAAGACTGGATACATGTCAGTCGCTGCGATAAAGAAACAGACAGAAGCAAATCAACGTGCTTTTGACGACATTCTTTCTAAACTGAGTACACCTGTTATTTCTACAGATGCAGCAGCCAACATAGAAATCGGTGTATTGCACATGCGCATTCCTTTTGAGTCTTTAGCAAAATTGTATGACAGCAAGGATGCGAGAATCCTAAGTGTCGAGCTTAACAAGCCGTCCGCTTGGACAACATTGACTAATAGCACCGTTTTGATGAATATGGCTTCAGCGTGGAACTCAGGTTTTCGTGCAGCGGGTCAAAATATTATTGTCGTAGATTCCGGTGTGCGCAAAAACCATGCATTTTTCACGACTGCCGGTGTATCCAGGGTTACTCTTGAAGCATGCTTTGGCACGAATGTCTCTGTTGGTGGAATAACCTACTCAACGATATGTCCTAGCCCAGATAGCTTAGGAGATAGTCCGCTGAATCTTGCTGGTTCAGGAGAGCCTTATTCCAATCTGACAGTTTGTAACACTCTCGCCTCGCTACCATCACCATACACTCATGATTGTTCGCATGGCACCCATGTTGCCGGAATTGCCGCGGGCCGCCAAAGCGCTAGTATAACCCCTACAAACTTGCAAGGTGTCGGACCGGATGCAAATATTATTTCAGCTCAAGTTTTTTCTTATAACAATTCTTCTCCAAGGGCTGGGGCATTTAATTCTGATATTCAGAAAGCGCTTGAAACAATTCATGCTAATACAGTAGCAGGAGTAAATAATCCATTTACAGTCAATATGAGTATTGGCGGACAAGTTTACTCTCAAACAGCAGGGCCAACTCCAAACTGTGATACCGTTAGTCCAGCTATTACTACAGCAATTTCAAATTTAACTTCGCGCGGCGTACCAGTTGTAGCTGCTACCGGAAATAACTCCATTCGTAATGGTATTTCATGGCCTGCCTGTGTTTCTAAGGCAATTAAGGTAAGCGCCGTTGTAAACGATTCAATCGGCACAACTCTTGCAGGTTTTGCAAATATTGGCAACCCATCCAGCTTTGTAGGGCCCATCTTACTTGCCCCAGGAGGCGGCAGTTCGACAACAGTTCGTTCTTCTGACCGGGCCACAACTACAGCTACGAAACCGATGCAAGGGACATCACAAGCAACACCTCATGTGGCTGGTATGTACGCTGCAATCAAAGCAGCCAATCCTGGCGGGGTTTCAGTAGCTGATGTTACAGCATGGGTAGTTTCAACAGGAAGTATCTCGGTAACTTATGCTTTGCCACCCCCTGTAAACACTCAAACCTATCGCCGAGTCCGTGTTCCATAACATATTGATAAGGAATTTAAATGACACATCTAAAAAAATTAATTGTGCTGGTTGGATGTTATTTGATGGGTACTGCACCAATATTAACCCTGGCAGGAGAAACCACTACAGTATTCACATCTCCAGGAAAGCTATGTTTTCCACAAACTTCTTTGCGTGCCGAACTTGACAGATATGACAATATCATCCTGGATCATTATGTCGTTATTTCAAAGGAGCATCATTTCAAAGAAGGACTTGTTTTTGTAGGATTCCGGCTTAATAGTAGACCTGATGAGTTATGGCTATTTAGTAGAGAAAAAAACTGGGTAAAATATCCGAATGACCTTATTGATTCTTCACCCGAGCCTTTTATTCCACAAGTACAAACTTTGCCGACGGGACAACTGCAGCCAATTATGCCAACAACCATTTCAATGGCTCCAATAGATGCTAGCGCATACGTTGGTGATGGTGAATTTTGGGTAGGATATGGTTTAAACTTATCTACAAATAGTAATGTCGAAATTTTTAATGAAATGGTACGGAACAATAGATTTGAACGTATTTTGGAAATAGGCAAGAGACTATATTCCGGTGAATTTTCTCCTTCAAATATTTGCCTTACTATCACAGAAATGACAGAAACTGATCATTTGTTAGGAACGCAACCTATTCCCAACAAAACTGGTCCAGATACCGAAGCAATCCTGGATATTATTGACGTTGGAATAGCAACCAAACCATAATTTTCACATCATCACGCAATTTATTATTATGTGATTAATCCTATTTCAGCCATTACACCAGAAATAATTGGTGTAATGGTATTTT
>CADEDO010000100.1 GCA_902826115.1 uncultured Nitrosomonas sp.
GTTACAAGCCCCTATTGAACCTAAGCAGCAGGAAATCAAGCAAAAACGGGCATTGATCAGGTAATATAAATCCGCTGCTATTTCTTTAGGTGACATCCCCATTGGAATATACGAAGGCACTCAAAATGATTTGTGTTATAGGTTTCAGCTTGCTATATATATCACTGAGTGCTATATTGCATTTAAGGCAGATACAGGATGACAATATACAAGACACGATGGTTTGCTCGTTGGGCAAACAAACAAGGATTGACCTCGCCCAGTCTTTGCGCAGCTGTGCGCGAGATGACTGAGGGACTGTATGACGCCGACCTCGGCAACGGGCTGCTGAAAAAACGAATTGCGCGACCAGGGCAAGGAAAGAGAAGCGGCTTTCGCACATTGGTCGCCACCAACAAAGGAAACCGTTGGATATTCTTATTTGGTTTCCCAAAGAACGAGCGTAGCAACATTGACAAAGATGAAGAAGTAGCGCTAAAGCTGTTGGCTGCTCACCTGCTGTCACTGACAGCACAGGCGCTCGATCAAGCACAACATGCGGGAGAATTAATGGAGGTTAATTGCGATGCGCAAGACTAAATCAACCATTCTTGAGGCTGTACATGACACGGCCAAGGGTTTACACAAGGCCGGCGTGCTGGATCAAGTTACGCTGCGTGAATTCGATCGATTGTGCTTGCCGCCTATTGAACCGTTGGGACCGGAGCAGATAAAACAAATTCGCGAAGCCACACGAGTCAGTCAGGCGGTGTTTGCTGCCATACTAAATACAAGTGTTTCGACAGTACAAAAATGGGAGATAGGACAGAAACGGCCAACAGGTACCGCTCTTAAGTTGCTACATCTTGTGCAAAAGCGCGGTCTGGAAGCTGTCGTCTGATCGGTTTAATTTCCTTCTCTTGCAGCAATCTATGTACTTACGCAGCAGGGACACCGATGTGCGGTGGTATTGAATACCAGGATCAGAAGATTTATTTCCCGCAGCCAGGGGCGTGTTTACCTGTGCGGCTACGAGATGGTAATGTTACCTGGGTAACGTGGGGCAGACGCAAGGATGAAGCCACCGGTAAATTTCCGAATGGCGGCTGGGCACTATTAGATATTTATCTTTGACGTACATCGTCAATATGGTGTAAATTGACAATCAATGATTATTGATTATTACGATAAGAAAACAGAAGCCTTTGCGGCAGGGAAGTTTGTTAAGGCTTTTCAAGGCTTCGAACAGCAGGCTGAAAGACGACTGGCCGTCCTGGATGCGGCAACTTGCCTCAATGATCTTAAACAATTAGCTAGTAACCGCCTTGAAGCTCTCGGTGGTGACCGGCAGGGGCAATTTAGTATCCGAGTTAACATACAATGGCGTATTTGTTTTAAATGGCCGGATGGATCACCAGGGCCAAGTCGTGTTGAGATAACGGACTACCATTAAGAGAAGGAGCAAAAATATGTTGAAACGTGCAGCCCATCCGGGAGTAATTCTTAAAGAAGAACTGGCAGAAACAGGGGTAACTCTCACAGAATTGGCCAGACAAATTGATGTGCCAGCCAACCGAATGAGCCAGATCATCAACGGCAAGCGCTCGATCACTGGTGACACAGCCCTAAGGTTAGGTCATTGGTTCAATACAGAACCTCAATTCTGGATGAACTTACAAGCTCAGTTTGATCTTGTGTCTGCTGATAGAAATGCGGGGGATGAGATTAAAGCTTTACCAACTGCGGCATCTATCGCACAAAATAAAAAACAAGGAGTAGGGCAGGGCATACAATCAACCTAATTCTCAGTTCTGAGATAATAGAATAATTTGATTCCTTGAGAAGGAAAACATATTCTAAAGTGAGCGAGGTCTGATTTTGTGGACTGGCAAATTGATGATATTTTGTCGACTTGTTAGGAGAAGCCATGAAACGAGTACCGCGCCGTTTGCTTACAGAAGAATTTAAGAAAGAGGCCATAAAGTTAGTTGAAGAGCAGCATTTCACTATAGTGGAATGCTGGCAGGCAATTAATTAGATATTGATCCTAAATCCATACGTACATGGATAGCCCAATCTGAGCGTGGTGAACTTAAATGTGCACTCTTACAAGCTTACGGGGGATCAACAGCGCATTCGTGAAGTTGAACGAGAATTAGCGATTGCTAGGATGGAGCGTGACATATTAAAAAAAGCACCCCCCCCTTTGGAGCTCGCATGCAATACGTTTTAATCATTCATGAAGTTGAATCTTATCCGGCATGGAAAGCCATTTTTGATCAAGCAGTGGACATTAGAAAAAGCGCTGGAGAAATCAGCTACCAATTATTGCGATACGATAACGACGCAAACAACATTGTCCACTTCTCGGCATGGTCATCACTGGATAATGCACGGCGTTTCTTCGAATCCCCCGAGTTGGTGGAAATCAGAAAAAAGGCTGGCGTAAAAGCGCCCGATTTTATCTATCTACAAGAAATAGAGCGTGATGTACTATAGCCCTAACATTACGCTCAAGCGGGACGCGCCTTTTCGTGGTGGTTCTTAAGGTTTGTTGTTTTTTCCAGATTCGGTAGTTACGCTAATCTTCCGTGAAAGGTGCGCCACTTAGCTTTACGTTAAAAAATCGCCTTTTCTATTCTGATTTAATAAGCCCACAAGACGTGTTTAGCTCCTATTTTTCTTAGCGATGTTTTTTTCATAAACTCTATTATGACCTCCCCCTCAAAAATTCCGATGGTCCCGGCTTACAACTCCGGATACGCCGCGTACCAGCGGATGCAGACCAGAATCACCTCAATCGGAAATCGCATTCCTTTTACAACCAGTTTGTAGCCTTACCATTTTTTCGATGTCAGCAGTCTACACGAATGTATCGATGATCTTGCTTAATGCGACAGAACCCTCGTAACTATGCGGTTAATTGACGCCCATACTGTATATCGGATATGCTTGTAGTTATAGTGTAATTATAAGGGCATGTATATTATGCACATATCATCGAAACAGAATGTTTCAAAACGTCGTCCTGTCAATTTGACTATTCGAGAAGATTTGCTGGAGAGCGCAAAGTCTCTTAATCTTAATACATCTAAGGCAGCAGAGGCGGGTATAGAAGACGCAATTAAAGAAATCCAAACCAGTAAATGGCTAGAATCAAACAAAGAAGCTCTTTTAGCTCATAATTTAAGGGTGGAAAAAGAAGGCACATTATTAAAACCTGATTGGATACCTGAATAGTGGCACGGTTTGATGTTTATGAATATAAGAGTAAGTCAGTTCCATTCGTATTGGATGTGCAAGCGGATTTATTATCTGATCTTATGACATGCATTGTTGTACCGTTGGTTCCTGAATTTACAGCCAGGAATGAGATTGCTTCCAAGCTAAAACCTGTTATTCAGATTCGAGAGGAAAACTATATTTTAATGACAACAGACATAGCTGCTATCAAAAGAAAATCACTTGGAAAGTTCGTTATAAATATTGAGAAAAATCATCGCGCGGATATTATTGAAGCGATTGATTTTCTATTTCAAGGATTCTGATTCTTTGATAGCTGGTTGATTATTAACGCTATTACTATTTAACATAAAAAAGATTATCGGCAATTGGAAACATACCATTAACAGACTGATTAATAATACTTAACTAATCTAGTTTACAAATTTCTGGCATTTTTTAATTGTGTTACCGCTTTATCAAAACTGTAAAAAGCTGACAATGAAGAGCCGATATCCTCTGCGACAGAGTGCGATTTGTTGGCAATGAGTGAATCGGCAAAATCGAGTTCTTTGCCAATTACTATCTTGGCTTCTTCATAATCGCACAGTGAAGACCAAATCACCTGGGAGTTCTCAAAGATAAAAGCGCCATCACTTATCAAGCCGCGCACAACAACACATACAGCGGCTTTGTCTAGGTTATATCGTTTGCCAGTTAGTGTCCACACTGTCTCAGCTAAAACAACATCTGTAATCAATACAGGGCATTTATTTTTAATTAAGCTTTTTGCCTTTGCATGTTGAACTGCATCGTCTGCCAATAGATACCGAAGTAACACATTGGTATCTATTGAAATCATTCAAAATTGTTCTGTCTTGACTGAACATCGCTGACAGCATGGTTTATTTTGGTTCCCTTTAATAGACCCGCTGCCACACCAACCTCTTTTTTAATGATATTAAATTGATTTCCATGACGAAAAATTTCCACTTCATCACCTGGCTGGATGCCTAGTTCTTCACAATCGGCTACGGGTAATGTAATTTGTCTTTTCGCACTTACTCTTGGCATCGCAAACCTCC
>CADEDO010000101.1 GCA_902826115.1 uncultured Nitrosomonas sp.
CAACAATTTGGCATGATCGCTTCCATGAGTCGCAAGGGTGACTGCTATGATAATGCTCCGATGGAAAGCTTCTGGGGAATACTTAAAACCGAACTGGTACATCATCGGAGATTCAAAACACGGAAACAAGCCATTCAGGAGATTACCGAATATATCGAAATCTTCTATAATCGGCAGAGAAAACAGAAAAAGCTGGGCTATTTGTCACCAGCACAATTTACGCAGCAATAATATGCAAATCTAGCCGCAGCTTAAACACATGGACTCCATTTTTGACAGCACACACCATTCCAAGAAATTTATACTTCAGTGGATTAAGATAGGCAGAGGATTGTTTATTGTGATAACAATTCTATTGTTTCTGACAAGCTGCGCCCAGCCCCAGTGGCCCCCACCTCCAATTTCTCCTATCGAGCTGAATACAGCGAAATCGATTCCAGCAGGGGAGGCCATTGTTTTTGGGCGTGTTAACGTCATTATTAATGAAAAGCCATTTGTTTGGGATAGATTCTGGTGGGACAAATTCCATCTGTATCTCTTGCCAGATTCAAGTTCAGAGGCAATCGTCTACACCTTGTCTGATGATGGTTCTTTCAGTTGGCATCTGCCGCCCGGAAATTATACGATTACGAGTTTTAAGTGGTTTCGAGGAAATAATTATTTGATTAGACCAGTCTTTGCAAGTTTCTCGGTCCCCGAACAGATAGAGTCCGTTTACGTAGGCGAGTTAGTGATTAGCTTCGTACAGACAGGCGCTGCCGCGTATCCACAAAAAACCTGGAAATTGCCGCGAGCCTTCCCCGTGATGCATACCGAGGATAATTATCAGCAGACGCTTCGACAGCAACGAATCAATATGTCTGGGGAAAAAGGAGAGATCACAAAGAGATTGATGCGCCTAGAGGAAAAGCGATGAAGCATTGGTGGCTGGTGACGCTGAGTATTTTTGGTCTCAGTGGCTGTGTAGGTTACGGTGGAGTGTTTCATGAGACGGTCTACACAGTCTATCCGCAAGCTGAACAACCGGGGCGGTTCGCAACTGATTCGTATCGTCCACCGGTAATTAATAGCCTCAAACCGACATTCCGCTGGCGGCCAGTAAACGAGCCGCAAGGGCCCGATGATCGCTATGATATCCTGATTCACGAAGCCTACCGGAATAGTACCGTGGAGTGGGCAATAGGACGAGAGGTTTATTATCGCCTGGGGTTGGACGCATCAGAGCATACACTGGAAATTCAGCTTGAACCTAATCGAGCGTATTACTGGGCGGTGAGAATTCGACGTGACGAGAAACCAACGAGCGAATGGTCCCGTTTTGTCTATCTTAGGGGCTGCACGTTCCTCGGATCAGCCTGTTCGACTGAGGATTTTCCTTTTTTTCTTTTTATTACGCCAGCCAGGTAGCAATCCTTTCAGATGCCCCCGTAAGCGGATTCCCATTTATCGTTAGTTACATCGCTGATGCTGTATTTGCGGCACGATTCGTTAATCTTTGCATCTGACTCAATTGCCTTGGGCAGGTTAATGATTTGCTGTTCACTGTATTTCGATTTCTAACCTACAAAAGGCTTTGAAGACCCAAACATTTACCATAGAGGTAATTTGTTTGCTATAATTGTGTACGCAATTGCGTGCATTAATTGGAGATTTCCATGACTCAACGTATCGGCGTAAGAGAATTACGCGAAAAGTTTTCATTGATTCTCGAATCAAGCGAAACCATTGAAATTACGAAGCACGGACAAACCATCGGGTTCTTTATTCCCATTCCGAAATGACCAGGGCAAGCACAGCGTGACGCACTCCTGGAAGCAGGAAAGCGCATGGATGATGAATTAATTGGATTGGGTCTCAAAGAGGATGAGTTGCTGGAGGAATTTAGACAATGGCGGCGTCAGCGGTCACATGCAACATAAACGTTTAATCAGTCGGCATTTAAGTTTCTCCTAATTCCCTCAGGTTTTGATGCCTATATTATAATTTCCCAGGGATTTCAGCGTTTGCTAATCCGCAGGAATTCCAACAGTTATATGGTTTACAAGCGTTTTGCAGGACCGACTAAATAGAGCTTCCTCAGAAAGTCAGCAGACATTGTCACTATAGGCTAACCTTTGCTTGAGGCATTGAAATATACTTAAGCAACAACCAAGGATCGATTGGCGATATTTATAGCTGGTGCTGGTGCAAAGGCAAATAAAAGCTTTCAGCAACACCATCAGGTTCATGACCAGGAAAATGCTATTGATCCATGCTTCGCTGGTACGCGCTGTTTTGGCACGGATGTAATTCAGGTTATAGCCGTTTTTGCCTTGCCCGAACTTGCCTTCAATCGGGATACGCTGCCGATAGTCTTCACGCCGTTGCTTTTGTAGTTGCTTAAATTGCGCGCGATTGTCTTCTGTTATCTTGGGAGGACGTCCCAATGGTTTGCCAGAAAAATGAATGCCTTTCTCCTTCAGATAATGCCTGTTGTCTCGAGTCCCGTAAATGGTGTCACCCAACACACTTTGTGGATAATATCCGTAACGCTGTTTGTAGGTTTCAACTTGTGTGGGTAAATCGCCACCTTCATGAAAGGCATCCCAGCGGATGTGGTCAACACTGGCAATGCCAGATACTGTCAGGCTAACACTCAGTTTGGCGCCAAATTCAGCTACTTTGTTTGCTTTGCCACGTACGATGGGGCGTACATGGGGTTGGTGAATACTAACGATACGGTGATCACAACGCTGACACTTTAAACGATACATGGCTTCTTGTTGGTTATACAGGTGCTGGATAATCCAGTATCTACGCAGCAGGAAATAAGACAATGGGATTGCCCTTCCTGGAAAGGCATCCAGTAGTTGCTCGATATGCTGAATGTTGCGCCGCAGGTATTGCAGTTGTTGCCGGATGCCTTTGCGCAGAACTCTCCGGCTGGCTCGGCGCTGTTTCACAATGGCCAGGTAATCTTTACGTGCCGTTTGGCGATAGGTGCGCGGTTTTGTTTTCCTTCCCAACAAAGCATGCAAAACATCTACGATCTGTTCACTGATCTCGCGGCCTTCGTTCAATAAACTTAGGTCGGTGGGAAAACGAATCGCTTGTTCTGCAACCGTTGCATCCAGGATCAGTTTGCCCCGATGGATCGGTGCTTCATCAACACCTGGCGCAGCATCTTCTTGTACAACCATAGCCTCATCACCAGCTGATGCTGTCCTGCCTTGGCGGGGAGGCTCATCATCTTTGTGATCACGCCTTGCTTGGTTTTTCCCCAACACAGTCGATGCGCGCTTTTCCATCGCATTAACGATGGCTTGCTGAAAATGTACAAAAGTCTCTTCACCCATGCGTCGACGAATTTCTACAAATAATGAGGGCGCAAAGGGTTGTTTGTCCTGATACGCAGGGAAACCAACAAAGTACTGCAGATAGAAGTTCTCCTGGATCTGCAGTACCGTCTCTTCATCACTCAAACATAGTTTGTGTTTGATGATCACCGCACCGATCACAAGGCGTGCATCTTTTGCTGGACGACCTTGGGTTGATGATAGATTGCGATAATAACCCTTGGCTAGTTCATCCCAGGGAATGTTTTGGCTGAGTTTCACCCAGCGGTTATTTGCATCAAGTTTCGCTTCAAACGGAGTTTTGAAGCCTTCCAGTTTGAGTTGCTTTTGGCTTTTGTAGATAATCATGCGCAAGCTTCTTGGAGGTATATCGTTGTTTTGCTTGCATTATTATACCACAAAAAATTCAATAACATCATGTAATCAATGTGTTGGAGTTCTTGAGTAGACTCTAAATAGTTCATAGGCATTATAATTAATCATAATGAAATCTATCGTGATCAAGCTATGCAATAGCCAATCAAACGATCAACCAGGGCTTCAAGGTTAGCAGTTTTTATTTAGATTTAGGTTCCTCTTCTTGCTTCTTCCATTTGTCATAACAATCAAGACCACAATAATACATGATGTAATCAGTAGCCTTTACACTCGTTGCCTCAGATATAGGTATTTCTTTAAAGCATACCTCACAAGCAATTTTTTCGGGTTCCACTAGTTTCTTTTGCTCAATCATTTCAGACTCCATTTCAAAATTAGAATTAACTTTTTATTGATTCTAATCCAGGTTAACAACTAACAAGCCAACTAAATCAAAAAAGCAAATTTAATGGTTTCACTCTTCAATGCCTAAACAATGTTATTTGAATTCTCAACTAGCTCTTGGTAA
>CADEDO010000102.1 GCA_902826115.1 uncultured Nitrosomonas sp.
GATCTTGCCATGTATCAGGCCAAAGCCATGGGACGGAATGCTTGGTATTTATTTTCAGATAAAGACCGTAGTCGCGAACGGATACAGACACTGGTTTACTGGAAAGAAAAGATTGAATATTCTCATTTACATGACAATTTCATACTTTATCTACAACCTATCATGACTGTGAAATCAAAGGAAATTTCACATTATGAGGTTCTGCTGCGCATGCAGGACACCGATGGCACGGTATTGTCACCCGCCCATTTTATTCCTGCGGCTGAGCATACCGGACTGATTCATGCAATTGACCATATGGTTCTGCGTAAAGCCATAGCACAAATTGCACAAATCTACGCAGCGGGATTTTCTGTTAATTTCTCTATTAACCTATCTGCACATGCGTTTAATGATCCAGAGTTATTACCGATTCTCAAAGAAGCGCTTACGAAACATCGCATGGATCCCAAGAGCTTATTATTTGAAATCACAGAAACCGCAGCTTTGGAAGATTTACCCGGCGCTCGTGGACTGATGACCGAAATTAAAGAATTGGGTTGCGGATTTGTATTGGATGATTTTGGCGTTGGTTTCTCATCCTTCTACTATTTAAGAGAATTACCCGTCGATGTGGTAAAAATAGATGGATCGTTCATACGCAACTTATCAAAAAGCAGCGATGACCTGATTCTGGTCAATGCCCTATGCAGCGTGGCCAGAGGTTTTGGTAAGCGAATTACTGCAGAATTTGTTGAAACCTCAGAAATACTTGCACTGATCGAAGAAATGGATATTGATTATGCACAAGGGTATTACATCGGAAAACCAGCGCCAGCCAAGGATTTCCTGATCAGCAGAGGCATCTATTGATCACTCGCAAAGTCACATGGATTGATGATCAGTAACACTAAATGCATATTAAAACTCAATGGTCGACAAAGATTCTGGAATGGATGAATTCCAACCCAGCTGCTGCTGAATAACAGCGGCCAAAGCAGAAGAATTACTCATTTCGCCATGCACCACAAACACCTTGTCGGGTGTTTTCTGAAATTGACGCAGCCAATTGATGATATCAGCCTGATCGGCATGCGCTGAGAGACCGCCGATGGTATAAATTTTTGCTCGAACGCGAACATCCTGGCCAAAAATCCTAACCAGCTTAGCCCCATCAACCAGCCGCCTGCCTAAGGTTCTTTCAGCTTGGAATCCGGTAATGAGAATGCTGCATTCAGGTCGACTAAGGTTATATTTGAGATGATGCTTGATGCGCCCGGCATCGCACATGCCACTGGCTGAAATAATGATCGCACCATGTTTGATATGGTTCAGTTGCATCGATTCTTCAATGTCTTGTACAAAGTGAATCTGAGGTTTCCTGGCACTCTTATCCATCCATTGAACCGCATCCGAAGCTTCCTTATCGAGTAATGGCATATGCTTGAGCGTAATTTCCGTAGCTGCTTTGGCCATAGGCGAATCCACATAAATGTCCATATCCCCAAGCCGCCCCTGACGATAGAGATCAACCAGTAGAAACAGCAGGTCCTGAGTGCGCCCGACAGTAAAAGCCGGAATAATTACATTCCCCGCTTTCTTGATAAGCGTATCATTGATGGCATCAACCAATTCATCCAACGTAGCGGACATGCTGCGATGCAATCGATTACCATAGGTTGATTCTATTAGCAAAACATCAGCTTGCTGGATGATCGCAGGATCACGCACGATCGGATGGCCGGGTTGTCCTAAATCACCGGAAAAGACGATTTTTTTATAACCCGTGTGTTTCTTGATCCATAACTCAATAATCGACGAACCCAAAATATGCCCAGCGTCACGAAAGATGCATCGTATTGAAGGATGCGGCGTAATTTCTTCATCGTAATCCACGCGACTTAGCTGCTTGAGAAGCGCTTCGGCTTGTGCGACGGTATACAGAGGCGCAATCTCCTGCGTTGATTGGTGTCGGCGACGAGACTTATTGCGCCACTCGGTTTCTTTTTCTTGTATATAAGCACTGTCCTTTAACATGACCTGCAACAAATCGACAGTAGCCGCCGTGCAGTAGACAGGGCCGCGGAATCCCCACGCACTGAGTCTGGGTAATAATCCCGAATGATCGATATGTGCATGAGTCAGCAATACAAAATCTATCGTTTCTGGATCGAATTTAAAAGCGGTACGATTCTTTCTATCTGCTTCGCGCCCTCCTTGAAACATGCCGCAATCCACCAGAAAGCGCACCGTCCCGGTCTCAACCAGGTAACTGGATCCGGTTACTTCGCCAGCAGCACCTAAAAAAGTCAATTGCATCGGAAATCAACCTATGTTTTTTATAAAGCATCCATAACACGCAGCGTACCATCGATCAGCAAGTCCATTTCCTGCTCATTAATGACATAAGGCGGCATGAAATAGACGGTTTTCCCCAATGGACGAAGCAATAATTTTTGCTGCAAACCAGCCTGAAAACACTTTGCGGCGAAATCAGGGTCATCCGTTTCGGCCTCGAAAGCCCAAATCATTCCGCAATTACGAAAATTTTTCACTTTAGAATGCATGGATAGCGGCAGCGCAATATTATTCAGATAGGCCGCCTTAATCTTATTGCCGTCAAGCACTTGATCATGCTCGAAAATATCCAATGTAGCCAACGCTGCACGACAAGCTAATGCATTCCCGGTATGTGAATGCGAGTGCAAAAAAGCACGTGCGGTTTTATCATCATAAAAAGCCTGAAATACCTCATCCGTAGTCATCACTACTGATAGCGGCAAATATCCACCGCTCAGCCCCTTGGACAGACATAAGAAATCAGGGGAAATGTCAGCCTGGTTACAGGCAAACATGGTACCCGTTCGACCAAAACCCACGGCAATTTCATCTGCGATCAAATGAACCCGATAACGATTACAAATTTCCCTGGCGCGTTTTAAATAAACCGGGTGATACATACCCATCCCCGTTGCGCCTTGAACCAATGGCTCAAGAATGAATGCAGCTATTTCAGCATGGTGTTTTTCCAGATAATTCTCCAGCAGAGCAGCAGCACGGATTGCATAATTCTCGGAAGATTCGCCCTTTTCCGCATAGCGCCAATCGGGTGTAGGTACGTGAGTGCATTGGCGTAACAATGGCGCATAGGTTTCTCTGAAAATGGCGACATCGGTCACCGACAAAGCCCCCAATGTTTCACCATGATAATCATTCTGCAAACTGACAAAGTTATTTTTTGTGGATTGCCCGCATAATTGCCAATAATGAAAACTCATTTTTAAAGCAATCTCAATTGCAGAAGCCCCGTCACTGGCATAAAAACAATGCCCAAGCGAACCAGGTGCTATTTCCTTGAGTCGCTCGGATAACGCTACGACTGGCTCATGCGTAAACCCCGCAAGCATGACATGCTCAATTTTCTCAAGCTGGTCACAAATCGCCGCATTGATCGATGGATTGGTATGCCCAAATAAATTCACCCACCAAGAACTGATCGCATCAAGATAATTTCTTCCATCAGAGTCGTAAAGCCACACGCCCTTCCCTCTCACAATGGGAACCAATGGAATGACTTCATGTTGCTTCATTTGCGTACAAGGATGCCATACAGCTTCCAAACTTCTCAGCTTAAGCTGTGATGAGCCGAGTGTGGAACCGGAATGAGTGTTTAACATGTTTTGTTTATCAAAGTGAGAATACAGAACGTAAATATAATCAGGTATTTATAAAATTTATTTCGAGTAGTAAAAAATTCTACTGATTTAAATTGATGAGTGACGGTTCATGCGGCATTCAAGTAGTCTCTATGCAGCATCAATTATTACAACAGAATCTTAAACTAATAAATGTCACAGTAATACTTTTTAAGATTTCATACCATAGCTGCATGGCTGATTTTAATCATACTTACAACTTTTATATTTTTCCGGTCAATTAACTACCTCTCTCTCAAATTGATAAATTGGGTCTTTCAGGTGGAATTTCAGTTCATCATCGTCATGATGATTTTTAATATAAAAAATATCACGATCGATACTATTAATTACATGGCAGCGCTTCTGAGAATTTTATGCAATAAAACAAATTTGCCCGAAACCAAGATCTAGTTTATTCTTTGCCCCCTATCCAGATATTGATTGGAGAAGTGACCGAGCGGCTTAAGGTGCACGCCTGGAAAGCGTGTGTACGGCTCAAACCGTACCGCGGGTTCGAAT
>CADEDO010000103.1 GCA_902826115.1 uncultured Nitrosomonas sp.
CAACAATTTGGCATGATCGCTTCCATGAGTCGCAAGGGTGACTGCTATGATAATGTTCCAATGGGAAGCTTCTGGGGGATACTTAAAACCGAATTGGTGCATCATCGGAGGTTCAAAACACGGCAACAAGCTATTCAGGAGATTACCGAATATATCGAAATCTTCTATAACAGGCAGCGTAAGCAGGAAAGATTAGGTTATCTGTCACCAACACAATTTTCGCAGCAATACTATGCAAATCTACTCGCCGCTTAAACCGATGAGCTCCATTTCTGACAGCACACCTCAAAATCTGCCCATCGCCTCCATTATCTTCATCGTCTCCGCCGTCGGGACAAAGCCCTTTTCGCTGTCTTCAGTAGCCTTCACTAACACCATCACACGCATCGTCTGTCTCCTTATTTGAGTCGGCTCACCAGCCTAGCATACAAACGAACGGTTATTTTGGGTTCCTGAAAATTTATTAGATGGTTAAGACGCGGTGCACTATGGGCGGCTGAAAACCGTCACGTCACTTTCAAACTGAGACCCCACCCTTTTTGCTCCGTCGTTGACATTTTACTATTTCCAGTATAGTATTCATAAAAAGAGAATGATCAGTCTACTTTTTACTGACAATGGAAATAATGCTGAACAACCTGTCAGATCAATTAAGTAGACAAATAGAATATGGATCGCTACTTATTTGTCATGGAGATTTGATTATGATTAACTCGGATACTAAAAATGTGGTCAATGGCATTGATCTTGAGCGATCTCAGACAATACGAGACCTTATTAAAATAGATAGTGATAGTGATAGTGATATCGCCAAACCCGGCTATCAAGTAACGGTTGTTTGGGATAGTGGCTATCACACCACTTCAAATGTAACTGATGGTCAGATTGTCATTGGCGATGAACCGGTACGATATGGTGGGGAAGGAATAGGTGTCACACCGCAGGATCTTCTGCTTACCGCCGTTGGTCATTGTCTTGCCGCCACTTATATCGGCGGATTATCGGCTGCTCAGATTAATGTGGAATCACTTCGCCTACATGTTTCAGGGCGTGTCAATTTCCGGGCAGCTTTTGCGATAGAACCGGGCAACCCCGGATTTGAAGATATAACGGTTGTAGTGGAGATACAGACTGACGCGCCATTAGACAAAGTAACCGCTCTTTTGAAAAAACTACAGCAGATAGCTCCCATACCGGACACCATCATGCGTCCGGTTCCGGTCAATGTCGAGATTCATCACCATTCAGAGCAAGCAAAAATTCCACATGACTAACAATTGTTCATTACAGCGAAACTCTACAGGCCGGATCATATATGCCAGCGTACATTCCTGGTTGAAAACGGGAAAGGAGATAAGAAATGGAAGTCAGTAATGTTTATGACGTGGCAGTAGTCGGTGCAGGTCCCGCAGGCTTGTCAACAGCATATGAATTGAAAAAAGCGGGGCTGACTCCACTGGTATTGGAAAGTACACCCGCTGTAGGGGATGTCTGGCGCAATCATTATGATGGTCTGCGCCTGAATACAGGTCGTTTCCTTTCAGCCCTGCCAGGCAGTAAATTCCCAAGATCTACTGGAGCATGGCCTTCGCGTGATGCGGTCGTGCATCTACTCGAAACATTTCCCGCTCGGGGCGATTTCACTGTACAGACCGGAATCGAAATTAAAAAAGTCAGTTATGACCGTAACCGCGATATCTGGTTGATCACAAGCAGTGATGGCCGACAATTTGAATCCCGGGCGGTTGTCATGGCAATCGGCACTTGCCGTATTCCGGTGATTCCTGAATGGGAAGGGAAAGAGGCTTTTCCAGGAGAAATCATTCACTCTTCAAAATTCAAACGTGCACAGGATTACGCGAAAAAGCATGTGCTCGTGATCGGCAGTGGCAATTCTGCAGCTGAAATTGCCAGCAGACTGACTGAATATGCGAGCTCGGTAACGATGTCTGTCAGGACACCGCCGTACTTTTTGCCCAAAAGTATTTATGGTATTCCGATCGTAGGCCTAGGAATATGGTTAAGGCATTTACCCAATAATCTAGTTGATATGTTGCTAAGCTTTCTGCAGCGCAGGACAATAGGCGATTTGACTGCTTATGGCCTTCCGTTTCCAACGATGCCTATCACCAGGCAATACGCTATAAATAATGTAGTGCCGATTCTATACGGTCCTTTCGCTAACGATGTTCGTGCCGGTCGGATCAAAATCGTCGGACCGATACAGAAAATTTCGGGGCGGATGGCACATGTTCTGAATACCGTTGGAACAGCACAGGATAGTGATAACACCGTGACGACGCTGGAACCTGATGTTATTGTTGCTGGAACCGGTTTTCGTACCGGAGTTCCTGAGCTTGTTCAGATACCGGGCATCGCTGACGAGAAGGGCAGACCAAAAATTTCGGGTGACCAGGAATTCGAGGGAGCGCCCCGTCTCTACTTTATCGGACAAATCAATCCACTCAGTGGTCAGTTGCGGGAAATTCGCATCGAAGCTGGCAAAATCGCCAGGAAAATCAGGAAACAGATTGAGGCAAAATAGAGTGAGAATGTTTGAAGAGATTCTTTTACCTCAATGGCTGAAGAATCATGGATCTACCAGTATGAAGGCCGATGTCAGCATACTGGATTACCTTGACAACGATGCCTAGAAAAATATCAGTAGAGGAAAAAATACTGCGGACGACACGTCGTCTGTTTTGCCGTGTGGGCATTCATGCTACCGGTATCGCCAGAATCATTGAAGAATCGGGTGTATCCCGGCGCAGTCTCTATACGCATTACGGATCGAAAGAAAACCTGCTCAAGGCCGTGTTCGAGGCAGAGGCAGATATGTGGTTCCGTTGGTTTGATTCGGATCTTCCGACAATGGAATGCTCTCCTTTCGACCGCATCCTGGCACTGTTCGATTTAATGCAGGACTGGTTCGGCAGTGAAGATTTTTTCGGTTGTGTATTTATCAATGCCGTGGCTGAACATGAAAAGAGTAATGGCTGGATACAGGAAATAGCCAACGGGCACAGGGAGAAAATAAATGCCAGACTCCAGGCAATGGTAGCGGAAAGCGGCGCGCGGAATCCCGAGATAGTAACGGAAAAACTGAGCCTATTGATTGATGGCACCATCGTGACAGCAATGGTTACCGGCAATGGTGAAATTGCGCATATAGGACGATTAGCTGCTGAAGATATTCTGCGCAGCGCTACATAGGAGAGAATATTACCTTGAACTGGTCGCTACATATTGACAGAGCGCTGCCCCAACCCTTGCGAGTAATTTTAAGAGGTGCGGGACAGGTAGTTTTCTGCTGCAATGCCGTAACGGGACTCATTGTTCTGGCTGCATTCTATGCTGGTGGAGTAATCTTGGGGCTGGCTGCAACCATTGGGGTAATCAGCAGTACGGTTACCGCTTATGCTCTCAGATTCTGCGAGGATGATATTGATGCTGGATTATACGGATTTAACGGCACTCTGGTAGGGCCCTGCCTGTTTCTGTTTCTCGAGCAAACGCCTCAGCTCTGGCTCTACATTGTACTTGCCTCGATGCTGTCAAGCATCGTGTGGGCTACTCTGGCGAGAATTCTCCAGAACTTTAAGATTCCAGCTGCAACCTCGCCATTCGTCCTGATTAGCTGGGTGTTTTTGATAACGATATACGCATTTGATAGTTATGCACGGCCAGCATTACCCGCAGCAAGTATTCAAACAACTGTGATAGAAATGGGAATCATACCTATCGAAACGTGGTTTAGCGCGCTAGCAAGAAGTCTAAGCCAAGTTATCTTTACTGACAGTATCCTTGCCGGCGGTTTACTTTTAATGGGTATTGCAATCGCTTCGCTGCGTGGCGCACTCATGGCCATAGGCGGAGCCATCATCGGGGTTGTCTTGCCAGCGCTTATTGGGATTAGCCAGGAGGTGATCGAGATAGGGCTGTATGGATTCAACCCGGTCCTGACTATGATTGCGGTAGGGTGGGTTTTTCTTGAGCCTACTGCTAAAAGTGCTGCGCTGGCAGTATTGGCTGGTATTCTGGCAGTGTTATGCCAAGCAGTATTATCTAGTCTACTGACACCCATGGGCCTGCCCGTTCTGGCATCTCCCTTTATTCTTACCTTATGGGTAGTCCTGTTTATTGCGAGTA
>CADEDO010000104.1 GCA_902826115.1 uncultured Nitrosomonas sp.
TCGAAATGCTGATGGATCGTACCCATGATTCCCTCGGTTTGGATCTGATGGATGAAAAACTACCCAAACGAGTCAGAGTTTCTAAATGAGTGATACGCACCTGCTTGTCTCATTGGATTGGCAAGGACAATTGCATCGCATTGGTCACCTGGAAATTCATAAAAGCCGTGGCAGGGAAAACTACCGCTTTATCTATGAACGCTCCTGGATCAAACACCCCAATCGCTTTGCCATTGATCCGGAACTCCCTTTACTGATTGATATGCCGTATTTGAACAACCGACTTTGGGGTGCTTTCCAGGATATCTCACCGGATCGTTGGGGCAGATTAGTTCAGACACGCGCAACCGGTATTTTTTTAAGTGACAATGACTATATGTTGGGCGTCAGTGATTACATGCGCATGGGTGGACTTCGTTTGAGTCACAGTCATACGCCTGACGTGTTTCTTGCAGGGCATACAAATATCCCAAAGCTGATTCATATGCGGCAACTTGAAACCGCAGCCAGACATTTTGAGAGCGGTACTGAGACTGCCGCTGATCTTGCCATGCTTGCGCAGCCTGGTTCATCGCTTGGCGGAGCGCGACCCAAGGCGGCGATTGAAGATGCCGGTGAACTCTGGATTGCCAAGTTTTCTTCACAGAACGATACCGAACGAGTCAGTTTATGGGAAGCCGTTATGCTGGATCTTGCACAACAAGCCGGAATTGAGGTAACAGCATTCAGGGTTTTAAATGCAAAGAGTGATTCGCCGGTTTTGCTAGTCAAGCGATTCGATCGTGAGAAAACACTGCGTACCCCTTTTATGTCTGCCATGACACTATTAGGACGCAATGAAGATAACAAGGAAGGGGCGAGTTATCTGGAAATAGCTGATGCCATTAATCGTGAATCTGCGCAGCCTGCACAAGATCGCCTGGAATTATGGCGGCGTATGACATTTAACGCCATGACCGGCAATATTGATGATCATCTACGCAATCATGGTTTTCTGCGTGTTTCCCAGGGATGGCGGCTGGCACCTGCTTATGATTTAAACCCAACCCCCCAGCCTTTTGCCCAGCGAGTGCATCAACTGGCATTTAACCAAAGCGTTAAACCATCATTAGATACCTGTCTGGAGCTGGCAGAATACTTTGCATTAAATCAGTCAGTAACCGATCTTGCATTACAAAAGATCGGGAAAAGTCTGGGTAATTGGCAATTGACCGCAAAACGTCATCTATTACGCAGTGACGAAATTAAACGCATGGCGCCATCCTTTGAGCATGAAGATAGTCAACGGCTAATTTCAATAGCCACAAAAACAATTTCACGGTCACGCGGCAGCTAATGGCCGATTTATTATGTGCGGCGGTATTCAATATCAGGATCATAAAATCTTCTTTCCACAACCCGATGCAAAATTGCCGGTAAAACTTCGGCATGGTGGCGTCACTTGGGTTATCTGGGGCAGGCGTAAAGAAGAGTTCAACAGATTTCCCAATGGCGGTTGGGCAAGACTGGATTCAATCAAAATGGGCAAGTGGAAGCCTTGGCATCCCAGACCGGTATTGATTCCAGCCGAGAGTTTCATGGAAAAAGGCCAAGACAAACAATCCCACTGGATCATTCTGGCGCCCAGTATGGCCATCCAGGCATTACTGGCTGAAAGAGGGGGCGAACAAAGGGTCTATATGGTTACTGAAGAAACGCCACATGAATATCATTGGATTCATGATCGCTGGCCTCGTTTGATCAAAGTATCAGATCCAAAACTATCAATTTCTGACGGAATCTAGCAGTTAGCTTTCTATGATCTGAAATTTCACTTTCTTTGTTTTATGGATTTGACATCGCTATGGCCGGTGTGTTTGAATGCTGTTACACATTTCAAATATGGAGTCATTCGAATAATGTCAAATCGTGGCGGAAAAAGAGAGAATGCAGGCAGGCCACGCGGCCAGGGTAAATTTGGTGAGCCAACGGTCTCAGTACGTATACCGCAAAGTCAAGGCGCTACCATCAAAGATTTTCTGGATGCTTACCAGCGTAAAAAAACAGTAAGCGACCCTGAAGCAGTCAACGTGGATGAATTCTTCACTCCTATCATCAGCGATCAACCAATCAGACTCCCGCTTTTTTCAACTAAAGTAGCCGCAGGCTTTCCCAGTCCTGCAGATGATCATGTCGAGAAAAGCCTGGATATCAGCGAATTTATGATTGATCATGCTGCATCGACGTTCTTCGTCACAATCAAAGGAGATTCAATGATTGATGTCGGATTGTTGCCGGGCGATAAAGTGGTGGTGGATCGCTCCAAAACACCCGGTATCGGTGACATTGTACTGGCTGTGGTGGATCGGGAATTTACCATCAAAATCTTGGATCACGGCGCGAACAAAATGCCAAGGCTTATGCCAGCCAATTCAACCGGTACTTACAAACCCATTTACATTCGTCCCGATACGCAGTTTGAAATATTCGGTGTCGTGACAGGATCTTTCCGCCGTTTTAAATAAGCAAACATAAGCAAACTATTGCTGTTTTATCTATTGCTCGCTGTTATCGCATCGTATTAATCATGAGTAATCGTTCCATCGCATTAATTGACGTGAATAACTTCTATGTCAGTTGTGAGCGGGTATTCAATCCCAAACTTGAAGACAAGCCGGTTGTCGTGCTATCCAACAATGATGGCTGCGCAGTCGCCAGAAGCAATGAAGTCAAAGCACTGGGTGTCAAAATGGGACAACCGTGGTTTCAGCTGAAAGATTTGGCCAGAAAACACGGCATCATTGCCTATTCATCTAACTATGCGCTCTATGCCGATATGAGCAACCGCGTCATGAGCATTTTGGGCATGTTCAGTCCCGAACAGGAAATCTACTCGATTGATGAATGCTTTTTGGATCTCACTGGATTTAAAAGATACAGTCATACCGGTTATGGGCAGAAAATCCGGAAACGCATTAAGCAATGGACGGGTTTGCCGGTCTGCGTTGGCATAGGTCCAACCAAGACACTGGCAAAACTGGCCAATCATATTGCCAAAAAGAATTCTGAGTTCAATGGCGTATGCGATCTGAATGCCATGTCACTCCAGCAACAAGAAGATTGGTTTAGAAAAATAGAAGTAGGGGAGATCTGGGGTATCGGCAGGCGGCTTGCACCTAAGCTGCACGAAATAGGCATCAAAACCGTGCTGGATCTCAAAACAGCATCGCCATCGCAAATGCGTATCCGTTTCTCGGTCGTGATGGAAAAGATCATTCGTGAAATCAACGGCACTGCCTGTATCGAACTGGAAGAAATCAATCCGCCGAAAAAACAGATCGTCAGTTCCAGATCCTTCGGAATTCCGGTATCCGATTTAGCCAGCCTAGAAGAATCGGTTACTCTCTACATCAGCCGTGCCGCAGAGAAATTGCGTCGGCAACAGTCTTATGCTGGATCAGTGCATGTCAGTATTCGCACCAGCCCGTTCAATAAAAAAGAACCTTATTATGCCAACGGCATGACGATTGCGCTGCCAAGACAAACGGACGATACGATATTGCTGACCAAGGTTGCGCTATGGGGATTACGCAAAATTTATCGTCGTGGCTACAAATATCAGAAAGCAGGCGTGATGTTGTCTGAACTGGTACACAGGCAATGCCGGCAATTGAACCTCTTTGGTTCGGTATCGGCAACCGATATCCAATCCAGCAAATTGATGAGCGTCATGGATCAGATCAATGCTCGCATGGGCAGGAGTACTTTAAAACTTGCATCCGAGGGATTCAAGCAGCCTTGGAGGATGAAACAAGGAAACAAGAGCCCCAATTACACCACGAACTGGGATGAGCTGATCTGTGTTTGGAAATGACTTATTGATCAGGGCATTAAAAAGATTTATTAGAATCTTGGCGTTCCGGCCTTCACTGCTATGAAAAATCAAACTGTTTAATGGCCGACTCTATAGCAGTATATTTTTTCTTCAATCTGTAAACAACCCTAGCGATTCTCACAATTTATGTTATAGATTTAGGCTTGTCAGATATATCACTAAGTGCTATATTATACTTAGAGTAAGTACAGAATGATCGTTTACAAGACACGATGGTTTGATCGTTGGGCAAACAAACAA
>CADEDO010000105.1 GCA_902826115.1 uncultured Nitrosomonas sp.
ATGCAGCCAATAGTTATTGGGAAGTCCGCAGCAAAGATGAATTGAAGAGCTTTTAGGGGTCGACACAGAATTCGGAATATAAACCCCGTTAAGGTTTTTTCAGTAACTTCTCGCCGTCTACTCGCAAAGATCCATCTGGGGCAATATGTCGATAAAGCGTTTGGCGTGTGATCCCCAGTTCTTTGCATAAATCACTAATGTTTGTTTCGTGTTTCCCCATTGATGCCATAGCTAATCTTAATTTAGCCTGGGTCATTTTATAAGGTGCGCCGCCATTTCTGCCACGAGCACGGGCAGAAGCTAATCCGGCCTTGGTTCGTTCAGAAATCAAATCACGTTCAAATTCGGCTAGTGCGGCAAATATCCCAAACACGAGCTTCCCTTGAGAAGTTGTCGTATCAATTTGCGCCCCTTGGCCAGTCAATACTTTAAAACTTATGCCTTTGCTGGCTAATTCATGCACCGTATTAACAAGATGACGTAAGTTGCGACCCAACCGATCCAATTTCCAAACGATCAGGGTATCGCCTTTCCTTAGCGCCTTTAGGCAGGCTGTTAGCCCTTGTCGGTCATCATTTTTTCCTGACGCAAAGTCTTCGTAAAGGTGCTCTTGTAAAATACCCGATTGCAATAAGGCGTCACGTTGCAGGTCTAAAACCTGCGAGCCATCTGCCTTAGAAACGCGCATGTAGCCAATCAACATGGTGTCACCTAAACGAACGTTTAAGTGACATAAGTCTTACTGCTTTTAATATGGTCATTTTATGTCACTTAACCCGTAAAATAGTCTATGTAATATTATATCCTTGTTTTTTTAATTAAGTGACGAAACTCTATGGCACGTCGATCCATCCTTTCCGCAACAGAGCGCGATAACATAACCGCCTTGCCGAATGATGATTTAGTCATTCAGTACTATACCTTCAATGAATCTGATCTCGCTATTATTCAGCAGCATCGTGGCTCAGAAAACCGCTTAGGTTTTGCTGTCCAATTATGTTACATGCGATACCCAGGTGTAATGCTTGGCTCTAATAATCAGCCAAGCCCAGAAGTCATTCAGTTCATTTCCCAGCAACTGAACATTTCTCCATCTGCCTGGGAAAGTTACGGGGCCCGTAAAAATACCTTTCATGAACATCTGCTCGAGTTACAAACAATTTACGGCTTCAGATCATTCACCATGTCGGTCTACCGTGAAAAACTGACACTTCTTGAAGAATTGGCTATGCATACCGACAAAGGTATTGTTCTGGCAACGACACTGATTGAGCATTTGCGTGGGCAATTAATTCTATTGCCCTCAATTAATGTCATAGAGCGACTGTGTTCCGAGGCGATTACCAAAGCCAATCGCAAGATTTATCAAATGCTCACTGAGTCTTTATCAGATGAACATTACACAAATCTCGATGACTTACTTCAACGGAAACCTGAAAGTAAATTTACCTGGTTAGTGTGGTTACGCCAATCACCGAGTAAACCCAGTTCAAAGCAAATGCTGGAACATATCGAACGTCTTAAGGTATTGCAAAAACTAAATATGCCGGAACAAATCTACCACTCCAGCATTCACCAAAACCGGCTACTTAAAATTGCGCGAGAGGGTGGACAGATGACACCCCAGGATTTATCGAAGTTTGAACCTGTGCGCCGTTATGCTACCTTGGTTGCGCTTGTTCTCGAAAGCACCGCAACGATTACTGACGAAATCATTGACCTGCATGACCGGATAATTGGCAGGCTATTCAATGCCGCTAAAAACAAGCATCAAAAACGCTTTCAGCAGTCGGGTAAGGATATTAATAGTAAAATTCGGATATACAGTAAAGTTGGCCAAGCATTAGTCGGTGCGAAACAAGATGGCACTGACCCATTCAAGGCAATTGAGTCGGTTATCTCATGGGATGAATTCGAAGCCAGCGTCATAGAAGCCCAAAAGCTTGCTCAACCTGAAAATTTTGACTTTCTGGCTTTGATTGGTGACAGTTATAGTACGTTGCGGCGCTATGCTCCCGCCTTTCTAGATTCCTTAAAAATACAGGCAACACCAGCCTCTCAAGACATTGTGGAGGGCATTGCCATTTTACGCGAATTAAATAGGGATAATACCCGCAAATTACCCCCTTATGTGCCGACGACTTTTATAAAAAAACGTTGGAACGATTTGGTGTTCAATGACAAAGGTATTGACCGTCGCTATTACGAATTATGCCTACTGTCCGAGTTAAAAGGCGTGTTACGCTCAGGTGACGCATGGGTTCAAGGTTCCCGTCAGTTTAAGGATTTCAACACTTATCTGATTTCACCGGAAAGATATGCACAACTCAAACAAAATAACGAATTACCGTTAAAAGTTGCCACGAATTGCGACCAATACCTGCATGAACGCCTGGCGTTACTAGAAAGCGAATTAATTAAAGTTAACCAGATGGCCGCTGCCGATAATTTGCCCGATGCAGTGATCACGGAGTCGGGCCTTAAAATTACGCCACTCGATGCGGTTATTCCAGAAAACGTACAGAAATTCATCGATCAAGCAACCGCGTTATTGCCCCATGTCAAAATTACCGAACTGCTTCTGGAAGTTGACCAGTGGACTAACTTTACACAGCATTTTACCCATCTTAAAAGTGGCGATCTTGCCAAAGACAAAAATCTTCTTTTGACAACGATCTTGGCTGACGGCATTAATCTAGGTTTGAGTAAAATGTCTGAATCGTGCCCTGGAACAACTTATTCTAAACTGGCCTGGTTACAAGCATGGCATATCCGTGATGACAACTACTCCGCAGCATTGGCAGAGTTGACGAACGCTCAATCCAAACATCCTTTTGCCGCCAACTGGGGTGACGGCACAACGTCTTCATCAGATGGGCAGCGGTTTCGCACAGGCGGTGTCAGCCAAGGTAAAGGACAAGTAAACCCAAAGTATGGCGCAGAACCGGGCAGGCAGTTTTACACACATATATCAGACCAATATGCCCCGTATCATGCCCGGGTTATCAACGTGGGTGTGCGTGATTCAACGTATGTGCTTGATGGCTTGCTTTATCACGAGTCAGATTTAATCATTGAGGAACATTACACCGATACATCAGGGTTTACGGATCAGGTGTTTGGCATGATGCCTTTCTTAGGCTTTAGGCTTGCGCCTAGAATCAGGGATTTAGGCGATACCAAGATATTTATCCCGCCGGGACAACAAAAACTTTATCCAGCATTGCAAACGATGATCAGTGATGAGATAAAGGTCAATTGTATCAAAACACTTTGGGATGGTATTCTGCGATTAGCGACATCCATCCAGCTAGGGACAGCTACGGCATCCTTACTCTTACGGAAATTAAGCAGTTACCCCCGGCAAAATGGTTTAGCGGTTGCATTGCGGGAACTTGGGCGGATCGAACGCTCTCTTTTTATTTTGGATTGGTTACAAAGTGTAGAATTACGTCGTCGAGTGACTGCGGGATTAAACAAAGGCGAAGCCCGGAATGCCTTGGCACGCGCGGTATTTTTTAATCGCTTAGGCGAAATTCGGGATCGCAGCTATGAGCAACAGCACTACCGAGCCAGCGGTTTGACACTGGTTACCGCCGCAATCATTTTGTGGAATACAGTTTATATGGAAATAGCCGTAGAAACCCTAAAGAAACAAGGCTTTAAGGTTAATCCCGATTGGTACCAATATCTTTCTCCATTAGGATGGGAGCACATCAGCCTGACAGGTGATTATATATGGCATCAAAGTAAAGTCATACAACAGGGGAAATTCAGGCCTTTGCGCACGATGCAAAATCCTTAACGGGGTTTATATTCCGAATTCTGTGTCGACCCCAAGTTGACGCCAGAATTGGCCGCTGCGTTTAGTCCATATCGGACGCATCATGCCAATCGTTTCGGCACCTATGAGCTTCGGGAACGTGATTTGGAGCCAATTGATTATGGCGTGACGTTCCAGATGTAACGAAATCAGGGATGTTACTCATTTACGAAGGAATCCTTACGGTCCCCCATATTAAGAAAACCTTTTGTGAAGGAGAAGACTAATGACTATTGATGAGAATCTGGTACAGGCAGTCTGGGAAAAAGGACGAGGGATGCTGGAGC
>CADEDO010000106.1 GCA_902826115.1 uncultured Nitrosomonas sp.
GCATTTTGAGCCTGTTTTTAACACCGTAGCGGCAACGCAGATAGTTTTTCAACGGACTGTTAAAACCTAAAACCCCTAAAATAAAAGTATCTCGCTCTTGCAGTCATGAATTTGTCATAAACAGCCATCATAATAAATAAAATCAGTTGCTATATTTTACTTACCCTTCCTGTAAAACGACTGACTTTTCCTTCCCAACGCACTTATTATCCTTCCCTGGACTTCCTGTGGTGCGTTGGTATTTTTTCGTCCAATCTTTCCCAAAAAACAGTTTAGTAAATATGGAGTCCAATTCCCTGTGGTTTAGCAACATCTATCCCAAAACCATATAAGGATTATTTGAGCTTTAAGATTTTAAGCTGTCATTAAATTTGACGGATTTTTCCAGTTAGGAACAATCAGTCTTTTACTGAAGAACATGCTCACACCACTTTCAGGGAGATTTCTTGCATTGCTATTATTGATGATGGCTGGATAGCCTTTATACATTTCAATAATCCTTGAATTATTTTGACATGAAACTATCCAGTGCTGCGTTATGCGCTCTTTGATTAATTTTGAGATATTCATAGGATCATTATTCAAATTGTCATCTCTGTAATGCCTTCGTTTTTCGACATGACAAGGAAAATCAAGATAAATAACTGTTTTATCGGGAAGTGTGGGCAATACGGTTTCAATTAAGTTTGTTACATTTTTGTTATATAAACGAATCAGCGAACGGTGCAATGCAATCCACTCAATCCTGCGAATCAAATCTGTCTTATTAAAGCGTGCATCAAAATTCCAGGGCCTGTTTTGACTTTTTCTATCGATAACTCCCCCCCATAAAATTCCTAGGCGATTAATCCGATTAAGAAAAAAAATTGAGAAACCTAGCTCAAGTAGATTGTGGTTCTCTGGGGAATTTAAAATATCTTTCTGCCGCTGCCATTCTTTCGCGGTTACTTCGACATCATAAATAGCTTTGCAAAGTTCATCAGGTTGATTGAGGACGCTGTGCCAAAAAGCGTATATGGCAGGATTGATATCATTCAAATGGATACACGACACGTAGCCGTGAGTGAGTAAATTCAATGCAATTCCTGCACTACCAGCGTAGGGCTCAACATAGTGTTCGCCCAATAGATCATTTTGCTCAAGAATTATTTTTAAAAAGCTTGATAGATTGTCATTTCCTCCAGAATAACGCAGCGGGGTATTGAACTTCATTGGATACTCCAGTGTGAATTTGAAATGATACTACCATAGGCTCACACAAATGTTTCTCATTGATCTGCAGCTAACTTATATTCCATTCGTGAATGATAATGTCGTTTCTCGATAAACAAACTATTGCCAACCATGTACTTTGCTTGCTGTTTCGCGGACGTTGCAATAGTTGAGATTTCATGATGTGAATTAAATATCCCCGGCCTCACCACAACCGCGCCTATTGAGAGCGTGACGAGTGAATGAAATACACGCTGTCCCTTGCGATTGATCGAAAAATATCCTTTCTGATCACGGTGAGTTGGCTTGAAAAAGGGCATGATTTCATCTGAAAAACGAGCCAGCACTTGACGACAGCGTATTTCCCAATCAGTACTCTGAAACAATATAATAAAATCATCTCCCCCGATATGCCCGATAAAATCCCGCTCCAAATCACATGCGCGCGCCAAAAGGTTACCCGTTACCTGGATAATCTCGTCTCCCTTGCGGTATCCATAAATATCATTGAATGGTTTAAATGCATCCAAATCACAGTAACAAACACAGAATCCCACTTGGCTTTTCAATAGGCGCTCAATATGTTCGTCAATTGGCACATTGCCTGGCAACTGGGTCAGTGGATTGGCATAGCGCGCAGCCGTTATCTGAAGTTGAGTAATTTCACGCATCAGGTCATGACCAGTACCGATACCAAGATATTGCCCCTGATCCGTAATAATGAAACCATTCGACAAATGACGTTGTCCAGCCGCAACAACCGCATTACTCAGTTCCTGCAAATTGATATTCTTGTCCACGACTAAAGGCGATGGATCCATAAATAAGGTACAGGATTTCTTTCCATATAATTCCCGCCAGTACGGTCGTGCATACGCATCTATTAGCCGACTACGAGTAATAATTCCGATGGGCATTCCCTGACTGACCACAGGTATAGATTCCAGTTTAGGCTGATCGCTGAAACGACTATAAACCACATCGCTATCCATCTCAGGTGTAGCGGGAGATACCCAAATTAACAGCTTCATGGTCGCCAGAGTTTGCTGGATAACATGATTTTTATGCGGAAAAACTGAAATTCCATTTTGTCGCAAGCTATTGGCAGCATCCGCTGATATGATCATGGCCGGGATAGCATTGGGGCGAGCAATGTAATAGCCCTGTCCCAATAGAATACCAAGATCCTTAATAATCATTAATTCAGCATGAGTCTCAATACCTTCAGCGATGATCCGTGTGTTTGAGTTTTCTGCAATTTGCTGAATGGATCGTACGAACTGCAGCTTGATGGGGTCCTGGTTAATGTTTTGAATAAAATGCTGATCGACTTTGACATACTCAGGTCTGAGTTCGAACCATAGACGAAGACTGGAGAATCCTTCACCGAGATCATCAATAGCAATTTCCAATCCCATTGAACGGTAATGCCGTACGGCTTCGAGCAACAACGAATAGTCGAAAGTAGGCTGGCTTTCTGTTAACTCGATGACTACACGATGCGGCTCTAGGCCAATAGAACGCATGAAATCCAGCGTTTCTCCGTTCTTGAAGTTTGAATCCAGTAGACACTCAGGACTGACGTTCAAAAAAAGCTTACCAGCAAGTTGCAATCGAACGAAAGCTTCCAGGATAACTTGGCGGCATAATTTCTCAACTTCTAGCAAGAGTCCAAATTGCCCAGCTGCTTTAAATAAACTGAGGGGAGAGTGCAATGAGCTATTGGATGGTCCCCGAATGAGTCCTTCATAAGCAAAGATTTCACCTGTAACCATGCTAATAATAGGTTGAAAGTTTGGAACTACTTCGCGCTGTTCGATTATTCTGACCAGTTGCAGAAATATTTCGCTGCGATTAGATTCAGGTAAGGGCGCACATTCAATTGCATTATCGGATAACGCTTCTTTCACATTCACATCCACTAATTATTCAATTAAACATACTATTAGCATAGAAATATAGCAGAACAACATGAATGAATTGTTACAAAACAGATAATTCAGTCAATACCTGCTAAGTGATTAACTCAAACTTAACAATAAAATAGTTTCTGTTTTCAATAACAGACTGTCAGAGCATGTCGAATTCATCGATTAGAAATATCAATATTTCTCAGCAACAGCCCCAATTCCACCACTATTCCCAGGTTTATTTTGATTTTATATAACCAGTATATTGATCAATACTGTATAAATCGTTTATATTGTTTGTGTGGGAATAAAATATCAATCCTTCAATCTGTTATTACCCTAAAGAGATCAATCATGACTAGAAAAATCAAATCGAATGAAAAAGAAAAATCTCCGCTGCCAGTTACCAATTCTGTAGCACCAGCATCTGATCGCGCTACCAAGAAAGCGGTCAGCATAAGTAATCCCGCCAGCAAAGCAGCCAAAACAATTCCTCCTGTCACAACCAAGGCGAATACAGAGAAAACCTTAAAGAAAGAGAAAGAAAAAGAAAAAACCAAGAAGGTTAAAATGATTCGTGATAGTTTTACTTTGCCAGAAAGTGATTATGCCAAGCTGAGCGAACTTAAAAAGAAATGCCTTGAGGCTGGAGTTCATGTGAAAAAAAGTGAATTGATGCGAGCAGGATTATTAAATTTATCTAAACTTCCCAGTGCATCCTTGCTCAAGGCGGTTGGTCAAGTGGAAATAATCAAAACAGGTCGACCCGCCAAAGCCTAATTTTTCTAACTCAAATACACATGTTGGCTGGCAAGCCCTGCCAGCCAACCTCAATTTTAAGCATTTACAGGCTATTGGCATAACCGCCTCCATGATTCGCAAGGGTGATTGCTTAACTCAATACACTCCTTTTTTGATAGCGCACCTCACATTATGCAGAATCCCGCTTTTGAAAAACTGCAGCATGGCTTTCAATATAACGCTGA
>CADEDO010000107.1 GCA_902826115.1 uncultured Nitrosomonas sp.
CACTCAATGCCACTTACCAAGACGACCGTCCGTGCATTTTCTATTTGTTGCATCGGCCACGGGTATGGAATCCACACGAACAAGTGTGGATGGGGTATGAACGCAAACGCGGCAAATTGGAGCAATTCAATGCGTTGCTGCGCGGCGGGGGAGAAGGAGCGTTCTCGGATATTATCGGTGAGATGTCTATTCTCGCATCAATCCAGTACGTCATTACCTTGGATACCGATACGCAGCTTCCCCGCGATGCGGCACGCTCCTTGATCGGTAACATGGCTCATCCGCTCAATCGGCCGGTATACGATGCTGACCAAGGACGCATTGTCGAAGGCTATGCAATCCTGCAACCGCGCGTTTCGATCAGCCTGACCAGTGCAGGCCAGTCGCATTTTACAAAATTATTCGCGGGCGAGTCGGGCATTGATCCTTATTCGCGCGAAATATCCGATGTCTACCAGGATATTTTTGGCGAAGGATCATTCATCGGTAAGGGTATTTACGATGTAGATGCCTTTCGTCAAGCCGTTGATGGGCGTTTTCCCGAGAATCTTATTCTCAGCCACGATTTGTTGGAAAGTGGTTATGCACGTTGCGCACTGGTGACCGATGTCGATCTCATTGAAGAGCATCCGGCCAGTTACGCCATAGAGGCCAGTCGACGACACCGTTGGATACGAGGCGATTGGCAGCTTGCAGGTTGGTTGCTTCCGCGTGTGCCTGGACCACCCACCTCTAATAGATCGAAAGCAAAACGGCAAGCAAATCCGCTTACCGCATTGTTAGTATGGAAAATCTTTGACAATCTCCGGCGCAGCCTCGTATCGCCGTCGCTACTGGCATTATTGGCAGGGGGATGGCTGTTCGGTCCTGGGCCCGCATGGTTCTGGACTCTGTTGGTCGCTGGTGTGGTGCTCTTGCCTGTCTTGCTGGGAAGCGTCATCGAATTGATCCGCAAACCGCAGGAGCGTGACTGGCTGGTGCACTTGAACTTGAGCAGCAAGTTAGTCGGACGTCCCATCATACTTGCTTTGCTGACGTTGATTTTATTGCCCTATGATACGCTGATCAGCTTAAGTGCTATTCTGCGCTCGGGTCTGCGTATGTTATTTACGCGACGTAGCCTGATGCTGTGGCATTTACCCTCCTATACGCGCCGCAATGCATGCCATACACTGGCTGATTTTGTGAAGGAAATGTGGATTGCGCCTACTGTAGCAGTAGCGCTGGGCTTGACATTGGTAAGCAGTCGACCAATGGAACCGTTGTTCTATGCGCCCATTTTGTTAGCTTGGTTGTTGTCACCGATCGTCGGCTGGTGGATCAGCAAACCGCTTGTATCTCAGGTACCTCAACTGACGATGGATCAGCGCGCGTTCCTGCGTACATCGGCTCGACGTACGTGGCGCTATTTCGCTCAGTTTGTTGGGCCACAGGACAATTGGCTGCCCCCTGATAATTTTCAGGAATATCCGGCTCCCGCCATTGCCACACGGACATCGCCCACGAATATCGGCATGGCATTGCTGGCCGATCTGGCCGCGTATGATTTTGGTTATATTTCTGCCGGTGAATTTTTGCATCGGATTCAGAACACATTGGAAACGATGGAAAAGTTGGAACGCTACCTGGGTCATTTCTATAACTGGTATGACACGCGAACACTGAAACCACTACACCCCCAATATGTTTCATCAGTGGATAGCGGGAATCTAGTCGGTAGTCTGCTCACTTTGTTAGCAGGATTGGCCGAGTTGAAAGATCAACCGATTCTGTCAGTTAATGCATTTCAAGGGTTACAAGATACTTTGCGGGTGCTTGCCGAACATGTACCCGCCTTACCCGCTTCGGATCTGGCACAGAAAATCAAGATTCTTGAAGAACATTTGCATACACTTACATTGAACAAATCTGTACAAACGCCGACGACCATCGATAGCTTACTGAATGAGATGCAGCGTATTGGCGAGGAGATGATGGCTTGTTTGCCCACAGATATCGATATCGACGGTGAACTGTATTACTGGGCGCAGGCATTTGTTCGGCAAATTAGCGCACTTCAAGAGGATATTCGATATCTGGTGCCCGAGCCGCAACATTTCAATAATATGCCAACATTATCGGAATTAGCTAAAGGCGACACCGCAGGCACGGAGACGATGATGCCAGCCAGAGCGGCTAAAGGTGCGCTGGGGCGAATTAAAATGATCAATGCCCTGGCGGATCGTTGTCGCCAACTTGCCGTAATGGATTTTGAATTTCTCTATGATTCAGCGCGCGATTTGCTGGCTATCGGTTACGATGTGAGTGAACGTCGGCGCGATCAATCCTGCTATGACCTATTGGCATCCGAAGCGCGTCTGGCCAGTTTCTTACTGATTGCCCAGGGACAAATCCCGCAAAAGCATTGGTTTGCGCTTGGCCGACTGCTGACCAGTCATGGCGGAGACGTCAGCCTGATTTCGTGGAGCGGTTCGATGTTCGAATACCTCATGCCGCGCCTGATCATGCCAAGTTATGAAAACACTTTGCTGGAACAAACTTGCAAAGCCGCGGTGTTGCGCCAGGTCGAGTACGGGCGGCAACGCGATGTGCCTTGGGGCATTTCTGAATCCTGCTATAACGCCACCGATATACAACAAATCTATCAATACCGGGCATTTGGTGTACCAGGACTCGGTTTCAAACGGGGGCTGGGAGATGATCTGGTCATCGCACCTTATGCCAGCGCGCTGGCATTGATGGTGATGCCGCACGAAGCATGCCGCAACTTGCAGACATTGGCGGCCAATGGTTTGCTCGGCGCTTATGGATTCTATGAGGCAGTCGATTACACACCATCGCGTGTGCCGCGCGGCAAATCCAGCGTCATTGTACGTACCTTCATGGCACATCACCAAGGCATGAGTCTGTTGGCTTTTGAGCAATTATTGCTTAACAACCCGATGCAGCGTCGTTTTATGTCGGACCCGCTGATTCAAGCGACAAAATTATTGCTGCAGGAGCGCATACCGAAGAAAGGGGCAACATTGCATCCGCACGCGGCTGAAGTCAGTGCCGCTGCGCGTCCGGCAGTTGCGGAAGCCGGCGAGATTATGCGCGTATTCACCGATCCGAACACACCGATACCGGAAGTGCATTTGCTATCCAACGGACAGTGCCATGTAATGGCGACTCATGCTGGTGGCGGTTACAGCCGCTGGGGCAATTTGGCTGTCACCCGCTGGCGCGAAGATGCCACCTGCGATGGCTGGGGTACTTTTATTTATTTGCGTGATCGCGATTCAGGGCTGTATTGGTCCACCGCCTATCAACCCACTCTGCGTAAAGCCGATCACTATGAGGCGATCTTCGTGCAAGCACGTGCGGAATACCGTCGTCGCGATCAGTCTATCGAAACGCACACTGAGATCAGTGTTTCACCCGAAGACAATGTCGAGATTCGACGTGTTACGCTCACTAACCAGTCACTCCGTACCCGTCATATTGAGATAACGAGTTATGCAGAAGTCGTGTTGGCACCGTTGAATTCTGACTTGGCCCATCGCACGTTCAGTAATTTGTTCGTGCAAACGGAAATTGTCCGCG
>CADEDO010000108.1 GCA_902826115.1 uncultured Nitrosomonas sp.
GGCGTGCGCCGGGTTAACAACCTGCCGATTTATATTGTTGTCGGGATTATGCTGGTCTTTTTGCTGATCATGATGATTGTGGCCATGAACCGCGCAGAACCGCAACAATCCGCGAATGCCGAAGAAAGCAAAAAAGCGGGATCGAGCAATACCCTGGCTGCGTTTATCACCGGCGAATACAAGGAAGGCTTCATTGAAGCTGAAAGACCGGCACCGATGGAACCTGCGCTGGATTTACCCCCCGAAATCATCATTGCACGCCCTGGTAATCATGACAACCTGGATTTACCGCCTTTGCCACCCCCCACATCGCTCAACATGCAAGAAATTAACCCGGATTTAGAGCATATTCGCATGATGAAATTGCAACTATTCGAGCAAGCGGTCAAAGCAAAAACTAATGTGCCAATGGAGGCACCGCGAAGTGCCGGTTCATCTTTAGCATCCACACCCAGCCGGGAAGAAGCATTGGCGCGCATAGCCGCGGTCAGGCAACAAGTTGACGCAGAAGTTAAAAATGATCCTGCTGCCACCTATTTGGCGAGGCTGCAACACATCAGGGACAGTGGATTAAGCGGTGACCGGGATAGTCTGGATGGCCTGGGCGGCATGGATAGTTTAGCGCCGGAATTAATCGACGCCGATTCAAAAAGACCCAATAATGATTATGCAAATTTTGATGTAACGGGGCAGGGGAGTCGTTGGGCACTGGACAGCCAACCAGCAGCACCCGAAACACCGTATAGCCTGTTGACCGGATTTGTCATTCCAGCTGTACTGATCTCCGGTATTAATTCAGAACTGCCCGGGCAGATCATGGCGCAAGTCAGCCAGGATATTTATGACACCCCCGTGGGCAAACACCGTCTGGTACCCCAAGGGGCGCGGCTGGTTGGGGAATATTCCAGTGAGGTTGCGTTTGGTCAATCGCGTGTACTGGTGGCCTGGCAACGGATTATCTTCCCGGATGGCAAGACCATGGATATCGGTGCGATGCCGGGCGCTGACGGTATCGGTCAGGCGGGATTCAAAGATCAAGTGAATAATCATTATTTGCGCATATTTGGTTCAGCTTTATTGATGTCGGCTGTGATTGCCGGTGCCACGTACAGTCAGCGAGATGCCGGAGGAGGGGGCGTATTCGGGCGGCAAAATGCCGGTAGCATCTTGAGTCAGTCGTTAGGTCAGCAATTGGGACAAGCCACCACGCGCTTAATGATGAAAAACCTGAACATTGCGCCCACACTGGAAATACGTCCAGGTTTTAGATTCAACGTTATTGTCACCAAGGACATGGTGTTTTCTAAGCCGTATCAATCGTTTGATTATTAAACCAAGGAGCATCTCGCATGATAAACCGTAAAAACCTAACCGCCCTTGGGGTAGCAATTCTGCTCGTAATTGGCAGTATTGGGTATTCATCAAGCAGGGCAGGGGGGATGGCTGTGATTGATCTATCGAATATAAAGCAGACTACGGTCACCGCTTATGAGAGTGTAGAGATGCGACTCAAGCAGATCGATCAGTATCGAACGCAATTGCAGCAATATGAAAACATGCTCAGAAACACGGTAGCACCGGCGGCTTATGTTTGGGCCAAAGCGGAATATACGATGAACCGGTTAGTCCAGGCATCCAATACTCTTAAATATTATCAAGACCAGGGCGGTGTAGAAAACTATCTGAACCGGTACCGAAACGCCAGTTATTACAGTGGTTCACCGTGTTTTAATCTCGAGGGCAAATGCTCAGACTCAGCCTGGGATTTGATCAAGCAAGGGCAAACAACCAGCACCAACGCGCAAAAAAGTGCGAATGATGCATCATTGCGGGGCCTGGAAATTCATCAGGATGGGATGCGTCTTGATGCCGCGCATTTGCAATTGCTGCAATCACGGGCTGAAACAGCAGGCGGGCAGCTGGAGGCGATTCAGTACGCCAACCAATTGGCGGCCTATCAATCTAACCAGCTGTTGCAACTGCGTACCATGATGATTGCACAATATAACGCTGAAAATGCCAAAAATCAGGCGCAAACGGATCGAGAAGCCATGCAGCAAGCAGCACATCAGGCTGCAACCAAGCGGTTAAGTCCGATTAATCTTCCAGCACCAAAAATCTGGAATGTCAGAGACGCTTTTTAATTTAACTTTAAACCAAAGGACACAATTATGAAAACAATCCAAACCATCATTATTACTATTTCTGCGGCATTGCTTTTGACCTTGGCTGGATGTCAGGAGCCCAAGGGATATTTGGAGCTTAAAGAGCCAATGAAACCCGAGAGTGAAATGACTCCAGGAAAAGAATGGAACATAACTGATGTTGAAGGGTATGGCGAAGAATAAGCTCGTCATGTTAATAACATGGGATCTGACAGATGTATAAAATAATTTTTGGTATTTCAATTGTTGTTCTATTACTAATGCTCTTCTCTACAAGTGCATTTGCAGAGTTGACCTATATCGATCCCGTTACCAATCAAAATGTATTTGATCAGGTTGCTCAAAAGTTTGCTTCAAAAGTCAAAGGATGGCACACCATTTTAGAAGGTGTAGCCATACGGTTATTTTGGACACTGGTGTTAATTTCCATGGTGTGGACGTTTGGCATGATGGCATTGCGCCAAGCGGATATTGGCGAATTCTTTGCTGAATTTACCCGCTTCATCATTTTTACAGGGTTTTTCTTCTGGCTGCTGACCAATGCTGTATCCGGACACAACATTGCCGGATCAATTATTGAATCCATGCACATATTGGGGAATCAGGCTTCCGGGCAAGGTGGAACAGGGCACGGTAATGTTATAAATATAGCATTCCAGATATGGGAACAATTCATCCAGAATGTATCTGTCTGGAGTCCCATTGATAGCCTTATTGCCTTAGTCCTTACGGTCATTATTGTAATCATCCTGACGGTCGTCGCAGTTAACATGCTATTGCTGCTGATTTCGTCATGGGTGCTTTTGTATGCGGGTATTTTCTTTTTGGGTTTTGGTGGGGCGCGCTGGACCACCGATTTTGCCATCAATTACTACAAAACGGTATTAGGCATTGGGATCCAGCTGCTGGTCATGACGTTGATTGTTGGCATTGGCAGTGATTTCCTGACCAATTATTATGGAAAGATGAGTAAAAACATCATGAACTTTGAAGAATTGGGCGTGATGTTGATTTTTGCTGTTGCTTTTTATTTCCTGGTTTCAAAACTACCGCCCATGATAGCCGGAATTATTACGGGTAGCAGTATTAATGCGGGAGGGGTTGGTAATTATAGCGGT
>CADEDO010000109.1 GCA_902826115.1 uncultured Nitrosomonas sp.
TGCTGCGACACACAAGGGATCAACTCATTGAACGCGCCAAACGAGAAGCCAAACTCAAGCGCAACATCATTAAAAGCATCAAAGCTGGGAGATTGGCCAAAAAAGCGCTGTATGCAACCGCACATCAGCAATTCAAAACGACTATCGATGTCATTAAAAGTGATTATCAGAAAGCCTACCAGCACTCTAAAGCCAGTCATTCCAGAAGGGGGTGGTTGGACTGGCTAGCATTTGAGGCCAAGCTTGGTAAGACGCAAGCATTGGCTGTCTTGCGATCCAGAAGAGTGGGTCAATTTAAGGGTAACCAGATAACGGTTGAGCAAAGCCATGATGATTCCATCGCTAATAGCCACTTCAAGGATGGCTTCATTAAAGACAGTTTTGTTGAATCGATCACTAAAATCGGCACAGTCACTTATAAAGCAGGATCAACCACAATTCGCGATGACGGCAAGCGATTAATCGTGCTGCCGGATACAACACAAGATGCATTGGTGGATATTTTACAAGTGGCCATAAAGAAGTATGGCAGTCACCTGGCAATCAATGGAACTGAACCGTTTCGTCTTGAGATAGCACAGGTCGCAGCACAAAACAAAATGCGCGTGACTTTTGATGACAAGCGGCTTGAACAATACCGTCAGCAATTAATGAAACAGCATGCTTTTAGTAGAACGCAATCGGCAGGTCAAAAACAATCCGTCACCTCCACCACCCGAAGGAGTCTTTAATTGCTCTAGCTCAGGCCTGAACTGACAGTTACTCGTTTTTTAGGGTCTGTCAGTTTAGATTCTAGCTAGCACAAAGTACAGATCAGTCGTTTGAATTTGTTGGCACGAGTGCTCTTTTGATAATGTCACCTGAAATTCATTTGAGGCATAATCTCTAAGAAACTCATTTCTTTTCTCTAGATCACTAAAAAATCCGCATTGGTCAAGCTTAATCCAACACCAATCGTTGCAATCTGTACCGCTGCACCTGTGCCATTACCATTGGAATCATAATATAATGCGCCCGTAACATTGTTATAGATAATGTAATCATCCGCATCCATTGCTTGGGTACCAATCTTGAATCGACTAGCTGCCAATGTTCCAGTAGCCGTTAGCTTGGTAAATACTGCATTTTCTAATCTAATCGTGTCATCAACTACAACAAAATCTGCGATTGTGTCGATATTTCCTGAAGTAGTAAGATTGAAACTGTCTTTGCCAGCACCGCCAGTAAGTATGTCATTGCCCAACTTACCTTCCAATGTATCGTCTCCTACACCACCGCTTAACTGATTAGCAGAAGAGTTTCCAGTAATGGTGTTATTTAAATCATTGCCTATCCCATTAATAGCCAATGTTCCTGTCAACGTAAGGTTTTCTACATTAGCTGAAATCGTGTATGTAACGCTGCTGTTAATTTTATCAGTGCCCGCATTGACAGATTCAGTAACATTATCACCGGCATTGTCTACAGTATAGGTGTCGTTCCCTAATTCGCCAAGCAACCAATCGGTGCCAGTACCGCCATTGAGAGAATCGTCGCCATCACCGCCGTATAACGTGTCATTTCCACTACCACCATTTAACGTATCATTACCACCCAGACCATTAATGATGTCATTTGTAGCAAATCCGGTAATTGTATCAGCACCTGAAGTACCCGTAAGCAACTTCTCAGTTAAGGTGGTGCTGTTCCAAATCGTACCATCAGCAAATTCAACTGCATTTAACTGGTATTGATTTCCACCTAAGAAATGATTCTGCACTGTGAGTACTTCACCATTGCTTTGCAACGTCAACAGCAAATCATTGCCTGAGCGTCTCACCAAAACATCGCTGAAGCTTATACCCGTTGCAAACCGCAAAACATCATAGCGAGCTGAACTGGTATCATAATTGCTGATAGTGGTATTGCCATCTCCGGCTGCAAATAAATAAACATCGCTGCCTTCACCGCCTTCCATATAATCGTTAATCCCCAGGCCTCCATTGAGAATATCATCACCATAATCTCCATATAGTGAATCCTGACCATCCCCACCTAACAATGTATCATTGTCATGACCGCCATATAGCACGTCATTGCCAATATTCCCATTCAAGTGATCATTTCCCCAATAACCCGATAAAAAATCATCACCGCCCAATCCATCAATAGTATCGTTGGATGTATAACCGGTGATGTTGTCGTTACCCGCGGTGGCTTGCATAACCAACTGGTTGATCAATGCATTGCTCCAAATCGTGCCATCAGCAAATTCAACTGCATTCAACAAGTATTGATTATTGCTGTTAAAATGACTCTGCACCGTGATGGCCTCACCGGTGCTCTGCAGCGTCAATTTCAAATCATCGACTAAACGCGTCGCCAAAACACCCCCTGGACTAATGCCCGAAGCAAACCGCAAGATATCATGACGACCGACACTGATATCATAGTTACTGATCGTGGTATTGCCATCTCCAGCCGCAAACAAATAAATATCATTACCTTCACCGCCTAACATGAAATCGTCAGCCCCCAGCCCTCCATTCAATGTATCGTTGCCTGCATCTCCACGAAGATAATCCTGACCATCTCCCCCTAACAATGTATCGTTGCCATCCTCACCATATAGCCTGTCATTACCAGCATTTCCACTCAGATGATCATTTCCTCCCACACCCGATAAAATATCATCGCCTCCCAAGCCATCAATAGTATCGTCGGATGAAAAACCGCTGATGTTATCGTTACCCGTAGTGCCTTGAAGAATCATTTGTTTTATCAACGTACCGCTCCAGGTTGTGCCATCAGAAAATTCAATAGCATTCAACGAGTATTCATTCTCCCCGTAAAAATAGAGCTCCACTTCGATTACTTCGCCGGTGCTTTGATTCGTCAATAGCAGAGTACTGCCTGAGCGTCCCACTAGAACATTGCCTGGGCTAATACCCGAAGCAAACCGCAATACATCATAACGACCGACACTGATATCATAGTTACTGATCTTGGTATTGCCATCTCCAGCCGCAAACAAATAAATATCATTACCTTCACCGCCTGA
>CADEDO010000110.1 GCA_902826115.1 uncultured Nitrosomonas sp.
GTTGTTGCTTTTCTGTTTATGCGCCGACGTAAAAATGATGGATCAGCAGCTGCTTGAAATAATCATTTTGTAATAAAGAGTAAGGATGAACAAAAATTTATTGAACTCATCCTTATCTAGAAACTCAAAAATTTATGACATGAATAAGCTTATAAATAGAGGGAAATTGTGCAAAATAATCATTCATTAAAGCTTTTAATTAGAAAAATCACTACCTTTGCAATATCCTTGGCAATGTTGTCATTGTTGTTTCAAGTAAATTCTGTATTGGCTCATGCAACTTTGGTCAAATCTGATCCACCTCGCAGAGCTTCACTTTCCTCGTCACCTAAACAAATACAACTATGGTTTAATGAAAAAATTGAAGGATCTTATGCATCTGTTACAGTGCTAGATTCAAACAAGAAGTCGATAACCGAAAATAACCCTGAAGTTGTTTTAGATGATCCGAAATCGGTCGTTTTAAACATACCGCAAATGGAGCCTGGGCGTTATACAGTACAATATCGTGTAATGTCAGTTGATGGACATGTGATTGCGTCAAGCTACGATTTTAGTATCAAGAATTAAAATGTAGTAAATATGATAGATGTTATTGCTGCAATTGCGCGTTGGTTTCAACTCATAGCAAATCTGATTTTATTGGGCAGTTGTGTATTTTTTGCTATTGCAAGTACCCGAAAACGAGCCTATATAGAACCATGGATTGAAGGATTGGAACGTACATTTCCATGGCTTGCTATCAGTATACCGATAGGACTAGTAGTAATCTTAGCCACGACAATTGTGCAAGTGACTGGTCCAGGTAGTAATTTATGGCAACCGGAAGTTTGGCTTGGCATAATAAAAGATACTCAAGCAGGTCAAATATGGATTTTACGCACTGTATCTTCCTTGCTGCTGGTATTTGTTGTCATATATCTCCGTAAAGCACCCAAGACACGTTGGCGATATATTCTATGTGCTGTCTTTGCTGCCTTGCCAATAATTGCTGGGTCATTAGCGAGTCATACCGCCGCAGAAGAATTATCAGTGAGTGCGGTTATGCCTTATGTACTTCATCTCATACTTGTGGGTGTTTGGTTTGGAGCTCTACCAGCCTTTTTGCTGCTTATTTATGACGATAATAAGCAGAGAGGTAGCAAAAAATTGAGAAATCTGGAATTTGAAACATTAAAACGATTCTCATCAGTTGCTTTGCCTGCGATGTTGCTGATTATTCTGACAGGGATTATTGTTGGTGATCGCATATTCGATGGTCATTATGCAGCATTAGTAGCCACTCCTTATGGTTTGATGTTAAGTGCTAAGATTCTCTTATTGTGTGTAATTCTTTTGATTGCTTCTCGTGTACGCTCACACTGGTTGCCTCTTTTGACTAATAATAACCAAGCTACAGAAGATAGTGGCAGAATAGGTATGAGGAAATGGGTGCGTGTCGAATTTGTTTTGGCAATAATACTGGTATTGTTAGCAACAATCATCACAAATACAACTCCGGTAAAATATGCCCCAATTGAAAATTGGCCATTTCCATTCAGGTTCTCGATTAATGCTACCTGGAATCAGCCTAATGTAGCGATCCAAGTGTGGATAGGCTTGTCGATTTTGGTGTTTGCTGCAGGTACTATACCGCTAGGTCGTTTCCTGAACTGGAGAATAAAACAATTAATTAGTATTTCATCAATACTTGCTATTTTGGGTCTAGTAGTGGCTTTACCTCCCCTGACAATTCCTGCATATCCGGAAACCTATCGTAGGCCCTTAGTGCCTTTTGATGCAATTTCTGTGGCTAATGGTGCTGTGCTATATGCAGAACATTGTGTGGAATGTCATGGTCATCAAGGTAAGGGCAATGGTATCAAGTCGAGAACCTTATCAACCAAGCTACCTGATTTGCTGACTGAGCCGCATACAGCAGAGCATACTCCTGGCGATTTCTATCACTGGATTAGTTATGGGATGATCAATACGGATATGCCGGGTTATGCCGAGAAATTTTCGGATGAAGATCGCTGGGATTTAGTCAACTTTGTACACGCATTATCGAGAGGTTATCAGGCTCGCATATTGGCACCAGAGATTGTCCCCTACAAAGCTTTTGTGAAACCCCCAATCTTTTCCTACGAAGGGCATGATGGTAGTAGCGGGGTATTGCAAGATTTTCGTGAAAACAAAGTTGTCTTACTGATCATTTTCTCTTGGCCACAATCACAAGAGCGGATTGAGCAATTAAGAATGGCTCATCACCGCTTGAATGAACAAAATGTTGCACTGCTAGCAGTGCCGACAAGAGAGCTTACGGCTGATGAGTTAAAACAAGTAACCACTGAATTGCCTTTTCCAGTCATTACTCAAAGTGCGCCTGAGATTGCCAGTAGCTATGCATTATGGCGTCGTACATTGACTCATCCAGATATCATTGGCCGTGGATCTAATCCTGAGCATATTGAATTCTTAATTGATCGTTATGGATATCTTCGTGGACGTTGGATTCCGTCAAGCGACGCGGCAGGCTGGTCAGATATAGATCAACTGAGCCAACAAATTACTCTGTTAAATCGCGAGAGTGCGAAAATGCCTTTCCCAGAAGAATTTGTTCGCTAGGGTCTGTTGACATTTCACATAGGTAGCCACAGATATCCACATGCCATGGCTACCATACTCTCAAAATTTCTCTTCAGTTTGTCGTATCGTGTCGCTATTGCCCGATACTGCTTTAGCCGGGCAAAAGCATTTTCCACCAAATGCCGGTATCTATACAAAACCCAATCCATATCTGCGTTACCCTTCAACGAGTTGCGCTTCCTCGGTATCACAGCTCGAGCCCCTTTCTTCGTTATCTGTTCTCGTACGCATTCGCTGTCATAGCCTTTGTCCGCAACAATCGCTTTCGCGTCAGGCAGTTTGGCAATCAAATCAGGTGCTATAGAACAGTCATTGACTTCTCCACCGGTGATTTCAAACTCGGCTGGTAAACCATA
>CADEDO010000111.1 GCA_902826115.1 uncultured Nitrosomonas sp.
ATGCTGGAAAATAAAATGCCGAAACCTGCCGCCAGATCGAAGATGCCCGAATACTCGCCATACCATTTATTTGCCCATATCAGAATTGCCCAGGGTTCATAGATGTTAAAGAAGTGGGCGCCTAATTGCGGCTGATAGTTGAATTGGTGGGAAAAATACTGGGTAGCGACTTGGAATCCGCCAACAAGACACACAACGGACAATAGAATATTAAGCTGATTGATGCTGAGCATGTTACGCTCAGACAGTTACCTGATTAAATGGAACAATCAGGCACCGCCTGATTCTGGGAAAGGCAAGCACCCCAATTCATCCGGGATGACTACATCTAAGTTCTGGTAAGTTTTGCACGCTGAACCCCATCTTCAACTTCCATTTCATCCCTTTATTTCATGGAGTTATGGGTTCCATGAAAATCAGCATACCTCACCTCAACGTGGTGTTGCTGGTGATCATCTACAAGGGGAATCATGCATTGTGGCAGCCCTTTTTCATCGTTACCTGAATTATTAACTACGATACCATCCATTGTCACAAGTATCCCCTGACTTGACTTCTCATCGTTACATTTGACAGTAATGTGATAGAAAGTCTCACGAAAGCGGTAGTGGATGATGTACGACTTCCAGTGAGCCGGGATGCATGGCGTTATGCGCAAATGATCTACTTCCAATTGCAGACCCAGCAGCGTCTCCACGCTCAGACGATACATCCATCCCGCCGCTCCGGTATACCAAGTCCAGCCGCCTCGTCCGATGTGGGGTGCTACGCCGTATATATCCGCACACATGACGTACGGCTCGACTTTGTACCGTTCGATCTCGGTAGGTGTCCGGCCGTGATTGACAGGATTGAGCATGGTAAACAATTCCCAGGTGCGTTCCCGGTCACCTAGCATGGCAAATGCCATCGCAGACCAAATCGCAGCATGGGTGTATTGGCCGCCATTTTCGCGAATACCGGGCACATAGCCTTTGATATAGCCGGGTTCAAGCTCAGATTTGTTAAAGGGTGGATCAAACAATTGAATTAACTGCGTATCGCGTCGAATCAAATGTTTGTCTACCGCAGCCATGGCTTGGCGTGCACGCACAGGAGCACCGCCTCCAGAAATAACTGCCCAGCTCTGGCTGATCGAGTCAATTTGACATTCATCGTTGCTGGACGAACCCAAGGGGGTGCCATCATCGAAATAGGCCCGTCGATACCAATCGCCGTCCCAGGCATTGGCCTCGATATGCTCGCATAACTGTTCGGCCTGTCTGGCGCAAACACCGGCAAAGGCTTCATCCCCCCTGCTCTGCGCCAAGTTGGCAAACTGTTGAAGATTTGCGTACAAGAACCATGCCAGCCAAACACTCTCTCCTCTGCCGTCGCGACCGACAAGATTCATACCATCATTCCAATCTCCGCATCCCATTAGCGGCAACTGATGTTCACCGAAGCGCAAACCGCGTGTAATGGCGCGTACGCAGTGTTCATAGAGACTTGCCGCTTCCGTAGAACGCTGTGGCTGGTCGTAGTAAGCTTCTTCTTCCGGGTATAATTCGCGGCCTTCTAGGAAGTGGATAGATTCATCGAGTATACCGGTATCGCCAGTCGCCAGCACATAGCGGCAGGTTGCATACGGCAACCACAAATAATCATCGGAAAAATGCGTGCGCACCCCTTGCCCGTTGGGTGGATGCCACCAGTGCTGCACGTCACCTTGAATAAATTGTCGCTCGGCGCAACGGATTAATTGTTCACGGGCAAGCCAAGGTGTTGCATGGATAAGGGCCATGGTATCTTGCAATTGATCACGAAAACCATAAGCGCCGCCGGATTGATAATAGCCACTTCGACCCCAGAGTCGGCAGGACAGTGTTTGGTAGATCAACCAACCATTAATCAAAACATCTAAAGCGGGATCAGGCGTTTCCACATGCACTGCACCCAATGCGTGATTCCAGTATTTCCATACCGCTTCTAACGCTTGCCGAGCGCCCGAGAGTCCGCCGTATTGCTGGATAAAGTGCTGTGCTTCGTCGGTGCTGTGAGCTGCGCCGAATATAAATACGATTTCGCGTTCTTGTCCTGCAGCCAGTTCGATTTGAGTCTGGATCGCTGCGCATGGATCGAAACCTGCTCCAGTCTTGCCTGACAAGCGCTTGCGATGCATTGCTGCCGGACTGGACAGGGAACCATTACGGCCGATAAACTCAGTGCGACTGCCAGTCACTGAGCGCTCACGTTCGCTCACTTTCGCAAAAACGATTCGTTTAGCGTATTCGCGGCCGTAAGCGTTACGGGCAAACAACGCTCCACTATGCGGATCCGCTTCAGTCACAATGTGCATCAGATTGGCGTGGCGCCATTCACCTAGCACCAATTCCCAATAGCCGGTCAGCGACAAGCGTCGTGTGCGTCTGGAATGATTATGCAGCTTGATCACCATGAATTTCACCGGCGCATCCATGGCAACATAGGTATACAGCTCAGAAGAGATGCCGGCCTGGTAATGTTCGAACACGCTGTACCCAAAACCATGGCGACACACATATCCGGATTGACCGCCGGTTGGCAATGGCGTGGGTGACCAGAAAACCCCGCTATCTTCATCACGAATGTAGAACGTCTCTCCACTGCTGTCGCTCAACGGATCATTGTGCCAGGTCGTCAAACGAAATTCGTGCGCATTGTCCACCCAGGTATACGCGCTACCGCACTCGCTGACAACCGTGCCGATGTACGGACTGGCGATTACATTGACCCACGGTGCGGGTGTACTTTTACCCGGCTCCAGAGTAATGACATACTCGCGCCCGTCGGGCGTAAATCCACCCAAACCGTTGTAAAATATCCGTTCACGCGCAGGCAACGGACTGACTGGTTCAGAGGCCGACAGTAGCCGGGGCTCCAGGAGATCAGAAACCCGCCCAGATGATATGCGGCGTTCCAATGGCTCGATCAATGTTTCGGCCGTATCGCTAAA
>CADEDO010000112.1 GCA_902826115.1 uncultured Nitrosomonas sp.
GAATTTGCCATTGATGCAAACGGGTCAGTAATTGAAACGAATCAGTTTCTACACCACAGATTTTTTGTCCTATCGGATCACCGTACTTGCCCCGCTCTTTTGAATCGATTTTCATCAGCTTGATCGGGATGTCTTTGCGCCTAGCAGTCGTGCCGCCCATCAACTGAATGAACTGCCACCATTTGCCTTGATCGGCTACTGCCTGGGCTAGTTGTAGGATGCCTTCAGGTGCATCGCTGATTCTGCGCAGTTCACGCCAGATTGAAACAGGTGCTCCACTAATTTGCTGGAATTGCCGGATGCCCCAGGTTGACGCCCAAGCTTCGACCCGCTCAGCCGCTTCTTGTATCGGACTGCCGTCAATATCTTGTTCCAGGCCGTGACCGTCAATGTTCTTTGAAATGTATTGGCAATATAACAGACTGCGGTGCCCTTGCTTTTATCAATGAGGATTGCTTTGAAACGGTGCCCTTTTGCACCAGGTTCATCACCATCGGCTTGCAGGGCATAATGCTGCATTATAGCCATCACCTTTGGGGTTTGTTCAGGCGGCATGAATAGCAATAAGTGCCAATGCGGCGTGCCGTCGTGTTGAGGTTCGGCAATGCGGAAACCGTATATAGGAAGGTTATCGCGTTTGAGTTTAGCGCGGATTCGTGACCAGACTTGATTCAAGTGCTTTTGCGCTTGGTTTGGCGTAGTGCCGTCATATTTGGAATTACGTTCACCGCTGCCGGAATGCCGGGCATGCATTCTGGATGGGCAAGTGATGGTATAGAATTCACCAACATGCCCCAGTTCATTGGCAATGTATTCAAACCCGGAAATGCGCACCATCAATTCGCTGCGCCGGATATATGGATTGGCTAGACCCAGTTCTGATAGCTCACTTAACGTAAAGCTCTGGCCGAGTTCATTGGTTGCCAACAATCCATCGAGAACGCGGCGGATGCGCTTCTTCTGCTCCCTGCGTCTTGCCAGTGTTTCATCGCTGACATAGCGGTCGGCACGTTGATGCACCAATCCTAAACGGATAGCATCCTGTTCCAGCTTTCGCGCATGTATTTTGCGCAGCTGCGGCAGCCACCAGGTTTCATCGGTCAGGCGGGTATAGATGCCGGTGATCGTAATGTCTCGATCTTCAAGCGATGATCGGTCGATTTCATACTTTTGTGTTCGGTACAGCATCGAGGAAACGGCATGTTCCAACTTTAGGTAAATGCGGCTGATTTGCTGCATTTCCTTGACAATATTTTTCGCCAAATCTTTCAGGTCGTCATCGCTCGCATTGAGTGCAATGCTGTTTTTAGTGATTGATCCGTAGGCATTAAGCAAACCATGATTGGCGCTTTGCCTGCCGTCAAAGATATAAGTCTCCTTGTAATCGTGGGCAACAATTCTGGCGAAACGCTTGGGCAATTGCCGGAATATCGGCGCGCGCCAACGTTTATCATTGCCGTCCGGCTCATCAAGTAAACTTAAAATGCTCTCGGCCATGCGTTCACTGGGACTAAGCGTACCTTGAGTACTCGGACTTGCCACCCTTGACAGGCTGCCGCCGCCCAAAATTTGGTTTTGCATGAAGGATTGCGGTATTGTGATTTAGTTTGAAAGAAGCAGATGCATTGCGGTGTGAGATCCACAAGGAGCTAAAAACGGAAAAGATTCAATCCTTCGTCGGTATTGTCTTGGGCGGCGGCAGCCTGTCAAGGGCAAGCCGCTTCGCGGTGGCAAAGAAAATTGAACAAAATAAGATGAGTATTAGTCACTACTCTGAATAGCCGAACGCACTCGTTCAAGTATCTTATTAGTTACGGTGTCGCGGCGTTCAATTTGGCTAACATAAGCTTGACTGACACCTAAACATTGAGCCAATTGCTCTTGCGTAATACCGGCCTTGATTCGCGCTAGCGCCACGGGATTATCAACATAATCCTCAAGCACAAACGGTTCATAGGCTTGTTCGTCATTCTGATTTGCTTCGCAAGCTGCCAATTCCTTTTCGATCTGATCTTTCAAAGCACGGTAAATCGCCATTGGTAACAGAACATATTCGTCTTTACCTTGGATGGATTTGATTTTTTGCAGTGTCATTTGTAAGCATCTCCACGCGGTTTGATTTTCTCAATCGTAATAATTCTAACGACATCATGCCGTTCAAAAATAACCCGCCAGTTACCAACTCTTAACCGGAAATAGGGATCACCTTCCAGTCTCTTGATATCAAGTGAACTATCATCAGGATTCCGGCCTAGTTGTTCCAATTTCTCAGCGATCCTGAATCGATCCGTTTTCGGCAAGCCTTGCAGTTTCTTTTTGGCTTGTGAACGGATCAACAAACTGTACGGATTGTGCATATTATAAGTTATAAAATGTTATATTCAAGCATTTTGGTGCTTTTGGAATGGCAATATCTTCTTGTCATCTTTGATTTTGAAATATCGAATCACATTGGGAGAATATTTGCTGCATGGGTTTTCGCAAACGCTCGCCATCGCTGATAATATAACCAGCAGTGACATCATCGTTGGTCATTTTATGATTTACCAGTCGTTTAAGTGCGTAAGCGGATATATCAATACTCTCGGCAACTGTGATAAAAGTCCGACGCAGATCATGAAGCGTAAACGACACACCGGATAACTCAGTGACTTTTTGCACCTGACGACGGGGTTCAATTAAATAGTCCACCCTGAACAATTCTATTTTCAGGCATATGCGCCAGCAAGGCGATG
>CADEDO010000113.1 GCA_902826115.1 uncultured Nitrosomonas sp.
CGCCTTTCCGGCTGAATCTGCATGTGCGCGATTTAGGTCACACCTTCATGTTCGGTCCCACCGGCGCGGGTAAATCCACGCATCTGGCGCTGATTGCCGCGCAATTGCGGCGTTATCAGGGCATGTCGATTTATTGCTTTGATAAGGGACTATCGATGTATCCACTCACAAAAGCAGTGGGTGGTCAGCATTTCACGGTAGCAGGCGATGATGAATCGTTATCTTTTTGTCCATTACAGTTTTTACAGACCAAAGGTGACCGTGCCTGGGCGCTGGAATGGATTTGTTTGATGGTAGAACTGAACGGCATCACAATCACCCCGTTACAGCGTAACGAAATCAGTCAGGCCATTACTAACATGCATCAAAGCGGATCAAAAACGTTATCGGATTTGTCAGTGACGATCCAGGATGAATCCATACGCGAGATTCTTCGGCAATACACCATCGACGGCATGATGGGGCACTTACTCGATGCTGAAGCCGATGGATTGAATCTGTCAACCTTCACCACGTTCGAGATCGAGGAATTGATGAATCTCGGTGATAAATACGCACTGCCGACTTTACTGTATCTATTCCGGCGCATTGAGCGCAGCTTGCATGGGCAACCTTCCGCCATTATTCTGGATGAAGCCTGGTTGATGCTGGGTCATCCGGTATTTCGCGCCAAAATCCGCGAGTGGCTGAAAGTCATGCGTAAGAACAATTGTCTGGTGTTGATGGCGACTCAAAGCCTGTCGGACGCCGCCAACAGCGGGATTCTCGATGTCATTGTTGAGTCTACGGCCACCAAGATATTTCTACCCAACGTATTCGCGCGTGATGAAGAAGCATCCGCACTGTATCGACGCATGGGATTGAATACACGCCAGATCGAGATCTTGGCTTCTGCCATTCCCAAGCAGCAATATTACACGGTGTCCGAAAATGGCAGACGACTCTATGACCTGGCGCTTGGCCCATTGGCGCTGGCGCTTATAGGATCTACGGATAAGGAATCAATCGCCACGATTAAAAACCTGTGTGACAAATACGGGGACAAGTGGGTCAACGAATGGCTGGCGATTAAAGGGCTAACGTTATCTGATTATGGAGTGGCCACATGAATATGATCAACGAACTATTCAAGTTAAAGCCGGGTGTGCATAAAACTATGCGTGTTAATGACGGTGTGATGGAAGGTGGTCGCCGCTGCGGTGAAAACGAAAATCCTTATCTGTCAGCACGGCGTACCTGGAATGATCATATGCGGGAAGTAATTGCTTCGCGCACTATGTGGCAAATGCTAGCGTTACTTTGTTTGTTGATTGCGCTGGCAGGAGTAGGTGGAGTTATTGCTATCGGCAGCCAATCCAAATTCATTCCCTATGTGGTGCAGGTCAATAAACTGGGAGAAGCCATTGCGGTTTCCCGTGCGGATATCGCTGCAGTGGCCGATCAGCGCGTTGTGCATGCGTCCGTGGCATCGTTTATTAATGATTTGCGCATGGTGACACCGGATATCGCCTTGCAGCGTCGCGCTATCTTTCGTGCGTATGCCATGCTGTCCAATAACGATCCCGCCACAGCAAAAGCCAATGAATGGTTCAACAGTCACGAGGCTAGCAGTCCTTTCAAACGCGCTGAAACACAAACGGTTAATGTCGAAATCATATCGGTGATACCCCAATCGCCGGAGACCTGGCAGGTAGATTGGCTGGAAAAAGTCTATGATCGGCAAGGGCACTTAACCGAGCCGCCATTCAAGATGCGCGCTTTACTCAGAATCTATAACAAGCCAACCACACAAAGCACCACTGAAGAACAGATCCGGAATAACCCGCTGGGTATTTATATCCAGGATTTCTCCTGGTCGAAACAAACATAAGGGGGTCACTTATCATGAAACCGTCATTCTCTTTAAGTGCGCTGATTCTGTCGATTGGATTCATTGCGCCAGGCTATGCCAATGGATTGTCTGAAGCGTATTTCACCGATAAGAGTCCGCAACTCACTCCGCAGGAACGTGCGGCTATTAATCTGGCCAAGAAATGGCAGGCAGTTAATCCCACCGGCACAAAGCCGGTTGCAGGGCCGGATGGATCCATTCGTTTTCTGTTTGGCTCACAGCAGCCCAGTATCGTTTGTGCGGTATTACAGGTCTGCGATATTGAATTGCAGCCGGGTGAGCAGGTTAATTCGATTCATCTGGGCGACCAGGCGCGCTGGTTAATCGAACCGGCAGTGACCGGTCAAGGATCAGCTGAGGTGCAACATCTGATTGTAAAACCATTGGATGTGGGCTTGGAAACATCCCTGGTAGTGACGACCAACCGGCGCACGTATCACATGCGCTTGCGATCTCACCGGCGCGATTTTATGCCGAGAGTGAGTTTTACTTATCCGGAAGA
>CADEDO010000114.1 GCA_902826115.1 uncultured Nitrosomonas sp.
TCGCCTTGCTGGCGCATATGCCTGAAAATAGAATTGTTCAGGGTGGACTAATTAGGATATGACGTCATAGAATCCCGGATGTTATGTTACTCATTACGAAGGAATCTTTGCGGCTTTTCATCTAGGTAGGATTTGTTTTTATAGTGAAAGTAACCTATCTCACAGACGTTGATAACTAAGCTCTATCTGCGTTTTTAAATGCTTTCTAACGGTGTGGCGTGAAATCCTTAGAGAAAGGACAATTGAGCTAATACTTTCCTTATTGTCCTTACTGACAAAATGACGTCTTTTTTACTTCCGCGATAATATTCATTGATAACACTCTAGAGTGGAAACTTTTCAACGTAGTTTCATCCAGAACCCTGGTAAGTTTTGCACGCTGATAAACAACGTTGCTGATCTAATAAAGACATCGTTCAATATTTAACTATGTTTTATAAGCAATAATTCTGAAGTCAGGTCGATTTTAAAGATTGGTCCCAGTAAGGCATAACTCCAACGTGCTCTGATAAGAAATTAATAAATGAGCTGATCTTTTTCGGCAAATGCCTGCTTGGGAGATAACAGGCATAAATATGATGTTCTACCGATAGATATTCTGGAAGCGCAGCATGGAGTCGACCCTTTTGTAATTCCATTCCAATCGTATAAGTTGGCAACAAAGCGATTCCTAATCCATGAAGAGCTGCCTGAGCAAGTGCATCATTATCATTGATGCGCAAGCTTCCTGATACTGGCACCTTGATCTTTCCCTCCGGTCCGGTGAAGCGCCAGTAACTTTGCTCTGCTGAAAGTGCACAATCAAGACAGTTATGTTTCACCAGATCTTCTGGTGTTTTTGGTACGCCCCATTGCTGGAAGTACTGAGGAGTTGCACACAATATACGACGCACAGGCGCGATCTTACGAGCCACTAGATTGGGATCAGGCTCGTTTGTCACACGAATTTGCACGTCATATCCTTCTTCGATCAAATCGCCTGGGCGATCAGTAATAGTCAAATCAATCTTTATTTTAGGATAACGAACAAGAAAACAAGGAAGTGCCGTAGCGACATGGCGCGTTCCAAAAGAACTCGGAGCACTCACTTTTAGAGTTCCGCGCGGTTCAGCATGAAGGTTATTGATTGCTTGTTCAGCATGCTCAGCTTCTGCCAGGATACGTGCTACATGCTCTGAAAGCGCGATACCTGTCTCCGTCAAACTAAGATGTCGTGTACTACGGAGAAGTAATCGCGTACTAAGATCCTTCTCAAGTTTAGCGACTGCTTTACTGACCGCTGCGCGAGAGATATCCATGCGACGTGCCGCTTCCGCAAAACTGCCTGCCTCTACGACGCGTGCAAAAATGATGAGAAGGTTAAGATCTTGCATAATCTAATTGTATCTAATTTGGAAACAAAATGTTTCATTTCTTGATACTTCTCTTCAGCATACTCTCTCTATATTATCTCTTACAAGGTGAGATATTTATATGAGATGTCGTGAAGATATTATGGTTATTACTGAAATTAAACGACTAATATTTATACGAACCTTGATTAGCGCGTTCTTACTCACTTAAAGTGATGTACTTCGGATTGATCAAGCAAGGATTTTATTGTCAACCTGAGAGAACGTATTATTAATAAGGTTATTTTTCAAGTTATATGCACACGCTTTACTACTTGCATAAATAATCAACAAGTGTATTACATGGAGATAATATGGAAATCAAAGAGTTATTAAAATCACCTCAGCTATTCATAGTGTATGCAATCACTATCCTTTATACCATTACGTTCTATTTAGCGGCGGTTGTAGTGCCGTCTTCTGATAAGGCAGTATGGGGGCTGCAAGGTATTAATCAGGTTGCCAAGTTAGAAACAAATAGTCCTAATCGTTCTGAAGTAGTGCGGAATAACAGCTCAGGTTAACCCGGATATGGATCGTGCCCCCGCATTTATCATTAAACAAATCCTTGCAGTAATGCAAAGAGTCTCAGCGGGGGCATTTGAACAAAAATATGCGATTAAGTTAAACAAAACAGATGATTACAAGGAGAAAAACTTATGATGATCAAAGATCTATTTAAAAAACCTCAGTTAACTGAAGTTTATGTAATTGCTATTTATTTTACAGCCATGTTTTGTCTAATTCTTTTTCATAGCCACTCTCTGTTTAATTCCCTCTAGCGGCAGTCATAACGGCATCCATTGGATAATGCATTATGGATGCCTACAAAATATACACTAGGTTGCTCTGACCAAACATTCTTAGAACCGGACATATGTAGCTATCGTATCCGGCTCGATTTCTCTATGTCAAATCTGTGAATATTAAAGCACTGATACAGATTTGAAATTCTCATTTG
>CADEDO010000115.1 GCA_902826115.1 uncultured Nitrosomonas sp.
CTTAAGGATTTTGCCAGTAACATTGATTTTTTGTTTCACTAGCATTTTAGGATGCGGCTCAGAGAAGAAGGATGCAAGCAACCAACTCTCTCAGCAAAAAAATAGAAGCGTTAGCGACCGCTCATTGCGCACGGAGGTCGGCGAGGCATCCTGGTATGGACCTGGATTTCAAGGCAAAGAAACTGCTAATGGAGACACTTTTGATCAAACCAAGATGACGGCTGCCCATCCGAGTTTGCCGATGGGAACCAAAGCCACAGTGACCAACTTAGAAAATGATAAGCAAGTTGAAGTCAGGATTAATGACCGCGGACCCTTCGCCAAGGATCGTGTGATGGATGTTTCCAGGGCCGCTGCTAAAAAGCTTGATATGCAAGAGGACGGTACCGCTCAAGTTAAGATTGAGACTAAACGCACCGACAAGAAAAATTCCTCGAATTAATTTATCAAAAACACCATGAGAAGCAAATTGAGCCATGTATTTCCTGCACTTAACTCAGAGTTGATGATGTAAATCTAACCAAAGCCATAAGGAGACCTCATAATGAAAAAAATGCATTTATATAGTACAGAAGGCATTGATACGTCGCTGCTGCAGGTTTCCGGGCGAGATGACGCTGAGCATCTCAATAAGGAATTGCAGTATGCGCTCATGGAGTTAACCGTACTCAAGCAAGCGCTTGCTAACAGTCAACAGCAAATTGAAATACTTAAGACAGTCAATCGGTGCCAAAAACAGAAACTGATACGGTTTGCGAAAAAATTGGTGCAAGTACAACACCTCGGGTATTACGACGAACTGACCAACTTGCCTAATCGTAGGTTATTATTAAATCGGCTTAAGCAGGCAATGGCGCAATCGGATCGGCAACATAAGCAAATCGCATTGCTATTCATTGATTTGGACAAATTTAAGGGCGTCAATGATAAGCTTGGGCATGAGACAGGTGACAAACTGCTACAACAGTTTGCAGAGCGTTTAATTAACTCTATCCGCTATGGCGATACCGCCTGTCGATATGGCGGGGATGAATTTGTAATTATGCTACCGGAAATTGAAGGCGTGGAAGATGCCACTGCAGTCACTAAGAAAATTTGCGACCAACTGTCTATGCCTTATTTGGTGAATGGTACTGTCATCGAAGTAACCGCCAGCATCGGCACGACCGTTTATCCTGCCGATGGAAGAAATTGCTGCGAGTTGATCAAGCATGCGGATATTGCCATGTATCTCGTCAAGACACGAAAAACCAGTCTCACTAATCATTAACCAAAACGGTGTAAAGAGCTAAAAACCTATCGGCTCGCGTGGTTCGATACCATTGAGTTCATGGCGAATCCGCGAAGAGGTTTCGTACACTGCCTTGCGTACTCGATTAATTCCACCCAGTGGCTGATGATCAAGCGCAGCGTGCCATGGCGAAAAAGACAGATTCTCGCAAAACTTCAGTTGTTCGGGCGTATCGAATGCTTGCGATGGAATGGTGATTTTCGCTGCGGGGATAAAAGGTGAATCTTTTTCGCTCCAATCAATGGTGGGGTCTTCAATGGGCATTTCCAATGGATGAGTGCGTAATTGCACCATAAAGTCAAAGCATGCATCATCATTGGTGAGGTGCTTTTGCATATTCTCGCGCAAAAAATTGGGAGAACCGGTCTCAGCAGAAGCATGCATGGGCTTGCCGCAAGGACGAACGGAAAACTTCATGGCGTTATCACCAAAGCGATAAGGCGTTGCGCTCCAATATTGAATATCCAACGGATTATCAACCTTCCGACTGCGAATCGCCAAGGCAATCGCAAGTTCGTGCAGACGGAAATTCAGCGGATTAAAACCAGGGAAAAAGAATTTTCTGAGAGCATCTTGCGCAACAGCCTTTTGAAATTCAACATAATCTGCCGCATTTCTCACAAAAAATACCGGATGATTGACCATCACAAAATCATGTGTGCCGGACTGGCTGGATTCAATACCCATGAGTTTAACGGCCATGCCACGGCCATCGCCAACCGAGTCATCCTGCACTTTCCCAGAACCATTGGAGTAACGAATCCAGGCCGGATATGTGCGCGCTTTTGCGAAGATTCCAATTTGCATTGCATCAGGTAGCGGGAGTACATGAAATTCCGCTTTCACACAACCATGCGCTTTAAAGTGGACATCGCGATGAGCGGGGCCATGTTTGGCCGCATTGCGAATATTTTCTTCCACAATCCGCGCAATCTGTTGTATCGCCATCGCTTCATTCGCAGGCACTGGCTCATTACTGAAAGCACTGGCTGGTAAGTAGGTCATCAGAATCAGCAGCAACAAGATCCTTTTG
>CADEDO010000116.1 GCA_902826115.1 uncultured Nitrosomonas sp.
TTTGCAGCGTCAAGAATTGAGACAGGAAAAGACAGAAAAGTTATTCCGCTGTCACGTTTTTGTCACGCTAAAGATGCTAATCAGAGCTATAAGCCAGCTAACTCTTTGAGTTAAATGGCTCCCCGACCAGGGCTTGAACCTGGGACCTGTGGATTGACATGTGTTATAACATATTGTTTTTATTAATTTTACACTCGGAAATGCTCGCCAATAATCGTCAGATTTGTCACGTTCTGTTTTTTGATAATTCATTTTGGAAAATTAGCATTTTTTAAGATTTGATGTTTTGATGGGAAGTGCATAATATAGTATGCACTCTAATGTATAGTTAGATAAAGAATAGAGAATAAATTGGTTCAATCAATACGAGCAAAGCAAATTATTATCTATGCAGATGAAAATGGTCATGAACCTTATCGCAGTTGGATAGATAGTTTAAAAGTCAAAAAGGGTCAACAACGAATCAGAGCGCGTATTCGGCGATTAGGAGAAGGGCTCTATGGTGATTGTGATTCTGTAGGAGAAGGTGTTTCAGAATTACGAATGTTTTTTGACCCTGGATACCGGGTTTATTTTGGTGAAGATGCCGATAATATTGTGGTTCTATTATGTGGCGGTGATAAAGACAGTCAGAGCCGAGATATCAGAAACGCTAAAGAATATTGGAAGGATTATAAAAATAATGGCTAAAGAACGTACTTACAAAACATTAGATGAAAGCGAAGAAATGTATTACCGTAATCATCCCGACGAGATTGATGAGTATCTCGCCACTGCTTTCGAGGAATACGCGAGAGATGGATGTACTGCCGCCTTATTTGCTCAATTACGCATGATCGCCCGTGTCAAAGGTGTTTCAACATTAGCTCAGGAAACAGGAATTACGCGAAACGGCATACAAAAGGCATTATCAGAAAATGGCAATCCTAAATTTGAAAGTATTAATGCAATTATGAATGCTATGGGATACCGCCTTACACCACAAAAGCTAGATGTTCATGCAAAGTAGTATTTTGCAAGTAAGGCAGCATCCAGAATTCACAACTTCAGCTGGATTAATTCAGATTTAATTCACTATTGAGCATTGTCACGTTTTATTTGTGCTGATTTCTAAGTTCGTTAAGCAGCTAAATTATTGCATAATTAAATACAGCTAAATTTCAATGGAATTGAAAATGCAATCCATAGTACGCGATGCTAAATCCAGGTTGATTAACGAATTCTTTGAACGTGATATGAATAAATTGCAGAAAGATTATCCTTCCATTCAGGAAATTAATGTTTCTAAAAAAGCTATTCTTTACCACCAAGGCGATCGTTGTTCCAATTTATTTTGGATAAAGAGCGGTATTGTTAAGCTTTCTCATTTAACGGAGCAGGGGAGTGAAATTACTATTGATCTGCTTAAAAGAGGGGATGTCACTGGCTGCTTTCAAAATAATTCTGCCGGTCAGGAAATAGATGAGACTGCGCAAGCATTGGATGAAGTTAATTATTATCGAATAGCATATAGCGATTTTAAAGCGATGATGTCTCATCAAGCAGAGTTGGCTTGGTATGTCATTGAAGATATGTATGCCCGGAAGCAGAGAGTAGAACGCAAATTAAGAACTATTTTGACTCAACCTGTTGAAATACGAGTTATAACCACATTATTAGAATTAGCTGAGATGTTTGGAATAAGATGTACTCATGGGTATACCTTGGAAATCCATTTAACTCAGCAGGAAGTGGCGGATTTAGTGGGAGCAAGCCGCTCTGTTGTAAGTACGATTTTGAATGATTTCAGAAATCGCGGAATGCTTGATTATACGCGCGATCAGATTTGTATTAATGATGTTGCTCTTATGGATTCTTGCAGATTTCAGCAACTCTAATAATATAGAGCTTAGTGAAGAATTTGTAGATTTGTTTTGTAGATAACAGACATCAATGACTGCGCCGTATTAATTTATTGATCATGGTGACTATTGGAGTGACCAAAAATTGATATAGGAGCATTCACATGAAAGTAATCTCACCACGTATACATGGTTATCTTGATTTTCTGACAGTCGTTATTTTTTTACTTGCCCCTACATTACTAGGATTAAGTCAACTATCAGCCATACTTGCTTATGGTCTTGCTGTAGTACATTTGATTGTTACTCTGGCTTCTGATTTTCCTTTTGGGGTAGTAAAGCTAATTCCATTTACCATTCATGGCTGGATTGAGCGCATGGT
>CADEDO010000117.1 GCA_902826115.1 uncultured Nitrosomonas sp.
GTTATCTGGAAATAGCTGATGCCATTAATCGTGAATCTGCGCAGCCTGCACAAGACCGCCTGGAATTATGGCGGCGTGTGACATTTAGCGCCATGACCGGCAATATTGATGCTGGAATAACTTTATCCGTGTGTCAATGCCACGAGAACTCAGGAAAAGATTTTATTAAGGCTCTAAGTCTACCCAAGTGCTGCGAAAGCTCTTATCCTGAGCCTTAGCCAAACCTTTGCAATTCTGTCCGTTTATCGATTTTGATCCATCATCACTTAGGATCTGAATTGTTTCTTTTTTCTCCGGATAAACAACTAATGCCTCTGGATGTAATCCTCGGAAGTCAGTCTTGATTGATTCAGGCGCTTCGGAAGGATTGCCTGACCATTGATAAAGCTTGAAACTGCCATTATCATCATAAGGTCCTGCAATAATGAAGTATGCTCCTTTGGCATCCGAGTATTCAATACTGCGTATGCCTAATCCATTCAATGCCAGAAGTATTGGCTTACCCAGCTTTGGTTTTTCATTTCCAGTAATGACTTCTTGTGGATTTTTCAATGGAACCAGCAACGCATTTCCCTCCGGAATAGGGTTGCGGAATCCGATCAACAGGGCACCTTGCGGGGTTTTAGTTAGTCCTTCGATGTTGAGCCCATTCTTGGATTCTGGAGCATTCTTCGCGGATTCTCCAAGATTGTAACCCTTTAGCTCTGGGGAATCTTCAAAGGCTTTGACTAGGCCAAGGAAAGGCATGCCAATAGGTTTCAAATTGAACTTTCCGCCGATAGTTTCGATTTCTGTCGCAAAAAAACGGTGACGGTTAGGACGTGTCTTGCTCTCTTTGTTTGAACCATGCGAAGCGATCCAGTAGATGCGATTCTTAATACGAGTAGCTCCTTCAATATCAGCTTCCGGATGCTTGGGATCAATTTGCAGAAATGAAGAAATGTCTTGCGAGTATATTGATTCACCGGACTCATTCCTTTTATAGATCCTCAGTGTGTTGTCTTCGTCGTTGGCGACGACAAACAGATTAGATCCCACAGGGACGGCGGCGGATGCGTCACACATTCCAAAGTGCTTGGTGATAGGCGAGTGTGTGCCTGCTGTAACTGGTAACGCAAGAACCATGGCGACGAAAATGACTGCTACAGACAGCCGAAAGTTTTCTATTCATAGAAATTCCTTTGGTTTGTGTAACGACCTCTATTTGCCGAGATGTTGTTGAATAAGCCAGTTTTTCAGCATTTAAACATTAATTTGGTAATATCATAGGGTCATTTTGACCTGGTTTAATGAAACCGGACACTCCAGTTAAGAGAAAATTGACATTTTTATATGATAAGTGGGTCAGATTTTAATTGCTGTTGACAAGTAAAACCATTTGATACGTGCTTTATATGATGGAGAGAATTGAAGAAAGCACAATAAAATTAGAAGCCGCAGTGGTTAGTGGTTAGCTTAAGTCGAGCAACCACAACGCTATTTTGAGAATCTCTAATAAAAAATGGGCTTACAGCTAAAATTAGCCGAAAGCCCATTTAATTTAATAACAATAACTTTATGCAGTAACTTTCTTTGAGAAATGCTCAACGCTAATATTAGATGATCCGCGTACAAAAGTGAACAACAGATAGCCTAGATACACAGCAAGTACGATATCTGAAATCACCCATCCTGCCACTGATTGTGGCAAATCAAAAACGGACATAATGCCCAGAAAAGCGCCACCAATAACTATTGTTAATAAAATAAAGATTTGACTTGGTTTCATAAAAATCTCCTTGTGATGTAATTTTCTTAATTATGAAAGGTTGCTTATAAACATAAGATATCATACTTCACAAAAAGTTCACAATTAGTTCACAATTAATTCACGATGCGATAAATTCAATGCCTTATGCGCTTGGAAACGCAACCTATACTTTGCTCCTTGCAGGGCGGTGCTTTATTACTAAGTAGAGCTTACTCAGAAATTCAGCGATCAGATATGCGCTACCAAGTAAGAAT
>CADEDO010000118.1 GCA_902826115.1 uncultured Nitrosomonas sp.
TACCGCGCAACGAAGCAATTCGCTCGTGCAGTCAATTAATCAGCGCTTCCCTAACAAATTTGTCATGCCTTGGCACGCAGATAAAGAACTTTTCTGTTCGACCCCGATGTCTGCCGTTCTTCTACCTCAAAGAGGTCTCTCTTGTCCTTGACGAGATCTGAAAGTTTCTTGAAACCGTATAGCCTAGAATCAAAGTCGGGTTGCAGTTTAGTCAGGTAGCTACCAAAGACACCGAGACTTGCCCATCCGGTATCATCAATGGATTGCTCAAGCGCGGTCAACACAAATTCTTCAGGGAATTGCAGCTTTGGTTCTGCTGCCTTAGTAGCCACTTTGGCTTTGGTAGATTTCTTTTTGGCCTTGGTTCCGGGTGGCGGTTCTGTCGATTCGACCGCTGAACTTGAGCGCAGAATTTCAGTAAAGACAAACTTATGGCAGGCATTACGGAAAGCATCGGGCGTTTTCTTCTCGCCAAATCCAAGAACCGTGAGGCCCTCCTCGCGCAACCTCATGGCAAGGCCAGTAAAATCACTATCGCTGGTGATCAGACAAAACCCATCGAATTTGCGCGTATAGAGTAAATCCATCGCATCGATAATCAATGCACTATCGGTCGCATTCTTTCCGGTGGTATACGCAAACTGCTGCACCGGCTTGATCGCATATTTTTGCAATACTTTCTTCCAGGATGAACTGGCTGAAGCGGTGAAATCGCCATAGATGCGTTTCACAGTAGCTTCCCCAAACCTTGCAATTTCAGCTAGTAGCGCTTCGATCACAGTTGCCTGAGCGTTATCGGCGTCAATTAAAACCGCCAATCGAAGCGTCGGTTCTTCAGACTCATTCTTTGTGACTAATCGTGGAGATACCAAGATAACCCCCATTTATGTAAGTTAATAATCCGCGTAGCAAGATACGACCATGCGCCATGAAGCTTATAGCGATAACCGCTTGTAAAAAATAGTACCCAGAATACCAGGTAGCCTGTACTAACGATAAAATAAATTATCGCAAGTTAAGCCTATATCATAAGGCTTGTCAGCATTGATGGCTGCACGATCCAGTGCTCCAGGGCGGCGATGATCCAGGCAAATGGAAACAACCTGATTGCCCTCTGTTTTTGATTCTGTTTCACTTGTGCTAATAGAATTTATTTCCTATCAGCTACTGATGAAACTAATGGCTATCGGCCCGGATGAATAGGCGATTAAAAAATCAATCAGAGTTGACGGCAGCTTATATTTCCAATATAGTGGAAACATGGAAATTAATATTGCCATTAAAATCCTGAGCGCGTTAGCCCATGAGACTCGCCTCACGATATTCCGAACATTGGTTCAAGCGGGCGAATCCGGCGTTCCGGCAGGACAGCTTGCCAAAGATTTAGGCATTCCCAATGCCACGTTGTCTTTTCATCTGAAAGAATTGACGCATGCGGAGCTGGTCATTGCCCGGCAGGAAAGCCGCTTCATTTATTATTCGGCAAATTTTGCAACCATGAATGCGCTCATGGGTTATCTCACCGAGAACTGTTGCACCGGTACACCCTGCGGCATTGTTGAAGTTTGTTGTGATGAAAAAACAGCTAAATAGTATTTAACCAGGAGACAATGATGAAACGCTTTCATGTCCATATTGCCGTCGATAATCTGCAGGATAATATCCGCTTCTACTCGGCATTATTCGGTACCGAACCATCCGTCAGCCAGCCGGATTACGCCCAGTGGATGCTGGACGATCCATATATCAATTTCGCCCTATCGGCGCGAGGTGCAAAAACAGCAACACATTTGATATTAGCCACAGTCTAAAACTGATTATTTATTTTATCGAATCCTTATAACTTAACCATTGGAGAATCAACATGACAACCATACAGATATTCGACCCTGCTTCATGCTGTAGCTCAGGCGTTTGCGGTTCCGACGTAGACCAAGAATTGGTCGGTTTTTCCGCTGATGTCGACTGGGCCAAACAACAAGGTGCTG
>CADEDO010000119.1 GCA_902826115.1 uncultured Nitrosomonas sp.
CTAATATACATCAAGCGTGCCCCGCTTTAACATTCCGAGCCTGCATTAAACATGAATGTTTACTTCGCTAAAATAAATACCCAGGTGCAGGGCGCTTTTCCGGTTGGATTAATTCTTGATTTGATAATTAAGATCAGGCTAGCCCGAAAACAATGATATAGTACTGACCTAAAAAATAGGAGGTTAAAGAACAATAAGATATCAGTGACTTAACCGTAGTGACGGAGAGCTCACTTAGGAGAATAAAGTGAAGTCTCTTTGGCTTTTGTTACACACTGCGATTTTAAGCGCAATATCTATTAACCCTATTCAGGTGTCTGCAGATCAGCCGGCAACTCAATCAGCCGTTCATGCGGCAACCGCAGAATCAGAAATTACAAGAAAAACAACCTATTTTCAACGTGCTCGTAGTTATTCCACCCACCCTGAGTCTGACCCGCCTCGCTACGTGCGTAACCTGGCTAAAACTGAATATGAAGCATTCAGAAATCTTGACTGGTTAGACGCTGGAATTGATCATCGAACACGCTATGAACTGCGTAATGATGATATTCGCCGCAATCAAGTTTTAACTGATCATCAATTCCTGCTTCGGACTCGAGCCTATATCGGTATCAGAAATATACTCGACCCTTTTCGTATGGCGGTCGAATTTCAGGATTCTCGAGGCTACAACAGCCATTTTCCAAAAGACAATCGTGACTGGAATCCTTTTGAGCTGATTCAGACATATGGCGAATTGTATTTCAAGGACGCTTTAGGCAAGGATGATTTGGGAAACAGTCGTCCGCTCAGGATTCGAGGTGGCCGCATGTCTTGGGAAGCAGTAGACCGGCGATTGCTGGGAAACAATCAATGGCGTAATACCACCAATAATTTTGAAGGCTTCCGTGTCACTTTCGGGCAAGAATCGAATGATTGGGAGCTCGATGCATGGGGAATGCAGCCTGTCATTCGTAACATCAACGAATTTGATGGGCGCAGCAAAGACCAATGGTTTTATGGCGCTGTAGGGCATTGGCGCAAATGGTCTGATGTAATGACAATACAGCCTTATTTCATGGGACTAAAGCAGGATGACAGACATGGGCGGCAAGCTGAGCGGGATATCTATTCCCCTGCCATACGTGTTTACGGGGTCGTGCCCAATACCGGTGTTGATTTCGATTTCGGCGCCATTTACCAGTTTGGTCAGGATAATGGCAGGAAGAAATCGGCCTGGTCTTATTTATTAGAAGTGGGATATTCCATTAAACATGATTGGAAACCAAGATTGAGCGCCTTTTATGGCTTTGTCAGTGGTGATCGTAATCCAAATGACAATACCGATAATCGTTTTGAGCGGTTCTTCGGGTTTGCCCGTCCCTGGTCACCCGATGATTATCTTATTATGGAAAACGTTAAGGCGCCCAAATTAGTGTTTGAATTCTCGCCGCACAAAGATGTATCCATAGATGGCGGTTATAGCTGGTTCTGGCTGGCAAGTACTACTGATCGCTTTAACAATCTGATGAATGTTTCGACTCCTACCGTCTTTAATCGTGACAGCACCGGTCAGAGCGGGGATTTTATCGGGCAATCGATCAACGCTCGTATTAATTACAAGCTGGCTCCTCTGATTGATGTGACGATTGGGTATTCACGTTTTATGAATGGAGGATTTGTAAAAAATAGGCAGCTGGCCGCATTTGGAGAAGCTGATGGGGGCTCCAATTTTTTCTATACAGAAATATCTGTCAGGGCATTTAAGTAGAGCTTACTCAAAAAGTATAAATATTTGATTATATTGAGTAATGGTATATTTTTTGGTAAAATAGTGCACGTAAATATGTGAATTAACACCAAAAGCCGTGCACTATGATTCGTTATGTCAGTCAAAAGCAACTGCCCCTCGAAGGATTTGATACACCGCCAGGCATGATACTTGATCCCACTAATCGCTGGGTAAAACTGAGGGATTGCCTACCGTGGGATGAGTTGT
>CADEDO010000120.1 GCA_902826115.1 uncultured Nitrosomonas sp.
GCTACGGGTAATGTAATTTGTCTTTTCGCACTTACTCTTGGCATCGCAAACCTCCGCAGTCTTTACTAGAGTTGCATTCTACTTTACTTATCGTAATTAGTAAAACTTAATCCTCAAGGGGTCAGATTTACTAAAACTGATCTTAAGATGCCGTGCACAGCACCAAAATCTTAGGCATGAAGGGCGCATACGCGCTTGTTACTCTGAAAAAAAGGAAATGTACTGGCATGGAAGCATATACTGCTTCATGGAGAATACGATCTTAGCCGCGAAAATATCCATGATGACTTTGGTCTCGCAGACCCCAAAATTATAACTTTAACGACATCAAGACCCACATAGATTATATTCTGTTTCATAGACGCTTCTCCTTCAGTTATTAGTGCTCGGTGGATAATAGCACTTTGAGGTTCCATTCTTGATGGTAGCCCTCGGTTTAGAGTAGGATGGAGCATCTATATCTTCTATACCCGAGGAAAAAATGAGATTACTTATTTTACTGCTGAGTTCCATGTTTTTTGTGGGTTGTGCTGCGCCCATCGTAAAAGTGGATATTCCAAATATCAAGGAGTCGGATGCGGCCAATGTTGCTGACCTTAGGCCGGCATCAGAAAAAGAGAACAAAATATTTAGCCTGGCAATAACCAGTGAGGCTTATGGCACTTATCGCCGTGGGGACGCACGCTTAAATCCGCCTGTAACTCGCATACTCCAACACAGGGCTTACGAAAAATTTAATGCAACTGGAGAGATACCAAAAATAAAAATACACCACTTGGTTGTCTATGCGAACCTGAAGTCAGAGCTGCGTCGAGATGTAACTGGTGGATTTTTGGGTGGACTAATTGGTGCAGGAATCGCATCAGCAACACAGAAGAATGTGGTTGATGGTATTGCCTCAGTTATGAGCGAAGAGGAGTTTCGATCGTTAGGTGATGAAGAATACAAGCGCACACTATATACGGAAAAAGAAAATCCTAATAAAGCCAGTGTTTTTATTGTCTATTTGGATGCGGAAGTTAATGGAAAGCGCACTGTTGTAAAAACAATGACGCCAACCAAGCTCGCGGATGGAAAAAATCCTCACCTTGCCGCTGTTGAAACAGCGATAGCGTATTTCCTGCAGCAATATTAATTTAGATCCCCCCGGCTTCGCCGACCCCGACCCCGACCCCGACCCCCTTTTCAACGGGGGTTATTATTCAAGAGCATAAAAAAGCGGGGGGGGTATTTATAAATAATTCAGGCCGCCTTTTTCATTTTTGGTATCGGTCTATCGACGCTGTTCACAATCTTCAATTCAGGATACCAGCGTTCAAAGTGACGGTGTAAGTCGTTGTTGAGCACAGCTGTTCTCGTTTGCAACAGATAATGTTGCACCTTTATGCGTCCATTGCATTTGCTGCTTTTTAACCATTCGCTTAGCGACGACTTCGTTAATCGTCGACTCCATAAAACTGGTCGAAATCGCTTCGCCATAGCGCCACTTCTCGCCGTAATTCGGAATCAAACGTTGATTATTTCGAATGTAGATGTCCAATTCGTCTAGGTGTTTTAGAAATTTCTTTCGGTTTGTATAGCGAATTGCTCGATCATCAATGATCACTACGCAATCCTCGATTCGGTCTAGTGCTCTTTCAACATTGCCATGCCAAAGGTGCCATTTGGTGCTTTCTAAGTGTCAATCAGCGTTGAAAACTTTCCAGGCATCAGCTTTCTGACCTGTTCCTAACTAGAGCTTACTCAGAAATTCAGCAATCAGATATGCACTGCCAAGTAAGAATTCCGGTTTGAGCTGAATTGGCAAGCACGGGCAAACCGAATTTCTCTGGGCCTGCACTTTTTTGTCACCCAAAATACTATTCTGACAGCAAGATTTTTTAGATAAAT
>CADEDO010000121.1 GCA_902826115.1 uncultured Nitrosomonas sp.
TTCCAGGTTATCGACTACATGAGTTGAAAGGTAAACTTAAAGATCACTGGGCTATCGATGTTAGCAAAAATTGGCGTATTGTGTTCCGATTTGAAGATGGCGATGCATACGTTGTGAACTATGAGGATTATCACTAATGACTATTCAGCAACATAACCCACCCCATCCGGGAGAACTGATTAAAAGAACGTATATTGATCCGTTCGATGAAATTTCTGGCAATCAAATTGCTAAGCGCTTAGGTGTGGCTGTTAGTACCTTTAGTCGCTTGATAAATGGAGTTTCAGACGTTTCGCCAGAAATGGCTATTAGGCTTTCAAAAGTTCTTGGAAGATCTCCAGAAAGTTGGCTTTTACTGCAAAGCAATTATGATTTATGGAAAGTTCGGCAGACGGTTAACACTGATAACCTGGAGCCCATCAAATTTAGGGTAGCTTGAGGGGTACGGGCAATCTTTATTAATGGCTATGTTAGTTTTAATTGTTGGTCGCTGCAAATAAACACTAATTATCATTTATAAACAGATCATTAGAGTAAAAAACCAGAAATTGATATTTTGCCGAAAATTCATTAGGTTATATGACTACCAATAATTAACGCGAACATAGCCTTATTAATTAAATACTAAAAGATGTGCTAACCGTAGAGGGCTCTGATTATCGCTCATTGCGGGAAGAAGGGTTATTTGCGTCAATGCCCGGGGAAATAAGCGCCGTTTTTAGGAAGCCGAGAGCCTTTGTGAAGGAAGATGGCGGATTGGGCAAACGCAGAGGTCGTGCCCGCTGACAGTTATTCGGTATTTAATACTTATATAGCATACTATAGTGATCTTTATAAAATTTAATGTACGATATAGTATTCATTATGTCTGTCAGATCATTTCGTGTTGAACAAGTCCTGAAGAAACTCGGTGGTGACATTCGTGACGCAAGAAAGCGCCGGGGAATTACTGTGCAATTGATGGCGGAGCGCATGGGCGTTACACGGGTAACAGTTGCAAAAATTGAACGCGGCGAACCAAATACCAGTATGGGCAATTACGCGATGGCGTTATATATCCTCGGTAAAGCCGATGAGCTCGAAATGCTGATGGATCGTACCCATGATTCCCTCGGTTTGGATCTGATGGATGAGAAACTACCCAAACGAGTCAGGGTTTCTAAATGAGTGATACGCACCTGCTTGTTTCATTGGATTGGCAAGGACAATTGCATCGCATTGGTCACCTTGAAATCCATAAAAGTCGTGGTAGGGAAAATTACCGCTTCATCTATGAGCGCACCTGGATCAAACATCCGAATCGCTTCGCTATTGACCCGGAACTTCCCTTACTGGTTAATATGCCGTATTTGAGCAACAGGCTTTGGGGTGCTTTCCAGGATATTTCACCGGATCGTTGGGGTAGATTGGTTCAGACACGTGCTACCGGTATCTTTTTAAGTGACAGTGACTATATGTTGGGTGTTAGTGATTACATGCGCATGGGTGGACTTCGCTTAAGTCACAGTCATATGCCAGAGGTGTTTCTTGCAGGGCATACAAATATCCCAAAGCTGATTCATATGCGGTAACTTGAAACCGCAGCCAGACATTTTGAAAGCGGTACTGAGACTGCCGCTGATCTTGCCATGCTTGCTCAGCCTGGCTCATCGCTTGGCGGAGCGCGACCTAAAGCGGCGATTGAGGATGCCGGTGAACTTTGGATTGCCAAGTTTTCTTCACAGAACGATACTGAGCGAGTAAGTTTATGGGAAGCCGTTATGCTTGATCTTGCACAACAAGTCGGAATTGAGGTAACAGCATTCAGGGTTTTAAATGCAAAGAGTGATTCGCCGGTT
>CADEDO010000122.1 GCA_902826115.1 uncultured Nitrosomonas sp.
TATCGGCGCGACAGAAATTGACATCACGCTGATCAGCGAAGATATCCATCAACCCCGGAAGGAATTTAATCAGGAAACGTTACGAGAATTAACGGAGACGATTAAATTACGCGGAGTGAAATCACCCATATCGGTTCGCCCCAATCCGGATAAACCGGGAACCTATATCATTAATCATGGCGCAAGACGCTATCGCGCCAGCATCAATGCCGGATTAACCAAGATTCCTGCATTCATTGATACCGATTACAGTGAAGCGGATCAGGTGATCGAGAATCTGCAAAGAGATGACTTAACTTCCAGAGAGATTGCTGACTTTATTGGGCGGCAACTGGCGGGCGGTAAAACCAAGTCTGAAATTGCAAGGCTGATCGGCAAAACCAATCCTTATATCACCATGCACGCTACACTTCTTGATCTGCCTGATCCACTCGCAGATGTGTACCGGACAGGCCGTTGCACCGATGTCACAGCACTCTATGATTTAACCAGGCTGTATAAAGCCAATAAGGATGAAGTAATCACTTGGCTGGCACTCAGTACACAAGAAGAAATATCACGATTGGATGTATACCAATTCAGTAAATTCTTAAAGCTGAAAAAAACGCCCCAGTCTAATTCTGCGGATGATCGAGTATCCAATGCTGAAAGCAAATCGAATACGACTCCAGATAACAACAACGATCAGAAACAAACCGCCCCGCTTTCATTGCTGGACTCTATTTACAATCTGATTAAAAAAGACAAGCGCAAGCCACAAGATTTAATGCGTGATCTGTCTAACGATAATAAGGAATTACTAAAGACCAAGATTAGTGATTATTTTGAGCAAGGCAGAAATTGCCCAAATATCGTTCAGTTCACCATCAAAGCACTGCAAGATGGCAGTTTCTCAGCCAAGGGCAGCGGTGCACTGCAATTGATTGCCTTTCTACACGGCATGGAAAGATCAGAGTCTTTCGATCTCATGAAAATACTGGATGAAATTGCCGGACAACAGGAAGCGGGATAATTTAGACTTGCTATCAATCCTACTAACAACTAATTTGAAATGACGACACCCGCAAAGCTACGAATGATTGTAATGAATGGACAAAAGATTCTACAAACTCAGAATAATAATGAATGGGAAACGATTGGCACTATCAAGAAGGTTGATGAAGGTATCAAGCCGGGTGTCTACAATATCTATTTAGCTAAAACACCTGTCGATAAAAATCAATATGAAGGGCAAATCATTCATGTTGATAAAGACAATGCTGTTTTTTATCAGCAGGTCAATAAGGATTATATTGTGCATCAATTAAATGCTGTTGATGGCAAACCTGTTGCTGGGAAAGATGTAGCCATTACGTATGATGGGGAGAAAGCTACGTTAACGCTAATAGATGCGCCTAAGAATAAAAGAACGTTGAAAATTTGATTGGTAAATTCAAACAATATCAATAACCATACCTGCTGGAAATAATTGATAACAAATTTTAACAATAGTTAAAATGGGGGACTAATAAAAAATATTTTGTACGAAATATTAGATGGCGTATCCGGCATAATCCGGCAACTATTCCGATGGACATTCCAGCATAATCGGGTATATATTCGGGTATGATGAAAACCGAAACTATCCAAATCACGCATGAATTGCTGGCCTTACTATCTGAAATAGACGAATTTAAGGGTGCCTGGCGTGCCCTTGGCACTTTGGCACCGGATCGGTTGAAAGCCTTGCGCCGCATCGCCACGATTGAAAGCATCGGCTCTTCAACGCGCATTGAGGGTAA
>CADEDO010000123.1 GCA_902826115.1 uncultured Nitrosomonas sp.
CCGCCGCCAATGCGCTCAGCGATGTTTATGCCATGGGCGGCAAACCGACAACCGCCATGGGGATTCTGGCATTTCCTTTGGCCAGCATGGCTGAACACATCATCGTTGACGTGCTGCAAGGCGCCAGTGACAAAATCGCCGAGGCAGGGGCCAATTTCGTCGGCGGACATTCCATTGATGATGATACGTTGAAGTTTGGCCTATCGGTCACCGGATTTGTCAATCCCAACCGAGTATGGACCAATGCCGGGGCTCAAGCCGGAGATCATTTGATTCTCACAAAAGCGCTGGGCACGGGAACCATGACGGCTTCCTTGAAAAGACAACAATCCCAGGAAGACGATATCCTGGTAGCCTTGCAGAGCATGGCTACCATCAATAACGCCATTGATTACATGACTGCGGATCTACAAGCAGCCGTTCACGCTGCGACGGATATCACAGGTTTTGGTTTTTCCGGTCATTCCATGCAACTTGCCAACGCCAGCCAGGTGACTTTAAGCATTCAGGCAGAAAAACTCCCACGCTTTACCAAGACTTTTTCCTGTTTAGAACGCTCTTTTTTGACCAAGGCGCACAGGACAAATGCGGAATACACTGAGCCTAACATCGATGTCTCCAATCTGGACCAACTTCACAGGCTTTTAATTCATGATCCACAGACAAGCGGAGGCTTGTTATTGAGTGTTTCCCCAGCAGTCAGTCACGCCATGATCCAAGCCCTGCGCAGCAAATTTAAATCCGCCGAGATTGTCGGACAGGTTTTGCCTCGCCAACACAAAGCGGTGGTCTTTGAGTAGACAAGGCATCGGCATGGATGAATTAACAGCATTATTCGTAACGGAAACGCCGCTGATCGATGTGCGCGCGCCGGTCGAATTTCTGCAAGGCTCTCTGCCCGGGTCCGTCAACATCCCCATACTGGATAATGAAGATCGGGTGCTGGTCGGGACTACGTACAAGCATCAGGGTCAGGAAGCCGCAATCCGCCTGGGTTATCAGATTGTTTCAGGTTCTGTGAAACAAGTTCGTCTGGATCAGTGGCTGAAGTTTGTGCAGGAAAATCCCCGGACCGTGCTGTATTGTTTTCGCGGCGGCAAGCGGTCGCAGATCACCCAGCAATGGCTAAAAGAGGCCGGTGTTGAAAGACCGCTGATTGTTGGCGGTTATAAAAAAGTGCGTGCATTTCTAATGAATGTCATTGATACATTCAGCGAAAATAAGCAATTACTGGTGGTTACAGGACCTACAGGCAGCGGAAAAACCAAGCTGATCCATGCAGTAAGGAGTCATTACCCTTGTGTTGATTTAGAAGGCATCGCCCAGCATCGGGGGTCCGCTTTTGGAGGATTCTCCATCCTTCAGCCGACGCAAATTGATTTTGAAAATCGATTGGCGGTCAATTTGCTGAAATTAGAGCACCCAATGCAATTGGATGCGCCGTGGTTGGTTGAGGATGAAAGTCGAAGCATCGGAAAGATTTGCGTGCCGGCAAATTTCTTTGTCCGCATGCGATCCTCTGACGTCATTTGGCTTGATGA